>JBBQZT010000117.1:0-16926 GCA_038207455.1 Chloroflexia bacterium
TATAATGGAACCAGGAATTCGGACAGTTGGGTTAGCGATTTTTAGGTGAGAAAACTTATGGAAAAACGCCAAAATTTTACTGCCAAATTTAAGGCAGAAACAGTCTTAGAAGTGCTGCGTGAGCAAAAAACAATGACCCAAATCGCCTCTGAACGCAGTTTGCACCCCAATCAGCTGACCCAGTGGAAAAAGACGGCTTTAGATGGGCTGTCCACTCTTTTTGAACGGGGCGAACACGACGAGCTAGAGCAATTACGAGCTGAACACGAAAAGCAGACTGAACAGCTTTATGTGGAAATAGGTAAATTAACCACCCAGCTTGGCTGGCTGGAAAAAAAATCTGGTCGAAGCATTAGATAGAAACGCACGTTTGGCCCTAATTGAAGGAGCGGGCAGCGAACTGCCTTTGGCGGTACAGGCCAAGCTGCTGGGCATCAGCCGTTCCAGTTTGTACTATCGGCCAGTGGAAATGTCACCCGCAGAAATTAAGCTCAAGCATCGTATTGATGTGATTTATACCGATAGCCCTTTCTATGGTTCGCGGAAAATAACGGCCCAGCTACGGCGGGAGGGAGAGGAAATAAGTCGCAAAAGAGTGCAGAAATATATGCGGGAGATGGGAATTGCAGGCATTTGTCCCGGCCCTAATTTATCGAAACGCAATCTACAACATCGGATTTATCCGTACTTATTGAGCGGAGTGACGGCCAATCAGCCGAATGACATTTGGGGAGTGGATTTGACCTATATTCGGCTCAAGGGGGGCTGGATGTATTTAGTGGCAATTATAGATTGGTCGGGTACCCGCTTGCGGGTGCGCTACATAGTTAGCTGGGAATTAGATCAGACAATGGAAATCGGCTTTGTCTTGCGGACGGTAGAGCGGGCTTTTGCTGGAGCTAAACCAGAGATTTTTAACAGTGACCAAGGCAGTCATTTTACCAGCCCGCAATATACCGAACTGTTAGCGGCAGCTGGGGTAAAAATCAGTATGGACGGGAAGGGGCGGGCCTTAGATAACATCTTTACTGAACGCTTTTGGCGAAACTTAAAGTATGAGAATGTGTATTTACGAGATTACGACAGCCCAAAGGCGGCGCGGGCCGGGATTGGGGAGTATATGGAATTTTACAATCAGCGTCGGCTGCATCAATCGCTGGAATATAATACGCCAGCCGAATTATATAGCGGACAGATAAACTTGAAAAGGTCAAATTAGCGGGGCGGCGACAGCCGCCTTACGACTGCAAGGTCGGCAAACAAGTTGCCGACGCTTGCAGCCGGATAAAAATAGTTAGCTAAAGGCAAATAAATCACTTAAAAGATTTAGAGGTTAGTGTCGAAAGATTGGTTCCACCTGGGTGGCAACAATAGTATCATAAAAAGTGGTAATGGGAAAGGATATAAAATCACTTAAAAACTGATGGGTCGGATGTCTTGACAATTGGTTCCTTCATAAAGGGTTGGGGTGTATAACGCTGCTGTGAACATAGTTGACCAAGCCGACCCTACCGATAAAGTTACCGTCCTTTTTACCTTACGGGTAGGTTATACTTATTACTTGCCCACGGTTTGGCTGACCAATATACCGGGAGCGGAAGGTAGTCATCTGGTTATTCAAAACACCAATGCCACCACTGCGGCTACTATCACCTACGAATACTACAATTGGGGCAATCCTGTAGGTTCAGCATCTCCTGGTTGCGCTACCATTGGGCCTCTAGCTGAGTGTTTGCCCAATTTGCCCCCGCCTATCACCCTTGATAATTATGATACCCAAGATGCCCAGGCTATCGTTACTAGCAGCCAACCTCTTAGCGTGGTTCTGACTACTCCTACTCGTGGCACTACCTATGTAGCGGCTACCAATCCCAGCAGTTCGCTGGTTGCGCCTTTAATTCTGAACAATGCTTTTGGCAGCTTCGTTACCAACTTGACCATTTTTAATAGCGGTTCGGCGGCGGTAACGGCTACTGTGCAGTATTACGACCAGCACGGGAATTTGCAGCCAAACGCTACTCAAAATCTTAACCTTCCGCCTCATATTGAATTGGGGTTAAATAGCCTGACAGCCTACGAAAGTTTGTTGCCGGAAGGTTTTGTAGGTTGGGCGCAAATCATTGGTTCGCCGGGTAGCCAGTTATTGGCCCAGGTAGGAGAGTCCAGTAACGCATTTGCCTCTATTGTCAACGCGCAACCCGGCGGTGCTACCATGCTTTACGCCCCAACCATCTTTAACGGAGCGTTTGGCGACTATGCTAGTGGCGCGTCTATCCTTAATCCCAATCCCAACCCGGTTACGGTCAATATTGCCTATTACGACAATCAGGGCCATGCGCTACCACCCACATCGCTGATTCTCGCGCCCCACGCCCTGGCCGCTATTTATCACGGCGGAACCGAAGGCTCACCCGGCGGCAATGGTATTCCGGTGGGTGGCTTACCCAAAGGTTTTTATGGAAGTGTTACCATTATCTCTGAAGGCGGCGGCGTAGTGATGCTAGTCAACGAGATCGGCCCGGTAGTCAACAGCTTGAATATCGCCAGTGGGAGTTATACAGCCGTGCCAGTCGGAAGCAGCAGTCTGAATTTGCCTATCATTGCCAAAGGCGGCTACGGCTACACTACGGGCCTGACTATTCTGAATACTAGCAATGCGAATGTGAATGGAACTATCCAATACTATAATACCGACGGCACTCCGACCCGTAAATCCGGTGGCGGACTGGCAATTTCCAATTTTAACCTGGCAGCACACGGCAGCTACCCCGAATATCAAGGCGGGGTGGCTCTACCTGATAATTTTTATGGCATGGCCTTGATTACTCAAACGAACGGCCCCGCCAACAGCTTGATAGCTACCACCAACGCTATCTCGTCCAGTTTTTTCTACACTTATACCTTGCCTTAAAGGTCGGCACAGACAGGTTCGCAGACCTCCCCATTAAAAATCTACTTAGGAGGGGCAATGCCTGTCTGCAATAGCTGCGGTTTTATCTTTTAACTGTTGGTTTGGTGGTTGGTTTAGGGGTGGGGGTTGGTTGGCTTTTGTTGACCGGAACAGGAGTAGCAGTCGGTTTGACCGCGCTGGCACTTCCACCCGCGCTTTTGGTGGCTACAGGTTTGGTAGTAGTGGTAGCACTGCCCTCGCTGCTGCTATCCGCCGGGAAATAGCTGGCGTTGAGTTCGGGCAGGCTCATTTCAGCTTTGGAGATAAAAGTGTTGAGGCTGTCGCGTCCGGTGATGCCCAGGGTTGGTTCGAGCATCGCGGCAGCCAGATTCCAATCTACCCCACCATTGGTGCTAACCGAAACATCGAAGCCACTGGCCTTGACCACTCGCACTACGTTGGGGTTGTAGCTGCCGTAGGGGAAAGCAAAGGTGCGAACTGGGTGGCCCAACATCGCTTCCAGATCGGTTTTGCTGCCCGCGATTTCGCTCTCCAGGTCGTTCACGCCTTTGAGGTCGGGGTGAGTGCGGGTGTGAGCGGCCACTTCAAAACCGTCGTGGTCAATTTGCTGCCATTGTTGCGGCGTAAGTTCGAGGTGGCGCGTGATGACAAAGAAAGTGGCAGTCATTCCACGTTTGTAAAGCTGTTGGTAGGCGAACCAGTGACTGATATAGCCATCATCGAAACGCAGATTTATCGGTTTGTCGGGCAACGCAATACCATAGCGCAGATAGTCGTAAATTTGGGCGATGGTGACGGTGTGGAAGCCGTGGCTTTGCAGGTAGTCCAGATAACTTGCAAAATTATCCGGTGTAACCGATAGCCCGAAGCCGAGCGGGTCTTTTTGGGCATCTACCAGCCGTATATAATGGAACATTAGAGACGGGATGCGAACGTGGCGGGCGGCGGTGAGCAAGTTGAGGGCGACGGGGCTAAGTTTGGCGGGCGGTAGTATAGTGGTAGCCGCTTGCTGACCCAGCGACGTGATTTGAATAGCTTGAGACGGGTCGGCGGCGTGGCTATGATATTCTAACCGCACATACTGCAAGTATTGGATGGTGACTGGCTGCCCCGCTTCATCTTGGGTCTGGATTTCTTCGCTCAGAGGCAAACCGAGGCTGGCGCGGTCTCCGTTGTTGAGCCAGTAGTCCAAAAAGCCCGCACTCAAAGTATGACCGCTTTCGGGAAAGTACCAACGGCTGACGGTGTTGGTAAAGGGCGTGACCGGGGCAAAATCGTAGTGGGCGGCTTCCTGCTGGCCGAGCGAAATTAGTTTCGCCTCGCTCATAGTGCCGAGGTAGCGCGGGTCGAACTCCATCACACTGTTTTGAAAGAATTGCCAATAGTGGTTGTTGACCGAGACAATTTCGGTCAGGGGTGCGCCGTGTCGGGTCTGCCCTCCGGTTTGCTGGTAAAAATGGAGCAACGGGCCGCTAACACTATGTCCGGTGCTATTAAAATATTCAAACTGCTGACCATTGACCTCGGTAGGATTGGTGGCGGGGTCGTTAGCATTGTTGACACCGCTTTGTTTCGGGTTCGCTGGGAGGTTATAAACCGGAGCAGAACCGGAAATAAAGTCGGTACCCCCATTATTAGCCTTGACCAGTTTGACATTGGAATTACTAGCGGTGGTATTACTATTATCGTCAAGCGAGTGGGAATTTGAAGCCTGTCCCTGCCCGGCCTGGGTAGGAGTAGTTACCAGAGGGTTAAAAATCATGCCTAAAATGACGGTTAGACCGACGATTATAACCACGTTTAGCCGAACAAGTGTGGAACGGCTGGCCCACCCGGAAGCGGGGCGGCTTTTTTTCATTGTTTAAAAATCCTTCGGGTTACGTTACTACTATTATAAGTATAAGTGCTTTCTACCTATCTAAAAACGCCGAGCAGGGTCAGGATGTTGCGTCTCGATTATAACATACCATTACTTAACTGTCAGACTCCTGGTTTTGCTTGGTCAGCAATTTTAACAACTGTTCCCGTTCTTCGGGCTTCAACCCGGCGAGACGTTCTTCGGGCTTCAACCCAGCCAGTAGCTCATCCAAAGGTAAAACTGACAACATATCTACGACACCCTCTGGGTCATCTTTTGCAAACGCAGTTAGCTGCACTTTGAGCATCTCTCGAAAATCCTTAATATACTGCTTGCGCTTTTTAGCACCAAACTGGGCGTAATACTCAATTAGTTCTGAAGACATCTTGTTATACTCCTTCGGGTTAAGAGTTGACGCAAATGCCAACAAGTCCCACTTGCCTACCCGCGCCAACATCCGCAGAGTCTCGTGCTAGGTGTCGCTAGTGGGAGGGGCAAACAACAGCCAGACAGCATAACGCGGCTCAATCGGCAATTCACTACAAACCACAATCGCCACATCTTGCCAGCCGCACTGGGCTTGCCAAAGCCATTCTCGGCCCGGAGTTTGGACAAAAGGGCAGCCAAGTTCGGCACTGTATTCTAACACTTTTTCGGGGCGACGGGCTGAAACGATTACGTTCAACACGTCGGTAATTTCTAGCTTGTTTTGGGCCGACCACAAATAAATCCGGGCCAGTTGGGTCTTAAAAAAATTTTCTTTGTCTAACGGGTCATTCCAACCCTTGAATTCTAGCACATCGAAAAGACGGAAGAAATAAAATATAGTATTTTCCAACCGCGTACCAGGTGGAATAGTCAACAACATATCCGAACTACTGGATTGCGGCACTGGTAGTTCGGTAGGGCCATTTTCAAGCCCGGCTTCGCGTGCCGCTAAAGCCATTAATTCCTTGAAACGAGGGTCGGGCCGTTTATTTTCTCGCTCTGCATCGCCCTTACTTTTTTTGGTCTTGGACGTAACTTGGGGGCTGCGGGTTCGTTGGCGACTAGCTGCCCTGGCTTGGGAAGGCGGCTTGCGCCCCGCTGACATTAATTATACCACCTATATCAATCATAAACGAGATTTTGTGGACTACTCCCAACATCTATTGACGGAGTTTTGGTTTTAACTGACGACTTCTAGCCTGTCACCTTACTTCTCGGCCCAACTAAGTCCTGTAATTTGCCAGCGACGCGGGTCTAGCATAATACGGAGGGGCTGGTCGGGTAGTTTGGCGGTATCAAAAATACCCTTGACCCACGTCCCGGCAGGCTCGCTTTGAGCGAAGGCTACCGCGTTTTCAAATTTAGTGGGGTGCGACTGGATACACGCCACCTCTTTACTATACACCCAGGTGGGAGACAGCCCAGCACAATTAGTATTGGTATTATAGTCAGAAGGCCCGCCTACATCGTGTACGCCCACAACAGGCGTGAGGGTGCGTGGGCCGTTGGTACTAGGCTGGAAACGCAACCCCACGAAGGCAATATAACGTCCCCCCGCCTGGAAGCTCAAGTTAGCAATGCCTAACCAGCCTTCCTCTACCTTATACGAATTGACAAGTTTCAAATCGCTGCCATCCGGGGCAACCCGGAACAAATTGGTAGATTTATAGCTCACTCCATCTATGTTGGCCGTGGTTGCATCCCGGTCAGTGGCAAAAAAGATAGTTTTGTTGTCTGGAGACCAGACCGCACCCGCATTGTTGTCCTGGCTAATCAAGGCTTTGGCACTGCTTTCGCCCGCCGCTACTCCAATTGTCCAGACTTGCCCCCCCTGTCCAGCTTCGCGCTGGCTGATATACACGACGGATTTGCCATCGCCAGACCAGTTCGGGGCGATATTGCTGCCAGTGCTGGTAAGCTGACGCAAATTTTGGCCCAGCGCGTCCATCGCCCAAATTTGCGGTGGCCCACCCATCGCCTGACGTACAAAAACAATCTGCGAACCGTCCCGCGATAGTTTGGGATTGCTATCGTGAGTAGCTCCGCCTGATGTGAGTTGAGCCAGCCGCACGGCAGTAGGGTCACTTTCGTAAATCGCGCCGTTCATACTAAAAACATACTTGCCGAAAAGCAAATTTTGCAGAGCCTGGGCTGGGAAATAATACGGCTGATAGGCGGGCGCAGATATTGCAGCGAGTTTCGCATCGGGCTTGACCCAACTTAGACTCTGGTCGGCTATCTTGACCGAACTGCTTTGAGGATAAAGATTGCCGCCAGGGTCAAGTAGCAAAGCCATACGTGCAGTTGAGTCCGGTTTGTCAGCATAAAGCAAACGGCCATCGGGGGCAAATTCGAGCGGGCCAACCCCCAGCCCAAGTTTGCGTCGCTGTCCGCCCTGGGTATCGGTCAGCCAGAGCCAGCTTTGTCCATCTGTATCGTTGGCGGCGTAGGCCAGTCTGCCGCTAAGGGGCGACACGGCGATACCTGTCAGGTTATTCAGCCCCGAAATTAAATTTATCAAATTCTGGCCGTTGCGGTCAAGCCGTACAATCCGGCCCTTGCCCACGCCCTGCGGAATATCGCGGTTGGTCTGCTGCCAAAAAATGTAACGGTTGTCGGGCGAAGCGTGAGGATAACGCAGCGTGCCGTAATAGTTAGTGGTCAAAGCGTGCAACCCCACCCCATCGCCGCTCCCGAAATTAATGGCATACAGTTGTCCGTCTTTATTGGACACAAAAAGCAAGGTCTGATTGTCGGCTGTCCAGGCCAGATCGGTAGGTTCGGCATTCGTATCGGGTAACGGCTGCAAATGGCTGCCATCACTGTCCATCAGCCACAGCGCAGTGCTGGCCGCCCCTTTGGAAAAGCTGACGAAGGCAATTTTGCGGCCATCGGGTGAAATAGCCGGGCTGCGGTTGAGGTTGGTAGGCAGCATACCACGATAGGCAGGGTCGGATTGGGCAAAGTCCCCCTCGGTAAGCTGGATGGGTTGCCCGTCTTTGAGGGCGTAAATCTGCCCCACACCCTGGCCGTCCGGTGCAGCATATACCGCCAATGTCCCGTTTTGGCCGGGCGCAAAAGTGGGCGTGGTGCTGGTGGCATTTGGGCTAAAAGCGTACAAGTTGCCATCGCCACTGGCTGCATAGAGCATATCTCCAGCCGGAATAACCGTCGCCCGTATTGCTGCCCCTGTCGCGTATTGCCACAGCTTTTTGCCATTGTTCAAATCGAAAAGGTTGATCTGACCGCTTTCGTCGCCCAGGAAAACCATTCCGGCAGCGATAGTCGGGGCGGCTTGGCTACGGCTTTCCAAAACTTGCTCCCAACGCGAACTACCTCCTTCATCCAATGCGGTCAGGTGAGCGTGGCCGCTATAGTCGTTGGAGGCCCACACGAAAGTTTGGTTGGCAAACGCACCCGATGATGGCGCAGGGTTGGACTCGGCATCGGGGGGGCCAGGATAGTACCAGTAAGGCGCGGTCAAATTTTTAGTGGCAGGTATAGCTATCGCCGCCCCGTTGCGGGCCAGAGTGGTAAACAGCATCGGCCCGTCCCTGGTTGGGGCTAACAAACCACCTGCATTGGGGTTGGCCCAGGCCGAAGACAAAGTTTTCTGGTCGGCAGAGATACGCACCACGCCGCCCGAAAGCTGGCTGAGACGGTCTGCCAAAAAGAAAGCGTTGTTGGCTATAGGCGGCATAGTGCGGAAAGTTTGGGCGGCGGTAGTCGGGTCGCTGAGGCTGGAGGCGGGCAGTTCGTATTCCCACCGCGACTTGCCATCGGCAGGGTCAAGAGCCAGCAACGCGGCGGGCTGATTTTTGGCGGTATCGGCCAGGGTTGCCACCAAAAGCGTCCCATTATAATAAGAGGGAGCGGCCACTACAGTCCGGTTAAGGGCGCGTTGCCAGACTTGTTTGCCGTCACTGGCGTTGAGGGCATAGACGATACCCGCCTCGTTTGCCAGCCACACCCGGTCAGCCGTAGCGACGGGGCTATTAGAGCCGCGCCCGCTATATCTGAAAGTCCAGCGCAAATTGCCGCTCGTGCGTTCAAAAGCCAGGAGTTGCCCGCGTCCATCGTTGAGGTAAAGATTGTAGCCGATTACCACCGGAGCAAGCGTCAGTGGCCCATCGCTCCGATAAACCCAGGCCGTTCGCAAATCAGCTAAATTGGTAGAGTTGATAGCTCCAAAATCAGGATTGGCGGCGGTTTGGGCTGCGTCGTGTCCGGCTTGCGGCCAATCGGCATTAGCATTAGTAGTAGGCTTATCGAAAGTGATTGAGTTGGAAGCCGAGTCTGAGCCACACGCGGTTAGCAACAAGCTCAAAATAAGCCACAGCCCGACCACTAAGTTGAAGGTTGAAAGTTTTTTATGCACTATTGATTACAAAATTCCTTAATATCAAATAAAACTCCGGCTGAATTTGCTACTACATTCTAAATTACTGCAAATAAACCTGAGCTTTAACCTCGCTATCCCGTACTTGCAGGCTTAATTTTTGGTTGTTGGTACTACGCGGCACACTGAAAACAAGGGTCAGACGGGTCGGGCCGGACGAGGCGGGGAGCGGTGCAAGAATAGGGCTGTTGTTGCTCAGGCTATATTGGACGGAAGCGGCTATGTCTGGCTGATAAAGACGGTGTTGGCTGTCGGACAAGCTGAAAATTTCGTCGGGCATCGGGTAAAGCTGCTGACTGCTGCCATTACGTATTTCGACGGTAATGGCCCAAAGCTGGACGTTGCCGTTGGGAGCGTAATTGGCAACGCCATTAATCTGTTCGGCCTTAATTATGTTGACCTGCCAGGTACGCACGCGCAAGGTCGTATTGGCAGCCTGGGGTGTGGGCGGGTTGATGGTAGTTTGCTGGCGCAACAGGGCTTCGGTTTTGGGCAGCGATGAGTACAACTCCTGCACGTCATTTTGATATAATTTTTGCGCCCACGTCGCTACGCCTTTATTGATAAACAGTTCGCGGTTGCACCACACCGTCGTGCCGCCCGCCTGCCCCCCGACGGAGGTGGTTAGTTGCAATCGGTCAAAATTTGGAAAACGGGTGTAGAGGGCGTAAATTATTTTAACAAAATCGAATTGCATTTCGGGCGCGTTGTGGTTCAAAAGATAGCTCACCAAAACCGTCCCCGAAGGCTCGATTGTCACCGTAGTCCCTTCGATGCCCCGACTGGCGATTTCGGCGTTCAGGGTAGCCTCGTCGGGTGCTAATAACAGGCTATGCAGCTTGTCGTCTTGGGTTGTACCAAAGTGCGAAGCCAGGCGGTCATCTGTAGCCAACTTTGCCAGGTCACTGGCGGACATATTGGCGGCGACAATTTGCCAGGGATAAAAACCGTAAGCTGCTTCTCGCGTCACATCCGCTTTGTAAACCAGGGCATCCCCGTTGGCATTGGTCAAACCCAAGACTATATGTTTAAGTTGGGGCGTAAATTGGCGAAAAAGCGGATAAATAGCGGTGTAGGTGGTGGTTTCGCTGTTACGCAGCTGGGCCAACGGGTCATTTTGGGGTGTGGTAGTTTGCGCGGCGATGTCGGCGTTAGTGCCAGCCCCTTTATCGCTTAATTTAAGTTTTAATTGTAAAGTGTCGCCGTTCAGGGTTACATCGTTTTGGCCGACCCGTCCAGCAAAAAGATTGTTGGTTTGTAGGAAAGCCAGGGCGTTTTCGCGGCTCAAAATATCACTACTGGGCGGGGGGGTGATTACGGTGGGGGTGGGTGTAACAAGTTGGGCTGCCTCTGACTGTTCGATAGGCACAAAAGTGGCACTGGCGGCGGGGGACAGGCTACGGGTCACGAAATGCGTCCCGAACGGGTTGCCCAAAAAGTTTTCTTGTACCAGTACAATCACTACGATAGCCACCACCAGCAGACAGAAAATAATGATTAAACGACCCGGCGACAGTTTTTTGCGGGCATCATAAATATAATGTCCAGCCCTGCTATCGCCTTTAGCCCGACTTTGAGCTTCGGCACGGGCAGAGTTGGATGGTGACGCAGCATCCTGGTAGGGATTGCGCGGGCGACTGGTAGCGTTTGGAGTGGGGGCAGGACGGGGGGCAGGGTTAGCCGCATTGGTTGGGCCAGGTTTGGGGCGACTGGCGGAGGCGGCATTGGCTGGGCTGCCCGGTTTGTAAGTATTGCCCGTAGCGGCGTTGGAAGCTGGGCGGGTATAGTTGGAAGTTGAGCTATTGGTTGCCGGGCGATATGTGGGGCCAGCCGAGCTACCGTTGACAGGCGATGTGGCAGCGGGCGGCTTGATATAGTGGTTGATACCCCCGCGCAGCAGATTGTAGTCGCGCCGTTTGGCCGTGTCGCCTAAAATCTCATAGGCACTATTAATTTGCGACATTCGGGCCTGGGCTTCGGGCAAGGGGTTGATGTCAGGGTGATATTTCTTGGACAACGCCCGATACGCCGCTTCCACCACTTCGGGTTCGGCTTCGGTATCTACCTGTAAAACTTTGTAGAAATCAATTTCGGGTTTGCGCCTGAGTTCGGACAATTACAATGCCTGCTTACTAATACGGTGACTAAATTAATTTGGGGACGCGCTGGCGACCCTGGCCTGTATTATAATAGGCAGAGCCGTCAGCGTCAATCAGGCAAGCATAGTGATAACGTATCTTCGGCTAAGGGTTTGGCAGCAGATGCCTCATTTCGCAAAGCCTCCATTCGAAGTGACATATATGCGTAGTTATATTCTGGTTATTCGTGCAGACGCAAGCGATCAAGCCGGAAAGTACGTTGCCCCTGTCGCAGATGGCAATAGGCTATAAGGTAAGCCTGATTATTTTCCTGGTAAAGTTGTAACGGCTCGATGCGGCGTAGCTGGGGTGGCTGTCCAGGTCGGGTATATTCTACCAACAGTTCGGTCTGGCTCTCGATTGCTGCCAGCAGGCGTTGTCGAACTGCCGCACTTACTGACTCGGAAGGTTGGTCAGACGGTCCTGTTTCAGACACGGCACTGCCCCCAAATTGCTCTAAAATATGCTGAACCTCGTGTATTTCACGGCTGGTAAAGCGGGCTTCCAACGCGGCCAGCAAAACATCAAGTTCGGGCGTAGTGTAGCCGCTCGCCACTTGCTGACCCCGCAGCAAAAGTAAACCAGTCATGATTAGTTGTAGGTGGGAACGGGTCAGCTTTAATTCCAGTTTGGTGGGCGGCCCGGCTTTGGTAGTCAGGTCAGGCGAGAGTTGCAAGAAGATACCGCGTCGCTCCAAAAGGCGGCGGAACAGCCCTAGCTCTTTAGGAGAAATGGCAGCCAGACGCGGCGATAAAAGCTGGGTCAGATGTTTACGCAACCGATAATCAGCCACTACTGGTTGCATACTCTGACGGTCTGCCGCGTCAACCAGCACGACGGGGCGGGCCAGCAGACGGTTTGGCTTGCGTATACACTCCTTAAAAGTGGCGAGGTTCGGCGCGGGTAAGAGTTCGGCCAGTCCTGCCGTTAAATATTCCAACAACATAGCTGGGCCAATGCCTTGCGAACGCACCTGATTTAACCTTAGTAACGAAGGGCGCAATCTATAGGTAGCTTGCACTTCATCAAAAGCCACTGTATCGCACACACACATTAAATGGAAAAGTTGCCAGGCATCATACGTGAGGGGTTGGGTCGAAACAGGCCCATCGAAATCAAAACAAAAAGCGTCGGCTTGCCAGCGTAACCAGCCAACCAGCGAGGGCTGAGTTTGCCCGGTGGCTTTCAAGTTTGGCGGTTGGCTATCCGGTTGCTGTAGCCAGCTATAAGCAGCCGGAGTTAGCCGCATAAGTTTGGTTGCGCTATCTAGCTTTAGTAACTCGCTTTGCCACAGCCATTCGGCAGTCGAACGGGCCAGACCGTCCAATTTCCACCGAGCCAGTTCGGTTTTCAACAGTTTGAGTTGCGCGTTGGTCAAGGGTAGTACGCCGACTGGGGCGGGCCGCTGGCTGGCGGGCAGCTCACCCACTGCGGCGCGGGCCAGAATTAAGATAGCTACCAAATTTACAAACATCGTCCGGCCTTCCACATCGCCCCCACGATAGCCCAAAACCAGACCAACGCCCACCAGGGCCAGAAAAAGAACCCACCTAACCAGGCGGGTAACAAACGCAGCGTTACCCACACCGCCCCCAACAAGCCCCAGGTGATAGCTTGCCAGACCAAAGCGCGGCTGGCCTGTTGTGCCAGATACGGACGGTGCGCCAGAAATAAACTGGACAGACATAATGCCCCGGCAAAAGCCAGACCGCCCACATAAGTATTGATATTGAGCAAGATAGACAGATGGCATAAAGCCGCCGCCAGTCGCTCCCCATTCCCGGTCAGCTTTTTGAAGTTGCGTGGCCTGACTTCAATCGCCACATATTGCGGTGGGCGGTAACGGCTGGGTGGCCGTGAAAAGTTACGCGGATAACTCATAATAATTTTCCTTTCTCATCCCGTGTTCCTGGTCAAAACATCAAGAAAGCACCAGCCTGAGTCAAATCTCTGCCGTGTCCGCTCCCCATCTGCTCGATGCGGCTCACCGCCACTCGGTCTAAAAAATAAAAGCGCAGGCTATCTTCGTCCAGGTCAATCAAACGGCCCAAGCGCAGACGCAACTGGCGGAAATCTTCGCTTCGCAGGTCACATTCAAAAAGGCTGAATTGGACGTGCCGCCCATAGTTTTTCAAAACTTTGAAAATACGGTTGCGTCTGCGGTTATCCACCACGTCATAAGCGACTACTACATACATAAAACCACTCCTGGTTCAAAGTCTAACTGGCTGGTAGCTGTCGGTCTGCCCCTGCATCAGATGGGCTATCTGGCGAGCTTGCAATTCCAGCACCTGCCGCAAGGTTTGGTTACGTTTTTCTGGCTCGTAATAGACATAGCTGGACACGTGTTGTTCGTAGTGTTGCAACAATTGCTGGCGGGCGGCGTTTTTCAAATGCCAGCTGGCCGCCCCTTCGGAGCTTGCTATTTGCTCAAAATCGCTTAGTTGCAAAATCTTCTGCTCTACCAGCCCCATCACCAGGCGGTCAACTACGACGGGCCGGAACTCCTCAATCAAGTCCAGCACTAGGGAGGGCCGCCCGAAATCTATGGCGTGAAAGAAACCCAGATGCGGGTCAAGCCCGACTATATGAGTCGCCGCCAGCATTTCGCGGGTTAATAAGCTGTAGCCGTAACTCAAAAGAGCATTGAACGGGTCGGGGGGCGGATAATAAGCGCGGCGTTCAAAGCCCCACTCGACAGCCAGCTGGCCCAGCCGTTCCCGCAAACTCCGAAAGTACAGGGCCGCGCCCTGGCCCTCGTAACCACGCAAACTGTCCAGGTCGGTAGCCGCCTCCAACCTTTGCATCATCTGACCCAGCTTGCCAATCACTTTTGCGGCATCGTGACCAGCCAGAGTGCGGCGTTGGTTATCCAGCTTGCCAAAGACAATTACTTTTGCCAGGACCAGCTGCCGGGCCGGGTTATCTACGTAGCGGGCCTGGGCGAAACGTAGGGCGGCGTTGTTAGATACATCGCCGATCATACGGGCTTTGAAGCGCAGACTGCGGCTAAAATAATACAAGTCAATTTTACGCTCTACCAAAGCCAGTTCCGCCTCGCTACTGACCTCGATACCGTGTCCAATTACAATTACCCGGCGCAGATTTAACATTGGCACATCGCCCACCACTTGTTTGCCACGCCGCAACAGCAGCCGTTCGTCCTGCTTACGAACACTCGTTCCCGGTTGCGAAATATACAAGGTAGAAATGCCTGCCATATTCAAACTTCCTTTGCTAAAATTTAAAGTAACTATTTAGCCGCCCTGTTGCTTGTAGGAGGCTGCTCCGCCAGCCGATTGGTTTGGTCTTGAAAGGTTAGAATACATCGGCTGGCGGAGCAGCCTCCTACAAACAGCCTATGTAGTTACAAATTTAGATGGGTTTGCGCCCTTTTTGCACTACCTGGGCGGTTTTGGGCGGGCGTTTCAGCCAATGGTCGTGGTGTAGCCAGCCGCCCCCGTTCTGCCCGTAGTTCCAGTGGCCCTTTTCGTCCAGTTCCGCTCCCAAAAACTTAAAACCCTGGTTGAGCCGCACTACACCAGTCTTGCCCGGCTTAAATTTGAGACCTAAAGCGGCCATTTCACGTTCGGCCTGGGCCATCGCCCTGAAAGCTTCTTTTTGGCTGCTGCATACTATCACCAGGTCGTCGGCGTAGCGTATCAGTCGGTAGCCTTGCTGGACGAGGTGCTGGTCAAACTGGTGCAAATAAATATTGGCATAGAGGGGTGATAAAACCGCACCCTGCGCTATCCCACGCCGCACCGGAGTGGGGGGCCGCTCTGACGGGCTGTCTAGCTCCGGCCCTAAAGGGTCGCTGGTTGACGAACGTTGGCGGTTGCGCCAGGCTAATGCCCCGACGGTGCCAGCAGTGCCAAGCACCGCTCCCACCCCTAACCAGCCTCCCAATGGTTTCGCACCGTGCTGGATAGCGTTCCGAGCCAACATCAAACCTAACTTGCCACCTTCCCGGCTTACCCGTTGGGCCTGGCTTTGCCATCGCCGCTTATCAGGTTGGGCCGGATTTGCCAGGTCTTCCAGCCCGGCCTCGCCTTCCCAGGCATAATACGCGGCGGAGGGAGGCTGATAAAGGGGCGATACTTGCTCGTCGTCGAACTGGCCCAAACCCCAATCCAGGCCATTGGTAAGCCAACCGCGTTTTGAAGGGCCGGACGCTCTGCTTTGGTCAAGCGCGTCTGCGGTTGGCAGTGAGGTGACAGCAGACTCAGCTTTAGGTCTGTTGATTGGAAGTTGATTGAGCCACTGACCAAGTAAAGCTAATAGCCGTTTGTCCGAAATACGCTGGCTTAGAAAAAATAGCATTTTGTCCCGGTCAATTGTGTCGAAAAAGCTTTCGATGTCGGCATCTACCACCCACCGTAGCCCTTCGGCGTAGTATTGTTCCAGTTGAGTGAGGGCGTTGCCTACTCCGCGATTGGCCCGAAAAGCATAGCTGCAATCCAGAAAATGCAGCTCAAATATAGGTTCTACCAGACCCAGGGCGGCGCGTTGGGCTACCCGGTCACGCACGGTCAAAGCGGCCACCACCCGGTAGCCGCCACCCGGTTTAGGTAACTGAAAACTGCTAATCGGGCCAGGCCGATAACTACCGCACCAGAGGCTATAGCCCAGGTTTTGCAGGTTTCGTTCTAGTTTGCCTTCAAAACTTGCCATAGATACCCGGTCTGCCGCTCCTGTCCAGTTGCGGGTGGATTGGTTGCGACCTTTGCGTACCGCTTGCCAGCCACCCATCAGGGTTTCGTAGTCGCAAAGCTGGCTCAAAAGTGGATAGGCTTCGGCCTCTCCTGGTGCAGCCTGATGGGTGGTGGGCAGACTACGATCAGGTACTCGATAACGCCGCCCTCCACTTTGATAACGGACTGCGCGGCCACCTTTTTTTTGAATATAGGTCATGAAGTTACTCCTTTCCGTACCTGGTGGGCGAAATTTGCGGCGGTTTGGGCTGCCTGGGCTTGTAAAACCGCTTCGGCTTGTAACAATAGCTGGAAGCCCGCTTCGGCTTCTTCCAGGCTGCGCCACGGGGTAGTTAGATAACGTTGACGTAGCTCGTGCAATTGGCGGAGGTGGTGGGCCAGGAAAACTGTAGCGGCCTGGCTGGACTGCTGCATCTGGCGACGAGAACAAGCATATTCATCGCCGATACTGGCTAGTCTTAGATATTGTCTGGCCCGGCTCACACCCCGCCACGTTATCAGTAGTGGCAACAATGGCAGCAATACCAGACATCCCAGCCCCGTCAGCAGCCGTTTGACCCATCGCCCCTTTTGGCTGGCTGTAGCAACGTTTATATTTGCTTCGAGCGAATTTATCATGGCGTAGCCCGCTTCTGCCTTTTTTATAGCTACGAGCCTTGAGCAATGAGCCACGCGCTAAAATCAATAACTGAATAATGTGACTCAGCGATGGCTCAAGTTTGGAGTTCAAGACTCTTCTCAAAAAGTAGGGGCGAGATTTATCGCGTCCATTAGGTTAGTCTGCACTAATCAAGACGGACGCGATAAATCTCGCCCCTACGCCCCGCAATAATGAGAAGATATAGATTTTTGTTGTAGGCGGCGCGTCCTCGCGCCAGCTATGCTGCTAGACCCATTGATGATGCTGGCGCGAGGAC
>JBBQZT010000118.1:0-16805 GCA_038207455.1 Chloroflexia bacterium
CTACCAGGCATATCAAGCATTGGGTAGTTGGGTGGAGACGCAAGGCTACGAAGTGTGCGGCCCGACTCGTCAGATTCACCACGTTTTCAATCCAGGCCAAGACCCAGCCACTTTTGTTACCGAATTCCAACTGCCAGTCACTATAGGTATAAAACCATGAGACCGTTTTGCCAGTTGATAGGCTGATGGCAGGGTTGGGTATTTGTGGGATATTGCTCTGTCAATGGATTACCCTTGTGAGACATTGCTCTGCCAATGGATTACCCTTGTGGGACATTGCGCGGGTACCCCCTGGGTGTGGTTGCCGCCAATGGATTACCTTTGTGGGACATTGCGCGGGTACCCCCTGGGTGTGGTTGCCGTCAATGGATACAGAGCCATATCTTACAAAAGCCTCGCCGCCCTTACACTGGCCTTGACTCGCTGATTATTTCCGTTGCTCGCTTTTCAAGCGTATGTTATTATAACGTGGGAAGGAGATTAGCTAATGTTAGATTTGCAAAAACAAACGCCCGTAGTTACCAACAGAGACGAGCAAAAAACGTTAGAGCAGCAAGAATTGACCACCCAAGAGGCCGCCGATTTGCTCAACGTACCAGAGTCGTATCTGGTCAAACTTTTGGAAGACGGAGACCTACCTTTCAAGAAGGTGGATACGCAACCTTATATTGGCCTTGAGGACTTAATGCGTTATAAAAAAGTTCGGGACGATAAGCGACATAAGTTGTTAGATGAAATGATGCTACTCAATGAGGAACTTGGATTTTATGACGAATAGGCCGAATAAAAGGAGATTTTGCATTAATGGCTTTGCTTGAAGTCATATTAGATGCGGCTACTTTATTTCCGCCCTCATTACGCGACATAACTTTGCGACTGGCGGAAGTCGGATTATACACGCCACATTGGACGGACGAAATTTTAGAAGAAATGCGACGTAATTTGGTAGCAAAAGGAAAAATGACCAAACAGCAAACAGAAAAGCTTCTGGTGGCGATGGGAGGAGCATTCCCTGAAGCAAATCTGCCTATAGCCCGGTACGAGCATATTATAGGACAAATGAGGAATGACTCAGGCGATAGACACGTTTTAGCGGCGGCTGTGGCTTGCAAAGCCCAAATTGTCGTAACTCCTAACTTGCGACATTTTCCCAAAGCTATTCTCGACCCTTTAGGTATCGAAGCTCAATCTCCCGATAACTTTTTAATGACTCTTTTCATTTCAAATCGGCCTTTGGTAACAAATACCATTGACCAACAGGCCAGAGGGTTGAAAAAGTCCGTTAAGACCATCGCGGGTATATTGAAGGTTTTGGAGAAACACGCCCCTAACACTGTTAGGGAAATTAGATTGTACTTGCAAAGTAATCCTTAACCTAGCATCTCATTATTTTGGCGGAGATAAACTCATGTTAGATTTGCAAAAACAAAAACCTGTAATCTCCACTAGAGAGCAGCAAAAAACGCTGGAGCAGCAAAAATTGACCACCCAAGAGGCAGCCGACTTGCTCAACGTGCCAGAACCGTACCTACTCAAACTTTTGGAAGATGGAGACCTACCCTTCAAGTTGGTCGGCTTACATCGCCGCATCAATCTTGAGGATTTACTGAAATACAAGGAGAAACGCGATAAAAAACGCCACGAGCTACTAACTGAACTTACGCAACTTAGTGAAGAATACGGCCTCTACGATTGCGACTAACCTGAATAGTAAGTAGTTTCGTTAATTAGCAAAAATTAAGTCATTGCCCAATCCAGAACCCTTGTATTTACTAATCGTTTTATTAAAGTGACAACAATAGTATATATAATGGAGATATAGAAAGGGTGTTTGATGACCAGACGTTACCTCTATTTGTTTTTTGCCCTAATTTTTGCTTTGGGCTTGCCTCTGCTTCAACCTTTGCAACGTGCTTACGCGGATAATGGTTTTCCGACTTTCCCCAATGTAGAAAATGTTACTGTGGACGCAGGGAAGGGTCGCCTACTGGTATATTGGTTCAACGAGAAAAATCAGGCGTTCTTTTCTTTGATTGATACTAATAGTGGCGGTAATATCTTTACTACCCCTTTTGGAACTGGCAGCCTACCTGCACCTGATTTTGCCACCTCTAACGGATTTGGTGTTATACCAGATACCGACCGAGCTTTCTTCACTTCGGGCAATTCGTTATATTTACTTGAACTTGGTAATGGCAAGCAAACTAAGCTGAAGGGAGATGTTCCAGCAGGTTTTAACGGTAATGGCTGGTTCTATAATTCCACAACAGGTAGATTATACATACCAGGCACTTTGAACGGAGAGCGCAAATTGAGCGTGGTGGTGGATGTTGCCCAGCCCGTTAGTGATATTGCTATTGTTGGAACAATTGATTATTACGTGCGAGGCGTAAACCCGGCTCTCAATCGTATTTTTGCCACTCAGTATGTACCAGGTAATTACCAACCTGGACAGGGCGGTTATCATCTTTACGCTCTTGATGGTAACACCAATACGCCTTTGGGTGCTTCGATTTTAGATCGTCCAGCAGTAGGTGACTCCCTTGTTTCCAACCTTTATCTTAATTCTACTAGCGGCAACCTTTATGGTGTCTCTACTACTTGCAGTTTGCATTGTGATGCACCGACAATTTTCACGATTGATAGCAACACTAACAAGGTGATTGCTCAAAAGAACTCGCCGATTGATTTCGTTAGTGGCTATAATGAAGCAGAAAATAAGCTTTACGGTAGGCCGCGAGATGGTTCTCAAAACCAGATTGCTGTTAGTGGCGACAGTCTAAATGCAGTAGCTATCTTGACCGGAGTAAGTGAATCGCAACTTATAGGCGTTGATTCTTTGCGTAACCTTATCTTCTTTGCAGGACTCCAGAGCCAGCCTCATGCGCCAACAATTCAGGTTTACGATGGGCATAATGATACTTACCAACGCACCATTACTATCTCACCAATTAGCAGTCAGCCCCTACCGTCCCAGCCAGTTGCAGCTTTCGCTAATTCCGCCAGTAGAACATATTTCGCTCAAACCAGTCACAGCCTTTCTTTTGGTTTTAAGAATTATTGGGAGCAACATGGGGGCGTAGCAACTTTTGGCTATCCAATTACGGAGGAATTTTCAGAATTCAACCCGGCTGATAGCCAAAGTTACACGGTGCAATATTTTGAACGGGCGCGTTTCGAGTATCACCCGGAGTTCAAGGGAACACCTTATGAGACCGAACTTGGAGTGTTAGGCCGTACATTCGCCTTTGTTAAATCTCCCGTTCTCAATAATATTAACGATGACCAACACACCTACTTTCCCCAGACGGGCCAGAGTTTAGCCTTTGGTTTCAAATATTATTGGGAACATAATGGTGGTTTGGCTGTCTTTGGCTACCCGATTACCAATGAGTTTTCTGAAGTCAATCCAATTGATGGTAAAACTTACACCGTGCAGTATTTCGAGAGAGGCCGCTTTGAATATCACCCTGAATTCAAGGGTACGCCGTATGAAACCGAACTTGGACTTTTAGGCGACCAATACCTTAAATTTCGCGGGTGGCAATAAGTTAGAGAAGCTAATCCAGGTTAGAATAAGTTGTGTATCCGTAGCCGCAAAGCTATCACCTGGATTATTAGTCCAGCAAGGGCTACCCATACGCCCCAGCCAAAACTATCAAGCGGTTGTTGAGGCTGGCGGTTGCGCCCGGTCTGGTCAAACAGCAGCCATACCGCCAACGGTACGACAACTACTAGCAGCAAGAAAAAGCCAATCCATTTCAAAATGCCTTCCAGCACGGGCCTACCTTGTTTATAGGTCAGTTCAGCGTAAGCTTCGCAATGGACGACAGACAGCAAAATAAAAGCGTTGATATAAATCAGGCCAGAAATGAAGCCCCACACTGGCTGCCAACCAAAATCGGAACTTTTGCCCAGCGGCCCGTAATACCAGGGGCCAGCAAACCCTACTACAATCAAGGCCAGCCCAAAGTATTGCAAAATTTGGTAGTAGCCGTCTATTTTGGGTTTGGCGGTTGCCTTTTCCATTTTCCTTTATGTTCTCCGCACCATCAACTGATTGCTGTAGTAAAACTAAACCAGGAAGCGGCGGGCCACTTTTTGCCACGCCTCGCTCGTCGGTTCGGCTTCGGCGGGGGGGGCAGGGTTGTACTCCAATTGCAAACCACTGCGGGCCAGTTCTTCGGCTACCGAACGCCGGGCCGCCAACACTCGACGCGCTTCCGAAAGTCCACGTCGTTCCGTTTGTAATAACGAATTGATGTTAAGAGCCGTTTCGTCAGGAAACTGGTTTGTTCCGTTCCCAGGGTGTTGGCCGGGGGCGGTTTTAGGCCGAAGCAAGGGTGAAGAAACTTGCTGGCGCGTTACAAAAAAAGGCAGAGTTAGCACCCAACATAACTTGCGCGGGTGCGACACCGACCAGGCCGGAAAGTCCAGACAAATCAGCATATCTATGGGGCGACCATTGCTTTCGGTCAAATCGAGCAAACGCCAGCCGAAAGCCGCTTTGGACAAATCACGTGGCGCGTAACTTCGCAAAGGCACACGAACGATTTCGGCTTCTACCTCCAAATTTTGCAAAGCCAGGGTTAGTTTTTCGGCCAAACCCGCTATCTGGCGCGACCCTGCCACCAATTCGTCGCTATCGTCTGGCTCGGCGGCGGCTTCATTTTCGTCATAGTCTGGAGTGAGGGCCAGCATATCAAAAGCCCCTTGCGTGTAGCAAACCAACACCGTTTTTATGGTTTTTTCGCTCATCTTCTCCGCGTTCTCTGTATCGGAATATTTGTGGGACATTGCTCCGCCAATGGACTGCCTTTGTGGGACGTTTTATCGGCTGGTGGAACAGCCTCCAACAAAGCCCCTGTTTTCTGTGGGACATTGCTCCGTCAATGGACAAAGCCATATATTACGTTTAAACTTTAAACTGGTTCTACTGCCTGGCGTACCGGGCGGGCAAAGCGGCCTCTGGTTTCACGTACCCGCGACAAAATAACTACACTGACCAAATAATAAATTACTACCAAAACGAATAGTCCGGTAAAACCTAAAGCACTATCTACCACAAAGCCGCCCACAAAAGCTGCGAACGCCTGACAACCAGCAGTCGCCAGATTGCTCAAGCCCATAAAACGTCCGGCTTCGCTCAAAGGAATCAAATCGGTAGCGAAGGCCCAATCCACTCCCAAAAAGCCGCCCCAGCTAATCCCAATCATCGCCCCGAAAATCACCGTCAACAAAATGGCAGTGGGCCGGGCCGTATTGAGGTAAGCTTCTTGCGCGTCCAGGCTCATCGTGGCGGAGTTAGTAACCGCCCCCGCCATCATAAAATTTGGTACAAGCAGCAACACGCCGCCCAATATTCCGATTGCCGCCATCGCATAGAGGACAGTTTTGCGTCCAAATCTATCGGACAGGGCCGAAGTAGGATACGAACCAGCAATCGCCGCCAGCAACACCAAACCTAAAATCAAGCTCAAAGTGCCGCCCGCCTCCATTATCAAACGTCCACTGGAGTCCAAACAGGGTTGACCGAGGGGAACAATGTGGTTGGCCGCATCCAGACATTGGCTGCCAGCAGTCGAAACCTTATGGGCCACAAAGCGACGGTCAGGGCTTTCCAAAAACGACTTGACGAACAGCGAGATAGAGGCGGGGGCAGACAGAAAAATAAAACGGGCTGCCATCAACTTGATAAAATCGGGGTAATGGCTGACCCCCTTAAACATACTAACCGAGGTTTGCCAGGCCGAACTTTTGGTGGTTGGCACGTACCGCTTTTCCTTTACAAACACAACGGTAATGACAAGAGCGATTACAAAAACTATAGCCACTAGCAGCAAATCAATCTGCGAACCCAATATCTCATTGTTGAGACCGCCTTGCAAAAAACCTGGCACGGTTGCCCCGAACAACGTTCCCAAAAGTTGAGCAATCCCAAGTATGCCCGAAGCTTTGCCGCGTTTGTCTTCTGGCACTACGTCCGGCATCAAACCCTGATAGGCACCCTGGGAAAGATTGTCGCCAAATTGTAACAAAATATAACCAAGCAGCAAAACCCACCAGCTGCCCGAAAAAGCCACTACCGCCAGAGCAATCAGCCCCACCGCCGTGCCGCCCAACATAAAAGGCCGTCGTCGCCCAAAACGGCTACTAGAACGGTCACTAATCGCTCCTGCCACCGGCTGCACAATGATGGCAATCAGCAAGCCAAGCGAGGTCAAGATACCGCGTGCGACCTCGGCTTTGTTCGGGCCAAAAACCGACTCGGCGATGGGCTTATTCAGGGCGGGCAGAACCACGCTTAAAAAGCCACCCCACAAAAACGAAAGCGCGAACCAGTAAATAGCGATGGTGATGTAATTAAAAAACCCGAAGGGCCGCCCATTTGTAGCTGCAACGTTTGCTATCTCGGCTGGCGCAAGTGGGCCAGGGTTTGGGTGCATAGGTTTGTAGCCTCCTCTCTACCGAATAATTGGTCAGTTGAAAGTGGTTATTATTCTATAGCAAGCCGGAACGCTTTGCAATTTAGAATTTACAGGTGGTACTTTCGTGTTGTTTTCGGCTCATTAGCCAGTTTTGAGGTTGACTCACCAGCCAGGCTCGGCTAAGATTAAAGAGTAATATTTTTTCAAGTTACCCTGAAATCACATCGTAAAGAATTTTGTATGCCCAATATTGAAGAAACCGCCAAAATAGAGCCGGAAAATCAAACTGAATTGGCCGAAACGGTGGCTGACGAAGTGCGGTCTGCTAATGCTGAAGCGGAAAGCGAAGTACCGGATGAGGCTATTTTGAACTCCAAAATGGCATCGGGCGTGGGCCGTCGCAGCCAGGCCGAACCTGACCACGAAGCCGACGCGAACCGGGTAGCGGTGGCGGTGGATAAAGTGGGACGCTGGCTAGGCTTCAACGCACCCGAAACCGAGGAAGGCTTGATCGAAGTCGCTTCCATCGGTAAGGACAGGGTGTTGGTGCGGCCCTCCAGCATCACCGTGCGTTCGAGCGGCGGCGCGGTAACGGTCTATCGGGATGGTAGCCAACCAGCCAAACCGAAACTAGGGCGGGGCGGCTGGACTGCGGTAGGTCTGGTGTTGGTGTTTCTGCCCGTATTAGTGGTTTTAGGTTTGTTGGCCTTCAATTTGGAGCAAAGTCTGGAAGCCCAACAGCTAAAGAATTATCATTTCCAACGCCAGACGGACGAGTCGCTTCAGACCAAACTTTCCGAAGCCCTTAACAATCCCCAAAGCTTCGTTATCAAAATGAAATCGTTGGAAGGACTGCCCCAACCCGGCGCAATCACCATGTATCAGCCACCGTTGGCAAACTGGCTGCTGGCTTTCAGCAACCTGAACAAGCTGGAACAGGGTCAGATTTACGTGGCCTGGTTTGCCAAAAAACACGAGGCAGTCCCAACCAAAGATGGTGACAACTATTTGTATATAGCCGATTTTAATGGCAACATTACCCGCAGCGGTGTCACCGAAATTACCTCGTCGGGCCTTTACAAAGACCAGAAGCCCCAAGATTATACCGAATTGATTATCACCGTCGAGTCGGCCAACCAAAAACAGTACAAACAGCCGACTGCCCCACTTTATTTCGTGGCCCCGTTGCCTACTAACCACTTTTAAGCTACAATTGCAGCGTGGAAAATTTATTAAATCTGATACAGTCTTTGGCATTATGGGCTTACGGGGCGGTATTCCTGGCAATGCTGCTCGAAAGTCTGGGCCTACCCCTACCCGGTCAAACCCTGGCTCTAGTCGCGGCGGTAGTAGCGGGGCAGGGGCAGCTTAACTTTTGGCTAGTTTGCCTGCTAACCGTCGCGGGCGGTGGCATCGGTGGTATCGGGGGCTATTGGCTGGGGCGCAAAGGCGGGCGCAAATTGCTGTTGCGCGGTGGTCGCTATCTACGTATAACTCCAGCCCGCATTCTTACCGCTGAACAGTTCGTGGCCCGACACGGCTACAAAACCCTGCTGGTGAGCCGTTACTTGCCCGTTTTGTGTTTCGCCAGTGGCTTGCTTAGTGGCATTGCAAGGCTGGATTTTCGCCGCTTCTGGTTCGCTAACCTGCTTGGCATCGCGCTCTGGTCTATTACCCATCTAACTCTAGGCTTATTTTTGGGCAGCAGCCTACATTTGCTCAGTCAGACGCTTACAGGCTTCGGCTTAGTAGTAGCTGCGGGCGTAGTTCTTGCTGTGTTATGGAGCGTGCTGAAAAAAACAAAATTGAACCGCAAACAAATGTAAATACAAAGGAAAATAGTAGTTGGAAAATCAGAATATAGTTACTCAGAACGTACAAGCGGGCGAGTATGAGGCATATCTGGCCTACCCTGCCGGGGGCGAAAACCTGCCGGGCGTGATTATTATTCACGAAATCTTTGGCCTCAACGACAACATCCGCAGCATTGCCCGCCGCTTCGCTGAAAATGGTTACGTTGGGCTGGCGGTAGATTTATTCTCGAAAGACAGTAACCGCCGTTTGTGTATTGTCAAAACCGTGACGGGGATGATGGTAAACGTCCGCAAAACCTCGCACATGGGGGCGTTGGACGGGGCGGTAAAATTTTTGCAAGCGCAGCCAAGCGTCGAAGCGGCCCGCATCGGCATCATCGGTTTTTGTATGGGCGGGGGCTATGCTCTGGCTTTTGCAACCCATAACCACGAACTCAAAGCGGCCAGTATTTTTTACGGCACGAACCCTAGACCGCTCAATGCGGTAGCCGAAGCCTGCCCTATCGTGGGCAGCTATCCCGAAAAAGATTTCACGACAGGCGCAGCCAAAAAGCTGGAGCAGGAGCTAACCACTTTCCAGCGCAGCCACGACATCAAAATTTACTCTGGTGCTAAACATTCGTTCTTTAACGACACCGGCAAAGCCTACAATCAGGAAGCGGCGGAAGATGCCTGGCAGCGCACTATGTCCTTCTTCAAGGAACACGTGCTGGCCTAAAACCAATACCTTTCAAATAAGAATTTTTATGGTGTAACCGAAGGTGTGACAGTGTTTGTAGTTGTGCCTGACGTAGTGATGCTGGTTGTGGTTGTACTTGTACTGGGTGATTGGGCCACCGGGGACGGCTTGGGAGCTAATTTCCCGGTAATCACAGCGTAAATAATTCCATTGTTGGCTGCGTCCGGCGTGATACCCAAGATTTGAACCGCGTTGGCAACTGGTATAAGCGTAGCCTGTCCGATTTCGCGGGTCTGGTCGTTGATTACCGCCACTACCTTGTCATCTTGTTTGGCAACCTTGAAACCTTTGGCCTGGGCAGCATCGGCAAACGATTTGAAAATCTTGGCCGGGTCGTCGCTGCTGGTATAAAGCTCCAGCTTTATACTTTCGGTCTGGATAGCCTGGGCCGCGCTTGCCGTAAAAGCGTTTTTGGCTGCTTCCGTCACCGACAACGGTTTGGAGTTAGGATAGTTATAGAAAAAGTCCAGGTTCGGATTATTATAGGGAGCGAAAGTGGGCGGTGGGGCGATAGTGATAGTCAGCACCGACGAGCCGCCCGTAACTACAGGCAACGTGGGCAGATTGGCGGGCACGCTCCCGATTGGCACGGTGATAACGCTGCTGCCACCAGTTGTAGCAGTAACTGCCCCTGCCGACACAGCCGCCGCAGTTGGGGTGGAGTCAGCCGAAGTTTGAGCGGCATTGCTGGTGTTGGCAGGGGCGGTGTTAGTGGTTGAAATGCTAGTGGTATTCGGAGACAAAGTATTGGTGGCATTGCCACAAGCCGAAAGAGCAAGCGTCAGAATTAGCAAACCGATTAAAGCCGCGTTACGCAGCATTGCAAGTCTCATTTTTTCCTTCTCTATCTGGATTTAATCGTTAACCTTCGTTATCCAAAGCTAAATGTACCACAAAATCCCTAACTTGGAAAACAGTTTGTTGATTGGGTGTCCGTCAATTTTCTGCACGTCCACTCAGAACCGATGGTTGCACCCGTGCCGGGTACAGGCAACCATAGGCAAATAGATTCTAAACCCAATAAATTGGGTTACAGAGCGGTGCTTTCGTATCTTCTCAAAATGTAGGGGCAGGTCTCCGTAGCTGCCCGCATTTGGGGTAATATACATCTCATAAAGGACAGGCACAGAGACCTGCCCCTACCTTACCTTAACCACAATTTTTTGAGATGATACGTGCTTTCAACCCACTTGAGTGGGTTTGGAATCTATTTGCCGATGGATTTATCCTTCGGTGCTAAATAGTTCAATAAAAATGCACCCTGTCGGCCAATAGTCATCAAACCGCACATTAACGATGATACAGCCCACTTTTAGAGCTTTTGTGATAAAATCGCAGCCAGCCTTTTCAAAAATATAAGTCGGGGGGAAGAAAAGATGGCAGAAGCTGAAAACAAAGAATCCGAGGCCGCAGGTTTAGAGGAAGCTACGATTGGGCAATTGCAAGCCCGAATGGAGCGCGGTGAGTTGACCGCCGTGCAGCTAACCGAGCAGTATTTGCGTCGCATCGAAGCGATTGACCAAAACGGGCCTCATTTGCGGGCAGTGCTAGAGCTTAACCCTGACGCACTGGAAATTGCCCGCGCTTTGGATAGCGAACGCCGCCAAACCGGGCCACGTGGCCCGCTACACGGTATCCCCATTTTACTCAAGGATAATATTGATACCGCCGACAAAATGCTAACTACCGCCGGGTCTTTAGCTTTGATTGGCACCAAACCCACCCAGGACGCATTTGTAGCCCACCAGTTACGCCAGGCTGGGGCGGTTATTTTGGGCAAAACCAATCTTAGCGAGTGGGCCAATATTCGTTCCACCCGTTCCAGTAGTGGTTGGAGCGGGCGCGGCAGACAAACCAAAAATCCTTACGTTTTGAGCCACAACCCAAGCGGCTCTAGCTCTGGCTCGGCGGTGGCCGTCTCCGCCAATTTATGTACGGTGGCCTTAGCTACCGAAACTGATGGTTCGATTGTCTCACCCGCTAACTCGTGTGGCTGCGTGGGTCTTAAACCGACTGTCGGCCTGGTCAGCCGGGCCGGGGTAGTGCCGATTTCTCATAGCCAGGATACAGTCGGGTCACATACCCGCACGGTACGAGATGCCGCGATTGTATTAGGTGCATTAGCTGGCCTAGACCCGCGCGACCCGGCTACAGAAGCGGCGGCTGGGAGATTTTATAGCGATTACACCCAATTTCTTGACCCTAACGGCTTGCAAGGAGCGCGGATTGGGGTCGCCCGTCAAAAGTTCTTTGGTCATAATCCCTGGGCCGATGCCGCCATCGAAGCTGCTATTGAAACAATGCAAAAGTTGGGGGCGGTGATAATTGACCCGGCTGATATTCCCACAATCCAGGAGATTGCCGACAGCAAAGATGAACTGACTGTTTTGCTATATGAACTCAAAGCCGACCTAAACACTTATCTAGCTACTCGCGTCCCCGACCTAGCCCACCCGGACGGGGCTATTATCCGCACTTTGGTCGAGGTTATTGCTTATAACGTGGCGCACTCCGACCAGGAAATGCCTTATTTTGGTCAGGAGCTTTTTGAGCAGGCTCAGGCTAAAGGGCCATTAACCGACCCCGAATATTTGGAAGCTTTAGCCAACAATCGGCGGCGCGGGGGTCAAGACGGAATTGACCGGGTGCTGGCTGATCATCAACTCGACGCACTAATAGCTCCCACTGGTCAACCCGCCTGGACTACTGACTTGCTAAATTCCGACCATCACAGTGGAGGCAGTTCCACCCCGGCAGCTATCGCAGGTTATCCGCTCCTGACCCTTCCGGCAGGCTTCGCGGCGGAACTGCCCGTCGGCCTTACTTTTATGGGCGCGGCCTGGAGCGAACCGACTCTGTTAAAACTAGCTTATGCTTTTGAACAAGCTACCCAACTACGTCGCCCACCGCACTTCGTGCCGACCCTCGAATTACCCTAAACACATAGGCCCACGCAGATTTTTGCAAAAAACTAACGCCAAACCCTGATGATTTTTCTCCGTTCTTCACACCGTCAATTTGATACTGGGTAAAGTTATTTGTGGTTTTGGCCGGGCAGAATAAAAGTAGTGGGTAAAGCGTTGACAGGGTGAGGGGCAATAAAAACTTGTGCGCCATAAGCGGTGCGGATATTTTCAACCGTAATCACCTCGGAGGGTGAGCCGATTGCCAGCAGCTTACCGTTTTGCAGTAACGCCACCCGGTCACAATATTGGGCCGCCAGATTTAAGTCGTGGAAAACCGCAATGACGGCCCGCTCTGGCTTTTGTTTCCAGGCCGCCGCAATATCCATCATTTCGGTCTGATAGTTGATGTCCAGAAAAGTCGTTGGCTCGTCCAGAAGCAAAAGACGCGGTTCTTGAGCCAGAGCCAGGGCAAACAACACACGCTGGCGTTCCCCGCCGCTAAGTTCGCCCACCCGTCGGTCTGCTAGTTCCCAGCACGAAGCCTGCTCCATTGCCTGACGCACCGCTTCCCAATCCTGAGCCTTTTCGCTTTCCATAAATTTTAGATGGGGCGTGCGTCCGAACAAAACCACCTC
Organism: Chloroflexia bacterium; assembly: GCA_038207455.1. Taxonomy (GTDB): domain Bacteria; phylum Chloroflexota; class Chloroflexia; order Chloroheliales; family Chloroheliaceae; genus JBBQZT01. The sequence goes on from JBBQZT010000118.1 coordinate 12,523, forward strand.
GGCGGCCAGGAATGCGGGCGGCAAAGTGGGGTTTTGAGGCACTACCCCTACCAAACGGGCGCGTTCGAAGGGCTTCAACTCGAACAGATTTTGGCCCAACAAGGTCACGTCGCCCCCACGAACTTTGATAATTCCGCTCAAAGCCTTGATAAGGGTAGATTTGCCACAACCGTTCGGCCCCAGCACGCCCAACATTTCGCCAGCCCGTACCTGGAGCGAAAAATCTTGCAGCACGGGTTTGTTGGCGTAACCAACGGTTAGATTTTTTATGTCAAGCAATTTATAACACCAGCTGTTTGTTGCCCCTTTATTTTTGTCACCCTGAACGAAGGCTTTGCGGAGTGAAGGGTCTGTAACTAAAAAATAGTCCTATTGAAAACCAAAGCCTTAGCAACAGACCCTTCACTTCGTTCAGGGTGACAGGTCTATAATACCAGGCGTTTGTTGCGCCGCAGCAGAAAAATAAAGAAAGGTGCGCCTACGAAAGCCGTGATGATACCGACGGGGATTTCGGCGGGAGCAATCAAAGTGCGGGCAAGTACGTCCGCCCCAATCATGAAAATCGCCCCGTAAAGCGTCGAAAGCGGCAATAGTGTACGGTAATCGTGGCCCACCACCAGCCGCACTAGATGTGGCACTACCAAACCCACAAAGCCGATGATGCCACTGACCGAAACGGCCGCCGCCGTCATCAAAGTGGCCGCCACCACCATCACGATTTTGAGCCGCTCGACATTGAGACCAAGCTGCTGGGCTGGCTCTTCGCCCATTTGCAACACGTTTAGCTGACGACCAAAAAAGTATAGCACGCCCGCGCCCACCGTCACATACGGCAGAATTGACCAGACCTGCTCCCAGTTGCCAGCGTTGAGACCGCCCAAAAGCCAGCCGTAAATCTCGGTCAGGCGTTTACTGTTGAGGTAAATTAGTAGCGATGTAACCGAAGCGGCCAACGAGCCGACGGCGATACCAGCCAGCAAAAGCGTCGTGGTAGGAACTGCGCCAGCTACCCGCGCCAGATTATACACTATCAAGACAGTTAGTAACGCACCGCCAAAAGCAGACCACTGGACGATGCCCCAGGAATAAAAAGCGGCGGGTAGAGTGGCAACCAGGGCAATTACCGCTCCTGCCGAAGCCCCGTTCGCCACGCCGATTAGATAAGGGTCGGCTAAAGGGTTGCGGAAAAGCCCCTGGTAGGTCGCGCCCCCCGTCGCCAGACCCGCACCCACCAGTCCAGCAAGCACTACTCGTGGCACCCGGATTTGCCAGATGATGCTTTCCTGCCCCTCGGTATAATTGACCGGCAAACGAGCCAGCCAGCCCAACAGATGATTCCAAACAATGTTGAAAGTAGCTGACAACGGCACAGGAACTGCCCCGACGCTGGAGCAAATGACCAACGCCGTCAACAGCACCACCACCCCTACCGCTACCAGCACCCATCGGCGTTTGCGATTACGAAACAGCGTGGCATAGCGCAATTCGCCCTGCCCGACAGTTTTGGCTTTGGCCGAAATAGCAGTCTTTATTTCGATTTGGGTCTGGCGTTCTTCTTTAGTAGTCATAAAAGCCTTATGAGTCGTCAGTCGTCAGTTTTCAGTTAAATGCAGATGTCGTTTGATAGCTGCCGTGCGTATTTTTGCGTGAGACCGCCAATGGTTCACCCGTGCCGGGTACAGGTAAACCATTGGCGTTTTCAATACCGCATTATTTTGTCAAGATTCATTAATTAAAACGCATTGCTGAAAACTGATAACTTTCTTGCTACTTAAATAAATCGGGGTACAGAAATTTGGCAACCTGCTCTACACCGTCCACCGCACGTGGGCCGGGGCGGTTGGTTAAATCGGCGTTGATGGCATAGATGCGCTTATTTTTGACCGCCGCAATGGTGTTCCAGCCGGGCCGAGCGATAATCTTGTCGGGCGTATCTGTACCACTGGTATCGTCGCCCACAAAAATCACCTGCGGACTTTTAGCCACAATCACTTCCTGGGTCAGTTGCGGGTACGGGTTGCTAGCATCGGTGACGATATTCTGACCGCCCGCCTTCTGGATAATGTCATCTACAAACGAACCGGGCGCAACTGTAAACAGGGTTGGGTCAAGCTCGAAATAAACGCTGGGTTTGGCACTCGCGCTTTTGAATTTGGTTGCCACCACGTCCAGTCGCTTCTGAAAGTCGGCAGCTAAAGTTTGGGCTTTGTCGTTAGTATTGGTAGCCTGTCCCACCAGCTTGAAATCCTTGACTACTCCGGCCAAATCGGAGGGGTTTAGTATTAATATAGTAAAATTCTGCTTTTCCAGAGCCGCGATTTGCGCCTTCGATTGAATACTAGAAGCTAAAACCAGATCGGGGGCCAGAGCCGTCACCGCTTCAATGTTGGTATCGGAAAAGCCCCCGATTTTCTTGATAGCTTTAGCTGCTTCGGGATAGTCCGAAAACTCGTCCACGCCCACGATTTTATCGTTCAGGCCCAACGCAAACAAAATCTCCGTGTTGCTAGGAGCGAGCGACACAATTTTGGTCGGGGCTTTTGATAACGTGACCGTGCGTTTATTGTCATCAGTCAAGGTCAGGGGATAAGTGGTATTAGTAGCACTCCCCGTCACAGTAGTGGCAGCCGTCGTACCGCTTGCCACTGCTGTACTGCTAGTCATCGCTGCCGTAGTTGTGGGAGCGGCGGCAGTGGTAACAGCGTTCGTGGTCATCGGGCCTACGATTGTGGTAGTAGCACTGGTAGTTGCTACTGTTGTGGTGGCAGCAGTCGTTATAGCGGCTGGGGTGGTCGCTGCGCTGGTTACAGCAGCCGTCGTACTGGATAGCGTGGTGACAGGCAGACTGGTAGTAACTGCCAAAGTAGCGGTGGTAGCTGGGGTAGCGGTTTCGCCACACGCGCCCAACACCAGACTCAAACTCAACAATCCAGTTAGTAGTACGGCCCAAAAAAGGTGAGCCACACTCTGTTTCATTTTCAACTTTTTCTCGCTCCCTATCCTAATTTCGTTTTAGCTAGACACCAAATCTTTGGTAACAAAAAACCTGCCGCTTGCCTTCTAAAAATAAAGCAAAGGGCAGGTTTCGTTGAAAAAACTGAGAAAAGGCTCGAAATTGTGGCAGATTCCAGTTCTTACAAAAATTCCCCGCGCCCTTTCTCTCGAAGGCCAAACGCAAGGGTATAATCGAAGACAGGCAATCTGGCTTCCAACTTTAGCTCTGGCTAAAATCGGTTACAGTAGCGGGACTGCGCCGGACTCGCACCGGCTTCCCCTGTTTGAACCTTCCAGACTTCGCAGCTTTGCACTGCACCGGGCTTTTCCTGGCCTATAACAAAAGGCGGAAAGACAGGCGGGAAGGCACTCTCCAATTCTACACTTATTCAGGTATTAAGGTTCGGTTGCCAGTCCAGCATTTTTCAGCACCCGCATTTTAGCACAGCTGGAGTCAGGTGTCAATCCAGGCCCAGCCAGAAATTATTCCGCTTGCAGCCATTCTTGGTAGCCGTAGGGAAGCAATTTTTGTTTTACCCGCTCTACGGCTGTAGGGGCTGGCACGGGTCCGTCCGACAAAACGAGCAAAACATCATTATAAGCGCGGGGCCAGGAGGTTTCGGTATAGTTTGAAATAACGTCTGCCAAATTTCGGATAGACATATTTTCCGAAAGAGCCGCTACTAATGGCAAATAATCTGCTTCCCTCACACCATCAGGAAATGCTCTTTCAAGCAGTTCACGGGTACTGGACAAATAATCAGGAAGCTCCTTTGTGGCACTACTCATTTTCATTGCTTACCTCCTCGCAAGCCTTTCATAATTAAGGTGTGTATCAGGTTTTGAGTGCGCCGATAGTTGAAACCATCGGCAAAAGGATTCTAAACCTATTAAAATGGGTTATTAAATACTTCCGATACTATCACGAAAAATGTTTGCTTAACCTGATTTATCAGGTTTGGGTTGCTTAGACGACGGTTTCAACCGTTGGCGATTTTTAAGAGCGTGTCTAATATTGTCACCCTGAACGGAGGCTTTGCGGAGTGAAGGGTCTGTTACTTTGAACTCAAAACAGATTCTTCGCTACGCGCTTCGCCAGAGCCTCCGCTCACAACCCTACGGGCCGTGACATTATTAGACACGCTCTTAACTCGACTTTACACAAAATATAGGCTTGGGTCTCACGTAAAGGCTACATCTGATCTTATTTTTCAAACAAGTGGCGGTGGGGGCCATGTCTGAAAACCTAATTTACCCTGGCTATCGTGAGGGTGTTGCCGCTCTCAAAA
>JBBQZT010000119.1:0-15787 GCA_038207455.1 Chloroflexia bacterium
GTACGTAAATTAGCCAGCATAGCGGGCGCGGGGACGCGCCGCCTACATTTAACTATTTAACTCCTTTACCCCAACTCCGAACGCATACCTGAAAACCGCTGCTTGACTAACTATTCAAGCTATTATTTCATATCAATATCATCAATATCAATCCAAATTGCATTAATCTATTTTAACACTCCATTCGTACTATGTATGATGGAGACAAAAGTACCATATAGGTACTAGCCAACAAGAGCCAAAAATGCTTTTGTGGCTGTTCCATACACCACGTCTGTTCAAAGGCGAGAGACGGCTTTGGTAATAGATATGCTTTAGCACCCAAATTCCTGGTCTATTCGCTTTTTAGTCTTCGGTTTTCTACCCACTATCAATCTATCTGCTTCTAGCTTTTAACCAGCATCCTACGTAAATCAAAAAGTTTTGTCCAGTTCGCTCGTGCTAAAATTGGCGCGAAATTTATGATGGACAAGACCTTTATTAAGGTTACTCTAATAAAGATATTGGTAATTTTTACAACAAAGACCTTAAATATAAACTGATACTTATTTAGATAATGATAGAGAAAGTGGAATGAAATTAAGAAGATTTATCACCAAAGAGCTTGTTTCGACCTTTGGACGGTTTTTAGTAGTTGGTTTCAGCAGTATGTTGGTCAATTTGTTCTGGTTGTGGCTGCTCACGACAGCAGATGTGCCGCAGTTTTTGGCGGCAATCCTGGCAACCGAAATTTCTATTATAAATAATTTCTTTTGGAATGAACGCTGGACGTTTAAATTTCATTCAAAGCAGATTCAAGGATTACTGATGGCCCGATTTGTGCGGTTTCAAATAGTGGCAAGTTTAACATCGTGTCTAACGTTGGGAATGTTCTTATTTTTTACTCGTAATCTTCATATTTATTACATCTTAGCTCAAGCCTGGGCCATTGCCATCACAACGATAGTGAATTTTTCGGTTAATTCCTGCTTTACCTGGCGAGTTTTTCGCACGTCCAGAGTGGCTTTGACCGAACTAGGAAAACCAATTTTGGAAGCCAGTGTAACGATGCCTGGTGCAATAGATATAAAGATGGAGATGGAATAATGTCAAGAAGCATCAAACCTGGAAACGAATTGGGGGGACAGCATGAATTTAGGTGATATTGCGCTGGGGACAAGCTCGGTTTTGCTTTCCATTCAGTCGGCTTACTCTGCTGGGCTAATGTTGTATGCCTGGGAAGACGCGGACAAACCAGCCCGTAGTAGTGTGCCAGCCTCCTTCGCAGCACCGGACCATAGCTTTACGGTGCTACTGCCCGCCCGCCACGAAGAAGCAGTCATTCAGGACACTATCCAACGGGTGGTAGATTTGAACTACCCTGCCGACAAAGTGCAGGTGTTGGTAATTATTGAAGCCGGAGACAAAGGCACTATTGCCAAAGTCGAAGAAAAAATCGCGGCTGTGCTGCGGCAGGGCATCAATCACGTCCGCTTGATTACCTTTACCGAGCCGCCCATCAACAAGCCGCACGGTCTGAATATTGGTCTAGCCTACTCGACGGGCGATGTGGTAACGATTTTTGATGCCGAAGACGAGCCGCACCGTAACATTTTACAGATGGTCAATACCGTGATGAGCAACGAGAACGCCCCTGTGGTGCAATGCGGGGTGCAGCTAATGAATTACGCAGACCGTTGGTTTTCGGCCCTGAACGTGTTGGAATATTTCTTCTGGTTCAAAAGCCGGATGCACTACCACGCCCGCGTCGGGATGGTGCCATTGGGCGGCAATACCGTTTTTATGCGGCGCGATTTGTTGGAGGAAATGGATGGTTGGGACCAGGATTGTTTGACCGAAGATGCCGACATCGGTATCAGGCTTAGTACGCTGGGCGTACCAATCCGGGTGATTTACGATGATGAATACGTGACCCGCGAGGAAACGCCACCCACTGTCAGCCAGTTTATCAAACAACGCACGCGCTGGAATCAAGGTTTTATGCAGGTATTGGCGAAGGGAGACTGGTTGCACCTTCCGGGCTGGAGACAACGTTTGCTGGCTTTTTACACTTTAGCCTTCCCATTGCTCCAAATGTTGACCTTGCTATACGTGCCAATCAGCTTGTTGACGATATTTCTAGTCAAAGTGCCAATTGTAGTCGCTCTACTCAGTAGCATCCCACTTTATGTGCTGCTTGTCCAGTTCGTCATCAGTTTGGTGGGTTTGTATGAATTTACCTCCGTGCATAAGCTCAAGCCGTCGCTGCTTACGCCTTTCAAACTGGCGATTGCTTACCTGCCCTATCAATGGATGTTGGGTTACGCGGCGTTTCGGGCGGTCAAACGCCAACTGGCTGGGGTCAACACCTGGGAAAAGACGGTACATATCGGGGCGCACCGCAGCCACAACCTGGACGCGACCCACGCACTGTCGGCGCAAACTATGAGTTTGGTAAATCAGGAGGAGGCTATCGGTGGTTGATTCGACACGTACTCGTCCCCAGGCTCTACCCGTTGCCGCGCCTCTGCGTCAGGCCAGGGAAAAAGCCCAGGCTGGCACCCGGTTGGCAGTCCGCAACGCCGATTTGCTGCTAATTTTGGGTCTGGTAGCGATAGGGTTGCTGGCCCACAGCCTCAATATGTTCAATTATCCGTCCTCTACCTTGCTGGACGACGAGGGTATTTATATGGGGCAGGCGCGGGCGGTGCTACAAACAGGCCACCTGACTCCCTACACTTATTTTTATGACCACGCCCCTGCTGGTTGGGTTTTTATGGCGGTGTGGTTGGCCGTGAGTGGAGGGCTGCACACTTTTGGCAATGCAATTGATAGCGGCAGGATTTTTATGCTGCTGTTGCATCTGGCGATGATACCGCTCTTGTACCACATCGCCCGCAAGTTGGGGGCGGGGATGAGCGGGGCAGTTATCGCAGGTGTTTTTTTCTCGCTTTCGCCCCTGGCAATCTTCTATCAGCGCATGGTGCTGCTAGATACGATTATGTTGTTTTGGGTGCTGGTCAGTCTGGATTTGCTGCTGGATGGTTGGGGTCGTTTGAGCCGGGTGATTTTGAGTGGAGTTTGTTTCGGTATCGCTTTGTTGAGCAAGGAAACCGCATTGGTGCTTTTACCTGCTCTAGTGTTTATAGCTGTTCAGCAACGTTGGAAACATCAGGGTCGCTTCGCTGTGGTGGGCTGGCTGGTGCCGTTTTTGTTGGCAGCCAGCTTATATCCTTTGTACGCCGTTCTCAAAGGTGAACTATTTCCCACTGGCGGATTGATGTTCGTGGGAAATGCGTTGGGGGTTGGAGCAGGGGGCAAGGCTTCTCTGATTGACGCATTGGTATCGCAAATCGGGCGGGATGGCGGCGGTTTGTTCAACTTCAACAATCAGTTCTGGCAGTTACTCGGCAACGACTGGCTAACCCGCGACGCACTATTGGTAATCGGCGGCATTCTGGCTACCTTTATCAATTTGGGTCGAGGTTTGTTACAGAGCAACCGTCAGGCGATGGCTACCGGGCTGTTGGGAATTTTGCCGTTGATATATCTGGCACGCGGTGGGCTGGTTTTGAACTATTATATTTTGTTCGCCATTCCGTTTTTATGTCTCAATCTGGCGGTCTTGCTTGGGCCAGTTTTACAGCTAACGGGCCGGCGGGCGGGCAAAGGGCTGGCTCTGGCTGGCAGTGTGGCGTTGGTGGGGGGCTACTGGCTGGTTGGCACGGCTCAACCCCTTTATCAAGACCAACCTGCCCAGGCCGGACGCGATGCGGTGACGTGGATTAAACAAAACGTGCCACCCCAAAGCTTGATTATTAGCCGCGATGATTTATGGACTGATTTGCGCGAACCAGGGTTGGGCGGGCCGGGCTTCCCCAACGTACATAGTCATTACAAAGTGGCGGCTGACCCAGATGTACGCGACGCGGTTTTTCATAACGATTGGCATAATGTGGACTACCTGATTATGTCGCCCGGTCTGGAACAAGCGTTTGCCGCTTCCAACAATACTATCGCACTCCAGGCTTTACAACACGCCCACCTGGTTAAACAGTGGCAGGCTCCGGCGGGCGATGCAAAGCTGCACCCGCAGCAAATCGTGGAGTTGTGGAAAGTAGATAAAGCGGGAGATACCGAAGCCGCCTTGTTGCCCGCCGTTGCCAACTATTTGAACGGTCATTTTGAGCAAAATGGAGCTTACACCGACTCGGCTGGCGATGTGACGGCGGAAGCTCAATCTTATGCTTTGTTGCGGGCGGTGTGGTCAAACGATCAGGCGGAATTTGAGCGGGTCTGGCAATGGACAGGGTCGCACCTGTTGACCGCCGACGGCTTGCTGGGGCGGGTCTGGCGCAACGGAACAATGGCCGATAATAATGCGGGCAGCGATGCGGATAGTGATGCGGCTCTGGCTCTGCTAATGGCCGGTAAGACCTGGCACAACCCGGATTGGCAGGCGGCGGGTACTAAGCTGGTCACGGCTATGTGGCAGCACGAGGTGGTCAATGTGAGCGGCACCAACTATCTGGTGGCTGGGAATTGGGCCACCACAGGTCAGGTGTTGGCATTCAACCCCAGCTATTTTGCCCCTTATGCCTACCGGATTTTTGCCAGTGTTGACCCGACCCACAACTGGGAAAGCATTGTAGATTCGGGCTATCAGATGTTGGTACAGGCGGCTAATGCGCCCCTCGGTCTGGCTAAATCTGACGGGTTGCCGCCCGATTGGGTGGGTTTGAATCGTGAGACGGGGGCGTGGGTGCCACTTAATCTGGCCCGAACCCAAACTGACACCACCCGTTACGGCTACGAAGCTCCGCGTGCTTACTGGCGGGTAGCTCTGGATTTGCGTTGGAACAAAGATGGACGGGCGGATAGTTTCTTGAAGCAGGCTGGTTTCTTGCGTGACGAGGCCAATCGGCTTTTACAAGATGGCAAAAGTATCAAGAACCGGGTGAGCGCGATTTATGCCCACGACGGAACTGTAATTCAGGAAGCCCCTTCGCTGGTGGGGACGACGGGGGCGGTGGCGGCTCTAACCACGCTTAACCCGGCTACGGCCAACAAATTATACGCCGAACTGGTTTTAGGCCAGCTTAATCGTTCCGGCCCGTCGGCTTTTTGGGCCGATGCTAAAGACCTTTACACCCAGGAATGGGGTTGGTTCGCGGTGGCCTTTTATGCTGATGCCTTGCCCAATTTGTGGCAGGGCCAGGGAAAATAATAAAGAGAAATATATTAAAAATGGCACATATACCGATATATCAAGAAAAAAGAGCGCGAGGTAGCCAGCGAGCCTTAATTCGCTACAGCTTACCTCTATTGTTAGTAGGGGCGGTGCTGGTGGTACTTGGGGCGGGCCAGCTTGGGAGCGGTTTGGACACGGGGGAACAGCCCATTGCGGCTGCCAGTATCGTTTCCAATAACGGCACGGCTGACCTGGAGGCCCAACGAGGTAATCTGATTGCGGCTTTGAAACAGCAGCCCGCCCCCACCCAAACCGCAGCGGCAGCCCCAGCCACACAAGGGGTGGCCGTTGCGCCCAGCCCTACCCAGGTGGCAAATGTGGCGGCGGCTACCGGGGCAGCTAATAACCCAGGGACGATTTCAACTGCGCGGCCTGTAACCACATCGGGTATGTCTGTTTTTGCCAGTGGCGCAGTGGTCAATACGCCCTTCCAGGTTTATGCGGTGGCTTTTAGCCCGAACGGTAAGCTGCTGGCAAGTGGTAACGATGACAATACTATCAAAGTGTGGAACGCGGCTGATGTGAACACGCCTATCAGTGTTTTGCGCGGACACGCCCTGCCAGTTTATAGCGTGGCCTTCAGCCCGGACGGTAAGACTTTAGCCAGTGGTAGTGATGATACCACTATCAAATTGTGGGACGTGGCGGCGGGCCGCCAATTGGCGACGCTCAAGGGACATACTGGGGCGGTCAATCAAGTGGCTTTTGCGCCGGACGGCAAGACGTTGGCGAGTGCCAGCAATGACAAGACGGTGCGAGTTTGGGACATAGCGACGGGCCGTGAACTGCAAACCTTGCGCGGGCATGATTACGTGGTCAACACGATAGCTTTTACACCGGATGGCAAGACGTTGGCAAGCGGCAGTAACGACAGAACTATTAAGCTGTGGAACGTGGCGACGGGCCAGTTGCTAACTACTCTGACGGGCCACACGGCTTTTGTCAACGGCGTGACTTTTTCACCCAATGGCAAGACGTTGGCGAGTGGTAGCACCGATACGACAGTGAAGTTGTGGGACGTGGCAACGGGCCGGGTACTCCAGACTTTACAAGGCCAGACCCACAGTGTTTATACGGTAGCTTTTAGTCCCGATGGCAAAACGTTGGCAAGTGGCAGCGAAGATGCCAGTATCTGGTTGTGGGACGTAGCGACAGGCCATCAGACCGCCACTTTGCAAGGGCATACCCTGGGGGTCTATTCGGTAGATTTTGGGCCGGATAACCATAGTTTGGTTAGCGGTAGCAAAGATAAATCTGTTAGATTGTGGAAAATCAGTTAAAACATTCGTGACTATTCACTTGTCACGGCCCGCAGGGTTGCGGAACGTAGGCTTTGCGAAGTGAGGAATCTGTTGCTAAAACCCGTTTGTAACGAAATTAGAACCCTAGCAACAGACCCTTCGCTCCGTAGAGTTTCCGCTCAGGGTGACATTAAACAATTGGGGTTAAAAAGGGAGATTAGCTATGAGAAAGATGACACAAATTTTGGCAGCGTTGGTGCTGCTGGTGCTAGTAGGCAGTTTTGCGACGGCGGCTTCGGCCCAAACCGTCACGGCGGGTTCTTTTCGGATATTCCAGGCTTCGCCCGATACCACCAGCGTGGATATTGTGGTCAACGGCAAAAAGACCGTTAGTGGCCTGAAATACCAGAATGTTAGCGATTATATGAATTTGCCGAGTGGCAGCTATGACATCAAGGTGTATGTGACGGGCAGTGTGGGAGCGGTCACACCTGTGGTTGACCTGCCCAAGTATAACATTAACGATGGGAGTGTCAGCACATTGGTGATTGCGGGTCTGTCCAAAAACAATTCGTTGACCGCTTTGCAATTGAGCGACAACAACTGGGTAGCTGACCCCACCAAAGCCAAAGTGCGTTTCGTGCATGGTACTCCCGATATGGCCGCCGTTGACATCACGGTAAGCGGGTTGGGCGAAGTTTTCAAAAATGTCTCGTTCAAAAGTACCAGCAGCTATATGGAAGTTGCGCCTGGAGCGGCTACCTTGTCGGCCAAACTAACCACCACGCACAAAGAAGTTTTGACCAAAAACCTCAACTTCGAGGTAGGGAAAGTTTATACCGTTTACGCGACGGGGCTGGCGAATGAACAGACAGTAGGCGTGGTAGTTTCGGTTGACAATACGGTACCCGCTGCGATGCCTTCCACGGGTTTGGGTGGGGCGGCGGCTTCTAACCAACCAGCTTTTGCCTGGGTTTGGCTGGCGGTGTTGGCAGGGGTAGGTATAGTTGGGGGCGGTGCCTTCTTTTGGACGAAGAAGCAGGGATAGAAAAGACGGAAGATTATGGCACATTTACCAATTTATCAGTCGCAAGACCCGCTTAATGGTCGGGGCAGAATTGGACGCAAAAAGTTAATAGCCCTGGTAGTGGCTGGCATTGTGGCTTTGGTATTTGTGGCTTCAGAATTTGGCTACGGTTTTGTGGTGTCTTCGCGCGATGGGGTAGGATTGGGTTTCGGGTCAGGGGATGGCAACCGGAGCAGTAGCGGCTTAATTAGCAGTTTTCTACAACAAATCGGGGTGAGCCAGCCCCAACCTAAAATCGTTGTCCAACTTACTGCCACTACTACGCCCCTGCCCACGGCGGCGACCAGTAAAACGGTGGCTGCTACCCTAGCACCGGGCCAACTGGCGGTTCAAAATCCGGGCAACCCCCGGACAGCTTCCGCTACCCCGTTGGCAACGACGCAGCCCATAGCAGTCGCCGCAGTTTTGCCCACCGTCACACCCGCGCCCTCGAACAAGCTAGTTGCGGCTGGTACAACCTTGAACACCACCAGCGTGGCCGGGCCAGTCACTACTTCTACGCCAACCGTAATTTCCAATAATACGACTCAGGCAGTCGTCGCCGGGCCTATCCCTACTGTCCCGCTGCTTTTACCTATCGCGACTCCAGGTATTCCTACCGTTTTTGGGCCGACGGTTTTGCCAATAGCCACGCCAACGGCTACCAACGGTTCGCAACCTGTTTTGACCAATACGCCCGTCCCACCTGCTTCGACAAATACGCCAGTTCCGCCGACAGCAACTAATGTGTCTGGTTCGCCTGTGACCCAACCTAATCCCACAGCAACCAATGTACCACCCGTGCCTACTAGCACGCCTGTACCGCCCGCACCGACTAATACTCCTATCATACCTTCGCCGACTGTGACCTTGCCGCCGATATTGCCGACGAATACGCCCATCCCACCTGCGCCCACAAATACGCCTATTATACCTCTGCCAACTATTACCCTACCGCCATTGCCGACTATTACTCTGCCACCGATATTACCAACTAATACACCTATTCCACCCGCGCCTACCAATACACCTAGACCCACCGCCACACCCATCATCGTTTTGCCAACCATCACCTTGCCGCCGCTACTGCCAACCAATACACCCGTGCCACCTACGCCCACCGAGGAGGCCCATAAGCCGACCACTATTCCCAATCCGACCAGTACGCCTGCACCCACCGCCACATCCATTATCATTTTACCAACGCTTCCGTTGCCAACATTGCCACATTTGTAGGGGAAAGTCCATTGGCGGAGCAATGTCCCACAAGGAGCAGGAAATTTGTAGGATATTGCTCTGTCAATAGATGGTTCGGAGATGTCCATTGGCAGAGCAATATCCTACAATCCTGGCTCTGCTAAAAGCGGTTTTGGCAAGAATTAAAGGTTTGAAAGTGAGGTTTGTAGATTGATGAAAAAATCGGTAAAAATAAAACTTTTTAGCATATTGTGGTTGGGCCTGGGCTTAATTCTGGCAGCTTGTAGTGACAATGCCACTAATTCGCCCACTCAGGCTACTACTAATAATGCTACGAATATTACAGTGGCGACGACTGCGCCTATTAATGCCACGTCAACAACAGCTAATACGATTGTGGCTGCGGCAACTACGAATGCAAATGCGACGGGAGCGGCTAACGGTCAGGCCCAATCGGTGCAGAGTAGCAGCACTCCGGCAGCCACCAATCCAACCGTTCCTGCTTCCCAAGCAACAACGGCTATAGCAAGCACGACTACTCTCAAGGCCCAGGTGCGCCCGTTGCTAGACCAGCTTTGGCAAACATACAAAAGCCGTTATATTCAGGGAGATGGGCGCGTGTCTGACCCGCAACGCGATGCCAGTACGTCCGAAGGCGAAGCTTACGGTTTATTACGCTCTTTTTGGCAAGATGACCGGGTAACGTTCGATGCAATTATGAACTGGTCAATCAGCAATTTGCAAAACCCGCGTGGCGACAAGCTTTTTGCCTATTTGTGGGGTCATAATACGGCGGATAATTCCTGGAAAGTGCTAGACCCTTCTAATGCTACCGACGCTGACCAGGACATTGTTTTTGCTTTGCTCTTAGCTAATAAAAAATGGAACGATAGCCGTTACCTGACCCTGGCGCAACAAATTTTGCCCGACTTGTGGAGCAAAAATGTAGTGACAATTGCGGGTAAGCCTTATCTAACGGCGGGTGACTGGGGGCCGGGCGTACTAAATACGAAGGGCGTAGCAGCCTTGAACCCATCTTATTTTGCCCCTTACGAATATCGGCTTTTCGCCCAACAAGACCCGGACAAAAGCCATAACTGGCTGGCTTTGCTGGACGCGGGTTACGATTTGGTTAATAACTGTACTACTAATAAGCTGGATACAGCCACCGGAAAGCTGCCACCCAACTGGTGTGGATTAGCCCAAAACGGGACGGTAGTGGCGGCCAGCACCCTTGATAAGGGTTACACCAGCGATTATGGTTACGACGCTTTCCGCACGGTCTGGCGGCTGGCTCTCGATTACCAGTGGTACGGCGAGAAACGCGCCCTGACCTATTTGCAAGGCTTAACTTTGTTCCCGGAACTATGGAAGACCAATCAGAAGCTGGCGGCGGTGTATGACCATACGGGCCAGCCCAAAGAGGATACTGACGATTTGGGGATTTATGGTGGTTCGGGGCTGGCTCTTTTTACCATCACCAACCCAACCCTGGCCGACCAGATGGTAGCTGGCAAATTGTTACCGCGTCTGGCCCAGGATACCATCAACGGCGACCCTGACCCGGCCCACGTTGACTCGGCCAAAGGGCGCACCTATTACGCGCAAAACTGGACGTGGTTCGGTCTCGCTTTGTACGACGAGGCGTTGCCCCAGCCGCAATTATAAATTATTGTAACTGCTCAGACTTCTTGCATGAGGCTGCTCCGCCAGCCGATGGTTTTGATCTTGAAGGATTAGAATACATCGGCTGGCGGAGCAGCCTCATACAAAAAACAGGACAGCTGAATAGTTACTAATTAAAAAAGATATTAGGAGTTATAGTAATGCAAGTTTCTGAAAATCACGAAATGGTTACAATCCCTCCCCGCGTTTTTACCGGACATCCGGTTGGATTGCAAAGGGTTAAAATTACGCCCAAACCGCTTTCGATTACGTTGCCTTTATGGGTAGGCTTAGTAGGCATAGCCGCAATCGCTTTGATTTTGCGAATCGCTCAATTGGCCCAACAAAGCCCCTATATGGACGAAACTACCTATGTTTTGACCGGACGGCTTTTGATCGAAAAGCATATCTCTTATTTAGGGTATGCTTATTGGGCTTATGGCTCGTACTTATGGGCTTTGGGCGCGGGTATCGCCGATATGGTTGGGGGACTGGTGGCAGTACGCAGCTTAAACGCCGCCTTGACCGTAGTTACCGTGGTGGCGACGGGACTGGCGGCTTACCGTTTAGCGGCGGATAAATTTACCCATACCCGGCGTTGGCTGATTGCCATCATTGCGGCTGGTATAATGGCGGTGTTCCCGACAGCCATCGGGTTGGGCCGTTTCGCCACCTATGATGCGCTGGCCGCTGCCGGATTTATGCTCGGGCTGGCTTTGTTAGCTCCCTTTCCAGCCCAACCCAAACGGGTAACATTGTTAGTGGCGGCAGGCTTGATGTTTGTAGGCTTTTTGTCAAAATATATTGTAGCCGCGTACTTTCCGTTTCTTTGCCTGTTTCTGCTCTTCGGCCCACGTACCCGCACGGCTTTTTGGCGCAGTGGTTTCTTTTTCGTGCTGCCTCTGGCGGCAGGTTGCGCTGCGTATTTCTATTTATTCCGTACTGAACTAACCACTTTGTTATCGTTTTCTGCCAGCTACACCGATTTGAAAAGCGACAACCCTCTTCGCGAATATGTGTGGCAACGCCCTGAATTGTGGGTGTTGTTAGCATTGGCAATATTTGGTTTTCGCCGCGCCACTGGCAACGGGCGGGTGGTAGCGGTGGGCGGTACGGCTATTATTCTAGCTTTTCAGGCCGCTTCCAGACCCGATTTCGACTTTTGGAAACACTCGATTTACGTCATTTTCTTTCTGGCCCCCCTAGCCGCTCTGGTTCTCGCCCCTATCGCCGAGTTTGGCTTACGTTGGGTAAGGTTAAGCCAGTGGCGACAACGAAGTGGCCGAAGTCTGGCTATTTTCGTGACTGGCGCGACGGCTCTGATTGCAGGGGTGGGGATGTTTTTGAGTTTGCAAGCCGCCGATACTCTGGTGACGTTTTATCCTAATGTGACCGATAGCGTCGGCGCAATCAAGGCCAATACTGCCGCCGCTAAAAACGTGCTGGTGGACGATACCGCCATCCGTTTTTATTTGTACCCGCATATCCAGCCGCAACAGGTAAATGACCCCTTTACCCTTGATTATAAAGGGTTACACGATATTCCAGCTTATACTCAGGCTATCACAGACCGTTATTACGACACTATTATTTTGGACGGTGGGATTGGCCCGGTAGGTAGCCGCATTCGTAACCAGCTAGGCGACCTGATTGACCATTATTATGATATTACCTATAGCGCACAGGCTGGAAGCGAGGCCGTGCTGGAAATTTATCGTCCACGAACGGGTCAGATTGCGCCGATGCCAACTGCGGCCCAGGATACGAACGGGGCGAAAACCTATAACTTTACGGGTAGCGTCCACAGTTGGGGCAGCCACCCCGACAACGGCAACTTGCAACCGGGGTTTCAGGTATCTATCAGCCACGACCAGTTGTGGCAAAACCAGACCACTTTGCAGTTCAAGCCAACTGATAGTGATGCGTTTGTAGGCGTGAAAAGGACGGCTGCGGTCTCGCAAATCAAGGTACAGATTTACGTGGCAAACAACTCAGCACAAGGTACAGTTCCGTTGCATCTAGGCATGGTTGGCTTTGACAGCAACTGGCAATGGCACGACGATGGCTTTAAGCAAACTGTCCCGGTGGGCAAATGGACTGAACTGACCTGGACCTTACCGCAGCCCGGTATCTATAACGAAATCGGTCTCAAGTTCCAGGACGCAACCGGACGCACTATTTATATCGGTCAGGTTGAAGTCCAGCCTTAGCCTCAATATTGTAAGATTTATTGTAGGCGGCGCGTCCCCGCGCCCGCTACTATGCCTGATGTACAGACAATGCAGGCGCGGCCAAATTTAGCTGGACTTCTGACTCTATGGAAACTTCCACTTCCACGGATGGTTTGGTTGGCAGTGAAGTAAACGGGACTTTCTACCAGCAAGGTATGCAGCCGGGGCAAAGTTCAATGCCCGCAGTAGGGTGAAGTGGGCTATCCCCATTTCAAGGGCTACGGGCGTTACGATAGCCTTACCTATAGTCAGTACGGTAATGGGGTTGAACTCGATACCACTAACAAGGCTAAACCCACAGTTAGACTTAACAAGGTGGGCAATGTGCCAATCGTCCTGCATAGACCGCTCAATGGTTATGCTAAAACTGCCGTTATCACCAAATTTAGTATCGGCAAGTTTTACCTCTGTTTCAGCCTTGAGTGTGAGCCAAATGTAATGCCAAAACTTGCTAATAGTGTTGGGATAGGCGTGGGTCTCAAAACCTTTGCCGTAGTCTCGGACGGAGTAGAGATTGAAAACCCCCGCTTTGCCCGCAAAGAAGAAAAGGCATGGCCCGCGCTCAACGTAAGCTTAGTAAAGCTGAAAAGGGTACAGCACTCCGTCATAAACAGCGCAAGGTAGTGACTCGCGTCCACGAACGGATCGGCTGGCGACGTAATAATTTTATCCATCAACATAGCCGTCAGATTGTCAATGGATACGGGCTGATAGCAGTGGAAGATATACAAGTCAACCGTATGCTGCATAAGCATTGTTTAGCCCGTAGTATTAGCGATGTGGCCTGGAGTAGGTTCTTTCAATATCTTACCTACAAAGCGGCGGAGGCTGGTAGAGTAATGGTGAAAGTCAACCCAGCTTATACGTCGCAAACGTGCAGCGGGTGTGGTCACAGGCTGGACATTACTCAAAGGCTGTCTTTGGGTGAACGGGTATTCGATTGTCCTGATTGTCTGCTCCATATAGACCGCGACCTCAACGCTGCCCGTAATATAGTGAGAATTGGCTTGGGATTACAAGCCATAGGTAGCCAATCCTTAGCTGCCCCAAGCTTTACGCGAGGGGAGTAATCACGGGATTTTCTCATTATCCAAATAAGCTGTAGGTATCGCGGGGCCGCGCCGCTTACAAATTAGGCAGTGCCTATTTTTGGTGGCACTTTACTTTACACCAAATACAGTTTTTCCAAGCGGTCTCTTATACAGATGATTGCAAAGCGAGGGGGAAGTGATACTGATACCTCTCGTGATTACGATTACACCGATTGGACTAAAGCGGCTGAGTCCGCCGAGGAGTTTCTAAACGCATCTGAACTGGTCAAACCCCTGATTTATAGAAAATGTGCCGAGGCTGAGAGCCAGCTAAAGGCCAACCACGACCAACGCAACCGACCACGCAGGCCCAAACCTGCTCCTTTTCAGCCAGTTGGCCTGAAAATCCAAAAGCCCCCATATTATGACAGCCAAACGTTTACCTGGTGTTCACCTGTTTTTACCCATATATTTACCAGTGGGTTATAAGCTGTAGCTAGGTCAAAAGAAAAGCCTAAAACGTAGGCTGAAAGGTGAAGACGGATTAAAGGGTTTGCTAAATCGAACCAGTTTAGGAGGAAGGTAAAACTATGAGTCCACAAAATGATGTAGTTAAGAAAGGCAGCAAGTTCAGGGCAATCGTCAGTGAGCCGCCAATTGCCCGTTGGCTTTTCGCTGATACCCGGTCTGCCCCATTGTGGTTGGTACTGAGGGTTTGGTTAGGTCTGCAATGGTTGTTCGCCGGTTGGGAAAAAGCCAACCTGTGGAATTTTGATCAAGGTAGCTGGCTTCATAATGGCGGAGCGGGCCTCAAGGGTTACTGGCAAGGAGCTTTAGCCGTAGCTCCAGGGGCTAAAGGCGCGAAAATTACTTACGATTGGTACTACGATTTTCTAAAGTTTTTGTTTGACCGAGGCGATTACACCTGGTTTGCCTGGCTCATTCCTTTTGGTGAGATGGCGGTAGGTCTAGGCTTAATCTTTGGGTGCTTGACGGGAGTGGCTGCTTTCTTTGGCACAGTCTTGAACTTTAGCTTTGAGTTGGCTGGCACAACCTCGACTAATCCGGTTTTGTTCGGCGTGACCGTCTTAATTATCCTGGCATGGCGCACGTCGGGTTGGTGGGGTCTTGACCGTTATGTGCTACCCGCCCTGGGTACACCCTGGCAACCGGGTGGGCTTTTCCACCGGGCGGCTAAAGCGAGTCCCCCACCTAAGATTGAACGTCCTGGCGGCTTACCTTTGCCGCACTAAGGCCAGGCAAAATTCGTCACCCTGCCTGAAGTGAAGGGTCTGCTGTAGCATTAAAGCTGGCAAATAAATAACGAACCCTTCGCTTTGCTCAAGGTGGCATTGTTTAGATAAAAGCGTAGTAAATTTAGAGAAGAATGAGGTAAGATTATGCAAAATATAACGGCGGCTCGCCCAAGCTCCATGATCAGTTTCACGCTGATGGGTGGGTTAGGGATACTAGGTGGTATCTGGCTAATAGTATCGCCATTCGTGTTCGGCTACAACGACTTGAGTGTAGGCAAGACTGGCGGTCAGAACGCCACCACAATGGGCATTATCTGTGGCAGCATCGCAATTTTATTGGCCGGGTTCTGTCTGCTCACCGAAAAGATGCCTACGTTGCAGAAGTCCCGCTTTAACGCGGCGATTGGGCTGATTTTATTGGGGGTCTGGTTGATGGCTGCACCCTACTTGTTCAATTATGCCGACCTGCGTAACCCACTTTACAACCTACAAATCACTGGGGCTATTTTTGTCATCGTAGCTGGGTACGTTTTTCAGGCAATATACAGCCAATACCAGGAGCGTCTCAACCCCTAGTCTGATGGTATTTTTCAACAAGTCGGAGATAGTTGGCGCAATGCTAACTATTTTTTGCTCAACCTATACCAGGTTGCACTGATATTGGCTCAGTAGTTGGTAGCCACAATGCCTAAATATAGTGGCTGCTTGCATTGAAGTGATTTCACTAATCTCGACTTTACACAATTATGGTAGTGTCAGGGCTGGGCAATAATTAGAAGTCGCGCAGGTGTTCTATCTCTGATGTAAAATAGGTTTGCAACGCTATTTTTAGATTAGGAGGTATCAGATGCACCTGCCCGAACCTATTTT
>JBBQZT010000120.1:0-15774 GCA_038207455.1 Chloroflexia bacterium
AGAGGTGGAGACCATGCCTTTTTTGAGCGGACTCATCGGGCAGACCGTTAAGGATGCCCAAAATCAGCCCATTGGCCGACTGACCGACGTGATTGTGGATGCCAACCACGCCTACCCTTTTATTTCGGCGATTGCCTATCGGCCCAAACGTTCCAAAGAGATTCAGTTTGTGGCCTGGCAGCAGATGGATGACCTCGAACCGGGCCATGTGCAGCTTAAAGTAGGCGCGTCGCAGTTGCCCGCCCCGCATTATACCCAGGGTGCGGCAGACAGCGGGGTTTTGCCAACCGTCGCAGATGCAGATAACGCTGAAATTGGGCGTGGGTTGCACCTGGCTAAACGCATCCTGGACAGGCAAATCATAGACATCAACGGACGGCGGTTGGTGCGCGTCAACGATCTACAACTGTTGCGGGTCAACGGGCAATATCGTTTGATTGGCGCAGACATCAGCGCGACGGGGCTTCTACGACGGCTGGGCCTGGGCGGTATGAGCGAAGCGGTAGCCGGAATTTTTGGCAAAAATATGCAAGGTCGCTACATTGCCTGGGACGCGGTTGACCCTTTGGAAGATAGCACCGCCGCACTGCAACTTAAAACCCGCTACGACAAAATTGCCAAAATGCACCCCGCCGATATTGCCGACATCGTGCGCCAGTTGGGAAGACAAGCCGGTTCGACCTTGTTTGAAAATTTGGACACCGAAACCGCCGCCGATACTTTGCAAGAGTTTGACACCGAAATGCAGGTATCGGTATTGGAAGATATGGACGACCAACGGGCCGCCGACATCATTGAGGCAATGGAGCCGGACGATGCTGCCGACTTGCTGGCCGAAATGGACGGGGAGCGGGCCGACACGCTGTTAAACCTGCTGGACGCGGACGATGCGGCCCATGTGCGGGCGTTGCTGGCTTATCCCGAAGACTCGGCGGGCGGGGTAATGACCAATGAATATGTAGCCGTGCCTGCCACCCTCACCGCGCAAGAAACCATCAATCGGCTGCGTGAACTCGCGCCCGAAGCCGAAACCATCTACTATATTTACGTGGTGGACGAAGAAGAACACTTATTGGGTGTGTTGAGTCTGCGCGACTTGATTGTGGCCCAACCACACACCCGCGTTTCGGATTTTATGCACGCTGGCCCGGTTAGCATTGAGGTAGGGGCTGACCGCGAAGAAGTCACCTTGCTACTGGCGAAGTACAATTTGTTGGCTGTTCCAGTTTGCACCAATGACAAAAAGCTGTTGGGCATCGTCACGGTAGATGATGCGCTGGCTCAACTGCTGCCCCAGGTCTGGCAAAGAACTAAAATTGTGAATTATCAATAGACGATTATCCGTTGGCGCAGCAATGTCCCGCAAATTTAGCTCTTAACACCCAGAACTTTCAGATAAGCGGTAGGCGGCGCGTCCCCGCGCCCACGCTGCTGCCAAACCCACCAACCGGGCGGGCGTGGGGACGCGCCGCCTATAATAAAATGCTTATTTCTCAGTATTGCTTTTAACACTTACGCCGCCAGAAAGAGGCTTTATTAACGCTTTTTTTTGTAGTATGCGATACCGCTTGCGCCTGCCCCATCTGGTATCTTTTATTCAGCGTAGTTTCGATTGTTATTAAGATTGTTATTCAAACCAAGCGACCAATAAACCGAGTAGATATGCCAATAACGAGGTCAAAAACCTCCGCCAGATTGGTAGACGGGTTTGGTTTGCCAATATAAAAATAGATAAGCTTTACACATAAAGCCAGAGAAAGGTCAAAGGCGATGGGCCAGAGAATAATTGCGGTTTATGGTAAGGGCGGTAGCGGGAAATCTTTTCTAACCAGTTGTTTGAGTGTGCGTCTGGTGCAACAAGGCAAGCGCGTTTTACAAATCGGCTGTGACCCCAAGCACGACTCGACGGCTACCCTGTTCAAAGGTGTACTGTTGCCCACTATTTTGGAAGTGTGGCGCGAGTTCCACGAAAACGGCGATGACGAAAACTTGACCGCCAGCGATGTAATTTTTGAACGCAACGGAGTCTATGCCGCCGAATTAGGTGGGCCGGAAACCGGACGCGGCTGTGGTGGCAAAGGTATTGTGCTGGGCTTCGATACGCTGGCAAAGATGGGTCTCTTTAACTGGGACTTCGATATAGTGCTGCTAGACTTTTTGGGCGATGTGGTGTGCGGGGGCTTCGGCATGAGCTTCGCCCGCAGTATCGCTCGCGAGATTATGATTGTTGGCAGCAACGACCAGCAAAGTTTGTATGTAGCCAACAATGTCAGTCGGGCCGTCGCGCACTATTCGGACGAGGGTAGCGAAAGTCAGGTTTTGGGGATTATTTTGAACAAAGACGATGGCAGTGGGGTATGTGAGGAATTTGCCAAACATATTGGTGTACCGATTTTGACCAATATGCCTTTCTGCCCTGAAGCCGTGATGATGAAGGACGCTTTCGAGGTGATGGAAATTCCGGCGATGCGCGACGCGATGGACAGACTGATTGAGACGATTGCCGTGACCCAATCCGTCGTGCCAAACCCACTTGACCTGGAAGAATTTTATGAACTGTTCCGACAGAAAACGACGGGCCGTTTGCGCTCCGCCAGCCTGGACGAACTGATGAGCCGTGAGGACGTGAGGGAGTTAGCGTATGCCTAGCGAATTGGAAACCAAACCTATTGCCCCCGTAATCAACGAGTTGCGGGCCGGACGCACCATCAACGTAGCCCAAAAAGGGGCCAGCGTCGGCAATGGCAAAGGCGATTGTAGTATGCACAGTGCGACTATGTGTCCAGCCTTTGGTAGCTTGCGCGTAACTATGCGGATTGAAGGCATGGTTCCGGTGCTGGTGGGCGCAGTCGGCTGTTTGTATGGCCTGGATTTTGTCTCGCATTTCTACGGCAGTAGCAAACCGATTGTCTCGCCGTCCCTGACCGCCCGCGAGTTAGTCCAGAGTGATTTGACCGACAAGGTGATGGATATTATCAAGGACGTGGTGAAGCACGAAGACCCTCAAATGATTGCGGTGATGTCACTCTGCACGCCGGAAACGAGCGGATTGCACCTGGAACTGTTGCCCAAAAAGATAGGCCGCACCGATATTATTCCGATGCGTGTCCCGGCCTACGGTGTACCCACTCACCCCGAAGCCAAAGACGTGGCTATCAGCCAGATTATCAAACGCCTGGGCGAAAATATCAAAGAAGAAGGCCGTCCGTTCGAGCGCGAAGGTTTGTGCGCGATTGGCGAGGTTTTCCCGACTGACCCGATTACGTTGGGGATGGCCGTTAGCCGTCTGGGGATAAATCTGCGGGCTGCTTTGCCCAGCAAAGAAATTTCAACCTTTTATCAAGCTCCCCACGCCAAAGTCGCCGCGATGATTCATCCTTTTTATGACCGCACGGTTAAAGAGATGAAAAATCTAGGCGTGCAACCTCTATATAGTGCGCCAGTCGGGGCGGAAGGCACTTATAGCTGGTTCAAAAATTTGGGGACGATGATGGGATTGCCGCCTTCGGAAGTGGAAGATGTGGCCCAGGACGAGGCCAATCTGGTGGCGGACGAACTGGACAAGCATCGCCTGGACGGGGTGCGGATGATGATTGCCGGATACGAAGGTAGCGAACTGCTTTTCGCCCGTTTGATGGTGGAGGCCGGGGCGAAAGTCGGCTATGTTTCAACCAGCGTCAAGGGCAGCGCAGGTACTAAAGAGGATGTGGCCTGGCTGGAAGATAAAGGTATCAAAGTCTTGTTCCGCAAACGTCATGAAGACGACCTGGCGGCGTTGGCCGAGCAACCCTACGATTTGGTTATCGGGAGTAGCAATCTGGAAGCCGTCGCCAAAAAAATGGGCGTGCCATCGGTTTATTACACCAACATCGTGTCCAGCCGCCCGATTTTGCTGGCTGGTGGAGTACGCCCACTGATTGACCAGATGAAGCTGTTGTTGAGCCAGACTGACACTTATCGCAAGATGCGCGATTTCTTCGCCGACACTGATATTGAAGCCGTCCATCGTGAGCCGGTACACGTCGGTATTTAGCTTCATCACCATTTTACTGCTAACTGGCCTATTGCTTTGACCAGTGCTTGAACATTGAGCTATAATTCAAGCGTAAGTTGGTTTAGTTTTATGGCCTCAGAAGGTTTGGGGCGGGTTGGCTCGAAAGTGTTAAGGTGGTATAGCAGTTATGGTGACAAGTGTTGCAACCAGACCGGGGCAAAGCGTCAAGCCGGGCAAAGTATCGCACCGCCCTCGTAAAGTCGCGTCTTTAGCTGAACATAAAGCGGGAAACTGGCCGCTCAATATTACTCAGGCTTATGCGCTCTATAGCGGGCCGTACACTGCTCTAAACGCCGCGACTTTATTGGAGGAGGAGCCGCTTGAACTGTACAACGGCTGGCTGGTGTGGCAAGATATGACCGAGCCAGAAGAACGGCGCATTGCCGCAAACATTCAAGCAATTCTGGACCTGGCAGCGCGGGCCGCCGGATTTGGGCAGGCTTTCCCTGACCAGTTGGAATGTAAAATGGTGAGCGGGAATGTAGTTAAGCCCGATGTATGCCTGTTATCCATTGCCCGTTTCAATACCGAAGTAGTAGCTTTAGACCCTAAAAAGGAACATTTGGTGTTGGGCGGTGGGCCGGAACTGGTCGTGGAAATACGTTCGCCTTCCAACACCCGCCCTGAAGAACGCCGGAAACGGCAAGGCTACTTTGAAAGCGGCACTTTGGTAGTTTGGGACGTTGAACCCAAAAAACACAAGATTTGGGTTTATGAGGTCGCGCAGCCCGAAGTGGGACGAGAGTACAAAGTGGGCGAGGAGATTAGTTGCGAACAGTTGCTACCGGGCTGGAAACGCAAAGTAGCCGATTTTTTTAGACGCGATTTGACTGCGGAACAGATAGTGGGCGAAGAAGCGGTTAAATGGCGGGCTGAAAGTGAGCAAAAAGGGCGAATCGAAGGCCAGGCCGAAGGTGAACAAAAAGGTCGGGCTGAGGGCGAATTGTTGACACTGCGTCAGATAGTGTTGTTGCAGGCCAGTAGTCGCTTTCCTACGCTGAATGCGTCTGACCTGGAAACTCGTCTGGCTGGCTACAATGTGGAACAATTGACTTTGCTGGCTACAAGCCTTGTAACCAATGTAGATTTAGAACAATGGTTGGCAACCTTGCCTGATAGTTAAAGTTTTGTAATTATTAAGCCCTGTGTTTCCTTTGGTAGGAGGCTGCTCTGTCAGCCGATTTTACTATTATTTCGATACTGGAAACCATGGGCTGACGGAGCGGCCTGGGTGCGCGTCAGTTTTTGCACGGCAGCACCGATGGATACACCCGTGTCGGGTGCAGGCATCCATCGGCAAAAGGGTTCTAAACCCACTCCAGTGGGTTGAAAATCTGTTTCGTAACCCAATTTATTGGGTTTGGAATCTACTGGCCGATGGATTCATCCATCGGTGTCGCCAAATCACAGCTAGGTTAGTAGCAGTGCAAAAATGTGAACCACACCGGAGCAGCCTCCTACAATTGACCTGGATAGTAAAAATATGTTTACCTGCGGAATTAGTCAGGAGTAGATTCATTTATGTCTGGAAGTAAAGAGGCTTTTGATATGGACTTTGATCCGATGGGTGGCGACGATTTCGGCTCATCCAAACCTAAAGCCAAAGTAGCTAACAAACCCGCGCCGAGCTTTGAAGCTTTTGATGAAGGTATGGGCGGCGACGATTTCGGCTCATCCAAACCCAAAGCCAGAGTAGCTAACAAACCCGCGCCGGATTTCAGCAGTTTCGATGGTGGTATGGGCGGCGACGATTTTGGCACGCCTAAACCTAAAATAAAAACAGATACTATTGAAAAGCCTAAGTCGGCCAACAGTTTTTGGGCGGACGCAGCTAACGCTGCCCCCAAACCTGCGTCCAAACCCCGCGAGGATTTGGGCGTAGAGTTAAGTGGAGCGAGTGGAGTAGGTGCGCCTTCCAAAAACGCTTTCCAGCGCAAAGCGAAAGACAGTGTTAAAGTCAACACCGAGGAAAGCGAGCGTTCGCGTATTCGCAAGATGGCCGAAGATGTGTTTGGGGACGAAGGCAAGGACGCGCCAAATATTCCTCTGGATACTGCCGTCTCGAATGGCTATTGGGGCGCGGTTTTCGCCTACACTTGTATGAACGATTTGGAAGTGGTGGTAGATGCCCCCGTTGGCTGCTATAGTTTGCCTGCGACGGCTACTATCAACTACACCGATGCCCTGGCCGAACTGCCCAACCTTGCCAGCAGCAACATCACCGAGGTGGAGGTAACGCTGGACGGCACTACCAGCAAGGTTTTGAACGTGGTCAAGCGCGTGACCGCCCGTGAAGACGAGTTACAGCACCACAAACAAGTCGTGGTAGTGAGCAGCCAGGAAAGCGAACTGATTGGGGCTGACCACGTGATGAGCTTACAGCGCAAATATCCCGAAGCGATGTATTTTACAACCCATTCTTTTGAAGACAACGAGTGGCAATCGCGTGATACTTCGCTTATCTGGTTGTATCAGGAACGTAAACGCCGTCAAACGGTCAAGGCCGGGCTGCACGTAGCCGATAATGAGCTTTTTGTCGCAAAGCCCGCTCTCAAGCCAACTTTGGTAAATATTATCGGCCCAACTTATAGCTGTTTTAATAGCTACGCCGATTTGCACGAAATTAAACGCTTGATACGAGGCGTGGGCGGCGAAATTCATTTTGTCTTCCCCTTTGAGGCCACCTACCGTGAGATGGATAAGCTAGACGAAAGCGCAGTCAACGTTTGTTTATACCGGGAGTTTGGCGAAGGTCTGGCGAAACTTTTGGGCAAGCCGTATCTGTTCGCGCCGTTTGGAATGCAAGAAACCACCGATTTCTTGCTGGAGTTGGGCCGCGCTTTAGGTACAGAGGAACAAGCCAAAGCCTTTATTGCCCAGGAAAAGCGCGATACCCTCCTGCCGATTTGGGACATTTGGTTGGGCGCACCCCAAGATTTTTATAGCACCACCAAAATTGCAATCGTGGCTAACGAAAGCTATGCACTGGGCCTCAAACGCTTCCTGGGCGAAGAATTGGGGCTGCAAATCGGTACGGTCATCAATCGTCAAAAATCAAACGATACCAACAATTATATGATGCGTAATCGGCTGATTTCGGAACGTCCGACAATTATGATGGGTAGCATGAACGAGCGGATTTATCTGGCCGAAGCCAGCTTGCCCACCAAGTTTATGGCGGCAGCCTTGCCAGTACCGCTCATCTGCCGTTCGGTGGGTACACCCTATATGGGGTATCGGGGTGCGGTTTATCTGATGCAAACCATTACTAATATTTTGTTTGACGTACTGTTTGATGTGTTGCCCCGCGATAAACGCACCGGGTCGGCAGTAGCAAAGGCCGCAGGTGGTGGTATAGCGGCCCACGCTCCGGCGGGTGGGCCACCGTCAGCTGTAACCGATGGCACCCCGGCAGCCAAACCTTCGGCCCAACTAGACGGGTTGAGCGGCGGGATGCCCTGGGGCGAAGATGCCAAAAAGGTCTTTGACCAGCTAATTGAGAAAGTTCCCTGGGTAGCGCGTATCAGTGCGTCGGACAAGCTCCGGGCCGCCGCCATCGCCGAAAGCCGCGCCCTGGACTTGCCCGCAGTCACCGCCCAAATGGTGATGAAAGCCGTCCCGTCGGTGATGATGTAGGCAAAAGAAAAACGCTGCAAACTTAAAAACTCTCACCAATCGCCCTTTTATAGAAAAAAGGAGAAAAGCTTTGGTGAGAGTTTTTTGTGTCTCCTCTAATTAGTTGATACCAATCAATATACAAACACCGTGCAAAAATCTGAACCGCACCCGGTTCTAAATTACCAAAACTCCAATTGTGCTATAATATTATACAGAACAGGCAAAGCCGCTTCGCGTTCCAGCAAGCGGTTTGCTTTTATTTTTATATTGAAGACGAACTTCACTCGTAATTGTTAGGCTCAAGACGGGAAAAGGGAGATTTTGGGTTTTGTGTAATATTTTAAGGAGTAATTCAAATGCCACGCAAAGACCGCTTTGTTGAGCAAGGCTTGACCTTCGACGATGTGTTATTAGTACCTGCCGAGTCGGGGGTCGTGCCAGCCAACGTAGATGTCACCACCTATTTCACCCGCGACATCAAGCTGAACATTCCCCTGGTAAGCTCACCGATGGACACTGTGACCGAAGCACGCCTGGCAATCGCCATCGCTCAGGAAGGCGGCCTGGGCATCATTCACCGCAACCTTTCGATTGAGCAGCAGGCCGAAGAAGTGGATAAAGTTAAACGTTCCGAGTCGGGGATGATTTTAGACCCGATTACCCTCCGCGCCCATAACAAACTCAGCGAAGCTCTTAGCCTCATGGAAAAATACCATATTAGCGGCATTCCAGTTACTGATGAGGCTGGCAGACTGGTAGGTATTCTGACCAACCGCGACATCCGCTTTGAAGACGACGATACTCAGCCTATCTCGCAACTGATGACCAGCGAAAATTTGGTGACTGCCCCGATTGGTACCACCCTCGAACAGGCCCGCAAAACTTTACACCAACACCGCATCGAAAAGTTGCCGATTGTAGATGACGACTTCTTGCTCAAAGGCTTGATTACTGTCAAGGACATCCAGAAAAAGATTCGCTTTCCCAACGCCGCTAAAGACCTTCACGGACGCTTGCTGGTGGGTGCAGCTATCGGCGTGGCAAAAGATATGATGGAGCGGGCCGATGCTTTGGTGCGTCACAATGTAGATGTGCTGGTTTTGGATAGTTCGCACGGCCACTCTAAAGCGGTGCTGCAAGCGACCAGCCAGCTAAAAGAGCGTTTCCCCAACGTGGCAATCGTGGCGGGCAACGTGGCAACTGGCAGCGGAGCAGAAGCGTTGATTAAAGCCGGAGCGGATGCGGTGCGGATCGGGGTCGGCCCAGGCTCAATTTGTACCACCCGCGTCGTAACCGGAGTAGGTGTACCGCAGATGACGGCTATCTTTGAAGCTGCCGATGCTGCCGCCAAATATGGCGTACCACTTATCGCCGACGGAGGCATCAAATATAGCGGCGATGTGGCGAAAGCATTGGCGGCGGGCGCGAACACGGTGATGCTCGGCTCGTTATTCGCGGGCGTGGAGGAAAGCCCCGGCGAGGTAATTTTGTTCCAGGGCGAGCATTTCAAAGAATATCGCGGCATGGGTTCGATTGGGGCGATGAAGGCGGGCGAAGGCGCACGCAGCCGCTATCACCAAAGCGAGGTGCGCGACTCGGTCAAGCTCGTCCCGGAAGGCATCGAAGGGCGCGTCCCCTACAAAGGCACCTTGCGCGGTCTAGTATTCCAGCTAGTAGGCGGTTTGCGGAGTGGGATGGGCTATGTTGGCGCGGGCAGCATCAAGGAATTCCAAACCACGGCCAAATTTATGCAAATCACGGCGGCCAGCCTCAAGGAAAGCCACCCGCACGACGTTTTTATCACCAAAGAAGCACCCAACTACGAAATCCGGATGCGGGACTAGCTTGAAATTATGGTTTAACAATTCCCGATTAACCTACGCTATCAAAACGGCTTACTTCGGCTGGGGCTTGGGGCTGCTGGCTTTGGGGGCATATCTGGCCTGGCTGTGGCTACCGAGCCGCTTGCCCGCTCTCAGTCTGATGCTGTTGGTTGGGTTAGGAGTGGGGGCGCGGGTGGGGCTGGCCCAACCTACAAGGGTGCGGGGCTGGCTACAGCTTGCGCTCAAACCTGAATATCTGGCGTTGGGGGCAATCTTAATAGTGGCAACGGCTTTGCGTTTTGCGGGTCTGGCCCAAAGCTTGCCTTACCTGGATAACCCCGACGAACCGACCACAGTGCAGGCTGCTATCAAGATGCTCCAGACCGGAGACCTCAATCCCCACTTTTTTCGCTGGCCTTCGCTGCCCTTCTATACCCAATTTTTAATTTCTATCCCGCGTTTTCTGGCGGGTGTCGGCGCGGGCGATTTTACCAACTTAGCCAACATTAGCGATACAAATTTTTATCTATGGGGGCGCGTACTTTCGGCAGCGTTGGGTAGTGCTACCGTGCTGGTGACGTACCTGATTGGCCGCTTCCTTTACGGCCCGGCGACGGGTTTGCTGGCCGCTCTGATACTGGCGGTACTGCCCCTCCACACCGAACATTCGCATTATGTCACGCCCGATATAATGGTGACGTTTTGGGCCACGCTGACCATATTGTTTGCCGTATTGATTTACAAATATGGGCGGTCACGCTGGTACTGGTGGGCTGGTATAGCGGCGGGTCTCACGATTGGCAGCAAATACAACGTGGGCATCGTTTGCTTGACCGTAATCCTGGCGCATTTTCTGACACCCGTAATCCGACGCGGCAGATTTAACTGGCTCGTCAAAAGCGGCCTAATTGCTTTAATAATTTTCTTGCTAACTACTCCTTTTGCCATATTGGATTTGTCCGGTTTCCTGGACGAAATAGCTTTTCAGGTGCGCCACTACACCATCGTGGGCCACGGCACGGCCAGCGATGGCGCGAGTTGGTCAGCCTATTTACAAGATTTTGTGAACGAAGCGTTTGTTTATCAGGCGGCAATTGTGGCAGTCGGCGGTATCGGTATAGTTTTGTGGCGACAGCGACGTGAAGATTGGCTGATATTGTCACTTCCGGCTATAGGCTACCTATTTTTTGCCACCGCGAAGGTACATTTTTCGCGCAACTTGCTACCACTTCTGCCTCCTCTAGCGATTTTAGGGGCAGTCTTCGTGCTGACAGTGGTAAGTTGGGCCAGCCAGAAGTTAAATATTACCAAAAGCTTAACCGTCCAGGGCGTAATTGTGGTAATATTATGGCTGGCCTTTTTCGGTTTTGCGCTGCAACATAGTTTTCTAACTGACCGTTATTACCTGCAACCCGATACCCGCACCCAGGCGGGCGCGTGGGTAATAAAAAATGTGGCGGCAGGCTCGAAATTACGCCTCGAACACAGTGCGCCGCTACTACCGCCAGACCGTTATCAAGACGTGAGCGCACAACGGCCCATTGGAGGCCACGACCTGGAATGGTATCGGCAGCAGGGCTACAACTATTTGGTGGCAAGCAGCTATGAATATCGGCATTTGATGGCTGACGATGCCCAGGCCAACCAGAATTATGAGACGTTGTTCAAACAGGGGCATTTGGTGGCGCAATTTGCGGGTGACAGCCCTGACCACCCCGGCCCCACGATTTTAATTTATAAACTTGA
Organism: Chloroflexia bacterium; assembly: GCA_038207455.1. Taxonomy (GTDB): domain Bacteria; phylum Chloroflexota; class Chloroflexia; order Chloroheliales; family Chloroheliaceae; genus JBBQZT01. The sequence continues at coordinate 11,242 of JBBQZT010000120.1, forward strand.
CCCCTAAAAGGTCAAGTAGAAATCAGGTGAGATAATCTTTCGATGTCAAGTTCGCTTCTAAACGGTTTCGGCGGCGGTAGTGCTTTGCTCGATATTTCCCCCGACCAGCTTTTGCCTTTTGAGCCAGAGCAAAAATTAGTAGTGATTGTACCTACTTATAATGAAGCCGAAAACCTGCCCCGGCTGTTGAAGGCTTTGTTTGGTTTGCAAATCGAAAACCTGCACGTTTTGGTTGTAGATGACAACTCGCCGGACAAAACTGGCGAACTAGCCGAACAACTGGCAATGGACGATTATCCGGGTCGTTTGGAAGTGCTACACCGCCCCGGCAAGTTTGGTCTCGGTACAGCTTATATTACGGGCTTTAACCACGCGCTCCGCCAGGGTGCGACCCATCTGGTGGAGATGGACGCGGATTTCTCGCACGACCCCAACGTAATCAAAAAGTTTTGGCAAATTATCAAGCATAACGATGTAACGGTGGGTTCACGCTATGTACCGGGCGGCTCGATTGACGAAAGCTGGAGTTGGCTGCGCCGTTTTATCAGTAAAGGCGGCTCAATCTATGCGCGGGCAGTTTTGGGCCTGAAAGTGCAAGATACTACGGCTGGTTTTAAGATGTTTCGGGCCGAAGCTTTGCACAAGTTGCCCCTGGAACGGGTGCGCTCCAACGGGTATGCCTTTCAAGTAGAGATGGCCTATTTGTGTCAGAAAAACGGCCTTCAGGTTGAAGAAGTGCCGATCCATTTTACAGACCGCAAGCTGGGCGTATCTAAAATGAGTGCTAAAATCGCGCTCGAAGCCGCCTGGCGAGTCTGGCAAATCAAATTCAGGTATTAAGGGCGTAATTCTGCCCCTACAAAGTTTGGGATGGCTGTAGCAACTTCAACAGGAAAAAAAGCGGGGGCGGGCTGGCAAAAGCGGTTGTCACCTGTGTGGCTGCCGGTCTTGAGCTTAGGGTTTTTTGTGCTGCTGACTGGCTTGATTTTGTGGCCTCTGACCGCGCATCTGGCTACCTCGGTCAACAACGAAGGCGACGACTTGCAACAAATGGCGAGTATGGGTTGGGTGATGCACAGCCTGACCCACGACCCCGCCAACTTGTTTAACGCTAACATTTTTTATCCCTACCCCAACACGCTGGCTTACTCGGATAACCAAATACCCCAGGCGTTGATGGCTTTGCCCGTCTATTTGCTCACCAACAACCTGATTTTAAGCTTCAATCTGGTGGTGTTTAGCACTTTTGTATTATCCGGTTGGGGAACGTTCTGGCTGGTGCGAGATTTGACCGGAAGTGTGGGGGCGGGTTTGTTCGCCGGAACAATCTTTGCCTTTGCTCCCTATAAAGTTGCCCATCTAAGCCAGCTTAATCTGCTTTCGCTCCAGTGGCTGCCCTTTGTCTTTTGGTGTCTGCACCGCACCTTGATAGCCGATATAGATGCGGGCAGCGTTAGAGGGCTACGAGGTTTTTGGCAGCGTTTACGTACTAATCGGGGTTGGCTGGCGGCTTTTGGCGGCTTTTTCGTATTGCAAAGCCTTTCCAGCATTTATTATTTTTTGTATCCACTGCCGCTTTACCTGCTGTATTTCGTGGGCTTGTTTATATTTGAAAAACGCTGGCCCTCGCCTGCGCTGCTGCTCAAACTGCTGCTAGTAGGCGTTATAGCGGTCCTAATAATGCTACCTACGTTGCTACCCTATTGGCAGGTCAGTAACAGTCAAGCTGCCGAACGCACCACCCGTGAAGTGGACGAATTTGCCGCCAACTACCGTTTTTACCTCGGTGTTCCAGATAATAATTTGCTGTGGGCCAATACGTTGGGCAGGTTTGGCGGAAGCGGTGGGGAACGACGGTTGTTTCCGGGGGCGTTGGCTTATCTTTTTGCATTTTTGGCGTTGCTCGGCCCGCTGTTTTTATCTTTATATCGCCTGGTACGCCCGTCCAGTTCCAAACCCGCCCCGGTAATCTTGCCAGATAAATTAGCCGGAAGTGGCGCAGCCCAGGTTAGTTTTAGCCCACCAGTAACACCCAGGTCTGACACGGCCTCACTTTTCGCACCGCATTCCAGCCGCGCCCGCTATGTTTATCTGCTGGTCGGTTTGTTTGCCCTAATTATGAGTTTTGGCCTGACCCTGCACGTCAAGGGGCTGGATATTGGTCTGCCCTACCGGGTCTTTTACGCCTACTTTCCGGGTTGGAAGGGCCTGCGTGGGGTGATGCGGTACGGGGTGTTTGTGTTGTTCGCGGTCAGCGTGCTGGCCGGGTTTGGCCTGGTCTGGTTGCAAAAAATATTATCCGCCCGCGTTCGCTTACAAAACTGGCGGCTACAACCAAAGCTGTCCCGCTATTTGCCCGGTGTATTGCTGGCTGTGCTCCTGGCTGCTACTTTTTGGGAATACCGCAGCGATATAACCTACACCCGTCCCGCCGTTTTGAGCGAACCGCCCGCCGTGTATAGCTGGCTGGCTGCACCCGAACGCGCCGGGCCAATTTTGGAACTACCAATGGCAGCCGGGCCAGATTTGCCCTCGATCCATAGTTTCTATAGTACACTCAACTGGCAGCCAACGGTCAATGGCGAAGGTGGCTACACCCCTCCGGTATATTTTGATTTGGTGGCGGCGACCCAACCAGATCGTTTGCTGTCGGGCCAGACTCTGGCGGCTTTGCAGGGGATGGGGGTACGTTGGCTGGTCTGGCATCTGAACGACGAAAGTATGCCGCTTGACCCGGCCCAATGGCAAAAATTGCAACCCCAACTGGATAACAGCCCGCTTTTGAAGCTGGCCTACAACTCGCCGACAGACCGGGTCTATGAACTGGCTGCCGACCCCTGGATGACCCGCCTTGCCCAGTTGCTACCTGCCCACGAAGGTTTGTACGTGAGCGATTTCCGTCGCCAGCAACCACTGCTGACCGAACTGACCGAAACTATTTTGGAACGCAACCAGCACCCGCTTTATGGCAATGACCGGGCTGGCTATCGTTTTTTGCAACCAGCACCTACAGGTTTGCCCGTCCCTTATGGCTTGTTCGCTGCCACTGAAGACCCCTCGCTCTACGGTTTTAACCCTGATGAGGTGGTTTGGAGCAATGCCTGGCTCAAGCTTTACAAACGCAAAGCCAACGTCCTGGCCGCTTACGACATGGTACGCGATCCTGTGCTGGCTGGTTATAATCAGGTCAAGAACGAGTTGCAGATACGCCTGGAAGTGGAAGGGGTGCGGCTGGGCGAAAACCAGCTTTTGGGCAACGGTCAGCGTTTGCTCGGCAACGGTCAGCTAGAATTAACTTTTGGCTCGTTGGCAGCCCAAACCATCACCCTGGTTCTGCCCGATGGTAGCAAGCAACCGCTCGACCTTGCGCCGGGCCTGACGACATGGCGTAGCCAGCCACTTCCGCCTAGTGCAAACAAACGAGGCACCATCGTCAATGACACAGTGATTAAAATTGAGCCAAATGCCAATCAAAGCCTGTATCTGAACCGGGTAGCTTCGGTGGAATGGCAGCCGGGCAATTCAACGGGCGTAACCAGCCAACCCAACGCCGCTTTATTGCAAACTACGACCCATCAGGAAGGTAACGTTTTTGTCAGCAGCTTCGTGGTGTATGCGCCGGGCGATAGCAATACTCACTACAATTTCACCCTGGACGTGTATAAACGGCCCTGGGGTAGTGCCAATAGCGGCCATTTTGGAAACTGGACGGTAGCTCTGACAGGCCAAAAGCAGCCCCAAACGGTGGAATTCCGGTTCGACCCCACCACCCATCAAACCTCGGTCAGCCTTGCCGCCCACCCCGCCGACATTGGGGCGCAATCGCTCGACACGCGGGACGGCCCCTATTCGACCTATATCTCGCTATGGCAGTTGAACGACCCAAACGCCACCCAAATCGGCGTAGCTCGTTTGTACGATTTTACGCTAGACAACGGCAAAATCAACGAGACAGATATTTTGGCGGGCCGCGAACTTGTTTTCACCCCACCGCTTACCAAATAAACCTTTAATCTTAAAATAGGCAGTCCCATAACTTTAATTCTGACGCGAAATGTGGTATCCTCAACTGTAGAGTTCACCATCAATAATTCTAATAAGGCTGGATTAGCCAATGACAACCGATAAATTGACCTCCCAAGACCGCCCGAAGCTACGTACCTACCTGATGGGGCGATTTGACCTGGAAGAACTGAAAACGCTGGCTTCTGACTTGGGAATCAATTACCGTGACATTCCACACGGAACACAGCTTGAGTTTGCCCGCGATTTGATTAGTTATTGTGAACGGGGTGAGCAATTAATTGAATTAATAGAAATGGCTTTGAGTTGGCAAGGACGAAGCGACCCCGAAATCGTCCGATTGTTGCAACGGCTCAAACTTTTACCCACATCATCTTCCTTTTCGGCTTCCCAACCCACTTCGGCCATCGGCCCGCTTCTGACGGAGCTTGAGCAAAAAGAGCAAGCCCACGATTGGGATGGTGCGATTGAAACAGGCGAATATATCCTGAGCATTGATAGCGGCCACCG
>JBBQZT010000121.1:0-15757 GCA_038207455.1 Chloroflexia bacterium
AGAACGTTGTTTTAATCGGCTCAAGCAGTGGCGGGCGGTAGCCACGCGCTATGATAAGCTCGCTTCGCACTACCAGGCTGGACTGACCATTGCGATGATAATGTACTGGTTGAACTCTGATTTGTCACACACTACCTAGCAAGCGCAAGCCTTTACAAAATCGGTTTGCTGATGCTTTCGGACTTAAATTAAGTTATTGCTCTGCTTCTGCCTGGTTTTGGCTGTCCTGCTCTGTAATAAATTCGGCCCCCTCGTAAAAATCGGTCAGGGACAACTCAATATCAAGGGACTCAATTTTGAGAACGTCCTCAAGGCTTTCGTAAGGCTCCATCTCCCATTTGCGGCCCTTTTTTTGATGTATCTCGACATAAACCCGTTTGGAGTCAACCAACAGATAAGTATCGAAACTTTTGAGCGGACGATATAGCTCGAATTTTTCGGCCCGGTCATATTTTTCGGTTGAAGGTGACAACACCTCAACAATGACTTTAGGGTTAGTGACTGTATCAGAACGACCTTTGGCCCGCTCTATCTTGCCACATATTACCGCTGCGTCCGGGTAGCTGAAAAAGCCCTTTTGTTTGACTGCTATCCGTAAATCGCTGCTGAAAGTGCGGCAGGCTGTACCTTTTAATGCACTCTTTAACGCACTGCCAATATTACTACCAATAAGGCTGTGGTCAGGAGAGCCCCCCGCCATTGCAAAAATCTGACCGTCGTAATACTCGCTTTTGTACTCGGCCTTTTCTTCAAAGGCGAAATATTCTTCGATTGTGAAAAACTGTTTGGTTGGTTGAGCCATTTTCGTCTCCTTCAAATTTTCTGACCTTGATTATACAGCTAATCTGAAATAGTCGGGTTTTGCGCGTCCAGGATGGCGTGGCTGGAAGTACCAGTGCTGTATAATTGCAAAAGATTAAGCAAATCGGCCAGGGCAGCCTTAATATCGTTGGGTGCGTTGGGGTGATGAGCTTCGACGGTAATAATAGCATTGGTGGTGGTGGGTTGGGCCGCGCTTTCTTCGCTTTGCCGCCAACACCAGCGTCGGGCCATTACCTGTCCAGTCTCGTCAGCGAAAATCACTTCGCCGCGTCCAGGGTGTTCCGTGTTGGTCTCTCCAAGCGGCCTAAAACGCTCTGAACCGTCGGCAAAAAGCACCGTCAACGCGCCTTGTATCTGGCTGGTATCAAAGATAGCGACGGGCAGAGCGTAACGGATACTGACTAAATTACTCAAATCTACCAGCGTGTTAATGCTCGGAATATCGCCTTTTTTGGTCAAGCGACGCAGAAGGGCTTCAGCGGCACACCGATATTTGGTTGGCTCAACCCCAAAGCTGCTGAAAACGCTGCATCAGGCGTTTATCGCGGGCAGCTGGCTCAACGGTGTGTCACCAATGCGTTTGATAACCGCTTGTTGCTCGTCCAGATATTCGGCTTGTAAATCGTTCGAGGTAGGGCCGTTGGTCAAGCCGTGCGCCAGAATTACGCCCCCTTCCAGACCGGGATAGCGGGCCAAAATATCAGGGTGATACTGAAAAGTTGTCATTTTATTCGTGCCATTTATCGGGGTCAAACTGACTGGTGCGCTGATACTCAGCGATAGCTTGCTGCACTTTGGGTTGACGAGTTTCGCTCATCGCCAGGTCGGTAGTCATTTCTTCCATCATACCCAACAATACATCTTCCAGGCTTTGACCGGAGTCAATTGCCAGCAGAAATAAAATTTCCGCATCGGCCTGGTCGAGATGGATGGTCAAATCTACACCGTTGTTAGGATTGGTTTCCAGAGGTTGCATTTTTATTTCCTTTCAAACAAAAATTGTGTCAGCTCAAAAATTCGGGGGGTAGAAGCGAGATTTATCACGCCCACAGAGTTAGTACACCCCACTCAAGGCGGGCGTGATAAATCTCGCTCCTACCTTTTAAACTCATACCAAAAACTGTAGCTGGCCGCCGTACCCAAAGCTTGTTGCTTGCATAGCAGTTGCCTACCTCAAATGAGCTTAGACCTGGTTTTGTTCCGAGTCGGTGGGGTTAGAGCGCGGGTTGCGGTTGTTAGGTGGATTGTTACGAGATGAAGGTGGGTAGCCAGAATTGGGGCGGGTGGGTTCATCCAGATAATAGTTGGACGGCTCAGGTTGCTCAACTACACCAGGGTTGCGGCCAGCATCGGCGGGCGCGTCGCCTTCCTGATTATACTGTTGGCGAAGGGAGGCGGTTGGGTTTTGTCGTGGGCGTTGATTACCCTGCGGTTGATGCGGTTGGGTTGGGTAAGCGGGTGGTGGTTGGTAAAGCCCTGCTTCGGGTTCGATTGCTGGTACAATCTCCCGCGTGTTGGGAGCCGGGCGGGGTGTAGGAGGCGCGGTGGGTTGGGGTGGACGGGCAGCACCGAGACCAGCCGCTTGCATCACGGCTTCACGGGCGCGAGTTTTGGTAGGCGTGCCGCAATTGGGACAGTTAGTCCACTTCATCTTAATAGCATAACCGCAGGACGGACATTCACGACGCAGACGGGTGCGACAATTGAAGCAAAAATTAAATTCTGACTGTACCTTGACCCGGCAAACCGGGCAGATGTCGCGCTCCTCCAGGTCTTGGAGCATATATTCTTCTTGCAAAGAGCGTTCGTAAGCTTCGGAGAGCGTTTCTTTGGGCCGCACCAGCCGATAAATCAAAATACCGGGAATATTGAAGAAAAGCACCAGTAGCGTAGCGAAAATTTGGGCGAAAATATCGCGGGTACGCGCCTGGATGTCCCTAAAAGTCCAGAAGCACAAAGTCAACCACAGCACTACCAGATAAGCCACCAGGAAAGTCAGAATTATTTGCAGTACGTTAAGAATAGCATCCAAAACGCTTTGAATTTCTTTGGGCAGCACAATCTGGGCGAGGGTTGAACCGTGCAGAACGCTTTGAAATACTTCTGGAAACGCCAAATTCTTTCTCCTTACCTGGGCCAGCGACATACGAAAAACCTATTGGGATAATTATAGCATACTACAGGCGTACATACTTGTCCACCTCCAACACAAACACGGTAGCTCCTCCGACTGGCACTTCGACGGGGCTTGAAACATAAAATTCGCCGCCTGGCTCGTTCATAGGCGGCATGGGATTGATATAGCGGTTACGCACGTGACAGTTGACGCGAATCAGGCGTAACACTTCCTCTACCCGATGGTCTTCCACCCCCACTAGAAGCGTAGCGTTACTTTCGCGCAAAAAGCCGCCGCTCGTATTGATTTTGGTTACGCCCAGCCGTTTTTCAACCAGTTTATCCATCAGGGCAGTAGCGTCTTTGCCCTGGACGACAGCAATTATCATTTTCATATAGTTGTCAGTCAACAGTAATCAGTTGTCAGTATTAGTCGTCAATTCTCAAAGTGCGCCTCGGTTGGGCCGCTGGTTGATGAACATTAACGAAATAATTCGTTATCATCTCAAAAATTCGGGGTGTAGGGGCGAGATTTGTTCCGTCCCTTTTGCTTGAGGCACTGTAAGAGCGGGGCGGGATAAATCTCGCCCCTACCTTTTGAGATGATACATAATTCGCGTGCCTTCAGGGAACGCCAACGGTTGAAACCGTCGTCTATACAAACCAAACCTGATAAATCAGGTTGCCGAACAGTTTGGTAACACGTTTTAACGTGTTTGGGGTGAATAGTTGGCGGTTTGTAATTGAAAACTATTTCTTAGCTACCTGGCAAGATACGCACCCGCCGGAACGGTTCGCGTCCTCGACTTTGGCTGGTCAAATTATAGCGTTCGGCCATCTGGTGTTGCAGCCGTCGAATAAACGAATTCTGCGGGTTGAGTTCGATAGGTTGGGACTGCTGCATTACTTTTGTGATGGCTTCCTCGGCCTCAAACATCGCGTCCTTGACCGGGTCGCCATTCACAGTTTCAGCCTTTTCCTCTTTAGTGTCTTTAGTCGCGCCGTCGCCCACCGGGTTCAAATTGAAAATATCGCTCAAGCAACTTTCTATTTGCGCCGCCGTGTTGCTTTTGAGAATATAGATAGGCGTATTATCGCTTTCGGCCTGACGCAAAGTCAAGGGTTTTTGGCGGTAATAGTTTTTGAGCGTCAAAACCATATCGGCATCGTTCACCTCGCGCACAATATCGGCGGGCAAATTCATCTGCTTAATCGCCCCCTCCAAACGGTTGCGATTGACCCCGTGTGGGAAGATACGCAACGGTTTGGCCTGAGTGACTGGCAGGGTGCTGTCTTTGCTAAAACGGTTAGTCGGTGCAGCAGGCGAAATCCGTAAAAGTTCCGGCTCTTGGTTAGCTACCGCGTTGCCGAAAGGGAAGTTGCTCCGGGGGGTAGGTGTTCCAACAGGCGGGAACAAAGTTGCCATCGGGCTGAGATTGCCGCGCGTGCCGTTTGGAGCAGCCGAGGAACGACGGTTGCGCTCGCGGTCATAACTATAAACGTTGCCATTAGCATTGCCGCCTCCATAGCTACTATTATAATTACCGCCGTAGCCGCCGCTCCCACCGTTGTTACCACCCGATCTGCTGGTCATACGGGTCACTTCTCGCCCCTCGCTGCTATCGCTAAAATCTTCCTTTTCCTCGGAAGTAACAATTTCGCCGTTCGGTTTGCGCTCCCGAATTTGGGTAGGGACAGGCTGCCCGCGTAAAATCGCATCAACGGTCTCGGAGACGTTAAGATGCACTGCCACTTTATCACGGTCACGAATTTCCACCATCACATCAAAAGTAGGCGGAGCTTTACGCTCCAATACCGATTTTTGAGTGCCACGCCGTCGCGCTTCCTCGTCTCCCAATGTGACAGTCTGAATACCACCAATCAGGTCAGAAAGCGTGGGATTGAGCATCAAATTTTCGAGCGAAACACCGTGCGCCGTGCCGATAAGCTGCACTCCGCGTTCGGCAATCGTGCGGGCCGCTTCCGCTTCCAAAGCCGTGCCAATTTCATCAATCACGATTACTTCGGGCATATGGTTTTCCACTGCCTCAATCATGACGTTATGCTGCAAATCTGGCATTGCCACCTGCATCCGTCGCGCCCGCCCAATCGCCGGGTGCGGGATGTCACCATCACCAGCGATTTCGTTGCTGGTATCTACAATCACCACCCGCTTGTGCAAATCGTCGGCCAATACACGGGCCGTTTCGCGCAATAAAGTGGTTTTACCAATACCAGGCCGTCCCACCAGCAAAATGCTTTGGCGCGATTCCACCAAATCCTGAATAATGCTAATTGTCCCGAAAACGGCGCGACCAATCCGCAATGTTAAACCGATAACGCGCCCGGCCCGATTGCGAATACAACTAATTCGGTGCAAAGTGCGTTCAATGCCCGCCCGATTATCACCGCCGAACGTGCCGATGCGCCCAACCACGTGTTCAATATCTTCCAGCGTTACTTCGCGTTCGCTTAGGTTGACTTCACGGCCCTGATAACGCGCCTCTGGTTTTCTGCCCAAATCCATCACGACTTCCAAAAGCTCATCGCGGTGGTTAATATCTTCAAGTGGTTGGCGAATATGGAGCGGGAGGGCCGCCAGAAGCAATTCCAGGTCATCGGTGAAAACACGTTCGGGAAGTAAAGCTTCTTCTTCGTCCAACTCAATGTTGTTTATCATATATTATTTTCTACACCTGCTATTTATAATATATTATAACAACCGTCACAGCTAGTGTGGCTACTCTGCCTGCCGATTGTTAATGGTATCCCTTGCCACGTGCTACGTAGCCTTGTAGCTTCTTCCAAGTTATATAACTTCACTTGTGTTATCTACGTTACATAACTCCAAAAGTTTCGCCTCCTTACTTAGTTGTATTATACATCTTCTTGAACCAAATTGGAAGGATGAATCACACTAATTAAGACGTTTCAACCCATCAAAAGGCACTTTATTGGTGTACCTCTACCGGACTTTGGTATTTACCTACCACTTCCAATTTCTTCTACAAAAACATTGATAGCAGAGATATTCATTCCAGGTACTATTTCTACAGGCGGGTCAATTTCTGGTATGTCCAGGCTAAGTCCAGGTAGCCCTCTAGCTAAAATAAGTTCCTCAACTTCATCGTAATAAAGGCGCGGCTCAAGTTCTAAGGCTTGTTGTACCAACATTCCTACCCCAATCTCCTCAAACAATTTGCCCTTATAGCCAACTTTAGCTGAAAGTTTGAAAATCTTGCCGTTGCGAACATCCACCGCTGCTTCAATTTCACCTTTGCCAAAAGAATATCTGGCTTCAAAAGGTGAAATTAAAGTACACGCACCTTCTTTCCAGCTACCCAATCCAAAAACCAAATCTTCAAGTTCGCTGATATGAGTTCCAAGTGTCAAACCGCCCAAACTTTGATTAGGGATAATAGGAGCCTCCAAATCTAAATGTACTTTTGAAGCAATCATACTACTACCATCCTGCCTTTTAGAAAATTGTGGCCCTACCCTAACGGTGCCACCTTTGGGACTACTTACTTTCCAATATGGTGTTGGCCCGTGATGTCCTCCACCTGGATGCCACTGAATATTTCTACCCGTTAGATTACCAGTCAGCAGGTCTATTTCTCTTAAAATTTGACCTGTTCCAGCGTGTGTCCCCTTTGTAAGAGCGTCTATCACCCAATTTGGGTCGCCTTTTACAAGTTCGCGAATTTCATCGGGAATGTTTCCGTCAAGTAAATATGGGTCACTAAAAATATCCTCGACGTTTGTTATGTACCCTGGCATCAAGTATTGCCCCACCCACTTTTGTGCTTCAAAAAGGCGGGCTGCCCAACTTTGACGATGGGACGCAGACGACGCTTGATAACACTATGGGCCAGTTCGAGTTTATGGTCGCGGGCGTGGGCTGTAGCACGTTCTACGTTTTTGATATATTGGACGATATGCTTAACCATTGCCGCTTGTTTGCCAAAATATTCAAAGCCCAAATCTTCTAACGCGGTGGCCTGTTCGCCTTGATACTCTCTGACTACACAATAAACCTGTACGTCGTCACCCGCTTTAATATTGCTAAGACCGTAACGGATAATTTCAGCTAGAATTTCGCGCTGGCTATCCAAACACATCACTGTCAATAAGTGGTGGTTGCGATGACTAAGCAGCCGCAGATAAGCTACAATTTTGTCGTTTTCTTCCAACACAAAACCTTGCTCTTTGAGCGGGCGCGGGAAATAGTTGCGGCTGATTGCCCAACTACGCGAACTAGAGTTTTCGGCGTGCTGCACCAGACCGGGTGTAACGGCGCGGTAAAGCTGGTCAATCGGGAACAAATCGCGGCTACGCTGCGGTCTCATTTTAGCGTTGGCAGGTTTTTCTAAGCCAGTTTTGTAGTTGAGCCGAAATAACAACTCGTGAGTGAAGGTGTGAAAGCCAGTTTGGTTGAACAAATCCATTTCGGACGAGTCTTCGCCCAACTTAGCGTAAATCCGCATCACTCCACGCTCGCCTGCGTCTGTCACCAAATGTTCCAGCAGTTTTGACCAGGCGATTTCGGCTTCGCTAATACTAGGCCAGGCGGTATCTTCCTCGTTGCTCTCGCTCGTTTCTTCGAGGGTAGGAGTTTCGTCTTCATTCTTAGCTTCAACCATTTCCCCCGCAGCATCGGCAGCAACAATATCTGTAGAAAAGACAACCTGGGCCGTTTCCTGTTCAGGCGCGAAGGTTTCAGTTGAGGTAGCGTTAGCGGGTTCAGTTGGAGCTAGATTTTCGGCGGCTTCGGATGAGGTGGGGAGAGTTTGAAAATTTTTACCGATAGTGCCGAGAGCCAGAATATCCCACTCATCGCGGCGTTGACGAGTGCGGGCCTGTACGAAGGCGCAAGGATTACCTTCGGGTTCTTCGTATATATAGATATTGGAATTGTAACTCTGGACAGAAACTGGCAAATGCTGACTCAACGCCACACTGCGTAACGAATGGGGTATCACCAGCGAGCCAGGTATATCCAGACCGACGTTGGCTTCGTGTAAGCGGCCTAGTTTTAAGAAATCGGTGAGATGCAGGTTTCTAATCACCAAACGTGTTCCGCCTTCAAAAAGTTCGGTTTTTAAGTCGGCTTTGGTACTTTCACGATTTTTGGAGCAAAAGCCGGGTTGGGCAAAAGAATTATATCTGTAGCTAAATAAATCTAAGCATTAACTGTGCCAAATTTTAATTGGCTGCTGTTACTTCGTGGGCGTGACGGGCTTCTTTAACCATGTCAAGGAACATTTGATGGAAGCGTTGGTCGCCGGACAATTCTGGGTGAAAAGCCGTTGCCAGCAAATTGCCTTGACGGGCTGCCACTATTTCATCTGGCTTGAGACGGGCCAGTTCCTGCACGGCAGAGCCGATTTCCTGGATATAGGGCGCACGGATGAAGATGGCAGGAAATGGTTTTTGGCCCAAAGCGGGAATGTCTAAATCGGTCTCGAAGCTGTCTAGTTGCGAACCAAAGGCATTGCGTTTTACCTTAATATCCATCAGGCCAAGCAGAGGCTGGTCAAAGCCGCCGATGTCTTTAGCCAGCAGAATCATACCCGCGCAGGTTCCCCACACTGGTTTTTGACTGTGTGCCATTTGTTTGACTGGCTCAAGCAAGCCCCAGTTGACCATCAGCTTGCCGATAGCGGTACTTTCGCCGCCAGGAATAATCAAGCCGTCCAGGTCTTGCATATCTTCGGGCAGCCTTACTTCGCGCACTTCTGCCCCTAGCTCACGCAAAACCTGGACGTGTTCGATAAACGCTCCTTGCAGAGCCAGCACCCCTATTTTTAGTTTTTGCTCATTACTATCCATCAAATCAGACATATCCGGGGCGGCAAGCTGCCGCAGTTTGCTTATCGCCTACCCCTATTATTTACCAGCCACGCCCGGCCATCGTCTGGTCAGCTGGCATTTGGGAAATGTTGATGCCTACCATTGCTTCGCCTAGATTTTTGCTGACCTCAGCCAAAATTTTCGGGTTATTGTAGTGAGTAGTAGCTTGAACGATAGCTTTGGCCCGTTTTGCCGGGTCGCCGCTTTTGAAAATACCACTCCCAACAAATACGCCATCACTGCCCAGCTGCATCATCAAAGCCGCATCAGCAGGGGTAGCGATACCACCAGCCGCAAAGTTGACGACGGGCAGTTTGCCAGTCTCGTGGATTTGCAACACTAAATCGTAAGGGGCTTGCAAGTCTTTGGCAACCGTCATCAATTCTTCGGGGCGCAAGGTCTGAATACGGCGCATCTCGCTGGTGACGTTCCGCATATGGGTCACGGCCTCTACAATATCGCCCGTGCCAGCCTCGCCTTTAGTGCGTATCATAGCCGCGCCTTCCCCAATCCGGCGCAAAGCTTCGCCCAGGTTGCGGCAGCCACACACAAAGGGTATCTTAAATTCGTGTTTGTTGATGTGATACTGATTGTCCGCCGGAGTTAGCACTTCGCTTTCGTCAATATAATCTATGCCCAGTGCTTCCAGGATTTGAGCTTCCACAAAATGACCTATACGGGCCTTTGCCATCACTGGAATCGTCACTGCCTCTTTGATACGTATAATCATTTCCGGGTCGCTCATACGGGCTACCCCACCTTGCTTACGGATGTCTGCGGGGACGCGCTCCAACGCCATTACTGCGACGGCTCCGGCTTCCTCGGCAATTTTGGCCTGCTCGGTGTTTACCACGTCCATTATCACGCCGCCCTTGAGCATTTGGGCCAGACCGACTTTGGTCCTGAAAGTGCTTTTTTCCATTGTCATTTTTTGTTACTGATGCCTCCCGAACCTTCTATTATAGAAGTATATAGACAGGTTTTGATTAACTGATTATTTATTATCACCATTTTACTATTTTTGGTTCTAAAGAGCAACACTTTAGCCCCATTTGGCAGGTCTGGTATTTGTGGGACATCGCTCTGCCAATGGATACGCCAACCGTTCAGTGGCCCTGAAAAAACTTAGACAACATCTTGACAAAGCATTAAGGTCTGATATAATTCGTGTTAAGAATATAGAAAAACCTAATTCGCACCTATTTTTAGTAGAAAGAAGTCCCCTCGTATGGTCGAAGCCTCGCTTGATTTCGCTATCTACAGTATTAAGGCCGTTTCTCATGTTAGCGGTGTAACTGAGCCAACTCTGCGGGCCTGGGAAAAACGTTACCATGTTTTAACTCCGCATCGCACCGATAGTAACCATCGTCGCTATACCAAACGCGACATTTTGCGGGTAATTTGGTTGCGTCAACGCCTGGAGGAAGGAATGTCTATCAGCCAGGCCAGCACATTGCTCCAAACTCAACCCGACGAAGCTTTGTTGACGATGGACAATATCTTCACTAAAGCTAATGGTAGCAAAAACGGCAGTGTTAATGGTAATATCCACGCTAACGGCCAGCGACCCCAGCTTGACGAACAGGTACGTTCGTCTGAACGCTTTGTGGAAGATTTGCTGACCGCTTTCCTTTCCTTTGACGAGCAACACGCGGAAGATTTGCTGGCCGAAGCTGCTGGTTTATACCCGCCTGAACAACTTTGTCTCAATATCATCCAGCCCGTATTGGCTGAAATTGGCGAACGCTGGATGAACAACGAGGTCACGGTGGCTACCGAACATTTCGCTACCTCTATCTGTCGCAATCGTTTGAACTCTATGCTGGAGTCGTTACCCATTATCGAAACCGGCCCACTTATTTTGACCGCCTGCGCCCCCCAAGAGTTTCACGAATTAGGTGTCATTGTTAGTGCTTATTTTTTACGACGCAACGGCTGGCGGGTAATTTATCTGGGTCAGAACGTTCCAGCGATAGATTTGGACAAAGATTTGCGTCGTCTGAAACCCGCTTTGATCTGTTTTTCGGCCAGCCGCACCGAAGCGGCTCTGGCTCTACGGCGCGAGATTGGGCCGATAATTGAAAGGGTACGGGAAACTGACCTACCCAACCTCTATTTTGCCTACGCGGGACGGGCCTTTCAGGAAGAACCCGAATTGCACGATATGTTCAAAGGTTGGATTTATTTTGGCGATGATGCCCGCCAAAGTATCCGCTTGCTTGACCAACTGCATCTACAGAACTAAGCTGGGTTATCAAATATTTTGGACTGGTTGGCTAATTCTCGCCGAAGTAAGGTGCGAATTGGCCCTTTTTGTGTTATGCTTTATAAGTGAAAATAGCCGGAAAGAGGTGTGAAGTATGACCCTGCAATTAAAACCTGTCGAATTTGAGAAGACCGAGCGCATATATACCAACGAAGACTTTGAGGAGTTGCCAGCGTTTTATGAACGTTACGAACTAATCAAAGGAAAGCTGGTCGAAAGAATGTCAACAGGTGGCGAACACGGTAGAATTACAGGTTTAATTGCGAAACATTTTACTCTTTTTGACCCGGAAGAAAAAATAGGTCTGGTATGGCATGATACCAGTTTTAACATCGCTCCAGGGTTTATTCCCACTCCAGACCTGGCCTTTGTCACACTGGCGCGAATGCCTGTTATAGACGCAAAGGCTTTGAAAGTGGTACCGGATTTAGTGGTAGAAGTCCATTCTCCGAACGACTTGAAAAGCAAGCCAGGCCGTGAGGCAGCCGCTAATAAAATTAGAAAATATCAGGCGGCTGGAGTAAAAATTGTGTGGGCCATCAATCCTGATAAGCAACTTGTGGAAGCTTACCACCCAGGCGAGGCCGAACCCTGGAAAATATACAATTTGGCTGACGAGCTTGATGGTGAGGATGTACTACCTGGCTTTAAGCTCAAGGTAGCCACCCTTTTCAAGTAGAAAATTTATATCATAAAACTTGGAAGATGTGTAATTAAAAGTGCTTGATTTACTTGACCTGAAAACTGATTTGCAAATTGAACCTGCTAAGATAGATGTCTCAAAAGATGGCTTGAGTCTGTACCTGCATATTCCTTTTTGTCAGACCCGTTGTAGTTACTGCGACTTTAATACCTATACCAATTTGTCGCATTTGTACGGGCGTTATACCGGGGCGTTGCGGCGCGAAATCGAGCGGACGTTGGCAGCGGTACAACGCGGCGATTATAATCCGCTTGCACCTTTACCTTTACTGGCTAAACCTGATACTAAGGTTGAAAAAGGCCCAAAAACTCCGCTCAACACTGTTTTTTTTGGCGGCGGTACACCCTCGCTTTTGCCTTCGCCTGAACTGGCCCGTATTTTCCAGGCAATCGAAAATTGGGCCGAAATTGGGCCGCAAACCGAAGTAACCCTGGAAGCCAATCCTGGCACGTTGTCTTTGGAAAAGTTGCAGGATTTACGCAAACTAGGCATCAATCGTCTCAGCTTTGGAGTGCAAGCCTTCGACGACGCGATGCTACGCGGTTTGGGGCGTACTCACGACTCAGCGGGTGCAGTCAGGGCGGTGGAACTGGCGCGAGAGGCGGGTTTTGATAACCTGAACCTGGATTTTATTTATGGTCTGCCCGACCAGACGCTAGAGACGTGGCGCAAAACGTTGGAAAAAGCCCTCGAACTTGCACCTGAACATCTTTCGCTTTATGCTTTGACCATCGAAGAAAATACCGCAATGGGTCGGAGCGTCAAAAGTGGCAAAACCGTTCTGCCAGACGAAGATTTGGCCGCCGATATGTATTTGCTGGCGTTGGAAATGTTAGAGGCAGCGGGTTATGTGCAATACGAAATTAGCAATTGGGCGCGAGGTGATAGTGATAAGTTAGCCTGCCGCCATAATCTGGTTTATTGGCGCACCCAACCTTATGTTGGCTTCGGGCCGGGCGCACATTCATATTTTGGCGGCTGGCGTTATCCGGTGTTGCGCGACCCCCAACAATATATTACAAAGTTGCGGCAAGGTCAGAGCGTCATTGTGACCGACGAAGCCGAGCAGATGAACCCAGGCTTGCAACTGGCGGATACCATAATCCTGGCGTTGCGTCTGAACGAAGGTCTCGATTTGGCTCGTGTGGAGCGGGAATTTGGGCGCAGTCTGGAAGACCTGTTTCCGGGCGTGGTCACACGTATGATGGGCTACGATTTGCTGGAATACTTTGATGGGCCGAGTGGTGAAGCCCGTTTACGTCTGACAGTGCGCGGACGGCTGCTTAGTAACGAAGTTTTTATGCGGTTTTTACCAGACTAAATTTTACCGCAGAGTTCGCAGAGTAAAAACAAATCAGTTTTGACTGACAACTGACGACTGATAACTGATGGCTTTATTGAGGTATGCTATGGCTATCATAACTATTGCACATCAAATCGGCAGTGGTGGCCGTGAAATAGGGCAACTGGTAGCTCAAAAAATGGGCTTGCCTTATGTTGACCGTGAAATTGTTCAAGATGTGGCGAAAGAGTTGGGTATTTCGGTTAGCGAGGCCAACGATTTGCACGAAAAAGCCGACAATGTGTTTAACCAGGTTTTTACGCTTTTCCGCTATAACCTGACCAGCCCCTTGACCTCCAAGCCGACAGGGGTAGATACTATTACGTATCAAGAAGCCACCAAAGCCGTGCTGGAAAAAGTAGCCGCTACGGACGAGGTAGTAATTGCCGGTCACGGAGCGAATTTTTATCTGGCGGGGCGGCCCAACATCTTGAGCGTTTTTATTTACGCGCCCCCAGCTTTTCGGATAAACATTATCAAGGAGCGTGACCAGATTACTCAGGCCGAAGCGGTGCGGCAAGTGCAGCATAACGACGTGGCCCGCGCCCACTATATTCGTTCGCTCTACGGGGCGGACTGGCGCGATCCCGACGAGTACCATCTAATGATAAATACCGCTATTTCCCCGTCCGACCTGGCTGCTGACTTGATAGTGCAAGCGGCCAATCACTGTCTGCTCCCGCTCCCCCCGCCCAAAAATGGCGGCAAAGCTAAGGTTTAAACCTTCCACCACCGGATTAAGCCTTCTACTTTTTCGCTACCACTTGCCAGATATTTACCGTCCGGGCTAAAGGCCAGTGATACTATTTCATTGGTATGTCCCTTGAGCGTTTTTGTTTCTTGCCAGCTTGACACGTTCCACAATTTTATCAAATTATCACTGCCACCGCTGGCTAGAATCTGACCATCCGGGCTGAACACCACCGAATTTACCGTGTTAAGATGACCAGTCAGGGTTTTGATTTCTTTGCCACTATCTACGTCCCAAATTTTAATCGTACCGTCAGCCCCACCACTGGCTAGAATTTTACCTGTGGGATTAAAAGAGATGGTTTGAACGCTGCCAGTATGTCCGGTTAAAGTTTTCAATTCTTGGCCTGTGTTGACGTTCCAAAGTTTGATAGTTTTATCCTTACTCGAACTTGCCAAAGTAGAGCCATTTCCATCCCGGCTAAAAGCTAACTCTCACACTTTTCCGGTGTGACCCGTCAAGGTTCTAATCAAATTGCCTGTCGCCACGTCCCATAGTTGGATTGCATTATTTTCGCCCGCACTCGCCAAAATTTTATTATCTGGACTAAAAGCTAATGACCACAACTGATCAGTGTT
Organism: Chloroflexia bacterium; assembly: GCA_038207455.1. Classification (GTDB taxonomy): domain Bacteria; phylum Chloroflexota; class Chloroflexia; order Chloroheliales; family Chloroheliaceae; genus JBBQZT01. The sequence continues at coordinate 14,431 of JBBQZT010000121.1, forward strand.
GGCATTGATAGTCTGCAATACATTGTGGGTAGGGATACCACAAACGTTGACTTCCCAAATCTTGATAGTTTTGTCAGTAGCAGCACTGGCTAAAAGTTTACCGTCCCAACTATATTTGAGAGCATATACAAATCCTTTGTGGTCACGCAATTCGTCCACCAGATTGCCCGTTGGGGCTGCCTCCGGCTCAACAGATAGCACTTTGATGGTTAAATCCCCATTGCCACTTACTAAAAATCTACCGTTACGACTAAAAGCCATAGCATTGACTGCGATACCTTCTATCGAACCCAACACCTCGCCATTCAGTGGCGTTTTACTGGGGTTTACATTTATTGGCGTGCCGGTGTTAGCTACATTCGTTGGTGTACTGCTGTTTGCTACATTTGCTGGCGGGTTATTGTTCACCAGCATAAATATCAAAATACCCATTACTACCACCAATGCTACCGCACCCACAATAGCCAACCGAAAAGATGTCAAAAAACGGACAGGTTTGGCTGCTTTGACCGTAAAGATATTTTGCTGCTCATTCGTGGCTGTGTTTCCGTCGGTCATCGTAGAGTTCGTAGAAGGGACGTGGCTCTCCGTTTCAGCAGGCTGTGTCGCTGCCAACTGCGGTTCAGGAGTAGGTTCTGTTAAGGTTGGAGTAGTGGCAGGTGGCACGTTTAGCAAATTATCCAACCATTCAGGGTCGAGATTACGCTGCTTGCCTGCTTTCAACCAAAGTTCTTCGACTTGGACGCGTTCATTGCCTTTAATAAAAGCACCTTGTTTCAAATAAAACTCGGTCAGCTTTTTCAAATTACTGCTGCCAGGGCTATACTCTTCCACTTCCCATTTGGAAATAGCGGTTGAAGTTACCTCAATCAACCCAGCTTCCTGCTGTTGGGTCAATTTTAAGCGTTCGCGGTATTTGAGTAATAAATTTCCAAATTCGTAGTTTTTAACCTCGTAACCGTTATTTTTATCCAAGTGCAACCTCGCTAATACGTTCCAAAGTGGAAACTAAAAGTTATAAAGTCCGCAAAAAGACTACTAGAAGCTAATATAGAAGCAACTAGAAGCTAAAACTATTTCTTTAACAGGCTATTTGTGGTAAAAATTAGCCGTTCGGCCCAAGTTTTAATCAATCAGTTCCTGCATCGCGGTTTGCAAGCACCCTCAGCCAAAAAGCGGTTTGTACTGCCATTGAGATAACTGTGGCGGTGCTTTTTGCTGTATTTATATTATACACGTTTTTAATGAGCTTTATCAAGTTTCAAGTTTTTCGCCTTTTATCAAATTTTGGGTCTTTGGCTGGAATATCGCCTTTTGTTTTTACCAA
>JBBQZT010000122.1:0-15732 GCA_038207455.1 Chloroflexia bacterium
GTTTTTGGCCGGGCAGGAGTGGAGCAGCGATTTGCCACTCAATATCACTGACATCAGTGGTGTAAGCTGGTCTTTTATTGTTCATACCTCCAGTTTACCACTTTTGTCGGCTTAAATTTGAATCATTAGACAGGCTCTAAGAGGAGATAACTCTGTCAGAAGTGACGACCAATATGACAACGTTATGTCAATGTGGATTGTGTTAGCCTCTGTGTCCTTCCAAAACCATTCTTGTAACCCTCTAACATAGCGAAAAGGAGCAAAATCTTGGGGAGCGGAGCGCAAAATGCCAATTGCTTCGATAAAGTTGGATTTGCCGCTACCGTTGGGGCCAATCAAAACGTTGAGCGGTTGTAATTCGATGTCAACCCCTTCCTGATTGAAAGATAGCAGATTTTTAACGCTAAGTCTCTGGATGAAACGCGCCCCGTCCATACTCGCCTCGCCCTATTTCTTACTCTTACCTTTTAGCTCGAATTTACCCTTTGAAAAGTTGCCTCGTGTCTTTATATTATATCACTTTATCTGCGCCGATATAGATTTGACAAGGCTCTAACCTGCCTATATACTCAAATACTGAGTAATACTCAAAGCTTGAGTGCCTTTGATTGGAAATTCTCGCTATGACGCTACTACAAATTGGCTTGTAAAATAGTCTTATTGTAGGCGGCGCGTCCCCGCGCCCGTTATTATGCCAGCTTTACTGACGGTGCAGGCGCGGAGACGAGCCGCCTATAGCTTATGTGAACGGTATTAGCTTGTAAAACATTAACCTGGAGGAGAACGATTGATGCTTGATAGAGCAAGAAAGGCGGTCTGGCTCGGCTGCATATTGGTGATGTTGAGCCTGGGCAGCCTGTTGATGGCAGCTTGTGGGGAAACGGCTACTCCCCTCGCCACCACTACGTCCGCTACCACTGCGGCAGCCGCTATGTCCGCCGCCGCTATGACTACAATGGCAGCCGCTACATCCGCCGCCGCAATGATTAGCGTCGCCGCCACGACCTCGGCTGTCAGCACTAAGACAGCAGCGACTACGACGGTTGCGACCACGTCATCCAGCGCAACAGCCGAGGCTACCAGTGCGACGGGTACGGCTACGGGCGAAGTGGTTGTCTATGCTGCCGCCAGCCTGACCGAACCTTTCAACCAGATTAAGACCGAACTGGAAAAGGCTAATCCCGGTTTGAAAATCACTTATAGCTTTGGCGGCTCAAATACTCTACGCACTCAACTCGAACAGGGTGCAAAGGCGGACGTGTTCGCTTCGGCCAATCAGACCGAAATGGACAATGCGCTCAAAGCAAGTTTGGTCAATGATAAAGGTACAACTTTTGTCAGAAATCGGCTGGTGGTAATTTTGCCAAAAGGTAATCCTGGCAAGATTCAAAAATTGCAGGATTTGGCTAACCCTGGCCTCAAGTTCGTGACGGCCCAAAAGGACGTACCAGTAGGCGGCTACACCCTGACCGCGTTGGACAAAATGAGCAAAGACGCGGCTTTTGGCAGCGATTTTAGCACTAAAGTGCAGGCCAACATTGTCTCGCGCGAAACCGATGTTAAACAGGTAGTGGCAAAAATCCAGACGGGCGAAGGAGACGTGGGCGTGGTGTATTCTTCGGACGTGACCGCTAAGGTTAGTGCCGACATCACTACGATTGAAATCCCCGACCAGTTCAACACCGTCGCCAACTATCCGATAGCGATTTTGAAAGGGGCAGGCAATCCAGCGGCGGCTAAAGTCTTTGTGGAATACGTCTTGGGAGCAAACGGGCAAGCTATTCTCAAAAAGAACAACTTTGTGCCTGTGTCAAATTTGGCTGGATAATAAGGGTAAGGTCAAAGGTAAAAAATATGCAAATCAGCGCACGCAATCAGTTAAAGGGTAAGGTCAAATCGGTCAAGTTGGGCAACGTAATGGCCGAAGTGGTGGTGGAACTAGCCAGTGGGGAGGAGCTTGTTTCGGCTATCACTCGTGGCTCTGCCGAAAGTTTGGGTCTGCAAGTTGGGGACGAGGTGGTAGCTATTATCAAGTCCACAGAAGTGATGGTTGGCGAAAACTAAGGAGCGGTTTTTTTGGAAAATCGAGCCACTACAACCGCAACAGACAACGAGTCAGAGCCAGAGCTACCAACAGGCTTTGCCAGCAACGAAACCGAGAGGGGCGCGGCGTTGGCCTGGTCTCCGAGGCTGGCTGATTACGCTCAGGCTGGACAAATACGCAGGCAGCTCAATCCAAACGTGCTTTGGTTGATGCTAGCAGGAATGGCGATGCTACTGTTTTTAGTGTTGCCGTTATTAGCGTTGTTGGTACGTTCGGTGGCGACTGGTGCGCTTGGTACGTTTCTGACTACACCAGCCGTCGTAGAAGCCCTCAAGTTGAGCCTTATCACGACGGCTCTAACCTTGTTGGTGGCGGTGGTTTTGGGTACGCCTCTAGCCTATTTGCTGGCCCGCTACCGTTTTCCAGGTTATAGGGTTATTGATACCGCGTTGGACTTGCCAATGGTTTTGCCCCCCGCCGTCGCCGGAATTGCCTTGCTTATCACGCTGGGCAGACGCGGTTGGGTTGGGCAGTGGCTTGACCAGCAGTTTAATATTACCGTAGGTTTCACAACTATAGCCGTCGTATTGGCCCAACTATTTGTCGCTGCTCCTTTTTATATCAAAGCCGCCAAAGCCGGGTTCGAGGCGGTTGATAGCAGCCTGGAAAGCGTGGCGGCCAGCCTGGGCAGCAGCAGCCTACGGATTTTCTGGCGCGTGACCGTACCGCTTTGTCTGCCTGCTCTCTTGGGCGGGATGGTGATGACGTGGGCGCGAGCGTTAGGCGAGTTTGGCGCAACCATTATGTTTGCTGGAAATTTTGAAGGCAAAACCCAAACTATGCCGTTGGCGATTTATGCGGCTCTGGAGGGTTCTGGCGGTCTGGATGAAGCGGTCACATTGGCGGTCATTCTGGTGATTGTTTCTTTCGTCGTTTTGATAACCTTCAAACTGCTCTCTCGTTCGGGACTGGCCGCCTGGAACAGTCCCAACGTTGAGGTTGTCCATAAAAAAGTATGACATCTTTGTTCCATGCTGTTATCCGCAAACAACTCAAAGCTTTCCAGTTGGAGGTCGAACTAGGTCTGGACGCAAACCAGGGCCAGGTTTTGGTACTGTTTGGGCCTAGCGGTAGTGGCAAAACTATGACCCTCAAATGTATCGCCGGGATTGCCGAACCGGACGCGGGCTTTGTTTCGATTGGCCCACGCACCGTCTTTGATAGCCACCAACGGCTCAACGTGCGGCTCTCCGAACGCAAAGTTGGCTACCTGCCCCAAAATTACGCGCTGTTTCCACACTTGACCGTCAATCAGAATATCGCTTTTGGTCTGTCCAGATGGGATAGAGGCCGCGCCAACCGACGATTAAACGAGTTGGTGAGGCTGATGCAGCTTGAAGGTCTGGAAAAACGTTACCCACGCGAACTTTCGGGTGGACAACAGCAACGAGTTGCCTTCGCCCGCGCACTCGCCCCTCAACCGGAAATTTTGCTGCTGGACGAACCATTCGCGGCGCTGGATACCAACATTCGGGCCGAATTGCGCCAGAATCTGGCTCTGCTTAGTCGGGACTTGGGGCTACCCGTCGTTTTTATTACCCACGATTTGGAGGAAGCTTATATGCTGGCAGACCGCATTGCTGTTTATGACCAGGGCCACGTTTTACAATGCGATACCCGAACCGAAGTTTTTTACCACCCAACCAGTGTGCAGACGGCCCAATTGTTGGGTATCAAGAATTTATGGGAAGGGCGGGTGTTAGAAGCAAATATGGCCCAAAGGCTGGTGTTGGTGCGAACCGCCCACGCGGACGTATGGGCCAGCGTCCGGCCCAGCCAATTTTTACCGCCCTCGAACTTCAAAGTTACCCTGTCTATGCGGCCCGAAAATATCAAAATTTGGCCCATGTCGGCTAAACTTGACTCTCCCAATTGTTATAGCGGCCACGTTACGGGCGAAGTAGCGCGTGGTTCGCGTTATACGCTTTTTTTCAACCTCGGAGAAGCCCTTTCGCAAGCGGAACACGACCTGGAAATCGAAGTAACGGCCCAGGAATATGCCGCTATGGGCCAGCAACAATCAACCTCGAACATCTGGCAAATCAGCCTTGACCCGGCAGCTATTCACCTTATTGCTGCATAGCGGTCTGTAGGCAGTCGCCAGTTAAACTTAATACCGTTCAAATTAGGACTATGGTATTAGGTTTAGGACAGCCTGACTTGTAGCTCATCGAGCCGACGTTGCAAAAAAGCTTGCTCAATCTCATTGTGGGTAAGAGTGAGAGCTTGACTATACGCAATCTGGGCGGCCTGCCAATTTTCAGCCCGCCGTAGTAAATCGGCACGGGCCGCGTGGAATAAATAATAGTTTTGGAGGCCAGTTTCAAGTTCGGTCAACATCTCCAAACCACGCGCGGGCGTGGTTGCCATCGCCACTGCTACCGCCCAATTGAGCCGTACAACGGGCGACTGATTATACCTGACCAGTTCGGCATACAACATCGAAATCTGATACCAGTCGGTGTCCTGAGCCTGAGCCGCTTGCGAATGTAAAGCACTAATGGCAGCCTGGATTTGATAAGGGCCGGGCCGTCGCAGAGCCAACGCGCTGTCCAGCATTGCGTGACCTTCGGCAATCTGCGACCTGTTCCAGCGTGTTCGGTCTTGTTCTTCCAACACAATTATTTCGCCTTGTGGCCCGGTGCGGGCCTCTCGCCGCGAATCGTGCAGAAGCATCAAAGCCAGTAAACCCAACGCTTCTGGCTCGTCCTCTAGCCTCGTCTCATTCTCCAAAAGGGCAATCAAGGCGCGGTTCAGCCTGATCGCTTCGGCGCACAATTCAGCCCGTACCAAACTTTGGCCCAGGCTGGCATTATAACCCGCGTTGAAAATCAGGTAGAGGACCGCCAACACCCCATCGAGCCGTTCGTTCAGGCGGTGGGGAGGTGGTACGGCATAAGCGATACCAGCTGCCTTGATTTTGCGTTTGGCCCGCACTAGCCGTTGGGCCATCGTGGTTTCAGGCACTAAGAAGGCGTGGGCAATTTCCGGTGTGGTCAAACCGCCCAGCGTATGTAAAGTCAGAGCCACCCGCGCTTCCAGGTTCAAAGCCGGATGGCAACAGGTAAAGATGAGCTTGAGTCGCTCGTCGGGGAAGGATTCGGCGGCAAATGTTACCTCGTTATATGCTTCAGTTTCCATTTGGGTTTGCCAGAGCTTTTGTTTCCGCAGCCCCACGCTGGCCCGTCGAAGTCGGTCAATCGCCCGGTTGCGGGCAGTTGTAACCAACCAGGCCGCCGGATTGACTGGCACCCCTTCGTGCGGCCAGCGTTCGAGTGCGGAAACAAAAGCTTCTTGCAAAACATCCTGAGCTAACTCAAAGTCTCCCAACCGCCCAATCAATGCGGCCAGCACCTTGCCACCTTCTCGGCGAAAGATTTCCTCTAGCAAATGGCTGATTGAACAATTGTCGCTTAATGTTAGCCCCATCATTTATTCCCATTCGACCACAGGCCGGATTTCGATAGAACCTGTTTTTGCACCTGGTATCATCGCGGCCAACTCAATTGCTCCGTCCAGGTCTTTGCATTTGAGCAGATAGTAGCCGCCGAGTTGCTCTTTGGTTTCGGCAAAAGGCCCGTCCGTAGTCAACACTTTGCCGTCACGCACCCGCACCGTCGTGGCCGCACTGGTAGGATGAAGTGCCTCGCCCCCCAACCTCGCTCCATTCGCGTCCGCGGCTGTGGTGAAAACGTTATAGGCTTCCATTACCGCCTGCTGTTCGGCAGGGTTTGCTTTCATATCTTCCGATTCGTTGGTGTAAATCAAAGCTACATAGCGCATAGTAATTTCTCCTTCACTCATTCGCTCAATTATAAGCCAGCCCAGTGCTGTCTTCAATATAACAACGAACCAAGACGGGCCGATTCGACACTTTTTGCCACGAGTTTTGGAACAATTATATCGAATAAATTTGTTAAGCGGACACGCGCGTGGCATAATCGTATGTAGAAACAATTAGAGGGAGAGCAATCAAGCGTATGCGAAAAAATGGCCTGGCGAGTGCCGCCTTAGTCATAGCAATATTGGGGCTGGTGGGTTTGGTGGGCGCAGCCGTTTATCAACAATTGTCCGCGCCTGCCCCTTCGCTTCCAGTTGCGCCGGGCGTGGCAACCCAAGCAAAGCACGACTGGCCGCAGTTCAACGCTAACCCTCAACATAGCGGCAGCGACAGCCAGGAAACTGCTATCGGGGCGGCTAACGTGGGCAGTTTGCAAAAGCTTTTCCAGGCTGATTTGAGCGGAGTGGTGGATGGCACACCCATCTATCTGGCCGGAGTAAACACATCGAGCGGCTCTAAAAATATGCTCTTTGTCACCACCCGCAACGGCGACATCGCAGCCCTGGACGCAAATACTGGCGGTCAGCTATGGGTGCAGCACAACCCCGCCGGGTCTTGTGTGGTGATTGGCACAGCCGTCCCTTGCTACACTACCTCGTCGCCCGCTCTTGACCCCAACCGCCAGTACGTTTATAGCTACGGGCTAGACGGCTACGTGCATAAATACGGCGTAGCAGATGGGCAGGAAAGCAAGGGCGGGGGCTGGCCCGAACTGACCTCGGCTAAAACGGGCGACGAAAAAGGCTCATCGTCTCTGGCCGTCGTCACCGCAAAAGATGGCAATAGCTACCTGTATATGGCTCACGCTTATTATCCCATCGCCGGGGCGCGTAAACAAAACCAGGGCCACCTCACCACCATTAATTTGCGCGACGGTTCGCAACACGTCTTTAATACCGTGTGCAGTGACCAGCCCGATGTGCATTTTAATTTTCAGGCAGGCAGCCCCAAATGCAACGCCACCGAGGACGGTCTTTGGGCGCGTAATCCGCTCGTTTATAGCCCGGATTTGGATAAAATCTTTTTGACATCGGGTTGCTGCACGCTCGACCCGGCTAAACACGATTGGAGCGAGACGGTTTTCGCGCTGCACCCCGATGGCACTGGTAGCAATGGCGACCCACTGGATACTTATACCCCGGCAGATTTTCAAAAACTGGACGAGGCTTCACAAATTGCCAGTTCCGCTCCGGCCCTGCTGTCCGCTCCGCCCAACAGCAAACTAAAGCATCTGGCAGCCCAATCGGGCAAAGACGGTAAATTGCGGCTGCTCAATTTAGATAACCTGAGCGGGCAAGGTAAATTGGGACAACAAGGGGGCGAACTACAACTTATCACGCTGCCCGACAATAAACCCGTATTTACCGCCCTGGCAGTTTGGGTCAATCCCGTCGACAATGCCACCTGGATATATGTCGCCAGTACCACGATATTATCAGCCTACAAGCTGACTCTGGACGCAAATGGCAACCCGGCACTGCAACCGATGTGGCAAAAAGCCGAAAATAGCAACTCGCCCATCATCGTCAATAACGTATTGTATTCGGTGCATTCGCGTAGCCTTGCCGCGTTCGACCCAACGACGGGCAACCAGCTTTGGCGCAGCAACGACCTGGGCAATATTCACTGGCAAAGCCCGATTGTGGTCAACGGGGTGGTTTATATCACGGACGAAAACAGCAAGCTACAAGCCTTCGCCCTCAACGGCAAACTTGGAACATAAATCTGGTGGCACAATCCATTGACGGAGCAATGTCCCACAATTTCCTAACCCTGCAATGGCCCTGATACTGTTGGCTATCTAATCGGGTAGCTGTCATTCCGAACGGAGGCTCTGCTTAGTGAGGAATCTGTTGCTGAAGACTCCTGAATACAGAACCTTCACTGCGTTCGGGGTGACAAATTTCATTACATAGATTAAGAGGTAAGAAGATTATTTTAAGAACCAACTTCTTACCTTCGTCCAAAAATAAATCGGTCTTGATAATATTGCAGTAACTATGCTCCATCAAGAGGCCAAACACATACAGTAACCCAAATAAGCTGTCTCCAAAAGCTACAAAAATATTCCCATTCAAGCATTACAGACAATTGTGGTTGATAGCAGCAGATAACATCTATACCCATTTCGGCTACCTGCTTACGTAACCACTTCTCAACAGCTTGTTCCTCAGCTTTACTTGACTCAATTGAAGGTAATATAAGTCGTTCTTCATTTGAATATATTGATGTTGGTAATGATCCATCGTATTCCTTGCTGTTGATTTGCATAGTCACTTGCCATACACGCTCGGCAGCGTGGCTGGTAAACGGCTTTATTTTAGTATAAGGTAAGCCTTTCTAAGAATCCCAACCAAGAAACTTAAAAGTCGAGATTGGAACAAAATCTTGTGGATTGAGTTTTATCATTATCCCGCCCATTTCCCTAACTAAGATTTTGGTATGGTACGGTGCATTTTTTGTCCGGCTGTTAGCTTAACCATCTCCGACGGTTGAAACCGTCGGCTAATAGATTTCAAACACGTTAAAACGTATTGTTAGAACCTGATTTATCAGGTTTGGGTTGATTAGACGATGGTTTCAACCATTGGCGATTATTGGGGTAACAGCCGTGCAAAAGGCTAATACGTACCCCAATAATTTGGCTAAGTAGGGGATTGTGCTAGTTAGATTTGTCACCCTGAACGGAGGCTCTGCGGAGTGAAGGGTCTGTTGGCATTAACGGCTTTGAACAGACCCTTCCTGCGTCAGGGTGACAACTAGCACAACGCCCTAACTATGGTTTTTACTGACCACTGATAACTAACGGCTGACGCTAGATAACCACATTGACCAGCTTGCCCGGCACGTAAATGACCTTTTTGGGTTTGGCTCCGTTCAGTTGGACCGAAACTTTGGGGCTTGCCAGCGCAACCGCCTGGATTTCGTCGCCGTTTGTTCCAGCGGCAATCTGGATTGTTTCGCGCAGCTTGCCGTTGACCTGCACCACAATCGTAATCACTTCATCTGCGGCCAGAGCCGGGTCGAAAACCGGAACGTGCTGGGCGTGGACGCTCCCACCGTGACCCAGTTGATGCCACAGTTCCTCGGTGATGTGCGGACACAATGGACTCAGCAACACCAGCAAGGTATCCACCGCTTCGCCCCAGGCTTTAGTCGTGCGTATGCCTGCCGTGTTGCCGCCGATACGTTGCATTTCGTTGACCATTTCCATCAACCCGCTCAAAGCCGTGTTAAACTGGAAATTGCGAATGTCGCTTACCACCCGTTTGATGGTTTTATGCTGCACCCGCCGGATGTCAGTCTCGGTACTTTGGTCGGTATCAACCCGGTTCGGACTTTGCTCTGCCGCTTCCAGTCCCATCGTCCAAACCCGATACAAAAAGCGGTTGGTACCCACCAGCAGTTGTTCGGTGTTGGCGTTCCAGTCCGCGCCCCGCTCGAACGGCCCCAAGAACATCAGGAAGGCTCGTACCGCGTCCGCCCCGTGTTCTTGTACCAGAGTGTCGGGCGCGATGGCTTTGCCTTTTGACTTGCTCATCTTGCGGCCTTCGCTCAAAATCATACCTTGATGCACCAGGCGCGTAAACGGCTCCTCAAAATCCAATAATCCCATGTCGTGCAGAGCCATCGTGAAGAAGCGGGCGTACAACAGGTGCATAGTGGCGTGTTCAGGGCCACCCGTGTACTGGTCAACGGGCATCCATTGACGGATTTTTTCAGGGTCAAAGGCGGCCTGCTCGTCGTGTGGGTTCGGATAGCGCAAAAAATACCACGACGAACACATAAAGGTATCCATCGTATCAGTCTCGCGTCGGGCCGGGCCACCACATTTCGGGCAGGTCGTGTTGACAAATTCCGGGATGTCTTTCAGAGGCGACTCGCCGCTCGGCTTAAACTCCACGTCTGTCGGCAGCAGCACGGGCAGCTGGTCTTCCGGCACTGGCACAATACCGTCCTGGGGGCAATAGACCATCGGGATAGGCGTACCCCAATAACGCTGACGGCTAATCAGCCAGTCGCGCAGCCGATAGCTGACCTCCGCGTTGCCCCAGCCGTTATGCTCAATCCAGCTAATAAACTGCTTGATGGTTTCCGGGCCATCGGGCAAGCCGTCGAACTGGCCGCTATTAACCACATGGCCTTGATGCACCAGTGCTTCGGGCATACTGTGCGGGTCAACCTCGTGGTCGTCCGGCTGATACACCATCACAATCGGCAGCCCAAATTTGCGGGCGAACTCGAAGTCGCGTTGGTCGTGGGCCGGAACACCCATCACCGCGCCCGTACCGTAACTCATCAACACATAATCGGTAATCCAGATTGGCACAGGCTGGCCGTTGACCGGGTTGGTGATGTAGCTACCAATAAAGACCCCGCTTTTTTCTTTGTCGGTACTCTGACGTTCGATTTCGGTTTCGCGCCGCGCTTTATCTACATAAGCCTCGACTTCGGCCCGCTGTTCGGGCGTAACCAACTTTTCCACCAACGGGTGTTCGGGAGCCAGCAAAAAGAAAGTCACGCCGTTGATAGTATCGGGGCGCGTCGTAAAGACCGGAATAGTATGGCTCTGACCGTCCGCGTCCTGGGCCACAAAATTGATACGTGCGCCTTCGCTGCGCCCAATCCAGTTGATTTGTTTCAACTTGGTGGATTCGGGCCAATCCAGCCCCTTGTATTCCAGCAGTCGGTCAGCGTATTTGGTAATGCGGAAAAACCACTGCTCCAAATCGCGTTTTATCACCACCGCCCCGCAGCGTTCACACGTGCCGTTCGCCAACACTTGTTCGTTCGCCAGTACGGTCTGGTCGTTGGGACACCACCAGACCGGAGCTTTGGCTCGATATGCCAGCCCCGCATGATAAAGTTTCAGGAAAAACCATTCTGTCCACTTGTAATAGTCGGGCTGACAAGTGACTACGCGGCGTTCCAAATCCCAAATCCCGCCCATCGTTTTCAGTTGCCCCCAGGTGCGCTCGACATTAGACATCGTCCACTTGTATGCCTGGACTCCGCGTTTGATAGCGGCGTTTTCGGCGGGCAAACCAAAAGCGTCAAAGCCAAACGGCTGCATTACGTTGTAACCGTTCTGACGCATATAGCGGCCATACACGTCCGCCCCCACAAAGTTGTACCAGTGGCCGATGTGCAAATCGCCGCTGGGGTAGGGGAACATCACCAGATTATAGAATTTGGGGCGCGGGTCATCATCAGAGGCGTGGTTATCGCCATTATCTTCCCAAACCTGCTGCCACTTACTTTCGATTTCCGCCGGGTTATAGCCAGGACGATTGCCCGCCCCGTTTTCTTTTTCTTGCGGCCTTATTTGTGTGTCCATATCCAAATCTCCCTAAAGTTCTAGCGCGTACTCTTTCATTTCCAACATTTGACCAACCAGAGGTACAATAAACTCTCTTTTCAGCCGGAAGCCCCGCGACTCATAAAAGCTGATGGCGGGCGCATTGTGCGCTTCCACCGACAAAATGAGCCGGGGCGGTCTAAGCTCATCGTCTAGCTCTCCTGAAGTCAGCGTTGTCAACGTTTGGTCAAGCATTGCCGCGCCAATGCTCCTTTTTTGGTAAGCGGGCAAAATATAGAGGCGGGTTAGTTCGGCGCAAGGATTTGGCCCGGCCCACAGCACCACTTCGGAAAACCCTACAATCTCGTGCGTGTCGTCATCTTCGACTACCCAAAACCAGATGTTCTTACCGTTACGAGCAAACGCCCGACGTAACGAGGCCGCCGCGTAACTTTGACGAATAACTCGTTCGCGGTTGGTGGGACGCACTGTATGCGCGTAAGTGACCGCCCAGGTTTCGGCAGCCACCGCCCGTATTGCCACTTCGTCCCCGTCCGCCGCCAGCCGGATAGTCCAGCCCGTAGCCTGCTTATTATATTGTGGAACAGCTTGTTCTGTAATCGCCATCATAGTAACAAACCTTTGAATTTTCTCCGTGGACTTTGTGTCTCCGTGGTGAACCAGAGAATCAAAAAACGCCATTCGCAACCCGGCCCAACTTTCTCTAAAAAGAAAGGGCCAGGGACGAAAGGCGTTAAGAAGTTGCAAAACAACCTTGCGCGATACCACCCTGCTTGATGGTTTGGTAAAACAGTCTTAAAAGGTGGAGATAAGGGGGCTCGAACCCCTGACCCCGACACTGCCAGTGTCGTGCTCTCCCAACTGAGCTATATCCCCGAATTTGGGTTCATCGGACTGTTATAACCGTACCATCCACTCGATTCGCAACGTGCTAACGGACGTTACCCGTCATCGGCTACTTTGCTTTAGCAAATTTACCGACGCGATTTCCAGGCGAGTTCAGCCGATTGTGCCGTATTTCCACCTGCAACGGCTCTCTAGTAAGTAGGCTTACTACTCCTGCGCTTGACCTTTATGCTTGTTAAGCTTTGGTCGTTCCCAAGCTTGCGCTTTAAGAACGTGGCAATATATTACCACAAATATTTTGGAATTGCAAGTTTTGGCTGGCCTATAAATTGCCAAAGCCACTTGCCAATTTAGGGATAAAATGTTATCATCAGGACAACCAGCCCGAACTAGAAGCTGCGAATTTACCGAACTTAGATTTACCAGACGCATTTCTTTTTAGAAATAAGAAAAGAGGAGAATATCAATGGCGTATGTGATTGCCGAGCCTTGCGTGGACCTCAAGGACAAATCCTGCGTAAATGTCTGCCCGGTTGACTGTATTTATGAAGACGGCGATGATGACCGGATGCTCTATATCCATCCAGACGAGTGTATTGACTGTGGCGCGTGTGAGCCAGAATGCCCGGTGGCCGCTATCTTTGCCGAGGAAGAAGTGCCAGATAAATGGAAGAACTTCACCCCCATCAATTCTCTCTACTTCAAGAGCAAAACCGATGCTCGCGCCCTGGTAAACAAAGCGTACCCGGAGAAGCGCGTCACCGAATAAAGTCCCGGCCCTAATAAAAAGAAAATAATTCTTTGGATTGGCGACCACCTGCTGGCCGCCTTTTTTGCACACAAGGACTGTCTTTATCACCTCTCTGTTATACTACAATTTAACGGCACGACTTAAAGCTTAGTCAAGAATAATCAAATTGATCAACGTTATGACTGACCAGGATGAGATAAAATGAAATCACGTCAACTTAGTTTTGATACGTTCTTAGATTTTGAGCTAGAACCAATAGTTAAGCACACCAACCAAAAAATTGTTGATGCTTGTTTGTATCAAACCAAAAATGGATTATCACTAGAAACCGCTTATTTAGCTGCGGTTTCTTTGGATTATCGTCGAAAACTAGGTCAGTTTTTTACCCCACCTACAGTGGCAAATTTTCTTTTTGATTGGGCAGTCACTCCCCAAACTAAAACCTTGCTTGATCCAGCGGTAGGAACAGGATTGCTTATTGGCCTGGCCGCGTCCAAAACATTACAGATAGATGCCTATGATATTGATCCGGTGTTGGTTGAGCTTGTCACCCAACGTTTTTCACCATTTATACGAGCTGGTATGGACCTCAAAATTGTCAATAAAGATTTTCTCGGCTTTCCACCCACTAAAAAATATGATGCTTGCGTTTGCAACCCACCTTATATTCGTCACCACGATGTTAAATACCCAATTAAACTCTGGGAAAATATTGAGGCGGTTTCTGACCTACGTTTAAGTCGTATGACTAATACTTACACTCTCTTTATGCTGCAAATATGTCAGCTGCTCAATGAGACTGGGCGGGCTGCCATAATTACTCCAAGTGAATATATCAATTCCGACTATGGCAAAGAAATTAAACGTTATCTGCTCAAAGAAAATTTACTTGAAGCTATGATTGTATTCGACTCTAAAACTTTGCTCTTCGACAAGGCTTTGACTACCGCTTGTATAACCTTGATACGAAAAGGGCGTACTAATGAAAAGGTTACTTTCGTGCGGCTTGAAAACGAGGCGCAACTTGGAACGTTACAAAAAAGTATGGCGACCCAAGAATGGGCGGTTAGTCTTGACCGACAAGATTTTAATGTTAAAGACTTAAAGCCAACCGAGAAGTGGGGTCATCTTTTCGGCCTCGTCCGTAATCCGAAACAAATTTTACCTCAACCTAAATTAGTTGCTTTATCCAAAATTGCTACCCCTATGCGTGGCATTGCTACAGGCGCAAATAGCTTTTTTACGCTTTCACAGTCCGAAGTAGCCCATTATGGCATTGATATGATACATCTTAAACCGTGTATCACCAAAGCCCAACATATAGATTTTTTTGATTATACTTATGACGATTTCGAGAAACTGAAACAAGCTAACAAGAAAGTCTATCTGTTAGACATAAATGAGGACGTAAAATCACTAATGCAAATAGCTAAATATCTAAGTCGAGGCGAAGCTTTGCAATTGCATAAACGTTACCTGACTTCCCACCGTCCCGTTTGGTACGCTATGGAGCAAAGGCCGCCTGCACCTATATTGGTTAATGTTTTTAATAGAAAGGATTTTAAGGTTGTCTATAATAGGAGCAATGTCTTAAATCTGACAGCGTTTCACTGTATTTATCCTAAAACCAAAGACCCCAATCGAGTCAAAGCCCTGGTATCGTATTTAATAGCTGAACAAGCTACAGCCTCTATTCAGAAAAACAAACGCACCTATGGAGACGGATTAGATAAGTTAGAACCGCGAGACTTGAATGATATACTTGTGCCTGATATTCTGAGTCTTGATGCGAACTTTGTGACAGAGATGGCCCAACTTTTTGATAATCTTTGTGACGCAATGCGCTGCGGGAATGCAGTAGTTAATGACCTAAAACAACAATTAAATTGGCTATGGAATGAGCATCTTAATCATTAAATTCACTATGCCCTTTCACTCGCGCCGTCCAAATTCAAAGCCGCAATATTAGTTTGGTATGGCAGATTTGAAAAAGCGTCAAGTTTATCCTCTGCAATTTTAGTTTGTTCAAGCAAAACTTGTAACTGGCTATCTTCCAACCTACAAGTCCCTCCCTCAAGCCGGACATAATGCAACAAACGACCATTTGCTAGTTCTTTGCGAACTGCTACTGGATTGGGCAACTCGATTTCTCCTATCCTCACCCCTTGCTTCAGGTTTATATGGAGAGTTTGCTTTTGCTGGTTCTTTTCGTTCGTTTCCAAATAATATAGGCTACCTCGATTCTGGGGTTGTACCAATAGCCTCAAAATGTCCAGAAAAGAGATAAAATAGATGCTATCGAAAAATACCTGAACGTAGAAATGGGGTACATTGTAGGTATTGATCCATTTAGCAACGCCTAACAAATCTTCTACTTTGGGAGTAAAACTCAAAAAAGCACGCTTTTGCGTCTTGGCTAGTTTTCCTGATTTTGTATAGGTAGGTGCAATATCTTGTCTGTACCGTTTGACTTGATATGAACTAGAACGAACTTCCAGAGCCGCCACCGCTTGCGGGACAAGCTCACTTAATTGGTTGTTGGTATAATGTGAAATATCTTGGTCAAGGGAGGTTGTGGTTTGGGGAAAGAGTAACAAATCGGCCCTTTTGCCAATAGTGTCTAGTTCATCTTGATACTGGTCATAAAAATCTTTGAAACCTATGTCTCCAGCATTAATATCATCGTTTTTACCATAGCGAACAACCAAAAGGTTTTTGAGTTTGGTTTGAAGCTCGACTTTACACATTTTTGAGAGCCGCTACACGCTCACGATAGCTAGGGTAAACCAGGTTTTCAGACATGGCCTCTACCGCCACTTGTTTGAAAAATAAGGTCAGATGTAGCTTTTACGTGAGATCCGAGCCCACAT
>JBBQZT010000123.1:0-15594 GCA_038207455.1 Chloroflexia bacterium
TCACCCTGGCTACGGTTTTTTGGCCGAAAACGCTACCTTTGCCAGCCGTTGTCAGGAAATGGGTCTGATTTTTGTTGGCCCGTCACCCCAGGCAATCGCAGCGATGGGCGATAAGATTGCGGCCCGCCAGAAGATGCACGATGCGGGAGTGCCAGTTGCGCCCGGCACTTTTGAGCCTGTTTCCGACCCAACCGAAGCCGAAAAAATGGCTCAGGAAATCGGTTATCCTGTGTTGGTTAAGCCCAGTGCGGGCGGCGGTGGTATCGGGATGACGGTGGTGGAGAACCCCGAAAAGCTCAAGGCCGCGCTCAAAACTGCCCAGGGCCGTGCTCAACGGGCTTTCGGGGATGGCGCGGTGTTTTTGGAACGCTATCTGCCCAACGCTCGTCACATCGAATTTCAGGTTTTGTTCGACAATTATGGCAAGGGCGTACATTTATACGAGCGCGAGTGTTCGGTGCAACGTCGTTACCAAAAGATTTTAGAGGAAACGCCTTCGCCCGGTCTTGGCAACAACGAAGCGATGCGGGCGCAAATGGCCGCTGCCGCCCTCAACGCAGCGCGGGCGGTTGCCTACAGTAACGCTGGGACGGTGGAGTTTATCGTAGGGCCGGGCGGGGAGTTTTACTTTCTGGAAATGAACACGCGGCTGCAAGTCGAACACCCCATCACCGAGGAAACTTTGGGTCTGGATTTGGTGGAGCAGCAGCTTCGCATTGCCAGTGGTGAAGCGTTGGCTTTGGAGCAAGAGGCAATCCGGCCCAAAGGTCACGCTATCGAGTTCCGTATCTGCGCCGAAGACCCCCAAACCTATCTGCCCGCTCCTGGAACTGTCACCAAATTTGAAACTCCCTTTATGCCGCACGTGCGCGTAGATAGCGGGATTGTGGAAGGCGACACCATCTCCCCTTACTACGACTCTCTGATGGCAAAATTGGTGGTGTGGGGTTCAGACCGGGCGGCAGCGATTGCACTGGGGCGCGAAGCTCTACAGAATTTTCATATCGAAGGTCTGAAAACCAACCTGCCCGTGCATCTCAAGGTTTTGGCCGACCCTGATTTCCAGCGCGGCGACTACAACACCAACTTCCTCAAGCGTTTCGCCTGAACGCGAATTGTAGTTGCGGCCTTAGAAACTACAACAATGACGGTTTTGTAATTTGCGTAAAGACTATATTGGCGGCCTGTTCTATCCTCCAATGGTTGTTTTGGTCATGGTTGCCGATGGCGATGCGCCTGGTCAGATAATTTTACTTTTACCCAATAGAATGCTTGAGGCTTTCAGTCGTGTTAGCTGCTGCCTTAACTCTGCTAATGGCATCTCCCTTTCAAATGCAGTAATAAGAAGTAGTCCTGCTTCCATATTGAAATGATCGGTTTGAGAAAGTTCTATTCCTACGCGATGCAACGCTCGTGTATGGTCGGTTGTTCGGTGGTGCTTGTTCTGAATTGAAGTATGTTTCTTGCAAACTAGAATTATATCAACTGATATTGGCTCCTTAGTTGCAGATTTAGGACTGGCTCCTTTCATCTCTGCATATACTGGATAGGATGCAACAACACTAAAGTTGGACTCTTGCAACGATTGATAAATTGCTGTCCAGCCTTCTGACCGTGAGTGATGGAAGCTGAAAACTAAAATTCCGTCGTCCTTTAACACTCGGTGAGACTCGCGAAATACACGGGTAAGGTTCGCTGCAAAAGTATTGGTGTGCTTGTTCTGGACTTCTCCTTCATGGTATGAACTGGCACGGTTAAAGAAGGGATAATCTTGAGCTAACACTGGTGCTAACCACGCAAAGAAAAAGTCGCTCAACTCGCTATAATGAATGAAATCAAAGTAAGGCGGATCGGTTACAACGGCATCTACAACCTTATCAGGAATAGGTAGATTGGAACTGTCTCCATTCAATATTAAAGCACTTCCCGACACACCTGCGAACGCTTTCCAAGATTGAACGATATTGAGATTGATTGGCTTGCTTGCTAAATACACTTCCGCCCGTGTACCAAACAACTTATCCTTATCAAGACGTAACTCGGTTGGTTGGTCTAGGTATTCTTTTGCTTTCAATAATTTTGATCTATAAAGTCTGGAAAAGCTCCCACTGCTCTGAGGCAGTCCCCACACATTATTTTCTAACGGTGTCCGTTCTGGCTTTAAAATGTGGTGGGAAAACATATGCCGTACTGCGCCGGTTCCCTCACCTTTGAAGCTGCAAAACAGGTTGTTGAATTCTAAAGTTGTTGAAAATAGACAAATAAGTTGATCTCGAATCGCTTTGTCTTGAATTTGCAGTATGCTCTTGAACAATAATCCTAAGCATAGAAGTTGCCGTTCATTGAAAAAATCACGCCAGTGCGAATAATTATAACCGCGTGCCTGGTCAGTGTTATGACCCGGGCGCAAACACATTGTAGGCAACGGTAGTGAACAAGATAACAAATCCTTTTTAGCTTTTTCTATCAATTCCAAATCATAGGACTGCGGAGCTAAATAAACCTTCTCATCATTTTCACGCACTGCCATCAAAGCATAAAGCTGGTGTCTGGGAGGACTACCATCCTTCGGCAACAGTTTCTTGATCTCAAACGTATTTCCCTGGCTATCTATTACAAACCGTCCATCAGCTTGGCCGTGTTGAGGGTTAAAGGTATGTTCGCAATAAGCACAGGTTAGTGACTCAGTATCATAGCGACCAATGTTTATCTTCCAGCATTTAGGGCAAATAATCCTGGATTCCGGCTTTTTCTTTGGGTAAGCATCCTTGCTAAATATGTAAGAACTAAACAATGGGATAGCCTCGCCGGAAGGTGTATCAACCACTTTGACCCAAAAATAATATAGCACGGGTATTTGCTTATTTGTTTGTGGGTCTATAGTAGAATAATACTTGTTGATATCCTCCTTGACTTGCTGTTCTATATTTTGGAAGGTAAGCTCAAGTTCCTTAATATCAACTCTCGTAAGGGACTGGGTAACGGCGAAGGTACTGATGGGGTTGATGTCACATCCTATAGGATTTGCACCTAGCTTTGCCGCTTCTCCCAGTGTTGTTCCGCTACCCATAAAAGGGTCGAGTACAGTTTTGTCTGAAAAGCTATGTACTTGGTAAAAATCGCTCCAAATATCCTGACCGGGATCAGAAATTGCACCTAAAATAATCGCACGAAATACAGAGCCTAAACGATTTGCCCACCATTTATGGATATGGTAAAGAGGTCTAAAAATTTCTTTACGCCAGCTTTCGCGCTGCGCTAGTAAACTGATTTCCACTATGGGGAAGGAATGTTCAAGCGGTCTAGCTGCATCCAACTCAATAACTGTATCGGGGAATTGCAAAGTCAATTGGCGCAAAGTCATTCCTCATCCTCTTCTTCACTTAGCTCAAAAAGGGTATCAGCATTAAACCGTATCATAAATACCTCTTTCCTGACTTGGCTCTTTAATCGGTATGCTGAAAAGTAATGTGTCCTTCCCGCTCCCGGATTAGGTATCTTTTCCGAGGATAATTCGTTAGTTCGTAAATCAAAGTTATACCTTACAACCAGCTCTTTAGCTTCTATACGCACCAGGTCTCCCACCTTGACAAACCGTTCATCCGTAGGAAAATCCATAGGTACAATTAGCGTTTTAGTGCCTATAGTTCCCTCTGTCAGAATAAACGGTGTTGGTACGACATACATCTTCCTATCTCGAATCATTATGTCGCCGTAGCTTCCGAAGCTTTTAACACTCCTGTTCTTATGAACATACTCGTGGTCAATATTAAGAAAATCGCCGTGACATAGAACCAAGTCAATAACTGGATATTCTTTTGAAGTTCTATCTTTTGGATACCTGCCGAACACATAAAAGATAGTGCGACCGTGATGTGTCCCTGTTGGTATCTGACTATTACTGTCATAGTTCTTATCTCGGCCTGGAATTGCTAACCCCTTAATTTCATAACCATCAGAATGGTGAACCAATCTAAAATCTGGATACGTGTTGCGCCCAGGGTCATCGTAATTAAGGTTAAGGTTAAGTAAGCGTTTTTGAAACCAGTTCTGGAAGTGAAATTCCTTGTCCTTGGTACTGACTGCCTGGATTAGCTCGTTATTATCTATAGCTCGTACACATTCGGCAAATACATCAAAACAAGTTGTCATTAATCATCCTTCGTTCGCCCAAACGATTTTTAGCTCAAGACCAGCTTATAGCCTGTGCCGCGCACGGTTTGGATTTGGGCGGTGCTGCCCTCCAGCTTGTCGCGCACGTGGGCTACGTGGACATCAACGGTGCGGGTGTCGCCGAAATATTCGTAGCCCCATACCAGATTGAGCAGACGGTCACGGTCTAGCACGATGCCGATGTTTTGGGCCAGCACTTTGAGCAGATCGAACTCTTTGGCGCGTAGTTCGACTATCTGGCCCGCGATAGTCACTTCGTGGCGGGCCAGGTCTAAGGTGGTGTTGCCAAGCTCGATCAGGGTTTTGCCGCCGTTTTCGATAGTGGCGGGTACAGCTTCGGTACGGCGCAGCACCGCTTTGATACGGGCCACTAACTCGCGCGGGTTGAACGGTTTGGCGATGTAGTCGTCCGCGCCCAATTCCAGGCCCACGATGGTATCCACGTCGTCGCCGCGTGCCGTCATCATAATAATCGGGGTCTGGCTTTCCTTGCGTATCTGGCGGCAGACTTCCCACCCGTCCATTTCAGGCAGCATCAAGTCCAATATTACCAACGTTGGGTGCAGTTGGGCAAACTTGCGTAGCGCGTCGCGCCCGTTGTAGGACGTTTCGACGACGAAGCCTTCGTTGCTCAGGTATAACCTGACCAGTTCGACGATGCTACGGTCATCATCCACCACTAAAACCGTTTTATCCGCCATTTTTGTTTCCTCTTACTACGTTTAGTTGGTCGGCCAAACATCCACCAGATAGCGGTTTTGGGCCACCATCTCGTTTAGCCACTGCTCGGCTGCCTGTTCATTCGCCGCAATCTTTTGAGCGTAAATCGTCCCGAAAGCTCGTCTGACCCCAGGAGCCATCCGGCTGGCATCGCCACACACGTAAATTATCGCGCCGTCCTGAATCATTCGCCAGACTTCATCCTGGTTCATCAAAAGCTGGTCTTGCACATAGGACTTTGGCTGGTCTGGCACGCGCGAACAAGCCGTGAACAAGCTGGTGATACCGTCGGCCTCAAAAGCCCGCAATTCAGCTTCATAAATAAAATCTTGCTGGGGGTGGCGGCAACCAAAGAAAAGCAAAGACTCACCGATTTGCTGGCCCTGGGCCTTGAGAGCGGCCCGCTCCTGCAAGAAACCTCGGAACGGCGCGAGACCCGTCCCTGGCCCTACCATAATAATAGGTGTGGTCGAGTCGGTGGGCAGCCGGAAAGCCGAACCGTTGTCGCGCACGAACGCATAAACCTGGTTGCCTGCGGGCTGGCGACTAAGATAAGTCGAACAGACCCCTTGATAGCTACCGTGACCGGAGCGGGCCGCTGCTTCGACAACCGCTACCGTGATACTGCAATTTTGCGTTTGGGCCAGGGGCGAAGACGAAATCGAATAATAACGGGGCCGCAGAGCCGTCAGCATCTCCACATAAATGTTAAACGGCAAGGTACAGGCCGGGTTTTCTTCCAACAAGTCCAGTACCGACTTGCGTTTCGCCAGCACTTCCTCCCTGTAGCGGGCCACACTCGCTTCGTCATCACCCGCCAGAGCCGCCAGTTTTGCTTTTTCGGGCGGACATTCGTTATGCGCTACCAAAATTCGGATTTGCTTGCGGGTAGCCACCTCTTGCAACTCGACGTACTCACTCAGCAAACGATAGACCGAAATCTTTTCGTCAACAGGCAAAAAGCTTTTGCGGCCCAAATTATTGTGCAGCCGGATATTAGTATCCTGGTCAAAGCTAAAATATCCAGCCACCCGTTTTACTAACTCCTCGCTGTTATGGGCAATTACGCCCAAGTGGTCGCCCGTGCGGTAGGTTACGCCTTCCGGTAGCTGTACTTCGATATGGCGGGTCGAACGGTCTGAGGGCATCGGCCCAGTTTTGGTGTGCAACTCCCGGTTTTGGACAATGGGCATTGGTCTGGCTCCCAGCGAAGCCACAAACTGGCTCACCTGCTGGTCAGGCACGATTTCTACTGAGTAAAGTTGTTCTTTAGGAGCGTCAGCCTCGCTCAAATCAACACCCAATTTGGTAGCTACGGTGGCCCAAAGCGGATGATACCAGGTTTGTAGTTGGCCGTCCAAATCGCTGCTACCGTCGCCTTCGCCCCGTTCATAAAGGCGGTTCGCGCCATATTCGGCCAGTTTGCTATCAATCATACGGGGGATAGCCTGGAAAGTAGCGGCCCAATCCCGATTGCCACAACCAAAAACGGTGTAGTTGACACCTTTGAGCGAGTCTGGGCCAAGTTCGCCGTGTCGCAGCCAGTTAGAAAATTCTACCGCGTTATCGGGTGGCGTACCGTTGTAAGAAGCGGTGGTGATGATAACCGCTCCGGCAGTCGGCAACTGACTCACATAGTTGTCCAACGGCGCAAGAATAGTGGCAAAGCCGTTTTGTTCACCGTCCTGAGCAATCTGGCGGGCTATTTCTTCGGCAGTCCCCAAATTCGAGCCGTAAAGCACTAAGAGAGGCGTGTTATGTTTGGGTCGGGCCGGACTAGAAGCGGGTGCTGTCTGGGTAGCAACCGATGGGCTGGAAACACGGGCCGGAGTGGGCATAACCAGCAAACGGTCTCGTTCGCCACGCGGCTTGACCTTGATTTTAAAGTCATAAGGCTTGATGGTCAAAGTTTCTTTTAATTTGAGTTCGTAGCGAGTGGTTTCAATCAGTTTGAAGCGTTGCAAAATCATAGCCATCACCAAAATTGCTTCTTGCGTAGCAAACTGGCGGCCAATACAAGCGCGTTGCCCGTTCCCGAAAGGTTTGTAGGCGTTGGCCGGGCGGGTGCGTTCGATGGCGGGCGCGAAATTGTCAGGATTAAAAACTTCCGCCCCTTCCCCCCAAATCGCTTTATCGCGGTGCAACATCGAAATCAGCACCCCGATTTGCTGGCGTTTATCTACCTTATATTTGCCGCCTATGACTGTATCTTCGTGAGGAGTCAAAACAAACATGGGGGCAGTCGGCCACAAACGCAAAGTTTCCTTCAAAATCTGCGAAATGTAGGTCAGTTGATTGACCTGGGCATACGTAGGCTTGGTGGTCGGGTCAGGGCCGAGAACCCGGTCAACTTCTTCGTAGGCTTTTTGCAGCACATCAGGGTGGTTTAGCAAAGCGTAGATGGCAAAAGAAAGCAAGCCACTGGTGGTTTCGTGGCCCGCAATCAAGAAAGTGATAATCTGATAGCGGATATTGAGGTCGTCCAGCCGTTCGCCCGTCTTTTTGTCCACGCCCGAAAGCATATAGCTCAACAAATCGGGCTTGGTAGTATAAACCTCGCCGCTTTCCCTGCGCTCCTTAATAATCGTATCAACGGTCTGGTTCATAAAATCAATGCTGGTCTGTAAATGGCGTTGCTCGCCTCGCCGCACCTTGTTTTCAAAAGGCAGCCTTGCAGTTCGAGCTTGTGATACGGTCAGGCCATGCACCATCGCTTCGACGAAAGGGTGAAAATCTTTGCGGTAAAACGAGTTGAAGCGATAATCAAAACCGCACAAGCCAATTGTGTCCAGCGTCAAACAGGTCATATCGTGAACAACATCAACTTCTTCATCCGGGTTCAGGCGTTCCCATTTCAGGGCCAATTGTTCAGCAATATCCAGCATCATGGGATGGTAGCCCTGCATGGCGCGTTGACTGAAATTGGGCAGCAAAATATTATGCGCTTTCGACCAGTTCGGCTCTTTAGTATAGGCCGTAAAAAGCCCGTCTCCGGCAAAAGCCCGCACTTGTTTCAACGCCCCGCTAATTTTCTTGTCGAAGCGGGTCTCATCGCATAGCTCGTTCACCAAAGCGAAGCTGGAGGCCACCACGAAAGGTACATCTATAAATTCCAACTGGTAAATTGGGCCGTATTGCCGGGCGAACTTTATCATATCCTGAATTTGCGTAGTTGCGCCCAGGTCAAGCAAGTTGCCTATATAAAATTTACCAGGTGGTTGTGGGATGGCTTCGGTTTTTACTTCGTCTTTGACACTCACCTTATAGCTCTCCTCTCGCTATGTACTTCCCATTGTCAGGCTGAAGGTTTCAAGCTATTCTAGCAGTTTGGGCCGCCTGTTACAAGAGTTGGCTAACTGACTATTCAGGGTGACAGACTTACTTAACTGACTGCTTAGGGTTGCAAACCAAAAAGACGGGTAGCGTTACCACCTAAAACTGCGGCTAGTTCGGTCTCCTCCAGCCCACTTTCGTGCCGGATACGCCCCACCAGCCGGGCCTGTCCCAACAGCGGGTAGTCGCTGGCAAACAAAATTTTGCCCAGCCCGGTGGTATCGCGCACGCTTTTGAAAACGCCAAAATTGTATAAGTAGGTAGTGGCAGCACTATCGTAATAAACATTAGCCAGAGCCGCCCGCACTTCGGGCATCAGTTCGTAGAAAGGCAGGCCACCTCCCCAATGCGCCGCGATAATTTTCAAATCAGGAAAGTTACTGGCGAGAGCCAAAATTTTGGCTGGTACTGTGTGGCCCTTGCCGCCATATTGATGGCCCACTGGCTCACTGCTATGTACCAGCATCACCCCGGCGCGGTTGGTCAGCAAAGCAGCTAAGTTTTGTAGCAAAGCCTGGCTGGTCACATCAAAATTCTGCCCATCGGGTAATAATTCGCCTACTCCCCGCAGCCCGGCGTTGAGACAGCGTTCGGCTTCATACACCGCCGCGTCTCCAGCCCCCGGTTGGACAGCCGCCAATCCTATCAAACGATTTGGGTAATGCTGCACCGCCTCGATAATGTAATCATTGCTGGTCGCGCAACGTGCGGGGTCGGCAAAGGCAAATCCGGTTACAACCGCCATATCTATACCGCCCGCGTCCATCGAAGCGATCAGCTGCTGGGCGGTGACGGTTTTAGCTTTGGGGTGGCCGTAACACTGCCCGAACCACTCCTCGGCGGCGCACAACTCGGCTCGGCGCAAGCTCATTTCTTCGGCTATAATATGAGTATGAGCATCAATAATCATAGGCGCATTATAACATTGCCATGCTATAATTGTAAGGCGACTTTTTAAAAGAAGTGTTGAGTTGGGGCAGAATTGATGGATAACAAAGTAACGGTGTTGGGTGCGACGGGCTATACGGGTCAGTTAGTCGTAGAGGAACTGCAAAGGCTACGTATCCCATTCGATATTGCAGGTCGCAGTGCGGCTAAATTGGCGCAGTTGCAACTGCGTTTGGGGTTGGCTGCTGATGACGTAACCCAAATTGTGGCCGACCCGACCCAACCCTCTACCCTGCCCAATCTTTTTCAAAAAAACACTCGCGTTTTGGTCAACTGTGCTGGGCCATTTACGCGCCTGGGTGATCCAGTTGTGAGAGCAGCAGTTCAGGCCGGAGTGCATTATGTGGATATTACAGGCGAACAAGGTTTTATAGCTCGTGTTTTTGACCAATATGATTTAGCCGCCCAAATGAAAAATTGCGCTTTGATACCCGCTTGTGGAGTAGAATACGCCCTCAGCAACTGGCTGGCCGCTCTTGCTACCCAAGACCTTGAGCCGCTCGACAGTATTCTAACCGCCACTCACACCACTGGTATTCAAACCACCAGTGGCACTCAACTTTCGCTATTGCGGGTGCTGGCCGAGGCAGGTATCGGTTGGGAGAATGGGCGCAGAGTCCGTCGCCTGACAGGTTCGCAATCGCGTTCGCTCAAATTTTCGTCGGGAGTCCATATGGGAGTCTGGTCTCCATTTGGAGAAACCATCACTTTGCCGCGCCAGTTTCAGGTTAAGAACGTAAGCTGTTATATGACTATGTCTGCGCCGTTTGCCGCCAGTTTACGCTTGTTCGCGCCGCTTCTGCCTGTTACCAGCCAGCTAATGAGCGGGTTTTTTGAGCGGGTGCTGAAAAGTGGCAAAGGCCCGTCGCCCGCAGACCGACCCAGGGGGCGATGGGAAATTCTGGCTCAGGCCGAAAGCTCCAGAGGCAAACGTTATGGTATTCTAACTGGCAGCGATGCCTATGGCTTGACCGCACATATTATTGGTTATACTGTGGGTAAGCTGTTATCATCGGAATTCAAGGGCAAAGGCGCGTTAGGCCCGGCTCAGGCGTTTGAACCACGCGCCGCTCTGGAATATTTAGCCGATTTCGGAGTCAAATTTGAGCTAAAGATGTTATAATTGGTCGAGGTGAAAAATATTATGCCTGATGCACCAGTAAAATTGCGGGCGGCCAGTACCGTGATTGTGGCCCGCCCCGCCCAAGATAGTCCGTTTGAAGTTTATATGTTGCGCCGCAGTGCCAAAGTTGACTTTGTACCGGATGTGTTTGTGTTTCCGGGCGGCGGTTTGGATGCCAGCGATTATACGCCTGCGACCCTGACCCGCACTTATGGTTTATCAGTAGAGGAAGTGGCGGCTGTCTTCCGGGACGAACCCAACACGGGAGCATGGCACGCCCAGCTTGACCTGACAGCCGAACAACGCCTGGGTTTGTACGTGGCAGCCTTGCGCGAACTGTTCGAGGAAGCCGGGGTGTTGTTGGCGGTGGATACAGAGGATAAACCAGTAGAAATTAGCAGCCCGGAGTCGCACCGCCGCTTTGCCGCCTACCGGATTGCCTCCCAAAAAGGCGAGTTAAGCTTCGTGGAGATGTTGAGCCAGGAAAGATTACGGGCCGCTTTGAGCCGCCTGACTTATTTCTCGCACTGGATTACACCCGTTAGCGAACATCGCCGTTATGACACGCATTTCTTTCTGGCAACTGCGTCTGCCGACCAGCACGCCGAGTCGGACTTTTTGGAAACTACCGAGGGGGTTTGGATTGCGCCGAACCGGGCGTTGGAACGTTATAAAGCCCGTGATTTCAATTTAATCTATCCGACTCTGCTGCATTTACGACGTTTGGCGGCGCAACCCTCGCTGGAGGCGTTACAAGAATATGCTCGTACCAAACCTATTGTCAGTGCGATGCCGGAGGTGACATGGGACGACGCGGGAAAACCTCGCTTCGCTCTTGCGCCGGAAACTTTAGACCGTTGGTAAGATTATGAACTCAATCCAACTGCTGCCCATCGAAGGGTTGCCGATGATAAAACCGGGCGACGACCTGGTGGCCCTGATTATCGAACGGCTGGCACGCCAGAATTTGCGTTTGCAGAATGGCGATGTGTTGGCATTGGCCCAAAAAATCGTTTCCAAAAGCGAGGGGCGGCTGGTTAACTTGCGCGATATTGTGCCGGGCGAACGGGCCAAGAAGATTGCTGCGATTGTCCAGAAAGACCCCCGTTTGGTCGAAGTTATCCTGGGCGAGAGCAACGAAGTGATTTGGGTCAGCCCGAACATTTTTGTGGTGGAGGAGCGCAACGGTTTCGTGGCTGCTAACGCCGGGGTTGACCGCTCCAATATTGAGCAAACCTCGCCCGACCCTACCGCTTCCCTCAACATCGAAAACCATAATCCTGCTGGCGACGAATGGCTGGCTTTGCTGCCGCTTGACCCGGATGCTTCGGCCCGACAGGTTCGCGATGCCGTGCGTGAACGAACGGGTGCTGACATCGCCGTTATTATCAACGACACTTACGGCAGACCCTTCCGGATGGGTGGGGTGGGCGTGGCGTTGGGAGCGGCAGGTCTGGAGACGCTGGTGGACGAACGCGGCGAAAGCGATTTGTTTGGTTATAAGTTGCAGGCGACCCTGGTAGGAACGGGCGACGAATTGGCAAGTGCCGCCTCCCTTTTGATGGGACAGACCCGCGAAGCCACCCCCGCCGTGATTATTCGCGGCTACCATTTTCGCCAGCTGGAAGGCGAGGATAAAGGGGCGTTCCCCTTAATACGACCTAAAGGACAAGACAAATTCCGCTACCCCGCCAACCGCCAGATTGTGTAGTGGTCAGTTTGGCTAAAAATTGAAATGTAGTGGTTGCTACTGACGTGCGCTGTCGAAAATTGGTACAGTGCTTTATACAGTTATTCCAAACCAGAACTTGCCAAAAGGGGGCGCGTCATTTGGACGAGCAAGCGACTTTGCGGCGTGCCGGGCCAGTCACAACCGAGCCTTACGAATTTGCCAATTCTGCCGAGGCCGAGGCGACCTATTTTGTGTTGGCCTGGTTCGCCGTTACCGAGTCGGCGGCGTTGGGTATCTTCCCGTTGCTGTCGGCTCTCAATCAGGCCCACGAAACAGACCCCACCTATTTCCCCACTTTTTTCCAGGAAGGTTTCCAGCATTTTCGGGACGAGCAACGCCACGCCAATTTGTGGTGCCGCGCTTTGCTGGATTTCACGGTCACTTACCCAGATGTAATCAAGCAAACGCGACTGCCACAAGGCTATCTCAAGATTATGTTGAAAAGCATCGGCCAACCGCACAGCGTTTTGAACTTTGGGATAGACTGTCTGGCCTTTGAATTGATAATGCAGGCGTTGTACGACGTAATTGCGCCTCGTTTGCACTATCCTCCGCTCGTGCCGATTTTCGAAACGATAGTGCGCGACGAAATTGACCACACCGCTTTTGACCACCACTATGTCGGCAACCATACCACTAAGCTATCTCCTTTTAAGAAATTTCGAGCAGGTTTACGTTTCTGGCGCAACACGTTGGGCGTACTGATAACCGTTGGGCCGCTCTTGGACTTGTTAGATCTCTGGCAACCTCTCCCCCGCCGCGCCTTTTACCAACGCCTGGCCCACTACCAGCGTCAAGCTGGCATCTTTGGTGGCGACATTGGGCCAAACTTGCTTGCCCGCCTGAAATAAGCTACTATATGCTTCCGAGTTGTCTATGCAAAAAGTTCTAATACTTTCACGGCCTTAAAAGGTATTTGAGATGGATGGGTTGTCAAGCGTAGTGGCCGCTATTATAGGTTCGCGCCTCTTGAGTTATGTTCAGCTTAATGATTTTGGCAGAAATCTTTAAAAATATTATTGAAGCTACGTCGGAAGAAACTTAGAAATGTTTTAGGAGCTAACTTTATGAATGAGAATATTGATTTGACTACCAACACCTATCACAACGGCAAAACTGAGGCTAAACCCGGTGAACGCCCGGAAAACGTCGCTTTTTCAAATGCCGCCGACACAGTTTTGGAACTGACTACCGAGATGGCAAGAGTATTAACTCATTCGCATCAAGCCGCCACCGCGCAACTTATTGATGGCGATTGGTCACAAATCCGCAAATATTTTTCGCTTTCCGCGAAGTACGCAGCCTGGGCAGATTATAATACGCCTGCGGTGGGTTTTGGTATCCACGCTTATATTCCCAAAATTAACCGTCCGCTGCGTTTTACTCAAGCCGAACTTGAAGTGCAACCAGAATGGCGTAATTTTGGGGTCGAGTATGGCAAACATCCGCCGATGCGCGGCTGGTTAGTAGTTCCTTTGATTGGTTCTGATGGCCTGAATTACGGTTTTGTGCAGGTGTCTGACCGCCAGGAAGGAGATTATTCCGAAGCAGACGAAGCTGTTATGCTAAAGCTGGCTAAACTTACTTCGGTTGCGCTTGACGCACTGGCCCAGTTACATTTCCCCGATTATCGTGAGAAGGTGGCAAATATTGGCGATAGCGCATAATCCTGAGAACGTATCGCCACCGATGATTAACCAAAATAACCAAAATATCAATGAGGAGCTAATGTTATGCAAGGTTTGATGATGGATTATCAGTTGACCATTCCGGCTATCTTGAAACGGGCCGACGATGTATTTGGGCGCAAAGAGATTGTGACGCGCTTGCCCGATAAAAGTTTCCACCGCTACACTTATGCTGATTTTGTGCGCCGCGCTAAAAAGCTGACCGTCGCCTTGCAGAAGCTGGGGGTGCAATCGGGTGAGCGGGTAGCGACGCTGGGCTGGAACACTTACCAGCACCTGGAAGCTTATTTTGCTATCCCGACTTCGGGCGCGGTGCTGCATACCCTTAATTTGCGCCTTTCGCCAGACGATTTGACTTATATCGCCAATCACGCTCAGGATAAGATTGTGATTGTAGATGAAAGCTTGCTGCCCTTGCTGGACAAATTTCGGGGCAATATCCAGGCCCAGCAGTATATAGTCATACCCTTTAGCAAGCCCGTCCCCGACGGAATGTTGGACTACGAAAAACTCCTGGCTGAGGCCGACGAAAACGATTTTAGCTACCCCGATTTTGACGAGAACCAGGCCGGAGCGATGTGTTACACGTCCGGCACGACGGGGCGACCCAAAGGGGTGTTGTATTCCCATCGCGCTCTAACCTTGCATTCGCTGGGTGCGGCTTTGCCCGATGTGATGGGTATAAGCGAAAAGGACGTGGTATTACCCGTGGTGCCGATGTTCCACGCCAACGCCTGGGGGATGCCTTATACCGCCACGATGGTTGGGGCGAAGCAGGTATTTCCGGGCCAGTTTTTGGATGCGGAAAGCCTTTTGCAAGCTTTTGAGCAGGAAAAAGTGACTATTACAGGCGGCGTACCGACCATCTGGTTAGGTATCGTGCAGACGTTAGAGAAAAATCCTGATAAATGGAAGCTCACGCCGGGGATGCGGATGGTAGTGGGCGGCTCGGCTGCACCCGAAGGCTTAATCCGCAACTTCGATAAGTTCAATCTGGAAGTGATCCACGCCTGGGGTATGAGTGAAATGACCCCGCTCGGCACATTGTCCAGGCTGACTAGCGATTTGATGGACGCGGACGCAGATACCAAATACGCTTACCGGGCCAAACAGGGAGTGCCTTCGCCTTTTGTCGAGATTCGGGGACGGGCCGACGAAGGTTTTATTCCCTGGGACGGCCAGACGATGGGCGAACTAGAAGTTCGTGGCCCCTGGGTGGCTAAAGGCTATTTCAATACGCCTGAAGGTGCGGATAAGTTCACCGCTGATGGCTGGTTCAAGACGGGCGATGTGGTGACAATCGAGCCGAACGGTTATATCACCATCCAAGACCGCAGTAAGGATTTAATCAAGTCGGGCGGTGAGTGGATTAGTTCCGTCGCGCTGGAAAACGCTCTGATGGGCCATCCTAGCGTATCCCAGGCGGCAGTAATTGCTATCCCGCATCCCAAGTGGGCCGAACGTCCCCTGGCGGTGGTGGTTCTCAAGGAAGGCCGCACGGCTACAGTTGAGGAACTGATCACTTTTATTGAGCCGGGCTTTGCTAAGTGGAGTTTGCCGGACTCTATCGAATTTGTGGACTCTATTCCGTTGACAGCAACGGGCAAATTTTTGAAGATGACCTTGCGCGAACGTTTCAAAGGTTACGTTTCGCCCAAAGCTGATTAAGGGATAGCTATACACAATGACTCCACGTGTTATCACGCTCCTAACTTAGGGTTTGTCCAATTCAGGCTATTGTGCAGACTTTTGGCATAGACGAGCGCACTGTCGCCGCTTGGCGCGTCAAGGCGGGCAAGCACTGCCAAACTATCCACCCAGCTAAAATAGTGCCGGGCCACTTAGACCTCCATCAAATCCAGGCTGATGAAATCCGG
>JBBQZT010000124.1:0-15238 GCA_038207455.1 Chloroflexia bacterium
TGAGTGTTAGTCTTCATGTTGTTCCTTAGACCCTAAACCCTTTCTACGCAAACCTGATGGTAGAGTTAGTTTGAGTGTTACTGATTGGTCCCAATTTCCAAAAAAAGATAAGTACGGGCAACAAAGCTACAGTCTTTTGCAAATAAAGACGCACCGTCAAATCCATAGGATTTTGACAGTGGCAAAAGGGCTGCATATCGCTGGGTTTAGTATAGCAAGAGTCTTTGATTAGGAAAATAGTACTTTGAGCAAGCGAGCTTATCCAAAAATACTACTAAAGTACTATATATGTAAAAATTTCTTAATTATCTGAGGCCATTGGGGATATTAGCGGGCGTATCAAGCTGTCCAAAGCCGCGCCATGCGCCGCCCAACTATATTTTTCCACTACTCGCGCCCGCGCCGCCAAACCCATTTGCTGCAAACGAACCGTGTTTTGGGGGCCACCCGCCAGAGCCGTTTGTAGCATGGCAGCCAAAGCGGGTGCATCTCCTTCGGGGTATAAGAAACCGTCCAGGCTAGGACGGACAATCTCGTTGAGCGGGCGCAAGTCGGGCGTAATGGTGGGCAAGGCCATAGCCATATATTCAAAGATTTTGAGCGGCGACCAAAAGAAACCCGCCTCTCGTAGCGGCGCGTGGCGTGACGTATCAAAGGGGGCCACCCCGCAATCGGCCAGCGAGAGATAAGTGGGCATCTCAGCATACTTGATCGGCCCGGTCAGGCGCACCCAGCTTTCCAGTCCGGCCTCCTGCACCTGCCTTTGCACCTGCTCGAACAAAGGGCCACCGCCCAACAGCAAAAAATAAAGCTCAGGGTCAGCCTTGTCGCGGTTTTGCAACCACAGGTGGGCCGCTTCAATTAGCGTTTCGACCCCGTGCCAATGGCGAAAGCTGCCTGCAAAAACCACTACCCGCACGTTGTCACTGCGAACGGGCAAACCAAGCGCGGCCCGTAACTTTGCAGCCGCACTAAAATCAACCTTTGTCGGGTCAAAGCGGGCTACGTTTGCACCCCAGGGCAGTTCAACAATTTTGGTGCGCTCAATCGCGGGCGGCACGGTAGTATGCAAGGGAGTAACAATCTGGTTAGCCCAACGGGATTGCGTCTCCGCCCACCACTTGAGCCGATTAAACAGCATATAGCGGTCAAGCTGGCGTTTGCGACTACTCAACGGGTCTAGCATCAAGGCGTTGACTTCTAGCAAAGCGGGCAGATTGTGACGGTGAGCGTAAAGCATACCCGCCCCGGCGAAATTGTAATAGCGTTCCATAATTAAATCGGGGTGGATTTTGGCAGCCAGCCGTTGGATGAAGGGATAAGTCAGTCCTGCCACCCACTTAGGCCAGGCATAACGGTAGAAATGAATATCTGACCCACCCGCTACCGTCACGCTTAGTCGGGCCGCTTCTCGGAGGTCAGATCGGGCGCAAACCACGTGCATTTGATAGCCGAGCTTGCTAAGTTCGCTGGCAACCTCCACCACATGGGTAGCCCCGCCGTGACTGCCGGGAGCTACCACTGCGCTGGCAATATACAACACGACGGGCCGACGAATAGTTGAGTTTTGTGTCAATTTTTCCTATCTTTCAATTGGCTTGCTGTTCCCGTCGCCAACGGTTCAACCGTTGGCGGTTCAAAATCCTGCAAAATTTTGTGTCACACCCACAATCAGGTGCAGACCCAAAAGACACCAAAAGACTGCTCACTATAATTCAAGCTGGTAGGCTTGTCAAAGGTGACTAATTCAGAGGGCCGCATAAAGCCCATTGCCCAAAACCTGCGCCTCTGGTATGATAACAAGGCTATCAGCCAACATTTATTAGCTATCAGCAGTCAGCTATCAGCAGTCAGCCAACATTTAGCAGTTAAAACATTGGGCGAAAGGGTTCTTGGTTCGCCGCTGGTTGAAACCAGCGGATACCCGTAAAAGCTTGACTTAAACGAATTATGAAAGTCTCTCACTTTGGTTTTAGCTAACTGCTAGTAGCTGTTGGCTGATAGCTGATTGCTGACTGCTGATTGCTGTTGGCTGACTGCTAGTAGCTGATAGCTGACCACTAACTACTAAAAAAGGTCAAGACACCGTGAAAATAAAGCTCCGTGTATTGTTAGTTTGCGTTTTGTTAGCCGCCCTGAGCCAGAATTTCGGCGTGGGGTACGTCCAGGCCAGCCAATCCCACTTAGCGGGGGCGGCAAAGTTTTCTTCCAAAAATGCTGCCAGTGCCAGCCCTGACGTGGCCCAGCAAACCGCCCTCAAACACGACGGGCAACAACTTGCGCCTCTCAATTCAGCTACACCCCTCTACCTGACCCTGGCCCTCAAAGAACGGGACAGCGCGGCTTTCACGGCTTTTATTGCCGACTTGTATAATCCAGCTTCGTCCAACTACCGCCACTTTATCGGGCCGCAAGAATACGGCGCACGCTTTGGCCCGACTGCCGCCACTCGACAACAAGCCAACGATTGGTTGCTCGGTCAGGGTTTTAGCATCGTGAGCAACAACTCCCTGGGCAGCACTATCAGCTTCAAAGGCACGGCGGGTCAGGCGGCGACAGCCTTTGGTGTGCAGATACACAATTATAGGCAACCAGACGGGAGCAGCTACTTTGCCAATGACCGCACCCCGGCCCTGCCTCGCGCCCTGGCTACCAACATTATAGACGTGTTTGGGCTTTCCAACGAACTAACCCAACATCATTATTACCAGTTTGCCGACGCGGGCAAAACCAAAAGTTCGGCTGTTTCGCCCCGACGCGGCCCGAACGGAACAAATTTTACACCTGCTGAACTCCGTGCCGCCTATAGTATCCCGGCTGCCTACACGGGGGCGGGCCGTACCATCGCTCTGTACGAATTGGGCGGCTATGACCCCCAAAACGTGGAAGTATTTGACCAGACCTTTGGCTTGCCAACGGGCAACCGCCAGGACATCTCGGTTGACGGTCAGCCCACCTTTAGCAACGATGGCGACATTCAGGTGGAAGTCGAACTGGACATCGAAGTAGCCAACGCCATTGCGCCCCAGTCCCGTGTTTTGGTTTATTGCGCCCCACTACGGGCGACTGGTCTGGCGGGCTATCTGGATTTGAGCCAACGCATCGCCACGGACAATCTGGCCGACACCATCAGCCAAAGCTACGGCCAAAACGAAGTCAATTTTCTTTACAAAGGTTTGAGCAGCTTCCTGGAAGCCGAAAATAATATCTTCCGCCAGCAAGCAGCCCAGGGCCAAAGTATGTTCACCTCGTCGGGCGATAGCGGTTCGGGCAACACGCCACCCTTGCAAACCAACCAGATACCCCAAGACCCAGCCGCCCAGCCCTATCTAACTTCAGTGGGTGGCACGCGCCTGTACGTAAGCGGCAATGCCACGACCACCACCTACCTGACCGAAGCGGTTTGGAACAGAGGGATTCGGGTCAATGCGGACGGCAATTATCAAGGCGACGGCGGGGGCGGGGGTATCAGCCAATATTGGCCCGCCAGCACCGTTCCCTGGCAAAGCGGCCCCGGTGTCAATAACTCTTTTGCGGCTAACCAACCTGCCCGCCAGTACCCCGATGTGAGCGCGGACGCTGACCCTACCACTGGTTACGCTGTTTTTACCAATAATGCCGGGACGACGGGCTGGTTTACTATCGGCGGGACGAGCGCGGCCTCACCCTTGTGGGCGGCTTTCCTGGCTGATGCCGATGCTATTGGGGGCAAGCGGTTGGGCCTATTAAATCCAGCCCTATATAAAATTTTGCAAAACGGCGGACAGGCGGGCAACGACTTCCACGACATCACCCAGGGCAACAATGACCCTTTTTGCGTCCCTGGTAGCGGCTATTGTGACGACGGTGGCCCATTTTACCCGGCTACGCCTGGCTATGACATCGCTTCCGGTATCGGCACGCCCATTGTGTCCAGCCTCGTCCCCGATTTGATAAATTTGGGCGCGTCCGGCTCGTACCTGGGTTTGGATAGCTACCCTTATTTGAGCGCAGACCTGCACGGCCCGGCAGTCAGCAAAACCATCAGCCTGACCTCGATGGGTGGCAGCCCCATCAGTTATAACGCCAGTATTGTAGTCACTACGACGGCCCAATGGCTCACCCTGAGCCAGTCCAGTGGCACGATTAGCGGCACCCAGCCCCTCGTGCTGACCGCCAACCCTGGCAATCTGAGCGTAGGCGATTACGTAGCGACCCTGACCGTAAGCGGCACAGCCAACGGCCAAAACGTCCCGCCCGTGGTGGCTCACGTTTATCTCAAAGTCGGCACGCTCCATTTCAGCGTCAGCAGTTTGGACTTTACCCTTTCGGATACCGGCCCGAACTATGTCACCCAAACCGTCACCATCACCACGACAGCCGACGTAGCCCAAACTTATGCCGTTGAAGCGCAAGACTTCCTGGGTTTTGTCACTATCAACGGCTTTGTCTGCGACTCGATACCCGGCTTCCCTATCATCACAGTCAGCAATTCGCAGCCAGTCTCGCTTACCTTCGGGGTATTATTGGACGGCCCGACCTTCTTTGGTAGCCAGCACCTCGCTCCCGGCGCATACACCGCCAATCTTAACTTGATCAGTGTTCCCCTCACCAGCATAGACCAGGTGGACATTGGCCTCAACCTCAAAGTGTCCGGCCAAAACCTTAGCAGCACGCCGCTAACCCTCAATTTCGCGGCCAATCCAGGTGGCAACCTACCCCCGCCTCAAATCGTCACGGTCACGGCCAGCCCGGTCTTTACCGCTCCTGCCGCCGTTCCGGTCACGGCCACCCTTAACTCGGCGGGGTTCGCCAATTATTTCACGGTCTCGCCCAGCGTTGCCACTATTGCCCCCGGCGGTACGCTTACTTTTACTGTTACGCCCCTGACCACCAATTTGGGCGGCGGTTATTATAACGGCTACCTGAACGTTATAAGCGGGCTGGACAGCAGCGTGGTGGCCCGCACCAACCTCGTCTATAACGTTCAGCCGCAACCTCATCTGGCCGTCACTACCCCACTTGGTGCAGGTTCAACCGACCTGGTTTTCAATGCCAGCAGCGATAGCCCCGGTGTGTTCAGCCAGATTATCAGTTTGACCGCTCTCAACGGCTCGGTCAGTTATACCACCACCACAGGCGTATTTGGCCCGGAAACACCCTGGCTAAACGTCGCACCCACCAGCGACACCATTGCCCTGGGCGAAACCAACCCGGTCACGGTCAGCATAGACACCACCCATCTAGGCGTAGGCACCTACCAGGGCTACGTCCAGATATACGATTTGACTAACCCCAAAGGCGACGGCCCGCTTCGTATCGCCGTCCTGGTCAAAATTAGCGGCACACGCGGCGCAACCAGCATCAATTATCCCTTGCCGCGCCTTAGTAACGGCCCGTCCGTCCATAGCTATGTCACTCTGCAAAACCTGGGCTTCGACCCGGCTAACATCGTGGTCAGTTACTATAACAATAACGGCACACCCCTAACCGTCGTCACTGCTACCGTACCGAGTGGCGGCCAGAAAATTTTGCCGCAAACGGCAATCCCAGCTAATAGCAGTGCCAACGCGGTTTTAGCCAGCAACCAGCCACTCAATGTGCTTGTGACCGAAGGCGCAACAGCCAGCCCCGGCAGCCCCACTTCCAGTAGTGCCTACAACGTCTCGCCCGTCATCACCTCAGCCAACCTTTATGACCCCGTGGCTCTCAACGGTGCGTTTAACGGTTTCGTAAGCTCTATTTTGCTTTACAATCCAGGCGACACGGCTAATAGCGGCCAGATTCAATATTATGACCAAAACGGCCAGGCAGCCCCCGCCAGCGACAGCTTCACGCTTGCCCCCCACGCCACCGTCCTTTTTGACCAAAACAATTCCAGCCTGAGCCGAGACAAAGCTTATTTCGCGGTTATTAGCAGCACGACCACCAACAGCCAGCTAACCGCTCTAGTCACGGAAGTCAACGCCGCCACCAACTTTCGAGCCACTTTTCAGGCCAGCCCCAAACTCGGTAGCATTTTGTTCGTTCCCACCGCCTACAACCACGCCTTCAACGGTTTCAGCACGGGCATCGCAATGGCAAACCCCAACTCCGTCCCGGTTACGGCCACCATCGCCTATCTGGATAGCACTGGCTTCCTGAACGGTCTCAAACAGGTGATTATTCCAGCGCACGGTCTCGGCTTTAGCTACACCCCCGATAGTACACCTACCAATTTCGTAGGTAGCGCGGCTATTTATGCCACCAGCCCCATCGTGGCGGCGGTCAACGAAGCAGGCAGCCTCGGTTCGGGTACATATCTGGCTCTTGCTACTGCCAGCCAGAACCTCGGTCTGCCCGCAGTCGCCAACAACTACGCCAACTTTTACACCGGAGCAAGTTTGTTCAACGTGTCCAGCGTTCCAATCCAGGTGGCCCTGCAATACGCCAACCCGGACGGCACAGCTATTGGCCCGACTCGCATTTATACCGTCCAATCTGGTGCAAGTCTGTTGGTTTATCAAGGCGCGGATAACCTGCCCGATGGCTTCTTCGGCACGCTTCTAATTTCCAGCAGCACGCCGGAAAGCATCGTCGTGGCTGTCAACGCCGCCGCCCCCGCCGCCAACCTGTTCTATACCTACACCGAGCCGGGCAGCTAGAGATTTTTATTGTAGGCAGCGCGTCCCCGCACCCGCAGAGTTTGTGCGTCTGGCATTATAGCGGGCGCGGGGACGCGCCGCCTACCGCTTATTTGGATGATATTGATTTTAGCCCTTGCTTTTTGCCCCTGCTGACCCTGGTATATATTATGCTTTATTATTTGCCAAAGCCATAAGCAAATTTTTACTATAATAGATAATAGGCAAGAGGAGCAAAAGAACAATGGCAAAAACAGGTTCGGCGGCTGGAGCAGGTGTGAGTAACACAGCACGTCAGGCAATTAACGACCCCAAAACGACCTTACTTTTTCGTTTCGGCTATGCCACCAAAGGGCTGGTCTATGTGATCGTGGGTTGGCTGGCCCTACTCGCCGCCATC
Source organism: Chloroflexia bacterium (assembly GCA_038207455.1). GTDB lineage: Bacteria > Chloroflexota > Chloroflexia > Chloroheliales > Chloroheliaceae > JBBQZT01. The sequence goes on from JBBQZT010000124.1 coordinate 7,003, forward strand.
GGCACGGGCGGCGCGACTACAGACCGCAAAGGTGTAATCACCGCTATCTTTCAAGAACCCTTTGGCAAAGTGTTGGTAGCCGTAGTGATATTTGGTCTGGTGTGTTATGCTTTATTGAGTTTCGCGCAGGCTGCTTTTGATACCGAAGGCGATGGCAGCAAACCCAAAGGTATCGCCAAACGGGTTTTCCATGCTGCTGTCGGCGTTTCCTACGCGGCCCTGGCCTTCGCCGCCCTCCAACTGGTACTTGGCAAAGGTTCGGCAGGCAAAAACTCCGACCAGAACACCCAGGACTGGACAGCCGAATTCTTGAAACAACCTTTTGGCAAGTGGCTGGTAGTAATCGGGGGCTTGATAGTTTTGGGCGTAGCGGGCGCACAGTTTTACCGCGCCTATAGCAAAAAGTTCGAAAAGCACCTGGATTTATCGCAGATGAGTGCCAACACCAAAAAGTTCGCAACTGGCTTCGGCAGATTTGGTTTGGTAGCACGCGGTCTGGTTTTCGGCATCATCGGTATCTTTCTGATAGTGGCGGCCCTACAACAAGACGCAAGCAAAGCCAAAGGTTTGGGCGGCGCACTCCAGGAGGTCTCGCAACAACCCTACGGTCAGGTGCTACTTGGTTTTGTGGGTCTCGGTCTGTTGGCTTATGGAGTTTTCACCTTCTTCGAGGCTCGTTATCGGCGTATTGGTAAAGCCTAGTGTTGTGCTGCCCTGGAAACAAGGAGTCACTCCAAACCGATGAGCAAAAGTTATGGTGTAGCCAAATACCAAAAGTTGATTTTGGACGCTCTAATGATACGGGATGTGTTTAGTCACGAAGCGGCGGTCAAAGCTTTTAGGGAGCGCGGCTTCGTGGCCGAGGGCAAGAAAATCAAGGGCGAAATTGTGCCGGTAATCTTTTTGCTACCCACCGAGGAGTCCTTTATAACTCAGGACGAACGCGGCAACCCCCGCCGTATGACCAGCACCAACCAATACAAACATTGCAACTTTAACCTCATCAAGCAATGGATTGTCAACCCCACCCTTAACGACAAATAGGTTTTTACCATTGTATCTTTTCAAAGATGCGGGGTGTAGAGGCGAGATAAATCTCGCCCCTACCTCCGAATATTGAGATGATACTCACCACTTTTACCAAAGAAAACTGTATAAAATTAAAGAAGCACTGTCTGCTAGTACAGTGCTTCTTGTAGTTATGAGGAGTTTAAGAGAAGATGGGTAACGTTGCCGCTCAATGTTGAGGGCTACCCAAATTTTTGAGGCAGATTCTTTCAAAAATTCAATAAACCTATCCGTAATTTTTTGCAAAGCGCGTGCATCCTAGCTGTCAAAACTGTTTTATAACGGTTTATCTAGTTCCGTTTAATATGTTTGCTCCGATCTAACTTTATCTGACGCTATGATAACAGACCCAACTTTGCTCAAGTATGGCCTATATCACACTTAAAGTGTGATCTACATCACACTCCCAGGGTCAACTACGAGCTATGAGCAATGGACTAGAACCAACACCATCCAAATACGGATTTTTGTGGTAGGCATCCCGTCCCCGCGCTGCTGACAAACCCGCCAACCCTGCGGGCGCGAGGACGCGCCGCCTACAGTCTATGTAAATCTTGACCCTAGCTCATTGCTCATAGCCGTGAACTAGCTCGGCTCGGTATAGGTGTAAAACAAATTGTTGCTGGTGTTCAGGGCGTTGGTCGTCACTAGCAACGGTTGGTCGCTGCTTAGTACCGCCGTCCCAAAGAAACCACTCGCCAGGTTTTGGGCCACATCCCCTTGATACACCAAAAAGCTGGCGTTCGGTGCAAGCGTGATGCTTTGAGCCGCCACCGCACTCGTCCCATCGGGCTTCAGATAGCTAAAGGTGAAGTGGGCTGGACTGCTCCCTGTGTTGAACACCGTCGCTCCCGTCACAAACCCGAACGCTCCGTTTGCCATTACGGGCAAAGCTACATTCGTTTTACCCGTCGCCAGACCCACATAAGTCCCCGCTATCGTGCCTGGCCCTCGCTCATTGATTGTGCTTATCAACGGCTGGTTGCTGCTGATGACCGCACTGGTTATATTAGGGGGCAAACCGCTCACGTTAGGCTGGAATATCCCGATTACTCCGTTGGCAGCGATGGGTACATTCATCTGGGTAAAAACATTCGTACCGTCCGCCGTGTAATATTTGATGTTGATAGTCGCGGCGGCGGCGTTCGGGTTAGCCAACGCGATACCTGTCACGAAGTTGTAGTTGCCGTTAAAGGTGGCCGGAGCATACAAGGTGCTGGCTACCTGGCTCGGCACTATCGCGTTAAAGGTTGCCACGAAGTTGCCCGGCCCAAACTCGATCACCTGGGCCGTCAAGCTATCTGCTCCGTTGTTGGCGACGATTTTAGCCCAATAAGCGTGGTTACTGGCGAGACCACTACCCGCATCGGACTGTTTGAAGGTCTGGCTGGCGTGGGCTGGCACGTTAAACGGTTTGGTGGCGGCGGGAACAGGATTGCCCGCGTCGTCGAAGAACAAAACGTTGCCCGTACTGGTCGCGCTGCCCCCGTTGAAGACGGTGATATTGGTGGTGAAACCGTACTGCCCGTTAAGAGCCAGGGGCGAGTACAGGGTGCTGGCTGTAGCTGATGAAACGTTATAAGCACTCCCACCGCTAGACAAACCTTCGGCTACCACCAGATTTAAGGGCTGGTTACTGCCTACGATACCGCCGTAGCTCTGACCTGGTGTGAGGTTAAGGGCCGGAGCAGCCTGACCCAAAGCGGGCAGGGTGAAAACTTGTTGTGCCGCCGCCGCCCCCGTGTTGATGTCATAATATTGCAGGGTGAAGTTGGCAGGGCTATTTGCCAGATTTTGGAAGGTGACGTAGGTAGTAGTCTGACCGACAGCCGTGTTTGCCCCGTTTGCCAACAAAGGCAGATTGTAATTATAGGGATAGACTGGCGGCGGTGGGTTGGCACTTACCGTCAAAGTGGTGGTGCTACCAATTCCCACTGTCCCAAACTGGGTAGAGGTGAGCGGGCTGGTATTGTTAAAGTAGGTGCCGAGGGCGGTGGCGGTCACATTGGCGGTGATAGAGCAGGTGGCAGCATTCGCCAAACTGATACCCGAAACCGAAATGGTGTTGCCATTAACGTTGACCGTGCCACCACAACTACCGCTGGGCAAACTACTGAGAGTAATCTGGCTGGCTAAAGTGGCACTAAAACTGACGGAGGTTATATTCACCCCGCTTGAATTGTTGAGGGCAAAAGTCAAGACCGAATTTTGCCCTGTACCGATGATAGCCGGAGTGAAACTCGTAGTGATGGTTGGGAAGACAAATTCATACGCCCCAATGTCACAATGGTTGCCGAAAGGTCGGGCGAAACCGCGTTGGTCGCGATTGTTGATATTAGTACCAGCACAGGCTACATCGTTGGCGTTGTCAATCGCGGCACTCCCCGCACCCAAAGCCTGGGTCTGGGTGGGGCCGCCGTTATCAGCTGGAAGGGCCAATTTGGGGTCGCCCGACTGGTCGTTTTTGACCGCACTCAAACCGCAAGTTGTATAAACGTATTCCAGGTTATAGCCACCATCAATGATTTGACCATCACAATTCTTGCCAAGCCCATTACCGGCGTTGATGGTGTTGGAAATGGTGATACCAGAGCCAGATTCGCTAAAAAGGCCACCGCCTCGACTGATACTGGTCGCAAGACCGCTTGTGCCACCTCTGGCACTGTTCTGGCTAAGGGTGTTGTTGATGATAGTTACACTCGCGCCGCCACCGTAGTTGTAAACACCGCCGCCATAGGCATCGCCACCATAATTTGAAGCACCGCCCACACCGCCAAGAGCCTGGTTGCCAAAAAGCGTGCTGTTGAGCAGGAATGATGAGCCATTGTTGTCGTTGTCAATCGCTCCACCAAAAGCACTGCCCGCCCCGTGACCAGCACTATCACCACCTTGAGCGATATTGCCATAAAAAGTGCTAGAACTAACTCGGTAGGGGGTGTTAGTTTCGTCACTAATAGCTCCGCCGTAAGCTCGTCCGCTCCCGTTACCATAGCCTTTGCCGCCCTGGGCAGTGTTGGAGCTAAAAGTGCTGGAAATGATAGTTTTCGGCCCGTATCCGGCACTAATAGCCCCGCCGTAAGCATCCCCGCCATAGTTACCACTACCGTCGCCACCCAGGGCTGTATTGGAGTTGAAGATGCTGTTGGTGATAGTCAACGCGCCACTGGTGCCAGACCGCGCCATCGCAATCGCTCCACCATAACCAGTTCCACCATAATTACTGCTGCCGTTGCCGCCTTTGGCACTGTTGGAAGTGAAGGTGCTATTACTGATGTTGACAGCCCCCGTGCGGTAGGTGTAAATTGCGCCACCCAGACCATCGCTACCAAAAGTGGAGTCATATCCGGTGACTTTGTTGCCCATGAAGGTAGCATTGTCAATTCTAAGTACATTGGGGCTGGCAAGACCGTTGTAAATCGCCCCGCCTTGATTTTTAGCCTGGTTGTTGGTAAAGCTGGTAGTGTTGGTAGTGGTAAGTGCGCCATTATTGGTGTAAATTGCCCCGCCGTTGCCACCAGATATATTGCCATCAAATGTGAGGTAGCTAAAAGTAGTCTGACCGCCGTTGAAAAAGATACCCGCGCCATAATTATCGGTGGTATTGTTGTTATAATGGCCGCTAGACACATCTGTCAACTTACCATCGTTAAAAAGCCCGCCACCTCCATAGCTGGCATAATTGAAGTCAAAGTAAGCCTGATTGAGGGTAGCAGTAGCTCCGAAAGCGTTGTAAAAGCCACCCCCGCTAACGGCTTTGTTGGTATCAAAGAAAACATAGGTTAAAGAGACAGTGCCGCCTTCGTTATCAATGCCCCCACCATAACCAGGGTGAACAGGTGCGCTGGTGGCATTGCCGTGAGCGATTTTGATATTGTTGAGCGTCAAGTCGCCAGCAGCACCGTTGACATAAAAGACCCGATAGGTGTTGCCGCCATCAATGGTTATCTGATGTCCACCGTTGCTACCATCAATCGAGACAGTGCGATTGATAGATTTTTGGCTGGAGAGATTGATGGTATAGGGGCTGGGACAACTAAAGGTGATGCTGCCTCCGGTGGCGATGGCCGCCGCGAGGCTCGTGTCGGTACAGGTGGTCACGACAGTGTGGGGCTGAACGTTCCCCGTCTCGGCTGCCAATACTGGCTTCGCCGTCAGGTCTTGCTGGGGCGCGGCCAAAACAGCAGCTGGTGTGAAGAAGGCCACGCCGCCACTCATCACCAGTTGCACGCAAACCAACCCAATCATAACCGCTCGAATACCCGAACGTCGTCCGTTAAACATTTTATCGTTTCCTTTCATATTTACTGATGTGAGACGAAAAAACTGGGCAATCCTTTGGCAGCAACCACACCCAGGGGGTACCCGCGCAATATCCCACCGGGGACAGGGAGCAGTCCATTGGCAGAGCAATGTCCCACAGGAGACGCGGGTATGTCCATTGGCGGAGCAATGTCCCACAAATGTTTTGGCTGTTAGCTGTTCCCTGTGGGACATTGCGCCAACTGGTTGCCGTCAATGGACTGTTCTAGCTGTTAGCTGTCGGCTGTTGGCTGTTAGCTAATTGCTCGGCTCGGTGTAGGTGTAAAACAAACCCGTCCCCGTCTGGAGTGCGTTTGTTGTCACCAACAAGGGCTGGTCGCTGGTTAGCAAAGCCGTACCAAAGAAACCGTCGGGCAAACCTTGAGCCGCATCACCCTGGAACACCAGGAAGCTGGCGTTGGGCGCAATGGTCGGCGTTTGAACCACTCCAATCGGGCTACCATTTTGGTCGTAATAGGTCAAGTTCAGGTGGGCCGGGCTGCTACCCGTGTTCAACACCGTCGCGCCAGTGACAAAGCTGGCAAACCCTTTCGCCATCACGGGCAAGGCTACATTCTTGCTGGCTCCCGCCAAACCCACATACGTCCCCGAAATCGTACCTGGGCCGTGTTCGTTGATGGTGCTTATCAAAGGCTGGTTGCTGCTGATAGTCGCACTACTGACCGTATTCGATAACCCTGCTACGGTTGGTTGGAACACCCCTACCACCCCGTTGGCAGGTATCGTGAGGGGCTGAGTCAGGAGCAACGTTCCGGCTGCATCGTAGTATTTGATGTTGGTAGTCGCCGCTCCACTATTAGGGTTAGCGATTGCCATACCAGTCACGAAGCTGAACTGACCGTTAAAGGTGGCGGGAGCGTAAAGGGTACTTTGAACCTGAGCAGGCCCAATCGCGTTGAAGGTTGCCACGAAATTAGCCGGGCCGAACTCGATTACCTGCGCCGCCAAATTGGTGCCAGCTGCGCCGTTAATTTTGGCCCAATATGCGTGACCTCCGCTAAGGCCACTTCCAGCATCCGACTGTTTGAAAGTCTGGCTGGCGTGCGCCGGAATATTGAGGTTTTGGGTAACGCCACTAGGGTTGCCAATTTCGTCAAAAAACTGGATCGTACCCGTAGCGTTGCCAGCATTGCCCGCGTTAAAGACCACAATAGAGGTCACAAAACCGTACTGCCCATTGAGAGCCAGGGGCGAGTAAAGCGTCGGGGCAACGGTAGAGGAGACATTGTAGGCACTGCCACCCGCGTTAAGAGCTTCGGAGACCACCAGATTGAGTGGTTGGTTGCTTGTAACGATACCGCCATAGCTTGACCCCGCCGGTATAGCTGGCAAGATAGCTTTCTGGCCTCTAATCGAAATAGTTACACTATCCTGGAACGTACTCAGGCTGCCGTCCGCGATGCCATAATATTTTACGCTGGCCGTAGCCGTACTGGTGCTGCTCAAGTTCTGGAAAGTCACAAAGGTCGTGGTCTGACCTACGGCGGTACTGGCGTTGTTTGCCAGCAGTGGCAGGTTATAAACGTAGCTAGAGGTGGCTGTTGTAAACGGCGCACTAAACTGGCTGGTGCTGCCCACCCGCAGCGGGAAAGCCGGGTCGTTGAGGGTGTCTGTCGCCACAAAGGTCGGGCTGGCTGGCAAAACCAAACCAGCGGGCAACGAGGCTATAAGATTGAAGTTACCAACAGCGTTGGCAACCCCCGTACCCAAATAGGTGCGGCCCTGGGCGGCTTGCGCCAGGAAAACTTCCACAATCGAGTTGGGGCTGGCTGTCCCCGTCGCCTGGGTCACGTTACCGATACTGACACTGCTCAAAACAGGTATCTGGGCCTGATTATTGGGGCCAGTGTTCGAGCCGCCGTTGATGCCGCTAGGGTTGGCCGACGCATAATGCAAATTGATACCGAGACCAATGTTGGCAAAGATGCTATTTTGGCTGATTTTGTTTTGGTTGGTCGTGGTGTCGGTGCTATCGTTGCCAATACTCACTCCATCGGTTGCGTTGTAAGCAATCACGTTGCCCTGACCCGCCCCTGAGCCGCCCACCTGGTTGTTAGCCCCGAAACCTATATGCACACCAGCCGCGCCGTTGCCTAAATTAGTGTGGGTCGCGGTGGGGTCAGTACCAATATAGTTGCCAAAAACGCTAATATTGGTAACGCTATCTATGGCAATGCCGTTAGTGCTGTTGCCACCAATGATGTTGCCCAAAACCTGGCTGTTGTCAGCACCAAAATAGACACGCACACCGTTTGCACCGTTGGTAAACGCACCGGAAAAATCCGCTTTGAGGCCCACAATGTTGCCTTGCACCGTGCTACTCGGCCCACTAACGTAAACGTTGCTGTAACCAGAGCCAGGGCCAGCCACTAAATTGCCAAAACCGCTCGCCCGGTCTCCCCCAATCGTAGTATTGGCCGGGTCGGATTCTATGCGTATCTGGTTCTGGCCGTTGCCAGCCGCTACCAGGCCAGTTTTGTCCACCCCGATATAATTGCCCGTCACAAAGTTGCCGTTTGTACCCACATCGGTAATTTCTATACCAGTGCCTGTGTTGTTGCGGATCAGGTTGACATATTGCTGGGGGTTGGTGGCCGAGCCGACCCGATTGCCAGATGCGCCACCAGCGATAGTGATACCGACTCCGTTAGGATAAATCGCATCAACCGGGGGGTAGTAGCCAATCGAGGCGTTTTTGACCACGTTACCAGTTGTCCCCGCTCCGCTAATCAAGATGCCACTGCCACCGTTTTTAACCGAGGTGAAGTCAATGTTACCAATCGTACCGCCGTTCCCAGCGAGGCCAATCTGGTTGTTGGTCGCGCCCGCTTTGATGTTTACCCCGTTC
>JBBQZT010000125.1:0-15126 GCA_038207455.1 Chloroflexia bacterium
GTGGGCTCGGATCTCACGTAAAAGCTACATCTGACCTTATTTTTCAAACAAGTGGCGGTAGAGGCCATGTCTGAAAACCTGGTTTACCCTAGCTATCGTGAGCGTGTAGCGGCTCTCAAAAATGGGTAAAGTCGAGCTAAGCCTGTGATTTGGGGAATGAAGGGGCTTGCTCGACTGGCGTTTCCAGTGGACGGTTGGGGATGGCCTGGGTCGGGCGTTTGGGCGGGTTGGAGGGCGCAGTTAGATTGGTAGAGACAGTGTGACTTTTAGCCAACAATTCCTGACGCATACCGCGTAGTTCTTCCAAAACCACCGTTTCGCGCTCCTTTTGCTTGCCTAGCTCCAACTCCATTTTCTTGACTCGAACCAGTGCGTCCTCAATCAAGCGGCGATTCGTGCTAATCAAGTCGGCAATCATGCCAAACAGCATTATTAAGAAAGCCAGAATAATCGCCACTCCAGCTAACACCAACGATTGCAGATGGCCTTGCGCCTGTCTGGGGAAAACAAAGTAGAAAAATAAGAAACGTCCGATAATAAATGCTCCGAACAACCAGAACGGCAAGCTTAGATAAAACATCGCCTTGAGCGGCTCGTGCATCGCGTAGAAACGCACGATAGTTGCGGCAATCTTTTTGATATAGTTCCAAATACCTCGCACCAGCTTTGATTTTCGTAATTCAGGGTTGGTAATGACTGGTATTGAACTGATTGCCAGGTTGCGTTTGCTGGCCTGGAAAATCGTTTCGATAGTATAGGTGTAGCGCGAGACCACATTCATACTCAGGGCGGCTTCACGCGAAAAGGCTCGAAACCCGCTCGGTGCGTCCGGTACATTCGAGCCACTAAAGATACGCACGGCCCGACTGCCCCAACGCTGAAATAGTTTTTTGACCGGGCTGAAATGTTCAATCAAATCGGTCTGGCGGTCTGCAATTACCAGATCGGCCTGTCCTTTGATAATCGGTTCGACCAGCTGGGGAATGTATCTGCCGGGATACTGGTTATCGGCATCGGTATTGACTATTATATCGGCATCTAGTGACAAGGCTACGTTAAGCCCCGTTTGGAAGGTAGCGGCCAGACCCCGATTGCGGGTGTGATGTGCAATAAAAAGCGGAAACTCGTTACGTAAACTCCAATCGCGGGCCACCTCTACCGTGCGGTCTGTACAGCCGTCGTCTATCACCAGCACCGCGATTTCGTCAATCCCTTCGATGTGGCGCGGCAAGTCCGCCAGTGTAATTGGCAAAACCTGTTCTTCGTTGTAGCACGGTATTTGAATGATTAACTTCATACGCCCCACATTTAATACCAAATATCTTTCTTAAAAACAAACGGACGGATAGCTACCTAAGTTGCAACCACCCGTCCGCATTATACTCCAAATACCGTATTTAGCAATTTAAGCTATGCCGAACGCCTTCCGCAAATTGTAGGCGGTATCGTTCAAAGCTTGTTTAGCCTTATCTACCACGACAGCCATGCCAAAAAATTCGTGAGTTACACCCGTATAACGTGCGCCGGAGACTGCAATCCCAGCCTGGAGCATTCGGGTTTTGAAAGCCTCGCCCTGGTCGCGTAACGGGTCAATATCGGCGGTAACGACAGTGCCGGAAGGTAGCCCGCTCAAAGTGGCGGCCAGCAACGGCGAAGCGTCCGGGTTAATACCTTCCGGGCCGCTCACGTCCTACAAAACATCGCGGCTTTCTATTATGCTCAGGTTTGACGCAGCAAAACCAGCGAACGCGGCTTTAGCTCAAATATTTCACCTGGTTGAGCGGTACGGCCATCTTCGTGGAGCGGAGTGTTGGTATCTACCAATACTTCCCACGCGCCCGGCAAGACACTTTTACCCGGCAGGGTGAAGTCCATATTTTCCCAAAAACCGTTGATGAGCAGCAAGAACATATACTTCCCAATACGCGCTCCCTTTTCGTCCACCTCGTCCATCGCCTGCCCATTTAAAAACATCCCAATGCAGCGCACGTATCCCGTCGTCCATTCCTCCTCGGTCATCTCCTCACCGTCAGGACGTATCCACATAATATCGCGAATATCTTTGCCATGAATGCGCCGCCCTAGAAAGAATTTGCGGCGGTGTAGCACGGGCGAGTTGCGCCGTAGTTGGATCAGCCGTTTGGTAAATTCGAGCAACTCCTTGTCCGCCTCACTCAAATCCCACTTGTACCAGCTAATTTCGTTATCTTGGCAATAAGCGTTATTGTTGCCGTACTGAGTACGCCCAATTTCGTCGCCTCCGCAAATCATCGGCACACCCTGGCTTAACAACAAAGTTGCCAAAAAGTTGCGTTTTTGCTTCTCACGCAGCTCAATGATGACTGGGTCATCGGTGGGGCCTTCCACCCCGCCGTTCCAGCTTTCGTTGTTGTTGTTACCATCTTTATTGTCTTCGCCGTTGGCCTCGTTATGTTTGTCATTGAAGCTAACCAGGTCGTTGAGGGTAAAACCGTCGTGGGCCGTAATAAAGTTGATGCTGGCATAAGGTCTGCGTCCCGTTGACTGGTACAAATCGCTGCTGCCACTCAAACGATAGGCAAGCTCGGCCAGTTGGTTTTCGTCACCCTTCCAAAATTTGCGTACCGTATCGCGGTACTTGTCGTTCCACTCGGCCCATAACACCGGAAAGTTACCCACCATATAGCCACCATCGCCCAAATCCCAGGGTTCGGCAATCAGCTTGACCTGCGACAGCACCGGGTCTTGATGGATAATGTCGAAAAAGCTGGACAAACCGCCGTTTTCGTACATACCGCGTGCCAATGTCGCCGCCAGATCGAAGCGGAAACCGTCCACGTGCATCTCCGTCACCCAATAGCGCAAACTGTCCATCACCAGTTGCAACGTGCGAGTGTTAGACATATTGAGGCTGTTACCTGTGCCAGTATAATCCATATAGTAACGCTCATTATCTTTGACCATGTGGTAATAAGCCGGGTTATCTATCCCTTTGAAGGAAAGCGTCGGGCCAAGCTGGTTGCCCTCGGCGGTGTGGTTATATACTACGTCCAAAATCACCTCGATGCCTGCCGAGTGTAATGATTTGACCATTGATTTGAACTCGCGCACCTGCCCGCCAATGTTGTCGGACATCGCGTAGCCGCTATAAGGCGCGAAAAAGCCGATGCTGTTATAACCCCAATAATTGCGTCGTTTATTATCCGTCAGTGATTTATCTTGAGCAAAATGGTGGACGGGCAGTAGCTCTACCGCCGTGATGCCCAGGTTTTGCAGATACTCAACCGCTTCGGGCGAGGCCAGCCCCGCATAAGTGCCGCGTATTTTGGGATTTACGTCCGGGTGGGTGGCCGTAAAGCCCTTGACGTGAACTTCATAAATAATCGAGTCAGACAAGGCCACTTCGGGTCGGCGGTCTTTGCCCCATTCAAAAGAGGGGTCAATTACGATGCTTTTAGGCATCCCGCCCGCGTCGTCCGTCAGGTCTTGTTTCAAATCCCCATCTTCTTCACCCACCGGATAGGCGAACATCGCATCACTCCAGGCAATGTCACCGCTAATAGCTTTGGCATAAGGGTCGAGCAAAAGCTTATGGGGATTGAAACGCAAACCGTTTTCCGGGTCGAACGGGCCATTCACCCGATAGCCGTAAGCCTGACCTGGTTGCACTTCGGGCAAATAAACGTGCCAGACAAAATCGGTCTGCTGGGACATACGTATGCGTAGCGTTTCGGTTTCATCGTCGGCGTTATCAAACAAACACAAATCTACGCCCGACGCGGTTTCACTATAGATGGCAAAATTTGTACCTTCCGAATCCCAGGTCGCCCCCAACGGATACGGTTTGCCCGGCCACACTTTCATCAAGGAATTAACCTCCACTTTATTTTAGATTTTGTAACTATTAAGCCTCTGTGGTCTTTTGTAGGAGGCTGCTCCGCTAGCCAATGATTTGTGATTTTGAAATGACACCTAAATCGGCTGGCGGAGCAGCCTCCTACAAATTGGCTAGATGGTTACTATATTTTCAATAATACTGCGCCCGGCCCATTAAAGGTAAGCACACCCTCCTGTACATTATAATTAAAGGCAGCGTTTCCTTGCCCGCCATACTGGACATCTTCCGAAAATAACACGGTCTGCCATTGCTTGTTGCCCGGCGCAGTTTCGGGGCGTTCGTTCAAGCTATAGCTCTGGCTATCTTCCCCGAAGCAAACCACCAATAGCAATTCGTCACCCTGCCCGTCGCTTTGGTAGTAGCGCAGACCCAAAAGTTGGGACGAAAGAGCTATCGCCTTAAAACTGTCGCGCTGCCGTTGGCGCGAAGTTAAGGTCGTGGCGCGAAATTTTAGCAAGTCCTGGTACAGCTTAAAGACGTGCAAATAAGGCGAATGGTTGCGTTCGGCCCAATTTAGCTTTGACCGCTCGAAAGTTTCAATATCTTGCGGGTCAGGGACAAGTTCCGGCTCAAACATACTAACGTGCGGAAACTCGTTACGCCTTCCTTCAGTCACCAAGCGGCCTAATTCGTCGTGATGGTCGGTGAAAAATTGCCAGGGTGTACTGGCGGCCCATTCCTGGCCCATAAACATCAAAGGTGTATAAGGCGTGGTCAGCAGCAGGGTTGAAACAGCGCGGTACGCTACTTCCCCTACGTTATGGTCGAGGCGGTCTCCCAAAGCCCGGTTGCCAATCTGGTCGTGGTTCTGAATACAATGCACATAATGGGTAGGTGTAGCGTTACCCGCCGGGCCACCTCGCGGCTTACCAGCAAATTTGGACATCTCGCCTTGATACGTCCAGCCCTGGTTGAGCGTGGCGGCAATTTCGGCGGTGCTGCCCGTGTAATCTTCGTAATAACCGTGAGTATCGTGGTTGACCGCCACCCGCATCGTATGATGGAAGTCGTCGGCCCAGATTCCGTCCAGGCCGTAGCCCTTATTTTCAACCGTATCAATCATTATTGCCAGATTACGCGAATCCTCGGCATAAAGCAAAAATTGGCGGTCTGCGGCCAGTGTAGCCCGCACGCGCTGGCTGATTTCGCCCAAAATATGTGGCAACTCCTCATCGAAAATTGTATCGGTGGCATCTAGCCGCAGCCCATCAATGTGGAATTCGTGCGCCCAAAACAGGGCGTTGCTGATAAAAAATTCGCGTACCGCTTTGCAACTATAATTGAGTGCGTCACCCCAGGGCGTTTTATATTTGTCGGTAAAATAATCCAGGCTATAATCCCGCAGATAATTACCATCCGGCCCTAAATGGTTATAAACCACGTCCTGAAAAACAGCGAGGCCGCGTGCGTGGGCCGCGTCTATCAAACGGCGCAAGTCGTCAGGTTGGCCGTAACAACGGGCCGGGGCATACAAATACACCCCATCATAACCCCAGCCGCGTTCGCCCGGAAAATCGGCAACGGGCAGCAGTTCCAGCACCGTCACGCCTAACTCTTTCATATAATCCAGCTTGCTGATAAGAGCCTCGAACGTACCTGCGGGTGTGGCCGTCCCCACGTGCATCTCATAAATCACTACTTTGTCGGCGGCCACACCGTTCCACTGCTCGTCCGTCCATTGGAAGGTATTGTGGTCAATTACCTGCGAAACGCCGTGAACGCCCTGCGGCTGGAAGCGCGAAGCCGGGTCGGGCCGGGTCTTTTCGCCGTCCAACCGATATTGATACTGGGTGCCGTCCCCTGCTCCATCTACCAGCCCCACAAAGAAGGCTTCTTCGTCCCGGCGCAAAGCCTGGGTCGCCACCTCTCTGCCGTCTTGAAATAGCACCACTTCGACGCGCTGGGCCTGGGGAGACCATACTCGAAAACGCACGCCCCCGTCTTCAACATTCGCCCCAATTGGTAATTGCCAGGTCATATATCTCTTTCCTACTCTAGTTATCAGTTATCAGTCGTCAGTCAAAACCAATTTGTAGTGTTATTCCAATAATCGCCAACGGTTGTCTGTACCCGGCACGGGTGAACCGTTGGCGGTCTAACGCAAAATATCAACCGCACCAGCCTGTAATTTCTCTGCGCTTTCTGCATCGTCAACTGGTTGCTGCGGTAAAATTCTCCCTGTTCTCCGTGTTTCCAGGGTGCATCTACTCTTGGACGCGCTCCAAAAGGGCCACCGGGAAGTTAGCGAAAACTTTTTCCAAAGCCAGAGTTGGTTGCCCCTCGCTGGCCGTCACTTCCAGGATTTCGCCTGTAAAAATATTGCGGAAACGGGCGTTGGCCGCGTCTTCCGGCACGACGATATAGCCACCTTGCCACCAATCCGGGCCGAGCGGGTTGGCGACTACTCCTTTGTTCAAATGCGCCAGCAAACGCGGCACCGCTACTATCATTTGCTTGTCCGAACTGCTACGGGCGAACGCAGCCACGTGTTCCGCTTGTTTGCCCCCCACCACGAGCGGCTGATAGCTACCCTGGTCGAATACTGCGCGGTTGGCATTACGGAAATGTAGAGCCAGGCTGGTAACATATAGCTTAATGCGCCCGTCTGCTTTACTTTCTAGCAGTTGGCGGGCCTGTTCGGGGTCTGGCTGCGGCAGCTGGGCCAATAGTTTGGCCCGCAAGTCGTAATCCACCTTACGGCGATTATCCGGGTCAACCAGGCTCAAATCCCAAAGCTCATTACCCTGATAAAAATCCGGTATGCCAGGGCTAGTGATTTTTAGCAAAACCTGGGATAGCGAATTGAACGCCCCGAAATGGGCGGTTTTGACCTGGAACTGCTCAAAATCGTCCAGAAATGGATTGGCCCGCCCTCGATGCAGAATATTTTGGATAAAATTACCCACCGCCGTTTCGTATTCATTATTGGGGTTAAGCCAGCTAGTGTTAATTTTGGCCTCGCGCAACGCCTTGACCATATATTCCTGTAAGCGCGAAACTAATTCGGCCAGAGTTTTATCATCTATAGTGCCAATCGGCCACACTCCTAGCAGCGTTTGGTAAAGTAGATACTCATCGTTGCGGTCAGGGGCGGTTTTACCTTCCAGCAAAGTATGATGGCGACGGTTGAGCCGCACCCAACGGTTGATAGCGTACCGCCAGTCGCGTGGTATTTCGGATAGCACGTTTATCCGCGCCCGCACATCTTCGCTGCGTTTGGTGTCGTGAGTGCTGGTGGTCAACATCGCGTGCGGCCAGCGACGGTTGCGCTCGGCGTTTTGTTTATGGAAAAGCTCGACGGACGCGCCAAACTGGTCGGGGTCGCCACCCACTTCGTCCAACGAGGTCAGCCGATTGTAGATATAAAAGGTGGTATCTTCCAGACCTTTTGCCATCACTGGCCCGGTCACTTGCTGGAACTTCATCACGAACTCGTACTGCATCGCTTTTGCTTCTTCGCCCGCGTCTGCCACCAGTTTCAGCAGCAGCAAATCGCGCAAGAAGTCAAAAACACTGGCATCGCTGGCCGGATTGCGACGTTTGGCGGTAGCGACGGCGCGTTCAATATAAGTTTGGTCGCGGCGTTCCAGTTTGGCGGTATCGGCCACGATATAGGTGCGATAGACCGGAAAACAGGCAATTACTTCCCGAATAGCCAGGCGCAAATTGTTGAGGGTAAAGTCTCGGAAACGGCGGTCTTGCTCCGAAATGCGGTTGAGCAGTCGGGCCAGGACGTTTATTTCGCTTGCCAGAACCACACCCGTAATAATACTTTTGCGACTATAAACCAGGTCGGCAAACCGCCATTTGGTGTTGATAAAGCGGCTATAGAGGTCGTCAATCGCTTTGGTATTGCTACTATCCACAAACAAATTGTTGACCTGGATTAAATAATCATAACCGCTAGTGCCATCAACTGTCCAGTTTTCGGGCAACTTCTCGTCCCGACCCAGGATTTTCTCTGGCACTACGTACAAAGCCGTCAATAGGGGCGAAGTTGGGTTAGTGATGCGCTCCTGCTCCAGCCGTTCCAGCAGAGCGGTTTCGTAACTGGCCCATTCCTGGCCTTCCGGCGGATAGCCCAACTCGTGGGTCAACTCTTTGCGGGCCAAATCCAGAAAATGGCTGCGTTGTAACCGCCACAAATAGTGGGCCGGGTCCCAAAGTCCGTCGGCGTGGTCAACCCGCAAGCCCTGTAACGAACCTTCGCTAACCAGCCGCAAAATTAGCTCGTGGCTGCGCTCATACACTTCGGGCAGTTCGACCCGGATAGCGGCCATATCGTTGACATCAAAAAAGCGGCGGTAGTTGATTTCTTCGGCAGCCACCCGCCAGAAAGCCACCCGATACGCCTGGTTCTCAATTAGCGCGTCAAGTTGGTCAAAGCTATGGGCATCGCCCGGTGTGCCGTTGAGTTCGGCCACAGCCGCGTTGATAGCCTCGCAAACCTGGGTTGAAGCCGCGCATAGGGCTGCCAGCCGCCGTTTGAGAATCTCTTTTTCGCGGTTACGCTCCACTACTTTAGTGCGCTCGGTTTCCCAACGGGGCGGCAGATAGCTGGAACTGGTAATCAGGCTTTGGTATTCCAGCACGTTTTCGTTTTCCGCGCCCAACGTCTGAGTAAGAACTTCCAGCTGTAAATTCAAAATATCGGCATAGGTGTGGGGACTGACGGGTAAACGGTGTTCGTAGTAATCTAGGTAAAAAGCTCCGTCGGCGGCGACAAATTTGATTTGCAGTTCGCCCCGCTCCAAAACCTGCCCATACTGGTCGCCCAAAATCGGCAGCAAAACTTTGTACTTTAGTTCCTCTTTAACCGGGTTCCAGTCAATATCAAAATAATTAGCATAGATCGAGCTTGGGCCGTTCTCCAGCACGTCCATCCACCACTGGTTGCAGGTTTCGCCAATACCCATGTGGTTCGGCACAATGTCCAAAATCTGGCTCATACCGTGACTTTGGATTTCCGCCACCATCTGACTATAATCTGCTTCGTCCCCGATGCTAGGGTTAAGCTGGTTGTGGTCGCAGATGTCGTAGCCGTGCAGACTTTCGGGCCGCGCCCGCAGGTAGGGTGAGGCATAGATGTCGGTGATGCCTAAAGCGTGCAGGTAGGCGATTTGTCGCCGGGCATCTTGAAAAGTAAAGAATTTATTGAATTGCAGACGGTAAGTCGAGCCGGGGAGGTGTTTGGCAGCGATGGCCTGACTTTCCACCCGCTCAAACAAAGCCTGAAGGTTGGGGGTATCTATAATATTTTGGGCCTGTTCAATGCCAACAGGCTCAAGCATTTGCGTCATCTTTTATCAGACCTTATATATTCTAAACAAAAAAACACGCCACTAGCTAACCAGCCTTTGCCAGAGAAGCTCGGCAGAGGTTTTAGTTGGGTGGGTTCGCATCTTTGTTTAGCCCAAATAACTTTAGCCAGGAAACCTATCCTAATAATAGCATAGAATGTGCCAGGGGCAAGCTCAACTATAACCAACCAACTTCAAAAATTGGTCAAATAGGGGCTTGCATTTCTTAGAAAAATGCGTTATGATGAAGAAAATATACTGTGGCAAATCCTATCCATTATCCAACCAACTAACATTATTAGGAAAAGAGTTTTGCCCCTGGCGCGATTTTTTAGCTGTCTGACCTCTTGAGTCCAACCTGTTTTAGGAATTTCTCAAGCGTGTTTCAAATCGGTTAAAACCCAAATACTCTGTTTCATTTCCAGGCTTTTGCTGTGCCTTTAGTCTTTTACCTGCTTAACGAAGTGTGTATAAAGCATCAAACTTTCCGGGCAGTGGCTGCCTAGTTATGCTCTGACAGTAGCCGCTTCTACATTGTATTGGGCTATCGTTTTCAGCTTGTTTCACCCAACAAATTTAAGCTTTATCGCTCCCGGCAATCCCAACCACCACCCGGCCTGGAGTGGTTTTATTCAATCCTGCTCAGGATTTTACGCTAATATTTATGCAATAGGAGATTTTTGTGGAGAACGAATATACAGACAAACTGCTCAATTGTCGTGAATGCGGTACAGACTTCATTTTTAGTAGCCGCGAACAAGACTTTTATGCCCAAAAAGGTTTTGACCATGAACCTACTCGCTGTGTTCAGTGTCGCAACGTGCGGCGGCGCGAACGCCCAGTTCAACCGATGGGGGCGGCTCCGGCTCGAAACTACCCTCAGTCTCAACCCAGCTACAATAATAACGGTAATAACTATGGCAACGGCAACGGTAACTTTGCCAACTCGCGCCCGATGAACTCGAACCCGGTGCGGACGGGCGGTATCAGCAACGGTCAGCGCACCAGCAGTTATGGCAATCGGCAGTTTGGGCCTAATTATAGCACGTTGGGTCGTTCCAGTAACAACGGCAACACCACCCGCCCGTCCGGTTACAACCAACCCGCCAATAATGGTAACTATAACCGTGTCAGTGGCCCCATCAGCAACGGCTACCACAACAGCCAAGTTAATTATCAGGAACGCAAAATGTACCCCATCGTCTGTGCCAACTGCGGTATCAGCACCGAAGTACCTTTTACACCCCGCGAAGGCGCACCTGTTTTCTGCCGAACGTGCTATAATAATCAGAAGAACAGCCGTTAGGTCTGTAAAGAATTAATTGGTAGCGGCTAGTTCGATAGACAGGGTTGAAAGAGGGGTGATTCCAGGTGAACGTTAATCAGGAAGACGGCGAAAGCTTTGATTCCTTGTTGCGCCGCTTCACACAAAAGGTCAAGCGCGACGGTATTTTGAGCGAGTACAAGCGGAAACGCTTCTTCGTATCCAAAAGCGTCGAAAAGCGCGAAAAGATGAAAAAGAGCCAACAACGCCAGCGTCGAAAAGCGCAAAAAGACTAAATGCAATTCCAACTTCCCCTTAAATATCCACCTTCGTACTTTGTATTGTATGGGTAGGGTATTTAGGGTGTTGTTATGTTTGCTTTTAAGCTTTATCCCCTTATTATCTAATAATAAAAAACTTTATTGAGGAGCAAATAATTATGGCACAAGCTGTATGGAACGGTGCGGTTATCGCCGAAGTTCCCACTGACAAATGTGAAGTAGTCGAAGGCAACCTTTATTTCCCCGCCGACTCGGTCAAACGCGAGTATTTTCAGGAGACCTCCACCCACACGATTTGCCCCTGGAAAGGTACGGCCAGCTACTATAACGTGGTGGTCAACGGCCAGACTAACCAGGATGCGGCCTGGTATTACCCGGAACCTAAAGACGCAGCCAAAAACATCACCAACTACGTGGCTTTTTGGAAGGGCGTAAAAGTCGAGAAATAGCTATAGCTTCCTCTTACTAACATTAAAGGAACGTCGCACATGAAAACTTTTTGGCGTTTGCAAGCTTTTTTCATTTCATTATTGCTTGACGACTCCGGCGACTCAAATTCCGACTCTGGTGGCTCGGATTCGTCAGATAGTTCGGGCGATTTCGATTCGGCTGATTCGTCTTATTTTAGCAGTGACGACACAGGTACGGGTCGCCGCCGTCGGGCAGCCCGGGCTGGTGGCAGTAGTAGCGGCAGTTCGTCCGGTTCGGGTAGCAGTGGTCAGGATGCGCCCGTAACCTCGGTTGTACCAGAGCAGTTTACACCCGGCGATTTTAGCGATATTCCGCCGTTACAATAAGGTGGCCGCTATGCCGCGTTTCCGGCCTGTTGAACCCAACTTGCAAAAATATTGCGCCCGGATCGGCTGGCGGCGTTGGCTAATATTCTGGTCGGTTTTTGTCTTTGAAACCCTGACCCAGCAACGGCTTTCACGGTTGGTGGCGGCGCGGGCCGGAAGGCCAGGGTCAGCCCAGTGCGACGGTTTGGAAAATCTACCCGCGAACGGCAGCTTTGTCCTGGCAGTCAACCACTACCGTGGCTTTTTGAGCCTGGATGTGATTGCCGCCGTATTGAGCGCGGCCAATCTGGTACGTCCCGATCTGGCCGACAATTATTTGGTGATAACAGGCCGTCGCGCTCGTGCCAAACCACCGCCGCCCCTTTCGCCAGCGCGTCTGATGCGACGTATCGTTGATTTTGCCTTCCGGCGGTGGGCAGGTCATTTAGCCCAAATTGCGCTCGGCAACTCTACCGCTTCCATCCAGGCTTTGCGAGATTGGCGCAAGCGGGCGCAACAACAAGCGGTACTGGTTTTCCCCGAAGGCAAGGCCCGCTTGCAATTTGGTCGCGTCAGAACGGGCGCGGGACGCTGGCTTACGACCCTACACACACCCATTGTTCCGGTTGGAGTGTGGTGGTGCGACGGTTGGCATATTCGTTTTGGCCCACCCCTGCGCTGGTCACACCGTTCCGAACTGCGCGATGTCCAGCTGGGGTTAGCCATCGCCACCTTGTTGCCGCCCGAACTCGCCCCGGATTGGCAAGCGGCCTTGACGCAATGGCGGGCAGCTCATAATTTATAATGGAGAATATTTATGCCAGCGTCGGTTTCCCGTCGTCTTTCCGCTAAAAAAACCGCCAAAGTTGAGCCAGAGATACCGCCAGTTTTGGCTAAGACTTCCGACGCGGCTCGCCAATATGCCCTGACCGTCAAGGAGATGCCTGGCGAAGACCGTCCCCGCGAGAAATTGCAGTTGGTAGGGGCGCAGGCTTTGACCGACTCCGAATTGCTGGCTATTATTTTGCGAGTAGGTATTCAGGGCGAAAACGTCATCGCTCTGGCCCAACGGCTCTTGCGCGACTACGGCGGTTTGACCGGACTTTTGCGTTTGCCCTTCGACGAGCTAAAAGAAGTGCGCGGTATGGGCGAAGCAAAGGCAGCCCAACTCAAAGCGGCGTTGGAGATGGGGCGGCGGTTACTGTTGGCCCAACCCGAAGACCGTTTACAAGTGCGTGCGCCCGGCGACCTCGCCAATGTTTTGAACCTGGAAATGGCAAGTCTGGAACAAGAACAGCTAAAACTGATTTCGCTCAACACCAAAAACCAGGTGATAAAAATGCAAACGGTTTATCGTGGCACGGTCAACAGTAGCCAATTGCGCGTAGCCGAGGTTTTTCGGGAAGCGATGCGGGCCAACGCCACTTCGATTATTGTGGCCCACAATCACCCCTCCGGCGACCCGACACCCAGTATTGATGACGTGCGCGTGACCGAAAGTTTGGTGGAGGCGGGCAAGCTGTTGGAAATTGATTTGCTCGACCATCTGGTAATCGGACACCAGCGTTGGGTCAGTATGCGCGAACAAGGTTTGGGCTTTAAGACGGTCTAGCTAACCCACCTTTTGTCACCCTGAGCGGAGGCTTTGCGAAGTCGAAGGGTCTGTTGCTATGGTTCTGGTTTTCTGTACCAACGGGCTTTAAGCAACAAATTTTTCACGCAGCAAAGCCTCCTTTCACAACCCTGCGGGCCGTGATAATACTTTCAAGCCAAAGACCTATATTCACAAAAGCTCACAAAGGAGATAACAAAGATGCAAGCGAACCCGGTCAAGAATGTTAAAGTTTATGCTACTGTTTGGTGCGAGGATTGCAAGCGGGTACGAAAATTCCTGGGCGAACAAAAGGTGAACTATGACTTTGTAGATATTGAGCGCGAGTTGAGCGGTCTTTTTTATGTGGAACGCCTGAACAAAGGCAAAATTATCGTCCCCACCATTGTAATTGACGACGAGGTTTTCCCCAACCCTTCCGAGATGGAGATGGCTGCCGCGTTGGGCTTGCACGTCAAGGCCCAGCGGCCTTTTTATGAGCTAATCATTATTGGGGGTGGCCCGGCCGGGTTGAGCGCGGCTTTATTTTCAGCCCAGGAGCAGATAGATAGTCTGGTAATCGAGGGGGCGGCGTTGGGCGGACAGGCGGGCCTTACCGAACGCCTGGACAATTACCCTGGCTTTCCCGAAGGTCTTTCAGGGGACGAGTTTGCCCTACGCCTGGAAGCCCAAACCCGTCGCTTTGAGGTCGAAATGCTGACGGCTCAAAAGGTGGAGGATATAAGCGTAGATGGACGTTACAAAATTGTTCGCACGGTCAACGGCGACGAATATCGCGCCCACGCCGTTTTGATTGCCACGGGTTCAAAGTATCGGCGGCTCAGTGTGCCGGGCGAGGCCGAGCTAAACGGGGCGGGCGTGCATTACTGCTCCACCTGCGACGCGCCTTTTTATAAGGGCCAGGAACTGGTAGTGGCGGGCGGCGGCAATAGCGCGATAGAGGAAAGTCTGTTCCTGGCAAAGTTCGCTTCTAAAGTCACAATTTTGGTGTGGAAAGACCAGATGAGTGCGTCCAAACTGTTGCAGCAAAAGGTTTTGGAACACCCTAAAATCGAGGTGCTTTACAATACCGAGGTTAGAGAATTTCGCGGTGTGGGCAGGCTGGCAACGATTTTGGTTCATAATAGCGAAACCAAACAGGAGGCGGAGTTGCACGCGGCGGGCTGTTTTATCTTTATCGGCTTGATACCCAACACCGAGTTTGTGACGGGCAAACTGAGCAAAGACGCGGGCGGTTTCTTGCTGACCGGAGCGAACCTGGAGACCAATATGCCCGGTGTGTTCGCGGCAGGTGACGTGCGGAGCGGCAACATCAAGCAGGTATCCACCTCGGCGGGCGAAGGCACGATGGCTGCCTTTATGATCCAAAGGTATCTGCAAACGATTTAAGACCAATTCTTTCGGACTTCGGTTTAGACGTGATATAGGCGGTTGGGAATACAGACTTTGAAATAATTGGGAGGCATTTATCGCATTGGCACGCAGAAGCAGATTTGAATTTGAGAACGATTTACAAGACAAGCCTATTCCTTTTATTAAGCATTCTATCTCAATCTCTAATATGGACTACAATGTTCAGAGTTTAGTAAATACGATAAACGAAGGAGATGTATTTATACCTCCTTTTCAGCGTAACCTGGTGTGGTCTCATAAACAAGCTTCACACTTTATGTAGTCTCTCCTACTAGGTCTGCCTGTACCCGGTATTTTCTATCAGAAGAACAGGCTGCGGGGAAATTGCTAGTTATTGACGGTCAACAAAGGCTTTCAACCTTGAAAAGTTTTTTCCCACCAGCTTTATCTGACAAATCTGATAACATTGTTAACGGTTTTAGTGAATTAGCTGCAACTATAATGTCCCCAGGAAACTGGACAAAAAGTTAAAGTGGTAAAATAGCTGGGTCGCACAAAAGGAGCAAACATAATGACGACCCCACGCAAACATTACAGTGCCGATTTCAAAGCCAAAGTTGCTTTGGAAGCAATTAAAGGTCAGAAAACTCTTAATGAATTGGC
>JBBQZT010000126.1:0-15042 GCA_038207455.1 Chloroflexia bacterium
GGCGCGTCCCCGCGCCCGCACAGGCTATATGTCTGTCAGGATAGCGGGCGCGGGGACGCGCCGCCTACAGCTTATTAAGGATATTGAGCTTAAAATATGGTATATTTAATACAAACGTTGATGACGACAAAGTTTTAGCCAAAGGAGATTTTTTAAGAATGTTCACCAACCGAACTGCGCTGCTCCGAGACAATCCGGCGCAACTGAATTATGGCGTGGCCGTGCTGGACGTAGATAACGACGGGGCATTTGAAATGTTCGTGGCAGGCTATGGCTACCCCAACCAGGTGTTGAAATGGGATGGAGCAGCTTTTGTCAATATCGCCGACGCGACGTTGGCCGATGCTAACCGCCAGGCGATTGGAGTAGCTGGGGGCGATTTCGATGGTGATGGGCGCGAAGAAATTTATGTGTTGAACACCGACACCTTTGCTGGACGTAAACGCTTCGGAGACCGTTTGTTTGGCTTTTTTGGTAGCCAGGATGGGCAGTGGCTAGACTTGTTTGATATGCCGCGCAACACCGAAGCGATGAACCCAACGGCGGGCCGTTCCGTGGCCTGTCTTGACCGCGATGGAGATGGGCAATACGGCTTTATGGTGGCAAACTACGGCGGCCCGATGCGACTTTACGAGTTAGATGCAGATGGTTTGTTGGTGGACGTAGCTAAAGGGGCGGGCCTGGCTCTGACAACGGGCGGGCGCAGTTTGTTGTGTGGCCCAATCGTTTCAGAACGAATGGATGTGTTTGCGGCCAACGAAGGCGGCCCGAACTTTTTATTTCGTAACCTGGGGAACGGAAAATTTGCCGAAGTTGCAGCCGAGATAGGTCTGGCCGATGCTTACGAACACGGACGAGGCGTTGCTCTGCTCGATGGTAGCAGCAACGGCAGGTTCGAGATTGTGTGTGGTAATTGGGAAGGGCCGCACCGTTTGTTCAGCCAATCAGCTAATGGCAAATTTGAAAATGTCGCCCCGCCCACGCTGGCTGTACCTTCCCGCGTGCGTACCGTGATTGCTGCCGACTTTGATAACGACGGCTATCAGGAAATCTTTTTCAATAATATTGGCGAACCCAATCGTTTGTTTGGGTGGCGCAACGAGCAGTGGCAACGGCTGGACATTGGCGAAGCAGGCGAAGCACGCGGTTTGGGGACGGGTGCGGCAGTGGGTGACTTCGATAGTGACGGGCGGCTGGAGTTGCTGATTTCGCACGGCGAAGCAGGTTTGCAACCGCTCACCCTGTATCATTCGCCCGATAACGGGTACGGCTGGCTGCGGGTGTTGCCCCTGACTAAAGCGGGCGCACCAGCTCGTGGCGCACTTGTAACTTTGAGTACAAACGAACGCACCCAACGCCGGGTGATTGACGCAGGGAGCGGCTATTTGTGCCAGCAAGAGCCAGTGGCACATTTTGGCCTGGGCGCGGGCGAGGTCAAAATAGCGCAAGTGGAGGTGCGCTGGCCCGACGGTGCAACCACCCGTCTTGAAACGCCCACTGCCCGCCAAACTCTGCGCGTGCCCTATCCAAAGAAATAATTGCCAGTTATATAGAAAGCAGGAAAAATTGTTAGAAATGCGCCGGGCCAAAAATGGCCGCGTGCTAATCAGCGCACATCGGGGAGCTAAAGGTTACGCCCCCGAAAACACAATGGCGGCCTTCCAAAAAGCCGATGAACTCAAGGCCGACATCATCGAATTTGACGTACATTTAAGCCGCGACAATCGTTGCGTGGTTATTCACGACGAAACGCTAGAACGCACCAGCAACGGCAACGGGCTAGTACGCGCCCATAGTTGGCCCGAACTGCAACAGCTTGATATGGGTAGCTGGTTCGACAATTTGAACGATAGCTTGCGGGCCGAACGCAAACTGAACGGAGTACGCCCGCCGCGTGGCTGGGTAGGGACGGAATACGTGCCGTTGCCAATTCCCACCGGGCGGTTCGCAGGTACAAAGATGCCCCTGCTAGAAGAAGTGTTGGAGTGGGGCAAGGCAGTCGGGATGGCTTTAAGCGTGGAAATCAAATCGCCCTGGCCTTTTTACTACGGCGCAGACTTTTACCCCGGCCTGGTGGAGCAATTGGTAAAACTAATCGAGCGGCACGGCGACCCTCAAAAGGTGATGCTACATTCTTTTGACCATCGGGCTTGTTTGCGGGTTAAGCAGTTGAACCCTGAATTGGGAACGGCTATCAGCATCGGCGGAGCGGTGTATGTGGATTTACCCCGTCTTTTGCAGGAGGCCCGCGCCGAAGGAGTAGCTATTGGCAGCAACTACGTTTATCCCGAACTGCTAGAGGAAATCCACGCCGCCAACGGTTATCTGTTTGGCTGGGGACTGGGCGAAGACCCTATCAACGAGGCTGCCGGGCTATGTCAGCTGGTTAAATGGGGCGTAGATTTCGTGAGCGGCGGTTTCCCCGATTTGCTACGCCAGGTGGTAGAAAGTTGCTAAAAAGGGAGCTATCCACCGCAGAGGAATTCCTAATTTGTGAAAATGGGAGCGAAAAATGAAACAACGTGACCATATCAAAATGAGCGAGGACGAAATTAAGGCATTTCTGGCAGAAGGGCGCACCTTGAGCGTGGCAACGATTGGGGGCGACGGGATGCCTCATTTGGTGGCGATGTGGTACGTCTGGCTTGATGACCAACTCGCCTTCTGGACTTATGGCAAATCTCAGAAGGTGGTGGATATGCAGCGTGACCCGCGCCTGGCTTGTATGGTAGAGACGGGCGAAAAATACAATGAATTGCGGGGCGTACAGATTCGGGGAGAAGCAGTTATAACGGCAGACCCGGCCCTCGTGCAGCGCGTGGGCGAAGCCATCTCGCAACGTTACAACGGCCCCCTAGACGAAACCAGTCGTCAAATGGTGCGCGTGATGGGGGCAAAACGGGTGGCAATATTTGTCAAACCATCGCAAATTATTTCGTGGGATCATCGCAAATTGAACGGGGCATATTAAGTACAAATGGAAAACGAGAGTGAATGTTATAGTTGTCAGGCGATGCGCGGGGAACGCCGACTTTCGCCCGGCCCAGTAATTTACCGAGGCAACTTCTGGCACATCGAACACGCTTACCCGTGCGGAATGGTGGGCTGGCTGGTGCTGGTGCTGAACCGCCACGCGGCTACTTTGCATGAACTGAGCGAGGCCGAATTTGAGGAGTTAGCTACCCTCCAGTATAAGACTGTTCAAATTTTGCATCGAAAAACGGATAGCCTGAAAGAATATACAATGTGCTTTGCCGAAGCTCCGCATTTTAACCACATTCATTTCCACATCGTAGCCAGGCTCAAGGACGCGCCCGACAGCCTAAAAGGGACAGGCATCTTCTCTATGATTAGGCCAGACGTAACTCCGGTGTCGCCTCAGCTTATCGAGCAGTTTTGTATTGAGTTGAGCCAGGAATTCTAATTTTACAAGGACTGCACCGAAGACTGTGGCGTATCGCGCTCCCCTTCGCTGGCTTGTAGCTCGGCTAGTTCCAAGGCGGGAGGTGAAGCGGTAGGATTGCGGAGTGGGTTGGTGGCCCAATAAACCCAGGCCGAAACCGCTAATAAGGAAACTGCCGTAATCACAAAAACGCCCCGAATATTGATAGTGGCGGCGATACCTGCTCCAGTCAGTGGCCCGATAGCAAAACCCAGGCTACTGGCCGCACTGACCAAACCATAAGCCGCGCCTTTGCGCCCTTCCGGTATCAATTCGGCGATAATGGCGTTGGCGGACGGAATAATACCGCCGATAAACATCCCCATTAGACCGCGTAAAATTAAAAGTTCCCAAAAGTTGCTCACTGCCGCCTGCGGGAAGTAAAGCAACGAAGCCGCTAAAGTCGAAATGATTAGCACTTTACGGCGGCCAAACCTGTCGGCTAAATTACCAGCCACAATGCTGCTGACAGCGGCGGCAATGCCCGTTACAGCCAGTTCCATACCCGCCAAAGTCGCGGCTCCCTTCACCGACCCGTTTAACTCCTGGATAAACAAGGCCAACACGGGGGCCACCACCGAACCAGCAAACTGCACCAGGGTCAGCACTACCAACATAGCTACAAATTGGCGGTTGCTAAATTGTCCGCGTACTCGTTGTACCAAAGAAGGTTTTGGCCCAATTTGCACGGGCTTGGGTAAAGGCACAAACTCCTCTTTTACAAAGAAAAAGACGATAATCGCGCCCACCAACAATAGGCCCGAAGTAATCAAGAAGGTTATTTTATAATCGGTCAAGTCAGCAAAAAAACCGCCTACTAACGGCCCGACGCTGGCCCCGGTAAAGATGGCCGTTTGCATCAAACCTAACGCATAACCTAAACGCTTGGGCGGAGTAATCGAAGCAATCAGGGCGACATTGGCCGGAACAGTACCCGTAGTTGCACCCTGAGCAATTCGCAATATCAAAATAATCCAGACGCTATTGAAAAATGGTGTCAGACCGATAAGCAAAAAACCGCCTATCATCGCCCGTAACACCATGCTTTTGCGCCCAAAACGGTCAGCCAGAATACCCCAAATCGGCGCGAAAATCGCCATAGTCAACGCACTGCTGGCCGCCATTACCCCCGCCCATAGTTCAGCCTCACCTATATTATGGATACCCAGGTCTTTAATCAGATAAAGAGCGGTAAAGGGGACGGAGGCACTAAAACCGAGTATCGCACAGAACTGAGCCACCCAACTGGCATACAGATTTTTTTCCCATCTGGTCATCTTTGCTTGTCTATCCTCATATTTAGTCCAATATTTTGTATCCTTAATAATACCGCATAGCACTCTGTATTTCAATTTGCTTGCCAGGAGTAACTGTTCACAGTTGGGTAAGCGATTTTAATGTAGGCGGCGCGTCCCCGTGCCCGCTATGCTGGTTAATTTGCTTACCGTGTGGGCGCGGGACGCGCCGTTTACAAATTAAGGATAAATCTGAACAGTTACTGCCAGGATGGGATGGGGTGCATACTTTGCGTTGCGAACATTTTGGCGGTGCTTTGGCGACACCTCTGGATAAATCCAGCGGTACTACGTAAGCTTATAGCGTAACATAAGGGATAATCGAATGTCTGGGCGGGTCAGTCAGAGGTTGGAGCGCAAATCTTTGGTTTAGTAGCGGTTTTACTTAAAGTTGTCACGGCCCGCAGGGTTGCGAAGGAACGAGGAATCTGTAGCTAGAAAATCGTGCGGATGACATCAAAAGTCTCCGCAACAGATTCTTCGCCACGCGCTTCGCCAGAGCCTCCACTCACAACCCGGCTGTTGTGACATTATTTTGCAAACTTTTAAGGTTGGGCCTTGATTTGGAAACTGAAAATCTCCTGGGCCGTGCGGCTTTCGTATTCTTTTTCGGCGGCTGGAGTAAGCAGCACTGCCGGGTCGGATACGAGGGGCAAGCCCTTCACCTGTACGCCGAGACTGCTTTGGTCGAAGGTTAGTACGGCGTAACTGTAGGTGTTGAAGCTGGCAAAATCTAGCGGTTCGACTGTACCGGGTGTGCCGCCCGTCGCCTTAATACTGCTTTTGTCCAGACCAGGGAAGTCCGCTTCCAGACCGATAGGGTCGAGACCAGCTTGTTTCAGCCCCTTCAACTGTCCGTCCGAGTTTGGCACGTCGCCGTTCCAGGTCTGCAAAATTTTGCGGTCAGCGTCTCGGATAGCCAACCCTTTAATATCAACTTTAAGGGCGGGCGTTCCGGCACTCGCGCCCATTGGCCCGGTCAGGATTTCGATAGCGTTGCGGGCGGCTTTGAGCGGAGATTTGGGGTCGTCGGCCACCGTGTTATATTTCAAATTATTGACAACCGTGTAGTGGTTGTCCGTCGTCAAAAAGACTACGTTTTCAATCGCGTTATCGTCAATAAATTTCAGTAGCTGGTTGCGTTCACAATTGTAACCGCCCGCCCACGATTTACCACCGTCCATATCGCTACCGATTTGGGAAGCCCGGCCCAATTCCTGGATGGGTGATGACACCACCACCACTTTCCAGACCGTTTTGTGCTGTTGAGCCGCTATCAACTGTTCCTCAAACCATTTGAGTTGAGGTGCGCCCAACATTGTGCGCGAACAACTGCTGGCGGCGGCATCATCGCTACTTGCCAAACGGCTATCCCGATAGCTCCGGTCATCCAGTATCAGCAGTTCGGCATTAGCCCCCCATTGCACCGTATTATAAAATTTGTAGGTCTGGTCAACTCGTGTATCGCCCGTGCCAGCTACCAGTTCGTCCGTGACTGGCTGATACTCGCGGTATGCCTGAATACGCGCTTTGAAACCGTCGCTTTGGTTTACAAACTTCCCGCCCACCGTGACTCCGCCCTCGTTATAGGAAGGAGCGTTTTTGTCGGCTTTCGACAGACCCGTTTCGTGGTTATCGAAGACCGAATACTGGCCGAACAAACGGTACAAATCCAGCATCGGTATCATTTTACCGTCCGAACCCAGGCGGGCTTCGCGGTTCTCGCGGTACTTAAAACGGTAGCCGTTCAAATCCTCGACGGAGGTTTTGCCCGCCAAATCGCTGGTTTCGTAGAGCAAATCGCCCAGGAAGAAAAAATAATCCAGGTTTTCTTTGACCAGGCTGTTCAAAAGCGGGTAGGGTTTCCATTTCCAATCGGCATCACCCGAAAAAGCCATCGTCACTTTGGCGTTCTGGTCAGGCGCGTAGGCAGTTTTGAATGAACCTATCTGGCTCACATCGCTGCCCGCCACAAAGCGGTAGTAATATTTAGTGCCGGGCTTCAAATTCTTCGCCACCACTTTGAGGGTGAAATCGCTAGAGGCATCGGTTTGGATCATTGGCAAACTGATGGAACTACTAAAAGTTTCGCTTTCGGAAAGTTGGGGCGTGACCGAGACGGAAGTGGGCGTGCGCGTCCACAACACTACGCTATCGCTAGTCATATCGCCACTAGCCACTCCATAGCCAAACGGCGCAGTAGAGGCCAGGCTGATAGTGTAAGGGGTAGCGTTAGCAGTGGGTGCAGAGGTAGTCGCAATGGCGGCGGTAGTAGTAGCGACATTGGTGGTTATTGATTGAGTAGTCGCACTAAGGGTAGCAGTGGCGGGGAGTGTAGTAGCCGGGCTGGTACTGGTATTAACAGAAGCCGCAGTCGTGGCTACCTGGGTGGTAAGAATGGCGGTTGTAGGCGCGGTAATGGTAGTGGCGGGCGTGGTAACTGGAGACACGGGAGTAGGAGTGGCCTCATTGCAAGCCGTCAGCAAACAAGTCAATAATAACCAGATACCAACAACTAGCCTTAAACGACGGTAAATCCGCATCTTCTTAGCTCCTCAACTTTATAGCCGTGAATTGTTACTACTCAGGGAGGTGACTTGTCACCCTGAATGAAGGCTCTGCGAAATGAAGGGTCTGTTCTTTATCAGACATTTAGCCACAGATTCTTCACTACGCGCTTCGCAGAGCCTCCGCTCAGAATGACAACACTATCTAGCACAACATCCTATTTAATTGTAGCCTACAACAGCCTTATAAGGGAAATGTAAACCGAATGTTAATATATCATTAACCCTGTCGAGGTACAAAATTCCTGCCTAAAAACCATAACATCTTGTTAATAACGGCTTAAAAAATCCTTTATAACTATCAGTTACACTAAATCATCAACCAAGCAGGGCAAAGCTATAGCCCTGCTCAATACCAAAGCGCATTATTGGAAAGGATTAAGAGGAAAGATGGCTCATACACATTATGATGAGGACGGTCAGCCGTTTGAACACGACCACGACCATACCGACCACGACCACGATGGTTGTTCGCCAGGCGAAGATTACGAGCGCAATATCCAAGAACAACGCCAGCGCACCGTTTCGCGCCGGACTATGCTACGTACAATGAGCGCGATGGGTCTGGTGGCGGCTGGTGGTAGCCTGGGTGTAACCAACGTGGCGGCTAGTAGCGTGGATTTGCCCACCAATGTCCAGCCTGCCCCTTTTGTAGCCGCAGACAACGACGGCTTTCTTTATCTTTCGGGCGACCACCATATTCACAGCCGCTATAGCCCCGACGCAAAATACCCCGTGCAGAAACAGGTTTCCGAAGCTAACCGCTACGGTCTGGACTGGATGGTGATGACCGACCACGGCAACGCCACTCACAACAAGCTCGGTATTGACCTGACCTACCCTGATGTGGTTAAGTCGCGGGGCATTTTCAAGAATGTGCTGCTTTTCACTGGTTACGAAATGAACATTCCGGGCGCGGAACACGGTACGGTCATTATGATGCCCGGCGACAAAGAGCTTGCCAACATCAAAGATTTTGAGAAAAACTTTGACGGCGACCTGGCTCCGAACGTTGAAGAAACCATGCTGGCAAGTCTGCGCTATCTCGACAAGCTTGACCCCAAGCCCATCTTTTTTGCTAACCACCCTGCCCGGCGCGGCCTGGACAGCCCTCACGAGATGCGTAACTGGAAGCTAACCGCGCCCGAAGTGGTGTGGGGCTTTGAAGGCGCACCGGGCCACCAGATGGCCGGTATGATTACCGATGCCGATGGCAAATACGTAGCCTATCGCGGCTTCTACGGCAACAAACCAGGCGGCACGGGCGCACACGCTTTTTATGGTGCCGAAACGTATATGACCTACGGCGGTTTCGACTGGATGACGGCCAAACTCGGCGGTTTGTGGGACTCACTATTGGGAGATGGTCTGCGCTGGTGGATTACAGCCAATAGCGACGCGCACAAATATTTCTCTGATTTGCAGGACATCAACAGCGACAGCAAGGAGTTTGAGAAAAACGGCTTCGTGACCGAAGTTGACAACTTTTTCTTGCAACCTGTTTATGGTGACTTTGCACCGGGCCAGTACAGTCGCACCTATGTGGTCACAACTGACCGCAGCTACGCTGGAGTTATGGCTGGTATCCGCCAGGGCAATATGTTTGTGGTGACGGGCGACTTAATTGACCGTTTGCGCTTTTATGTTTCGGGCCGCGCTCCGGGCGAGAAAGACTTTGGCGGTGTCGGTATTTTGACGGGCGGCACTTTTGTGGTGAAACCAGGCAGCGACATTCGGGTGCAGGTGCGCTTGCAAACACCCAAGAAACCTAATGCCAACAACGAACGGCCTCGCCTTGACCATTTCGACTTGATTGCGGGGCAGATGCCGCTAGATGGTTACAAGCAAGGTAACGCCGATTTGATGAGCAATCCTAGCACCAAAGTTGTCCAAACTTACGGCGCGGGCGATTGGAAAGCTACCGAGACGGCCACCAGCTACATCATCGAGACCGAATACGTGTATAAAAACGTGCAGCAGAATTTTTATACCCGCTTGCGTGGCACCAACACCAAAGATTACGGGGCAACCCCGGCAATGGACGTGGATATGCGCGGCAAAACTGGCCCGTCTCTCTCGCCCTGGGAGTCGCTCTGGTTTTATTCCAACCCGATTTTTGTGCTGGTACAGTAGCTTCTGTGGTTTGTAGGAGGTTTTGGGCGGCCTTGTGATTGTTAATGAGTGTATCCACCAGCAACATCATAGGGCAAACCCAAAACCTCCTAATTATTTTGCTGCCAGTGCTTCCGGCTGGCTCTGTTCGGAACTGGCAAGGACAGCATCAGGCGTGAGATGAGCGTTGAAAAATTCGACTATGCGCTGCCAATATTCCTGGCGGTTGGCAAAGTAGATACCGCAATGCTCCACATCAGGGTCAATCCAAAGCTCTTTAGGCCCACTCGCCGCTTCATAAAGCTTGTGAGCGTGCTTCACCGGAACGACGCTATCTTTGCCACCGTGTAGCAAATAAACCGGACGCGGCGCGATGTGGCCGATTTCTGCCACTGGCTCGAAATGACGATAGCGATGGCCGGTGCGCCACTCGAAAAGCCTTTCCGAAACGTCAATTATCGGCCAGGCCGGAAGATGGGTCAGGCTGCTGAAATTATCGGAGATAACCTCGTGCTGGGTGGCAAAGCTGCTATCGGCCCACACCGCCCGGATTTCGGGGTCACGGGCCGTTGCTACAATCGCCACCGCCGCCCCCATCGAAGCCCCCACTGCTCCCACGATTGCCCCGTCAACCCGTCCCCGCACATAGCTAACAGCAGCCAGATAGTCTTGCAGTTCGCGGTGTCCCAACGTTTGCAAATCGCCTTTGGAAACAAGACCTCCGTAACCCCGGTAATCGAAAAGCAATACGTTGAAATGGTTGCGCCACAAGTCCACCCCGATACCGAGCATATCTTCTTTGCGCCCACCATGCCCACTACTGGCGACAATCACGCGCCGTTCGCCCGGACGTGGCAGAAACCAGCCAGATAGCAGCCGCCCTCCGACGGTGGGGAACTGGACTTCCTCAAAATCAGCCTGGAACTCGTAGGGCGTAAATTTATAATTGTCAAAAATATTATAAGCTACCGGTCTGGTCAGTTGCGAAACTAGACGATGGGCCAGCCCAACTGTTGCCAGCGATGCTCCCATCCCACCTGCCAAAGCCATTGTGCCAGTGGTTAAAGCCAACTTACGCACGCCAGACGCACCTTGTTTGCGGGTCTGAACTTTCAAGCTACTATTTTTTTCTTTGCTACCCATAGCAAACCTCATAAAAATCAGAGATGAAAAAAGTCCCATTTACTACTTGTAATGAGGGCTGATAATCCGAAAAATAGGCAAAAAACGTTCCCAAAAAGAGGAGGAGATTATTACTTAATTGGGTGCAGCATCATTCAAGTAATAAGCTTGCGATAAAAATTATTACTTGAATGATATTGTGGCTAAATCAAGCGGGGCGGGCGGTTGGGTTGGAACGTGCGCCGGGTCGCATTGTGCGTTCAACTTCCGCCGCGTTAATGCGGGTGGCAGTCTCCCACGCATCGGTCACGGCGAACGGCCACGTCACCAGCGTAATCCAGGTCAAAAGGAAAAATAGCCCCTTGAGTGGTTCCCCGTTGTAAAGCTGGCCCAGCCCTGGTATGAAAGCTGACATTAAAACGGCGTGGCTTGGGTTTTTCTTTTGCTTCATCGTTTCTCTCCTTACAACTCAATGCGAATAATTACAGTCTTGCTTTTAATTGTTTTTATTATAGCATAGCAAGCAAATTTCGTACTCGGACGTAAACAGCGCAATCTCGCGTCCGCTTGCCCGTAACCTACCAACTTGTTATGATGAGGGTTGTCATTCTGAACGGAGGCTCTGCGAAGTGAAGAATCTGTTGCTAATTGCAAAAACAAGAAAGGCTCACCAAATGCCACCTTTCGATGCCCGTGCTGTTGCTTCCAAAGTTAAGACCTCACCTGGCTTTGCAGTGAAACCTAAAGCCATCCAACCAAAAAACGGCTCAGTTGCCCCTGACCCTCTGCCAATCGGTTCGGTCTGGCAAATATTTCGCATCTGGCTACTAATTGGTCTGCAATCTTTCGGTGGGGGAGCTACCACTTCTTTGTTAATTCGGCGCGAGATAGTAAACAAACGAAACTGGTTCGATCAGCAAACTTATAATGAAATGTGGGCGTTATGTAATCTTGCTCCGGGCGTTAATCTGTTTGCCTTTGCCATTATCATCGGCAACCGTCTGGCCGGGTTGCCGGGTGCTTTTGCCTGTCTGTTGGGTATGACTTTACCCTCGGCCATCGTAACCACGCTGATTACGGCTGGCTTCACCAGTATCCAAAACTGGCCGCCCCTACAAGCGATGATGCACGGCATTATCCCAGCCATTATCGGCATTAGTTTTGTGTTTGTGGTGCAGTTTGCTTTACCTATTATCAAGCAAAGTTGGAGCGAAGGAAAAGGCAGTCTGGCTATGAATCTAGTATGGGCCAGCCTTTGTGCGATATTGTTAGGCATCTTCAAATTGTCGGCGGTGCTGGTACTAATAGGTTCGGCTATCGCGGGTGCGCTGATTTTCCCGCACGTTCTAGGCCATTTTCAAACAGACACGCCTACCGAAAGAACGGAGACCTTGCCTTGAACTGGTTGCTTTATTTTTTGGTGTTTTTGAAGGCTTCGCTTTTTTCAACCGGCGGTTTTGGCAACCTCCCTAGCCTGCATCAGGATTTAATTACTAACGGGTGGGCTGTCGAGGGGCAGTTCGCTCAAGCGTTGGCCGTTGGTCAAATTAGCCCTGGCCCAAACGGTTTGTGGACGGTGAGTATGGGGTTTTTGACCCTCGGCTATCTGGGCGCACTCCTCGCTCTGGTGGCTATAATGATACCACCTTTTGTGGTGTTGGCCCTGGATGCGGCCCATCAACGCTTACAAGGGCGGCCTTCGGTCAAGGGATTGATCCGCGGCATCGGCCTGGCCGTAGTGGGGCTGACGTTAGTAGTCTCAATTTTATTGACCAGTAGCCCTGATATGCAAGATTGGAAAGCCTGGCTGATTGCTGGGGGCGCATTCGGCCTAAGCGTAACCGGGCGTGTGAATGTATTCTTTGTATTGGTACTGGCTGCGTTGGTGGGTTATCTTTGCTACGGTTTGTAAGTTTTTATTAAGGGCAAGCATAAATGGAGTTGACAGTCAAACAGATGGGACAGGTAGAATACGAAACGGCCTGGGCATGGCAACGCGAATTGGTGCAAATGCGACGAGCAGAACAGATCGGGGATACGTTGCTGTTGCTGGAACACCCCCATATTTACACTATCGGGCGCAAGGGTACAGTTCAGAATTTGCTGGCCGGGCCGGAACGTTTGCAAAAGCTGGGGGCGCGGGTGTTGGAAACAGACCGGGGTGGCGACATTACTTATCACGGGCCGGGTCAGTTAGTGGGCTACCCGCTTCTGGATTTGCGTCTGCGTAACAACGATGTGCATCGCTATTTGCGTAATTTGGAAGAAACTTTGATTCAGGTGCTGGCTACCTACGGTTTGCAAGCTGGACGTGAACCCAAATATACCGGGGTCTGGCTGGAAGTGCCAGGCGGCAAAGATAAAATCGCGGCAATGGGGGTAAAAGTTTCGCAGGGTGTGACGCTGCACGGCTTCGCTCTCAACGTCAATACCGACCTGAGCTACTTTAAGGAAATCGTCCCCTGTGGCATTACAGACGCAGATAAGGGCGTGACTTCTTGTCAAAAATTGCTCGGCCACCCACTCGCAATGGACGAAGTTTGCGCCCGCGTGGTGGGGGCTTTCACCCAGGTCTTTGGATACGATACTATCCGGTACGAACCTGCTTTAACCAATCACGCCCGTGATAGCTTCCAGGAATAATTGCAATTTATTAAGTCCGACGTGGACTTCCGGCTGGTCAAGCGGGCGCACCGCCACATCTGTCAGCAAAATTGCATCGAAATCTTCGCCGTCAAAATTTTGACCGTTGGCATACGGGCTAGGGGAAAGCAAGCGCGGGTTGTGCCGTAAATCCAAGGTACCTTCGATAATGGCGTTGTTAATCAAAAACTTAACACGCGGCCCTTCGGTATCCCGTGCCTGACCTTGATAAGGCCGCAATACTTCCGCCAGAGCCTGCCGCAAAGTTCCACTCTTGCTCAACGCGCATCCTCCCACTATCCATCAAATTTGTTTTGACAATGCTGACTATAGGCTAATTATATCACACCTACCCTGAGATGCTACGTTGCTTGCTAGTGCGGTTTGTAATAAAATAGGCTTGCTCTTTTGTAACCAGTTACAGCGGCTTTAAGCCGGGTCGAAAGTAGGGTGAAATTATGACGATAGCTATCGAAACCAGGAAAACCACGCTGGCGGAATTTTTGGAGATGCCAGATGACGACGAAGCAGAATATGAGTTAGTTAAAGGCGAAATGGTCGAGATGCCCAAAGGAAACGTGAGCGGCAGACACGGCAAGGTTTTAGTTAAAATGAGTCACTTCTTGTTTGAGTACACCCACAAAAACGACTTGGGAACGGTATATGGCGAGGCAGGTTGCACTTTTCAAGATGACGACCAGAATTACCTGCGGCCAGACCTGGCGTTCGTGGCAAAAGGGCGCACGCCCGACGATTTTGATGGCCCTATCCCTGTCGCGCCAGACTTAGTGGTGGAAATCAATTCGCCCAGCGATACTACCGAGCGCATCTATAATAAAATTGAGGCGTACCAGCAGGCAGGCGTGCGTTTAATTTGGTCAATCTATTTGATGGGCAAATTCGTGTTAGTTTATCGCTTGAACGGCCCGGATATTAAGCTGCTAAACCTTAAAGATGATTTTGAAGGCGAAGAAGTGTTGCCCGGCTTTAAGTTGTCAGTCAAGACCCTTTTCTAAAGGCTAGAAAGTATCTATAAGTGACAGAGGCGAAAAAGGCAGATACCCCGATAGTGATTGTGGGTGGGTTTATGTCGGCAACCCGCGATTACCGCTCCTGGCAGGCCCGTTTAGAAGCACCGCCTTATAACCGTAAGGTTTTTATTGCAAACATCAACCGTTTGGATTGGGTCAGTACCGCCGACCAAAGTTTTCGGCCTCAGCTATTGGCAGTGGGGGCGGTGGTGCGAACCGCTCTGCAAACGACGGGCGCGGATAAAGTAACCCTTGTTTGCCACAGTGCGGGCGGACGTATTAGCCGCTTATGGTTGGGCGACCAATCTTATGGTGGAGTGGAGTGTAACGGGCGGCGGTTTGTCCAGAAAATACTTTTTTTAGGTTCGCCCTACCTTACCCGCGAACCCTGGGCGCAACGCAGTGCTGGTTTCGCCAACAGCCATTATCCGGGGGCCTATTATGCGGAAATAGAGTATGTTTCGATAGTCGGCAGGTCGGTATTCGCCAAACCGGGCGGCAGCATCGAGGAACGCTTTGCCTACCAAAACTATCGTCAACAGTTCCCCCAGCACCCGCAACAATGGGGCGATGGAGTAGTGCCAGTCGAAGGGGCGTTTGTGCCGGGCGCGACAAACAGCGTGTTGGACGGAATTTATCACGGAAGCTTCCTGGGAAGGCCCGGCTACGAAAACCCAAAAGCTCTGGCCCAGTGGGGAAAGTACCTGTTAGAAAATGCTTGATTCAAATGATACTGCTGAAACCCTGAATCGGTTGCGTCTGGAAGTGCGGGCGCGGCGTGAGCAATTGCACGGCTCGGAACTAAGCGAGTTGCGTAATCTCGTCCGACA
>JBBQZT010000127.1:0-14908 GCA_038207455.1 Chloroflexia bacterium
AGAAAACTGGCGGCTTTTTTATTACTTTTACACTCATCCCTACGTAGTTATCCCCAAAGAAGATTTGATTTTGCATATTTATAACGACTCCAGCAGTGGAGCAGATTATTACGGCGGCTTCGATGCTATACTTAAACGGCTGCGTGAGAAAATCGAACCCTGGCGTGGCAAAAATATGGTGTTTATAATCAACAAGCACAACGCTTTTGAATTTAGACCGGGCCAGCCACCTACTGCCTGACCAACACGGAGTAACGAATGGCGAAAATCTATTGGCGGCAACCAGTTGACGCAATGTCCCACAATTTTCGCTTTTTACACACCCTTACTTACTGGTGGCAGTCGCCGTCGAAGTATCGGTGGCGGTAATCGGTGCGGTTGTCACCGTATTTGTAACGGTAGTAGCCACGCCCGGCGTAGTAGTTGCGCCAGAAGTAATTGTTCCCGAAACGCTGGTAGGCCCGGTTACTGTTCCAGTGGTAGCGGGGCCAGGGTTGACCGTCCCCGCCAGTGTGGTAATTGCAGCAGTCGAAGCTGGCGTGGCCGAACCACCCAGCGTACTACCTACTCCTACTGTTGTACCCGAAATGGTGGGGCTTGCCCCAGCCGTCCCTGAGATTGTCGTACTCGCACCAATTGTGGTGGGCGCGGCAGTCGGCGTAGGCGGCAATTGGGGCGGCGTGTTGAGCCAGGCTTTGAAAGCATCAATGGTGCTGGCGGAGAGCGTCCAGACCCGGTTATCGCTTTCCAACTTGACCCAATAGTTTTGAGTGACCCCGTTGAGGCTACCTACATCGAGTGTTTTGCTACCACCCTTGCTGCTTTCGAGCATAATGCTGAGGGAAGGCTTATCCAGACCGTATTGCGCTAGATTGTTAGCCGCTTCCGCTGGTAACGCTGCCGTTCCCTGCAAATTGCTCAACTGCTGCACCGCCGCGTCCACCTGACTACTATCGAGGGCGAAATTCGGCTGTCCAGCCACCTGCCAGACGTTTTGAGGGGCGGGCAAAGGCAGATGGTTCAGGTTGAGCTTGCGTGGCTGTCCTGGCGTAACCACGACAAAAGGCGTAGGCGTACTTGTCACCGTCACGGTGGGCGAGGGTGCAGACAGGGTGGTAGCAGCGGCGGTAGTGGTTAAAACTCCGCCCGCCTGTGCCAATTCGGTGATTACCAGTTTATTCACTGTATCGCCGGGCGGCAAATTGATAATCTGTAATTTGGTCGCGTCGGCATTGGGTGTGCTAGTGGTCGGAGACACTCCACCTACAGGGGTAGAAGTGTCGCTTTTGGGTTGGGTCAGCAAAACGACGGCCAACAGTATTGCAAAAACCACCACGACGGCCAGACTGATGGCATAACGTCTTAACAATTTACCGCCTCCTCCACCAGACCACGAGGCCGATAAACAGCACCACCAGGGGCAGACCCAAAAAGGCACTGTAAAAGACAAAAGTATCTTGCGACTGGGTGATGCTAAAGGTGTGGGTATTGGTATTTTTCGGCGGTATCACAATCGAGTTGGGCTGGGTAGTCAACCAATTCGCCGCGTTTAGCAACAACACATAGCTGCCCGGCTGTTGGGCCAGACCCACGTTCGAGTTATCTGTCGGCCACAAATAACTGCTGAACAATACCATGCGGGTTTGGGCCGGATTAGCGGGGGTAGTAGTACCGGAGATGGGTTGGGCCGGAAGTTGTACACTGGCGGCCAGAGTAAACGGGCCGGGTTTATCTTTGGAGTGGTCAGCTGCCTGGTTGGTAATATCGCTTCGCAAATACGAATTAGTGGTGGTTTGATACAAAGACGTGTAAATCTGACTAGAAATCACTGGCGAGTCTTTAATCTGTTCAATCGCGCTGGCATTGGGCATAATAATCGGCGTGCTGTCCAGGCTGCGGGTTATATCGGCCTGCCCTCCCGCGATGCTCGGTACCGAGGCGGCCTGGCTTTGGAACTGCACGTGGGCCGGGTCTTCTTCCAACACCAGGCCCGTATCGAACTGCACTCCGAACTTGCTCAAAATTGCGTTCGTATTGGCTTTGGGCGCACCTGCCTGTTGCGGAAACTGCCCGGCAAAGTTATCGAAAAATAAGGCTTTGCCTCCCTGCTGCAAGAAAGCCGTAATCTTGCCCAAATCTGCATCGCTGAAAGGTGACTGAGGTGAGGCAATTAACAAAATATCCGACTGCGGGTTTAGCGTCACTGTCCCTTTTACATCTGTACCGCTGGTCGCGTTGGTGGTCAAGTTCAGGGTATCCACCAGATAGTTGTTGTCGCGCAAAACCTGGCTGGCCGCCGCCAGGGAAAGCCCATTCTGACCGCCCTGACCAGACGCAATCGGTAATTCGTTGTGGCCCTGAATGACAAAGACCCGATACTGAGTGCCGCTTTCCAACGCCAGCAAAGCCCGCGAAATAGATTGCTCATCGGCAGTCGCCACTTCCTGGCGTTTCTGGTCTTTGCCCGTCCCCATCGTCAAAACAATGTCGGGGTCACTTTTAACGCCCAACGTTGCCGCCGCTGCCGGATTCACGTCCAAATTAACCTGATTGACCGTCAGCTTATCGGTATGCTGCCTATATTCGGTTAAAAGCTGGGCCGCATTTTGGGCAATGCTATTGGTATTCTGCGAAAAAGCCACATATACAGTCACGGGCGCGGTCAGTTTTTCGGCAATTTTTACACTCGCGTCCGAAATGCTAAAAGCTCCGGTGTGAGTGGTATCGGCCCGCACTGTCACTCGGCTTGCC
This sequence comes from Chloroflexia bacterium, assembly GCA_038207455.1. Classification (GTDB taxonomy): domain Bacteria; phylum Chloroflexota; class Chloroflexia; order Chloroheliales; family Chloroheliaceae; genus JBBQZT01. Next base: position 2,752 of record JBBQZT010000127.1, read on the forward strand.
AGAATGTTGACCAGAATCATGATTCCGGCAAACCCTACCACTAGCAGCACCGTGTTGACCCACGAAACCACGCTGCGTTCACCCAAAGCATTGCGGACAGCCACCGGGTTTGTGGCCGCGAAAATCACCAGGGCGATAGCAATGGCCGCTAAATCTATAATTAAGGCCAGATTAAAAGTGCGGTAGGTCAGCAAAATAATCGCGCCCACCAGCAAAAGCGGGATAATTAGAAAACCCGCCGCCAGCCCTACCTGACGCATCGTTGCTTTGTTCAACATCAGGCTGCCCTCCGCATCGCCACCAGGCGCGTCGCCACGAACAAAAAGAAGGCGGTGATGCTCAGGTAATATACAATATCGCGCAAATCAATCACACCACTGGCAAGGTTATCAATGTGTCCGAGCAGCGAAATATTGTTCACCGCGTCCGCCACCGCTCCGGTCTGCTGTTGTACCAGAAGCGGCCCGGCAATATAAATCACGAAGGACAAAATAATCGCAATTACCGCCCCAATCACCTGGCTTTCGCTCAGGGCCGAGGCGAACATCCCCACTGCAAAGAAAGTGCAGCCAAGCAGCAGCAAGCCTAAATAACCAGCCAAAATCGGCCCCCAATCGAACTGCCCGCCCAAAAGCATTAGCAACAACACATAATAAAAAGTCAGCAGTAGCAGCACGATGTAAAGCACTACCGTCGCCGCGAATTTACCTAAAATCACCTGCCAATTCCGCACAGGCGAAGTAAACAATAGTTCCAACGTCCCCGTTCGCAACTCCTCGGCAATCAAACGAGTGGTCAGCACCGAACCGAACAACAATACCAGCAGTCCGGTCACGAAATTCTGATAGCCAAACCAGTTTCGCATAGTGAAGTTCGCGTCTGCTGCGCCGTTAGTCAGAAACAGATGGAACACGAGGCCACTAAAAAGCAGAAAAGTTCCCATAATCACGTAAGCAATGGGGGAGGCAAAATAAGCGTAAAGCTCACGTTGGGCAATATAATATGTATTCTTCATTTTCCTATCTATTCATCCTCATCCAAAAACGCGGGGGCAGCTTTGACTTTTTTGCCCTTAGCATTTTTGCCATTCGCGTTCACGGGCGGAGCTATCGGCTCATCGTCCACAAGCTCCGTCGCCGACACCACCTGCCCATCTTCGTTCGCGTCTGCGTCTTCAAGCCCGGTGTCTGGCAAATCCTCAAGCTCTTCGTCATCGCCTGCCTGGAAAGCCCGACCTCTGCCAATCGCCCGCCCGCCACTATCAGGGTAATCCATTTGGGGCGTGGATAGTTCTACGTCTTCGTCTTCGTCCACGTCGCTGCTAATCAAACGCACAAAAATATCTTCCAGCGTGGGGGCATCGTTGCGTAGTTCCAATAAACCCCAGCCCTGCCCGATGATAGTATGTGCCACCAGTTCTCGCAAATCCTGGTCAGCCTCTAAATTATAGCGACTGATACCATCAGGATTTGTAAGTGCCTCAGCCTCAGCCGCATTTTCCTCCAGCACGCTAACCTTGAGCGCACCCGGCAAACTCGACAGCCGCATTTCTACCTCGGCTTGCGGGCCGCGCACCAACATTTGCAAGCGCGAACTATCGGCAGACTGGCGTTGCAAATTCGCTAAACTATCGTCCACCAAAACGCGGCCCCGGTTAATAATAATCACCCGGTCACACAGCGTATTCACTTCTGACAAAATGTGGGTGCTTAAAATCATAGAGTGGTCGCCCGCCAAATCCCGAATAACGTTGCGTGTTTCGATAATCTGGCGCGGGTCAAGCCCGACTGTTGGCTCGTCCAAAATAATTACGTCTGGGTTATGCACAATGGCCTGGGCCAGGCCCACGCGCTGCCGATAACCGCGTGATAGTTTGCCAATAGTCCGGTTTGCCACCTCGGTAACACGGCACATCGCCATTACTTCTTCAATGCGGCGGGTGCGGGCCTTTGGTGGCACCGCCCGCAGTTTGGCGGTAAAGCTCAGATAGCTACGCACGGTCATATCAGTATAAAGCGGCACGGTTTCGGGTAAATATCCCAGGCGTTTGCGTACCTCCATCGGTTTGTCGGCCACATCGAAGCCCGCCACGTTTGCCTTACCACTACTCATCGGCAGATAGCCAGTTAGCATCCGCATAGTGGTGGTTTTGCCCGCTCCATTTGGTCCCAACAACCCTACTATCTCGCCGCGCTCCACGTGAAAGCTCACATCACGGACGGCGGCCCGCCGCCCGTAATATTTGGTCAAATGCTCTGCATCAATCATTTTTTTAGTCTTCAGCCATCACTTATTAGTTCTCAAATTAACAAAAGTAGAAAAGTGTTCCAATTTGTTATTTTAGACCTAACTAAGAGGCGCGTCAAACGAAAATTAGCCTAAGATGTTAAATCTTTGCAAAAAACTGTTATCTTAACCTTAGCTATTTCAACTTGTCCACGTCCGCCTTGAGAGTGAGGATGGCCGCTTTCAATTTGGCTGCGTCGGGTTTGGTATCGGACTGGGCTACTTTCCAGGCGGCAATACCGTCTTCGATAGCGCGATAGTTGTTTTTGGAAGCTTGCTGCACCTGCGTTTCGGATTTGTCCCAGGCGACTGCGAACAAACCAAAGCCTTTGCGGGTATCGTCGAAATTGCCTTTGTCTAGCGCGGTGTTGGCATCGTCCAAAATTTTATCCATTTTAGCGGATATATCTTTGAGAGTAGCTGGGTCGGGTTGCATCTTCATAGCTGGCACGGGGTTAGAGCCATCTGCCTGGTTGACGTTTATCATGGTCATCATTCCGCCCGGATACGCTCCGTCGTTGGTAGTATTTTGTTCAATATGGTCGTGAAACATAAAACGGCCCGGCTGGTTGAGGTTTAGCAAAATCTCGTAGCGTTCGCCCGGAGCAACACTAACCGTATCCTTGTCATAAGGTTGAGCTAATTTGCGTCCGTCCGAACCTATCACCTGAAAATGGAAGCCGTGCGTGTGCATCGAGTGAACCGTACCACCCGCGTTAATCAGCCGCACTAAAACCTGCTGCCCAACTGTGGCGTTGATATTATCGTTATCGTCTATCGCTGTGTCCGGCCAGGCTTTACCATTAATCAGAAAATAGTTAGGTTGGTACTGCGTCCAGTTGGCCTCGCCGCCCGCTCCTTGATACAAAGCTGCGTAATCGGTAGCGTGTTCTTTACTATCGAATTCGCTCAAAACAAAGGTGTATTCCTTATTAAAAGTGGGTGTACCTGCGTAAGCTTGTTTCGGCAACCCTTTGGGCCGCACCACCAACGCTCCGTACATCCCCATCTGGATATGCTCGGCGGCACTTTGGTGACAGTGATAGTAGTAAGTACCAGGCTGAGTTGCCACAAATTTATATGTATAGTTCTGGCCCTCCATCACTGCCTGACCATCGGGGGCAGTCATTGGGTCGCCATCGAACTGGCTGGGTAAATCCAAACCGTGCAGGTGAATGGTGTGACCGTCGCCATCAGGACTATAGGTGGTTTTAGTTGGGTCTTTATCATTAACCAGTGTTAAATTGACGGTATCGCCCTCATCTACTACCAGCGACGGGCCGGGAACTTTGGCATGACCGTTGGGGTCGTCGGTAAAGCCGAAGACATAAATCTGTTCGCCATCGGGCATAGTCATGGTGGCATCGCGCACGTATAGGGTAAAATTTCGCACCTGCCCGGTGGCAACGATGGCACTACTGGTCTGCGCCACTTTGGGGTTTTCGGTCTGCTTGATGATTACCCCACTCACAATCAGCCCCGCCGATAACAAAAAAAACAGCCCCAACACTATCCAGGTCGTTTTGCCGTTCATCTTCATATTCACTCCGGTCATTTGAGACATCAGTTTTTTATCAACACCGGAGGTTAGTCTAACCTAACATTATATATTTGTCAAGCCTAATCTTGGGCCTAGATGTGCGTCAGTTTTTTGCAATCAAGGTCAAGACCAGGGACACCGATGGTTGAAACCATCGGCAAGTAGATTCTAAACCGGACGTGCGAGGCCGTGCCGTAGGCTAAATCTGGTTGCCAAACCCCCCTTGTAACCCATTTAGTGGGTTTAGAATCCCTTTGCCGATGGATTTATCCATCGGTGCTGGGTAGCGGTGCAAATAACTGATGCACACCCCTGAATACTCGTCGCTATTAAGGCGCAGTGTAACTGTAGAAATAAGGGTTGGTCACGCCCGGCGCACCAGCGTTGCTAAGGTTGCAGGTCACAATCAGCTGCGAACCCGGCGTTGCAGTTATTACGGCATTGCCCACGAAATTATCTGGCAGACCAGACTCAATGGGCCTATCATACTGATTGACGATGCCGTGTGCCTGGATTGTAAGCGGCACTGAGTTACCCACCGCGTGACCGTTCGGGTCATAATATTGCAAGGTGGCCGTGACCGGGGCTGCGCTAAGATTTTGGACTACAAAACCGCTAGTGCCGCCATAGAAATTAGCCTGAATAGTGGGTAAATTCAAAACGCTGGCTCCCGCCAACAAGCCGCTATATGAACCTGCTACCGAGCCACCGCCATATTCGTTGACGATAAGCGCAACTGGCCCCGTCGCCTGCACTAACGCGCTCATACTCAAACCCGTTGGCAACACCAGACCCTTTGTCGGGTCGGTATTACCCTGGAAAAGCGGCACAGTCCCATGTGGCGGTATGGGGTTGGTAGTCTGCGTGCCAACTACACTCCCGTCTTCCTTAAAGAACGTCACCGTCGCGGTTATAACTGCATCGCCACTGGTATTGACCACGTTCATACCAGTATAGAAACGACCAAAGGTTTGGTTGTAGATGGCCGGAGCGAAAACCTGTTGGCCGGGTATGCCCACGCCCGGATAAATGGCGACAAAATTGATTTCGGGCCGATTTTCCACCACCTGAACCGCGAGCGGTACACCGTCGGGACTGCTGACGATGGCCGAACCGCCAAACCCTGCGGGCAAAACCGTACCAGACGCACTATTATCTATCGAAACCGAACCGTTAGCCGCCACTTGCCGGGTTTCGCTCACCACCGGACTGCCCGCGTTATCGAAATATGCCACGTTGACATTCGTAGCAACGCTACCCGCGTTAAAAATATTGATGTTGGTGCGGAAAAAGCTGCTAGAATTAAAGATAGCGGGTAGCAAAACGTTGGAGGTGGCGGCGGGAAGGGTGGTTGGTAATCCAATCAGGCTTGAATCCTGGTCAACTACATCAGCCACGTTAGCAATCGCGTTATAGGCACTTGCTCCGACAGGTGTGCTTTCCGTCACCATAATGTTTAGGGGCTGGTCAGACTGAACGAGGGCCGCTGCCGTACCACCAACACCCGTACTGAGCGGCCCGGTGAAACCCTGATTTATTAAATACTGACCGTGCGCGGCTATTGTCCCGTTGGGGGGGCTTTCCGTACCCAAAACCACTCCGAACTGATTATAATAAGTCACCTTCATGCTGCTGGTAGCTGTCGCGCCTTCGTTTTGAATATATAGGGCGGTGTCATAGGCACTAGGTAAGTTATGAGGGTTGCCCGCTACAAATGGCACGTAGTAGTTAAAAACCGGGCCACTACCTGCGGGAATGGGAAGCGGAGTAGCCGTTTTGAGAGCCGCAATCAAGGCGTTGGCATCAAACGAACCCAAACCCGTCGCTGCGTCCCAGCCCACTCCGGCACTATAAGCCCCATTGTTACCCGTCGTAATATCATGAAAAATCGTATCATTGCGGGCCAGCGCGTAAAGGGTGGGGTTGACGAAGCCCAGTGGCGCACCTTTAGCCTGGTTAGCCAGCAAAATTATCCCCGCCACCGCCGGGGCCGCCAGACTACTGCCGCCACCTTGCAACCAGCCCGGGGTGTCAGCACAAAAGGTTTGGTCGCTACAATAAATCGAGTAGCCCGGCTCAATCACGGCATCCTGGGGGGCGCGTATATCAGCATAAAAAGCCAAATCAGGTGTGGCGCGTCCCGTCCGGCCCGTCGCGCTCAGAACCGCATCGGTCACACCGCGCTGCCACCAGGGTTGAGCAAAAAAACCTGATGAAACGCCCCCGGTGCTACCCAGGTTCGTAGCCTGGCAATTACTCACAAAATCGCTTTGGGGGCAATTCCAGACGCTTTCACCCGTATAACTAAGCGTAGGGCTGATGGGATTGGAACCAAAATTGATACTACTGCCGCCGACGGTCAAAACCCAGGGATTGTCGTCGGGCGCACCAATCGCCGGATTACTGCTTTGTGAGGCGGCAGGTACACTCGAATTACGGCAGGAATAGGCCAAATCGTCACCACTGGCAACCACGACGGTCTGACCCTGGGCCGCTGCTTGCTGCAACACCTGGGTTTGGGCCGCCAGATACGATGTTGGTTGAGCCGTATCACACGGGAAGCCGTAGCTGTTGCTCAAAACCGAGGCCAGCTGGTCGTTGACAAATTCCTGAAACATCGTGACTAAATCTATATCTTCATACACCACCAGTTTGCTCATCGCGGGGGCGGTAGCGGCGGCCATCTCCAAATCGCTAATCACTTCAAATTCACCGTCGCTGCTGGGCTGCGGGTAAGCGGTCAGGCCCGCGCCGCGTATTTCAGTCGGCACACGGGGCAGATTATATTGTTGCAAAAAAGTATCGAAATCGCTGCGCTTAAAAGTATCAAAAGCGGTGATAGCCAGTACCTGACCTTGCCCTTTGAGGTTGGAGGCATAAATCGGCCCAAGATTATAAAAGGATTGCCATTGCGAAGGGGTTAGACCGCCGTTTGGCCCACCTCCGGGCGCGACTTTCGGCCCGACAGACGGAGAGTTTAACCAGCCTAAAAAGCTACTCGGTGGTTTGATTGGAGAGCGATGTTGAGGTTGGACAAAGTTTTCCAGCCCCTGTATGTTCAAAATTTTATTGGCGAGGGCTGCCGGAAGTTTAGGCGGTTGCGAGTTGGCGTAAAAAATCCGCCCGTCGGTAGCCCGGTAATTGTTGATAGCCACGCCAAAAGCATTCTGCACCTGCAAAACTGTTCCTTTGGCCCGAACCAAAGCGTGATTATCAAAAGTTTTATAGACGCTCAAACCCTGGCTGTGCAAATAATTTGTAACCACGTCCTGGTCAGTCTGAGTGGGGGCGAACAAACGGTTGAATTGGGCCGACGACAGGAACTTGCCGTAGTTACCTGAATTAGGCGAATAAAGTTGATGCAGCCATTCGTTCAGTAGTTCGGTGTTGTGCATCGGCAGGGTCAGGCCGATGTCCAGAGTCTGGTTGGGTTGAGCGGCACTTAAAAAGCTGATGTTGCTACGACTCAAAATCGGCAGCACATTATTTTCGAGCGCGACTAGCGTGGCTACGCCGTTGTTAGTCACACTCTGGTTAGAGGTGGAAACGGAGGGAGCAGCAAAGGCAAAACTGGGCAGGAGTGGGCGGCTTACAGACCAAAGCAAAGACAGGGCTATGGTTAAACGCAAAATAGCCCGCCTATAGACGTTGGGGTTGTGGTGACGTAAAAGCTGGCGCAACCGCGCATCTCCTTCGAAGCTCAATTCAGAAATTATCACCCTGAACAGCATTTTGATCGCCAATGGTTACACCCGTGCCGAGTGCAACCATTGGCGATGTTTGAGATAACAACCGCCCAAAGAATTGACCTACAGCTAACAGGAGGCAGCAACAGACCCTTCACTCCGCAAAGCCGCTGTTTAGGGTGCCAGGATTAGGTAGTTAGTTGCCCTCATCGGGGGCGTAGAGCGAAATGCCGTACCGCCACAGATAATAATGTTCGCCGACGTTGCCCATCTCGACTTTCCAACCGTCGCCGTTGGTGGGTGTGTAAGTCAGGACGCGCCGCTCGAACACCTGCACCAACACGTCGCGCTCGATGCCACCCACTTTGGCCTTGACCCAATACGGTTCGCTAATAGGCAGACCCATTACAAAGACCCAATCCATCAAAGGCGCAGTTACAAACTTTCCGTCCCTGTAAGTCAAACCCTGGCTGTTGAGATACGTCCAGAATGGAGCGGCGATATTGTGTCCGGTTTCTGGTACATAATTGGTCAGCTTGATTTGTTCGGCGGGGCTGGCAAGGCTGGTAAGCGTGCCATCGCGGTTCAGACTCTGGCCCACGCTCTGGTCGGTCTGGTCGGCGGAGCGATTGGAGTTGTTGATAGTGATGAGCTTGCCAAAACTGGCATAGGTCGGCGCGGTGTTATCGGCACTCAAATCCCCAGCCACAGGTATTTGCGGGGCGGGCAAAGCCCGGAAGTTGTTGTCGCCCATCGCCATCGCCCCGCTAACCATCTCCTTGACTAGCAAACCGTTGGTTACAAACCAGCTTGCATCGCGGTTGGCTTTGGGATTGTTGATTTCCATGCGGCTCTTGGCAAAATACTGTACCTGGCGCGTGCCGCCACTGGCTTCGATGTAGCTTTCTAGTTTTTGAGGGCCGGGTTTGGGGCCGTACTCCCACGAACGATTTGCCATACCCTCGGCTACGGCTTTGTCCACCTGATTCCAGAGACTGCTAAAATTCAGGTCGGCAAAGTAAGCCCCGTTAAGTTTGGGTGGTTGGGCTTGCGCTCCGGTTGTGCTGGTAGGCGAGATAGTAGGGGTACTGGCGGGCGTACCCTGAGCCGTGGCCGTCTGGCTGGCGCGAGCATTGGCGGTCTGTTGGGTCGGGTTGGGCGTACCCAAAGCCGTGGCAGTCCCACCCACAGCGGTAAGCGTTCCGTTGACCGCAAAAATGGTGGCCGCGAAAGCCGTCGCCGTATTATTGTTGTTGATGGCGTTGTTGGTAGCAGTCTGCCCGGCAATCTGGGTGCCAGCCGTTTGACTAACTCCAGCCGTTTGGGTCGTACCTATATCGCTACCGTTGCCCGTCGTGACACCGAAAAACAAACGGTAATTGAGGCCGGGTTGCCCGTTATTAGCCACGTTGCGGATTTGCGCGTAATAATAACCCTCCGACGGGGCGGTGAAAATAACGGTACTACTCAGATCACCAGGATTGCTATTAGTGCTAGTACGCTGATTAGGTAAAGGCGTAGTCCCCGTCACTTTACCGGGCGTAGCGGGGTCAAAGGCTACCGCATAAAGGGTGACGGACGTATCCAGGCCGGGAGTGCCAACTCCGAAAATAGTCTGCAATACGTAGGTGCGGCCTGCTTTGGCAAACAAGCGTACCCAGTGCGAATTACCCGCCGGGCAGAAAACACGGGTTTGGGCCTCGTTAATCTGGATGTCTTTAGCCTGGCTGGGGCTGTAGTCGGGTTGGTAGAAGTCGTTGCAGTCACCCGCTGGATTGCCTACCGTCGCCAACGTCACGTTATAACTCAAACCAGTACCACCGTGACCAGCTACATCCTTGACCGCCAAATAGTAGCGCACAAAGCTACCTAGTGGCGTAGTAGGCGAACTTGGCACTACCCAATCTATACGGCTGGCGAGGGCGGCGTTGGGAAAATCATCGTTGGAATACAGGGGCATGACGTTTCCACTGCTATCCACGCTGTAAAGCAACACGAAAGTGTCCAGACCACCTTTAAGCGAACTGGTGAAAATACTATAAGGTTTACCCGCCACTAAATCCATATAAACCCAATCCACGTCACCTGTCGGGCAAATCAGATGGGATTGCGTTCCGTCATTGCCGGAGTCAACCGTAGGCAGACCCGTTGTGCCAAAAGCGGCCAAAGTGCTGAGGCTAGGGTTAAGTTGCCTGGCCTGACCTGGCTTGTTGTCCAATTCATAAATATCGCTACAAGCGAGGGGTGTGGCACTGGCATTGGTGGGGGCTGCCGTAAAGGTAGGAATAGCGGTAGGGGTCACGGTGGCCGTCGAGCTTTGCTGGTAGGCGGTCAAAAAGTAAGCACCTGCCGAGCCATCTACGGCCACGTCGCTGACCCGCACATAATAAGTGGTCGGGCCACCTGTATCTGGCGGGGTAAAGACGAGGGTGGAGTTGCCGGGATTATCACCTACCAACACCCTGGCATCGTCGTTGCTGGCAATCAAATTGAGTCTGGCATCGTACAAATCCAGTCGGGTATCTACCCCACTCGCTTTAGTGGCATTAGTAAAGATAGTATAACTGACATTGGTTTTGCGGACGACAAAATAGACCCAATCCACGTCGTTAGCATCGGTGAAGGTGTGCGGCTGTGACCCGGTAAGGTCGGGCGCAAGTGTAACGTTGAGTTGGGCAGCTTGTTGAGAAGTGTTGTCCGGTTCATAAATATCTGCCGTAGCCGAGGTACTGTGAGCGGCTACGTTAAGCTGGCTTTTTTCAAGGCGTTGCTGCTGGTCGGCGATAGCGGCTTGCAGGGCTGAAGCAACGGGCTGGTGGCTACTACCACTTCCGGCAGGCACTAAATTCAGGCCGCTTTTAAGATTGTAACCAGCGGCTTTGAGAGCGGCGGCATTCTCGCCAAAGTCAAACTGAGATTGGTGAGATTTAGTAAAAGCGGCAGCTTCCTCTTTGGAGTTGGGCAAAACATCACCTGCGCTTGCTAAAGACTGAGGTAGGGCGGTAGCCAAAGATGCTGAATGCGAGCCGGGTTGCAAACCACTGTTCATAGCTACAACCGGGGCGGAGTTGTTGCTAGAAAAGGCCAGCAGCATCATTTCCAAACCTGCTAACACAAAAATTGTGGCTGAAACGTAGATTAGTAGGCGCATTTGAACCGATAAAGTCCTGGTGACCGGGCGTAACGCACGTGGGCCAGCAGTACGCTTTAATTTCATGAAAATCCCCATCTAAATTTTATAAGTGACTATAGGTAGCGGTGGAGCTAGTATTCGACTAATTATATACGAAAGCTTAGTAGAGTCAACCCTATGTGTAACTGCGGGTATGGTGGATATTTTTGCACAGCAAACTGGCACCGCTGGATAAATCCATTGGCAAGGCGACTCTAAACCCAATGAATTGGGTTAGGAAGTAGGTCTTTGAATCCAATTTATTGGGTTTGGCTGGGATAGGCGATGGTGAGGCCATCGGTGTCATCGGTGCAATAAAAAAGCAACTGTCGGCTGGTTATCCCAATGTGCCGGGTTACGCTTGTTTCAGTCGCCTTCAACGGGGTAATCGAAAAGCAACTTACACGTCAATCCAGTCGCCCGACAACACGTTCCGAAGTTTCAGTCCTCTTCAACGGGGCAATCGAAAAGCAACCTGCCTACCACGCCCCCACGACCCCAATTTGATGAGTGTTTCAGTCCCCTTCAACGGGGCAATCGAAAAGCAACTCTACGTGCTAATCCCATCAGCTTGTAAGGCACTTGTTTCAGTCCCCTTCAACGGGGCAATCGAAAAGCAACCGTTCCTCTGCGCCCCGCTTCCAAGTGTGACCTTTTTGTTTCAGTCCCCTTCAACGGGGCAATCGAAAAGCAACTTTCTTGGCTCACACGAAAGGATGTAGTTGCCCCACCAGGTTTCAGTCCCCTTCAACGGGGCAATCGAAAAGCAACAGATGCGCCCGTGATGAGAATTTTGCTCAACCATTTGTTTCAGTCCCCTTCAACGGGGCAATCGAAAAGCAACTGTTGGGTGTGGCTGTCCCTGCCAACCGGGTACGTTTCAGTCCCCTTCAACGGGGCAATCGAAAAGCAACTTGACACAGGGCCAAGCTAACCCTGCTAGACTTTTAAGTTTCAGTCCCCTTCAACGGGGCAATCGAAAAGCAACACTTTTTGGACGTGGGGTTGACCCAATACAAAGGTGGTTTCAGTCCCCTTCAACGGGGCAATCGAAAAGCAACTGAAAATTGGTCGCCGTTGGGGGTTGCATTAAATTGTTTCAGTCCCCTTCAACGGGGCAATCGAAAAGCAACAAGCTAACTGACGCGCCACTTTCAATACGATTGATTAGTTTCAGTCCCCTTCAACGGGGCAATCGAAAAGCAACCACCCTCGGCTGCGGCGGCCCTTATCGCGCTTCAAGGTTTCAGTCCCCTTCAACGGGGCAATCGAAAAGCAACAAGATATGAGCAGAGGGTCGAGTAGCAAGAACTACGAGTTTCAGTCCCCTTCAACGGGGCAATCGAAAAGCAACTCTGGTTGAGGTAGTTTGCTATCGATTTCTCCACAGCGGTTTCAGTCCCCTTCAACGGGGCAATCGAAAAGCAACAAATACCAGAATATCGTTGTGTCGGTGTCTGGCGGCAGTTTCAG
>JBBQZT010000128.1:0-14608 GCA_038207455.1 Chloroflexia bacterium
ACCAGGGTTGACAATGTTCGCTCCGGTGAAGAAACCACCGTAAGCGTTGTTGAACATCGCTGGCGCGTAAAGAGTGGTCTGAGGGGCAGGTTGAGCGTTGGCAATCGCCACGAACTTGATGTCAGGCCGTTGCTCCAACACTTGAGCTACCAACTGGCTGCCCACAGTGCTTGAGATAGCCGCCCAACCATAGAAGCCCGTCGCCAGTCCGGTCACATTGGTTTGGTCAGCCGTCGCACTCTGACGCGGCCCAATGGTCAAGACCTGGTTGGCTGGCGAACTACCGCTTTGGTCGTAGTAGGTCAGGGTAGCCGTCGTCGTGACCGTGCCACCGTTGAAGACGGTGATTTGGGTCACGAAGTTATTGTTGTTGTTGATGGCGAGAGGGGCAATCAAGCTGCTATTGGCTCCCTGGTTTACCGCGTAAGCACTGCCTCCGAAAGGCGTACCTTCGGCCACAATCACGTTGAGGGGTTGGTTGGAGACAATCACACCAGCCCCCTTTGCGCCCGACGCGAAAGGATTGGCAGGCAGGATTTCGCCGTATTGAGCCACCGAGGTGACAACGGTAGAACTGGTGAGGGTGACACCCGCACTATCGAAGTAGGAGATGGTAGCGTTGGCAGTCCCACCTCCCGCATTCTGGACAGCCAGATAGCTGGTGAAAGTGCCAGTAATAGTGCCACCCGGATTGTAACCGTTAGCCAGGAAAGGCAGGTAGTAGGTATAGACGGGGGGAGATGTAGGAATTACGGTGAGGGTGACGTTGACCATTGCCTTGTCCGCTGGGTTGTTGGTATCCTGGAAGGTGACGGTGGCGGTATAAATACCAGCCGCTAACCCCGTCGAGTTGACCGAGATGACAACAGGGGAGTTAGTACCACTAGCCACCGTACCGGAAGCTGGCGAGACCGTCACACTAAGCGCACCAGAGACCGAGGTAGAGTAAGTAACCGGGCCGTTAGTGGCAGTGAGAGTGACGGTTTGAGAAGCCGGGTTAGCTCCACCCACAATCGAGGAGAAAGTCAAACTGGTAGGTGCGACTGAAAGTTGCGGAGCGGGAGGCGCAGCCGAAACATTCAGGGTTACGTTGACCGTAGCCTTATCAAAAGGATTGCTCACATCCTGAAAGGTGACGGTAGCATTATAAGTACCAGCTGCCAAACCAGCGGTATTAACTGCCAATGTTACGGCCTGGTTAGTACCACTGATAATAGTACCGATGGCAGGAGTGGCCGTTAACCACCCACTTGCGCCACCACCGTAGCTGATGGTGCTGGTGTAGGAGATGGAGCCACCCGTTGCAGTCAAGGTCACGGTTTGCGAAGCGGGCTGACTACCACCCGCAGTGGCTGTGAAGTTGACCGCCGATGGAGCTACTGATAGCTGGGGCGGGTTCGCAACAATGGAAGCAGCCGGGCTGAACTGGCTGGTGCTACCTACGCGCTGCGCGAACGCCGAGTCATTTAGGGTACTGGTAGCCACCAGCACCGCGTCGCCAGGTACTGTACCTGGATAGCTGGCGATCACGGCGAAGCTACCACTGGCATCGGCGTTGCCCGACCCAATGTAAGTTACGCCCTGAGTGGTAGTTACACCTATACTACTACCCAAAAAGACTTCCACCGTTGAGTTGGGGTTGGCCGTACCAGAAACTTTGAAAGTAGTGCCACTAAAATAATAGAACGCGCTGGTAATAGTCGGAGCCTGGGCCTGATTGTTCGGCCCGCTATCACTCCCTCTAAAAATACCATTGGGGGCCGCCACCGTGTAATTCAGGTTGATGCCCTTGCCAGCATTTGCATAGAGTGAGTTCTGGCTGATTGTGTTACGTTGGGTCTGATTATCGGCACCGCTGTTCCCAACCAAAATACCTTCTACCTGGTTGTAGGCAATCACGTTCTGGTTGATGGAGGTTTGGTTAGCCCCGCCCGCGTTGCCGCTAAAGCTACCTAAAAAGATAGCTGTACCAGTATGCAAATCCGTACCAGACGCATTCGTACCGATATAGTTGCGGGTAATATTAGTGGCTGTAATCGGCCCGACAGCGACGATACCAAACGCATTAGCACTGGCAGCTATGTTAGCCGCCCCCACAAAGTTGCCGCGCACGGTAGTGTTGGAGAGGCTACCGCTAATATTGATACCCGTTGAGTTACCCGCATTGCTGGCGGTGGTATCCGCACTTATGCCCAACTTATTGCCGTTGATTTGGTTGCTATCACCAGGCGCACCGCCGTTATTGGCGCGGGTAAGATTGATAGCGATAGTGTGATTGCCTATCAGGTTGCCTTGATTGAGGTTAGGAGTAGCCGCACTATAATCCACCCCAAACAAATTGCTGGAGAAAGTCTGGGTGATAATTTGTGCTTCGATGTCAATACCAAAGACACCGCCGCCTAACCCACCCAGCGGGCCTAGATTGGGTTGGGTAGTGCCGCTGAAATCAACCCCGATAGCGTTGCCCTGTACCTTGTTGCCAGTCATCGGGCCAAAGGTAGGGCTACCCGCACTGAAATACTGCTCGTACATCTGCATAGAGTTAAAGCGGGAGTTGGCAATCAAGTTGCCCTGTCCTGCGGTTGAGTCGCCTCCAATTTGGTTGTTAGAGGCCCCATCCAGCAAAAACATCCCGACGTTAGTAGTTAGTGGTACGGCGGTGTTACCATTAAAGACTACACCAATAGTATTACCCTGAACGGTATTAGCATTGGCGTAATCAATCAAAACTCCGTTTGGCCCGAAAGCGGTGTTATTACTTTGGGCGTAGCTGTCATCGGCGGCGATGGCGTTATTAAGAATAGAGTTTCCGGTAGGGCCAGGGCCGAGACCCGTAATGTTTATAGCATCAAGGCTGGCAATGAGGACACCATTGCAATCTTCGCTCAAAATGTCTGGAGTGCCATTGACCGGATTGCAAGCCGTCTCACCCGTGCCGTCACCCTGGCTGCTACTGTTATAGAGCGCACCGCTTCTATCCGCCTTAACGCCAATCAGGTTATTCTGAACCACGTTGCCAGTGGCAAGCGGCGCGGCATCTACCAGGCTAACACCGCCATAACCGTTACCACTGACCACGTTACCAGTGATAATATTGCTGTTGCTAGGGCCAGGGTTCAAAGTTAAAGGGTTGGCTGAGAGGCCGATACCATCAAGCGTATTAGGAATAGCCGCTGTTCCATTAAGGTCAGTGCCAACGAGGTTGCCTGCCACGATGGTGCTACTGGCACTAAGCATCAGCACTCCATAACCGTTGCCGCTAACTAAATTACCCTGTCCTGCCGCGCTGCCGCCAACAGTATTGGTACCCAAAATGTTAAGCAATTCTACCCCAGCCGCCCCGTTCCCCAGGGCCGCCGTGCCAGCCGTGTTTGTGCCGATGTAGTTGCCACTGACCGTGTTACTGACCGTGCCGCTCCCACTTATAAGCACACCGGAAGAACTATTGGTGATAGTAGCACTGAGGCCGTTGCCGCTAATCAGGTTGCGCTGAACTGTCGAAGGACCACCAATCAAATTGTTGCTAGACCCACTCAACAGCTGAATGCCGCTATAAGTATTACCATAAACCATCGAACCAAGCACTGTATTGAAGCTCGTTGCCCCTTCCAGCGAAATGCCCACATCGTTACTAATAACGGTGGCTCCCTGGATAGTGTTGCTGATAGCGTTGGTGCCAGTGATAAAGATACCCGCCGAGGTGAAACCAGAGTTGACGGTGGCTTGATTATGTTGAACGACAACTTCGGTAAGAGTTAATACCGAAGCTGCCGGATTGATACCGCCAATTTGGTTGTTGGAGGCCGCCGCCCCTTCAATATTAATCCCACTGCCTTTGCTATACTCAACATCTACGCAGGTGACTTTGTTGGACGAGCCGTTGATTTGCAAACCTTCACCGTGACTCCCATTGATGACGATAGCGTTAAGATAGTCGTTACTGCCTAATGTCAGTAGGGGATTAGTGTTTGTAATGGGCAAACTTCCCCCATTAATCACAGCCAATTCAGGAAAAGTGGCCGGGCAGGTAATGGTGGTATTAACGCTGAGATAAACGTAATCAGGTATGTTAGGCAGGCTGCCGTTGTTAGAGGTGAAAAGGTAAGGCGGGCCAGCATTAAGCGGCTGTAACACAATCAAATCCGGGGTCGTACCGTGACCGTCGCTACCCGCTAAGGTAATAGCACTACGGAGTGTACAGTCACTATTGACCGGATTGGTACAGTTGGCAGTAGTGATAGGGCCATCAAATTTGGAGTTGGCGTAGTAGGTGAAGGCCGCGCTGATATGCGGGGCTATCTGGGGGGCGTTGCTGGGCTTAAAGTTTAGCTGCTTGCGTACACCATCCAACTCCGTACCATCAGGCAAAGGGGCAGCCGGACCCTGAGCCGGAGTCTGTACCCCGGCTGCCGAACGTGCGTTAGTTTGAGGCACGCGGCCCGAAAATTCTTGCGCGATAGGCACGGACTTGACTTTATCCGCGTCCTTAATTTGACGCTGTTTGGCGGCAGCAGGCGACTCTGGGTCGGCCTGGATTGGTTGCGAAAGTTGCCCGGCGGCTGATTGGGTTGCGGCCAGAGCAACAGATGCGCCAGACCCCGCGCCTATAAGACCAAAATTTTGGGCCAACAAGCTTAATACTACGAAGCTGACCGCTATCCAACGGGTGGAAAGACCCCGACGTGTTCCTTTGCCTGATACAGACTGACGTTTGGAAGATTGCGAAGGCATCCTTTGTTCCTTTCTTGGCTCACCTAAAATGTTTTACTGATGTGAGCTTTGATCACGCAGCTTGAGCCGTCGTTATCCAACTATGCGGGCATTAGTTTTAGCTCTTAGCTCGCTGCTCATTGCTGTAATGGGTGGAAATAATTACTTTGAACGCAGCCCGATGATACTTTGGGCCACGTTGCCTGACTTTCTAGCTGATAGCTGTGGATACAAATGTCAAAAGCAGAAAATTAATCTGCACTCCTGATTACTGCTAAAAACTGCTTATTTTTATGCGAAAGGTATTGCTGGTAATTTTATTATACAAGCATTTTTTGGATTGTAAAGAGGCTATTAGCTTGACAAGCGCACTTTTATTTGGCATAATCGGGACAATTGAGGTCTAAGCTTTAGCCATATATAAAACCTGATAATTGATAAGACTGTTGCTTCGGTTAAATTTAACCCACGCCGCCAGGCCAGAGCAAAAGGAATAAGCCTGTGTTGAAATTAGAAACCTATCTTTCACAAGAAAATGTTCCTTATACTGGCGAAACCTACGTCGTGCATTTGCTGCTCAAGCTTATTTCGGAAGGCTCGATGGGTACCAGTCGGGTGGGGACGAACCTGGCTTTGCTGATTGATAATAGTGGCTCGATGTATGGGTCAGACCGCCGGATTCAGCTGGCATTGGAAGCGGCTAAAGGAGCTATCTCCAGGTTGGGCCAGACCGACCTGGTTTCGGTGATTGCCTTTTCCGATTATCCGGCGGTAGTACAACCAGCCATACCCGCTGCCAATCTTGGTCAGATTAATCAGGCGGTACAGCAAGTCTTAAATACTCCTTGTGGTGGCACCAACCTTCCGGCGGGAATGCAGGTGGCCTACAATGAAGTGCGGCGTAACTGGACCCGCGAACGACTTAATCGAGTGCTGCTGCTTACCGATGGTAATACCGAAGGCAACGACGACCACGCGCGGGCGGCGGCCCAAATTGCCCAGCAAGCGGCGGCTAACGGCGTATCTTTCAGCACCTTTGGCTTAGGTGAGGATTGGAACCAGCCGCTTCTGAGCCACGTGGCCGAGATTAGCAGCGGCAAATGGTATTATATTTCCGACTCCGGTAAGATTGACCAAACCTTTCAGGCCGAACTCGGCGTTTTACTTTCCACCGCCTACAACAATATACGGGTAGGGCTAAAGTTCTTCCAGAACGATGTTTTGCGCGAAGCTAAAATCGTGTCGCCTGAAATTAAGGAAGTGGCGATATACCCGAACGCCGCTGCCAATAGTCAAGAAATTGCAGTCGGGGCGATGCAACCAGACGTGCCGTTAAATTTACTTTTAACCCTGCAACTGGTCAACCGCGAATTGGGCAATTATAACGTGGCTATGACTTCGCTGGCTTACGACGCACCCGGACAACCGGGCCTGGCTATCCCACCGCAGGGTGTGGTAGTTAGCTATGTGAGCGACACCAGCTTGATCTACAAAAACGGCGAGGTGTTACGCTGGTTGGACGATGTGCAGGTGGACAAGATGGTGCGTCGGGCCACCCAATTAGCCACCAGTGGCAACAAACGAGAGGCTACTCAACTGCTGGTAAACGCTCGTAATCTTAGCGAACGACATGGCAACCGCCCTCTGACCAAACTAATCAATGGAGTTATTCAAGAAGTGGACGGCGTGGGTGGCCTCTCGCGCAAAACGCAGCTAGAAACACTGAACCAGGTACGCAAAACCAGCTTTCAACCCCAGGTGGATTAGGACAATAGGATGATTTTGTAGGAGGAGTCAGGTTATGTCAGTAGTTTGTGACAACTGCAAACAAGTCCAGCCAGACGGAATAAATTTTTGCGATAGGTGCAATATGCCCCTGGCTAAAAACCGATTGGGAATGCCGTCGCCACCTCCGCAATTCCATACCCAGGTCTTACCGCCACTCCAGCCGAATGGCCCACCGACGGAGAGGCAGCCGCTCGTAACTAATGAGTGGCCTCAAAACTCACAATATAACCGCACTATGCTGGTGCCTGAACCGCTGCCAACCGGGTGGCCGCCTGCTGACGCACCCGCGCCTTCGCCCGCTTTTGTTGGGACAGGCCCGAAGATGAAACTGGTGGTGACAGCCGGGAAAGAAGTGGGCCAGGAATTCGTACTGCTGGCGGGCGAGTCTGAAATAGGGCGGCGCGACGAAGATAACAACTTTCACCCTCACATTGACCTGGACGCGCAAGATGCACACGGCTATATTCATCGTAGCCACGCCTTTGTTTTGTACGAAAATGGCGGCTGGTTTGTGGAGGATGGCGGCAAACCCAATGGCACCTGCTTACGCCGTAACCGCCAGGTCACAAAATTGGGCCGAGGTGAGAAAGTGCCTTTGCAGCTGGGAGACGAGATTATTGTGGGTGAAATCCATTTGAGCTTTAAGCCAGTCTAAGAGCTACGAGCCGTGAGCCACGAGCAGCGAGCTTAGAACCTTCTGGCTGCTTGCCCAATACTCGTGGCCCGTAGCCTTTTACGAGACGTTCATAAGTATTTGCAAATAGGAGGCCAGTTTGTCTTATTCTGTCGCCGATCAACGGGTGTGTCCAGGTTGTCAAAAAGTTATCCCGGTCCAAAGCCCATTCTGTCCGGTATGTGGGCTTGTATTGAACCCACCAAACCAGTCGGGCAGCCAGTTTTCGGCTCAGGGTGTGGAAGCTCTTTCACGCCCTACCGAATTGAATTTCCAGCCTGCCGATAATTTGCCCACCCATAGCCTGGGTCTGCTTGCACCCGGTACAAATTTGCCCGGTGGCTTTCAAATAATCCAGAGCCTGGACTCCAAAGCCCAAACTATCAACCGCTATCAGGCCAGGTTACAGGATAAAGGCTATGTTTTGCTCAAAGAAACTGATAACAATTGGCTTACGGCTGATTTGTTGCGCCAGAGCCACGCTATTCTAAAAAGTTGCACCCATCCGGCTCTGCCCCGCACCTGGAAATGTTTTGAACACGCCGGGCGTTTTTACCATTGTCTGGCGTGGCAAGAGGGCAAGGAGTTAGAAAGCGTCTGGCAAAGCTACCAACGCGCGGGCAAAAATAGCCAGCTTTTGGTTTGGATAATAGAACTTTGCCAGGTTGTGCAGACGATTAACGCCCTTAATGCGGTCTGTCTGGAGTTAAAACCAACAAATCTGCGGGTAGATGCAAGTGATAATTTACTGGTTCACGATTTCTCGCTGCTTTATAACCTGCCCCTCGAAGCCGGAACACGCATTGCCCACAGTTTGTACGTAGCCCCCGAAGTTGAGACTAATCTGGGCGATGTCAGCCAACGGGCTGATATTTATGCTATCGGGGCGTGCTGGCTATCCTTACTCCTGGGGCGACCTTTGAGACCGAACGACTTCGACCAGCAGCAGCAGTTAAGCTCGCCCGCGCAATTGTTGGATGCCCGCACCATCGCACCAGCCATTAACCGCCTGATTAGCCGTTGCATCAGTCGTGATTTGAGGCGACGTTATAAAAGCGTGCCTTTATTCAAAAACGCTATTGAACAAGCCAGGGTTGAGTTGGAAAAGGGCGCAGAGACACTGACCGCTCCCACTGCCCCCGTATCACTGATGGGTTGGACAGACACTGGTTTGGAACGGGACAACAACGAGGATAATCTCTTTTTCCGCAATTTTAATAATCGCCAGAAACAAAGCGTCAGTGTGGCGGTGTTAGCTGACGGGATGGGTGGGGAAGAAGGAGGCGAGATAGCCAGCAAACTGGTGATCGAAACCACCAGCGCAGGGCTGACCGCCGCGATACCAGACTTTTTGCCGTACTCCAAACCGGATTTGCAAAGTCGCCCCACCCGACTGAACGGACAAGACAGCCCACCGGGTGACGAGGCCCACATACGGACGTTGGCCGCTGCGCTTTTAACCGAAGCCTTTAACCAGGCAGCCCAGGCCGTTTACAACCACGCCGCCGCCAACCCCAGCTTAAAAGGAATGGGCAGTACCGTAGTGGCTCTGTTAGTGGTGGGCGACCAGGCTTTTATAGCCAACGTGGGCGATAGTCGGGCTTACTTGCTGCGTCCGGCTGCTGGCTATCAGATAGTCCAGTTAAGTCAGGAACACACGCTGGCTGCCGAGCAACGCCGCCAGAATAATTTTGTCAATCAGGAACAGGCCAACGAGTGGCAGGGCAAGTTAGCCCGTAATATTGGTTTCGCGCCCACTGCCGAGCCTTTTTTCCAGGGCTACACGCTACAGATGGGCGATTATATTTTGTTGTGCTGTGACGGGCTGACCGACTCGCTTACCGATGACCAGATTTTGAAACTGGTACAGCAAGACCAAAACAATCCGTCGCTTTTACCCACTTGCTGGAGCTTGATTAACCACGCGCTGGCAGCCAGTGGACACGATAACACCAGCGTGGTGCTATATCGGCATTGAATTTAGCATTTTACCTTGCCTGAAATTGAGCAGACAGGAGCAATTTTATGAACTGTCCCCAATGTAAAAAACCTAACTCTCCTGACGCGAAGTCTTGTAGCAGTTGCGGTCTGATTTTTACGCCAAATCAAACCACCGGGGCAACTTTTAATTATCAGCCCCGTCCGACGGGGATGGGCGAGAGCGAGACAATTGTGCAGAACTTTATTCAGGCTGAACGAATTTTGTGCGACCAGGACGATTGCCGTGCTAATAAAATTTCGGCGGTCAAGAATGCTACCTACTGCCCTTACTGCACCAAAATCTTGCCCTTGCCTGCTGGTTTTATCTTAGGCCAGGACCAACGCTGGCAAATCGAAAGCAATTTGAGCAACGGCAAGGCCGGGATGAGCCGTGTGTATCTGGCGACTGACCGTAGCAACGGCCACAAAATAGTAATTAAGGAGATGCTGGACGAGCAGACGCGGCCTCAGTCCGAAAAGCAAATCTATATAGACCATTTGCGTAATGAAGCGGAGGTGATGGGTAGCCTGGTGCAGCTTCGTTCCGTACCCAATTTAATTTTTCCCTACACTATCTATGGCCCGCGTCACTTCTTTGCTATGCAATATATCGAAGGCGATGACCTGGATACCTTGGTGAAAAATGGCAGCCTTGACGTAAATACCGTAGTCAACTTTGCTGTCAGTACCTGCGATGTACTGACTATTCTACACAACTTCAAACCGCCTATTATTCACCGCGACATCAAACCAGAAAATCTGCGGCTGGGCAAAGACGGTTTTTTGCGCTTGATGGATTTTGGTATCGCCCGCACTATGCGTGTCAATACCAAGCTGACGCGCGGTGTGGGTACTCCCGGCTATGTGGCGGGGGAACAACATGATGGCAGTGCTGAAACTCGCTCCGACCTTTTTTCATTGTCGGCCACATTGTTTTATTTGCTAGGTAAACAGGTGCCGGATAACCCCAACTACTGGCGGGCCGGAGCTTTGCGTCACTATAATAATACCGTCTCGCCCGAACTGGAAGAAGTGATTCTGGCAAACTTGAATGCTGACGCTAATGAGCGTTACAGTACCGCCGATGAGTTTAAGCAAGACCTGAAGCAGGGGCGTATGACCAAAACCGTCTATGGTTACAGGTGCAACCACCCTAACCCACGACAAAATATTTACTGTAGAGTTGAGGGTTTCCCGGTCAGAGGAGAGATGCGCGAGTGCCGCAAACCCCACTGCCCCAATCTATATCCGTTGCGCGGTAGGTTCTGCCCAATATGCGGTACGCCCGCTGAAGAGTAAAATTATGGATGTTTCTGAAATTATTGAGTGTAGTAATTGTGGCGCACATTTCTTAAATTCTCACACCCATTGTCTGCGTTGTGGGCAGGCGGCCTCGGCGATAGCTCCGGTGGCGGTGGGAGGTGCAGTTGCGCCTGTTGCGATGGCGGCGACCCCTAATTTTGGTAATAGCGGTAATGGCGTGGGCCAACCCATATATCAGGCTAATCCGCCTCCCGCCCTGCTCTTACCCGCGATGGCCCACACTGCTCCACCAGCCCCAATCTTGCCCGCGATGCCCCACAACTCGTCCCCACCCGCAACCGCCGCCCGGCCTTTCAACTTCCTATGGGTGCTGTTGCCCTGTCTCCTGATAGCAGCCGTAGTTTTGGCAGCCGTAGCGACGGGTTGGGGGCCGTTCCAACCTACGCCCGACTCCAGCCCGGTTGCAGTAATCAACCCGGCTGTCACGCCGACTTTGCAAAAAGACACCACTGCTATTGCCGCTACGCCGAGTCCGACCCAGGCTGTGGGCAATCTAGCTACCATTGCGCCTGTTTCTACCACTGCTCCGGCTATCAACAGTCAGGCTGTCACTACCAAAGTTGCGTCTTCCACTACTGCCAGCCCCACTACCCTAGCTACCACTAACGCCAGACCTACTACACTCGTTACTACTTCCCCGGCTAACACCACCGCAGTCAGCGATACGCCTGCTCCCAGCCCCACCACTGCTCAATCTTTAACTACCCTTAAAAACCAGACAAACACAATCAATTCGCTGGCTTTCAGTCCTGGCCTTGATGGTAAATATCTAGCCAGTGCCAGTTTTGACCACACGATTCAGATTTGGGACTGGCAAACCAAAACGGCCCTACAGCAACTAAAAGACCATAAAGCCGAAGTATATGCTGTTGCTTTTAGCCCCGACGGTAAATATCTGGCTAGTGGCAGTAAAGATAAAACTGTCAAATTGTGGGACGTTGAGCAAGGTTTTAAGCTGGTGAGTAGTTATGATGCGAAAGCGGTAGTCATCACGCTGGCCTTTGCACCCAAAGCATCTACCTTAACCCTGGCTATCGGTACAAGCGGCTCTAAAAACCTGACCGTGCTTGACCTTACCAACCCGAACGCGCCTGTTGAAGTTAAAAGCTGGACTGGCCCAAGTAGTCCAGTTCAAAACCTGACTTTCAGTCCAGACGGCCATTTCCTGGCTACAGGTAGCAGCGGAGGCTCGGTACTTTTATGGGACGCTACCAAAACAGATTATCCTAATCTAAACAAGCCAGGGCCGGACGGCAAAGGCGTGGAGACGTTGGCTTTTAGTCCTGATGGTCAAATGCTGGCTATTGGTAGAGATGACAACAGTTTGACTTTATGGGATATGACCACCAAGAAGCTGGTTAGCTTAAAGGGTCATAGCGGTATAGTCAACGCAGTAGCTTTCAGTCCTGATGGAAAAACGCTTGCCAGTGTCAGTGCCGATAAAAGCGTTAAAGTGTGGGACGTGGCAACCGCAACCTTGAAAGATACCCTGAGTACGCTCAAAGCTGCACTTCTGGTTAAAGCAGTAGCTTTTAGTCCTGACGGCAAATTTCTGGTCAGTGGCAACAGCGATGATGGCAGTATCAGTGTGTGGCCGCTGGGTTAGCCCGCCAACGGATGATAAATTTTAACAAATAATCCGGTATCAGTAACGCCTATGGATAAATCCACAGGCTATCCACCCCAAACCCACTAAAGTGGGTTGCTAGAACCTGATTTATCAGGTTTGGGGTGGCTAACGGGTACCCGATGGGTGGGTTTCAACCGTTGGCTATTTGATACCGGATTAATTAGTTAAAGTTCATAAACGTGTTGTCGAACGGCCCAGCAACCCACTGTAGTGGGTTTAGAATCATCTAGCCGATGGTTTCAACCATCGGAGTACAAGGAAAAGTTATGTCTCCAACAATTAGTTGTCCAAATTGTCCTACTCATACGGTTCAGCCTGCCAGTCACGCTTTTTGTATTAATTGTGGGTATAATCTGGCCCAAACCTCCGGCCCAAACGCACTACACGTATCATATCCGCCACCACCGCCGCAATATATGCAAGAACAAGCTTACATTCCTACGCAGGAGTTAGGAGTGGTGGCCGCTAAACCCCGTCGTCAATCCACGTGGGTCTGGCTGGTGGCTCT
Organism: Chloroflexia bacterium; assembly: GCA_038207455.1. GTDB lineage: Bacteria > Chloroflexota > Chloroflexia > Chloroheliales > Chloroheliaceae > JBBQZT01. The sequence goes on from JBBQZT010000128.1 coordinate 12,613, forward strand.
GCTGGCTTTTTTAGTGCTGGGAGTGGGGCTGACGATACTGGTAGTCTTGAATGCGAGTGGGGGCGGGGGCAATTTCACAGCTACGTCCGTAGCCCTAAATCCAATTTCATCAGCTACAGTGGCCGCTTCCGGCTCAACTACAGCTGTTACCAACGTCGTCGCCGCCACTACTACCAATAACGTGCTAAATGGTACAGACCCTATTAGTGCTACCCCAAACATACCGACTGTTACCGTCGGCCCGAATTTAACTGCGGACGCGCTAAACACTGCTATCGCTACTAACCAGGCTGCTGCCACTGCGATAGCCCAAACCGCCATATCTTCGGCTCAACAGGCCACTGCCACCGCCCAAATCGCCCAGGCTCAAACCGCCAGTGGGATAGCTCAACAAGCTACGGCTGCCGCCCAAACTGCCGCCGCTGCTTCGCAACAAGAAACGGCCAGAGTTGCGGCTACCGCGACGGCAGTGGCCCAGGCTCAAGCCACCGCTCAGGCCCAAACTGCGGCGGCGCAAGCGCAAGTTCAAACCGCCACTGCCCAGGCTCAGGCGGCGGCCATCGCCCAGGCCCAAACTGCCACCGCCCTGGCAGCCAACGCGGTTTTCCAACATAAACAGATTCTGTATTCATCCACGCGCAATGGTACTGATGGGGTGTATGTTTATAATGTGGATAACAACCAGGAAACTTTTATTTCCGGCGGGGTCAGTGGCTGCTCCGAAGCTAGTTGGTCGCCCGATGCCAGACAAGTGGTGATGCAATGCAAAGAAGGCGGCGGTAAAAACGGGGTCTATAAAGTCAACAGCGATGGCTCCGGCATACAACGTTTGACAAACGGGGCTAACCCAGGTTGGTCTCCCGATGGGGGGAGCATTGTTTTTACCAGCAACAAGCAGGGCGAGTGCAATGATAACGATCAAATTTATGTGCTTGCCAGTAACGGCTCTGGTTCAGCCCAGAGGCTCACCTGCGATGCAAACAAGAAGTTAGGCCCACATTTTTCACCCGATGGCAGCCAGATTGCTTATTCCGAATATCAGGTGGCTGCCGCCTGTAAATTGGTAATCATAGATAGCAACGGCTCCGGCAAACGCACCCTTAATCTAGCGGTAGCCAGTGCGCGGTTTCCAGTCTGGTCTCCCGATGGGCGGCAACTGGCTTTTAACAATGGCGATGGCAGTGGGGCTAACACGCAGGTGTGGGTGGTAAACGCTGATGGCAGCAACCTCAAACAACTAACTTCTGGCTCTAGTTTTAACGGACGGCCACGTTGGACACGCGACGGCTTAATTATTTTCCACTCGAACCGGGGCCGCGGAGCTAATGAAGTAGCGGCTGATGGCTCACCCTTACAGGAAGTCTATATTATGCACACTGATGGTAGCCAGGCACAACGCGCCCCTATCCCAAACAAATTTGATAATTGGACACCTGAAATCAGGTAAAAGGAAAAGTCGTTGGAGCAACAGACAAAACTGACCGTACAGATTATGACTGTAGTTATAATCACACTGCTACTTTTGGTGTTGGCAGTCGTTTGGTTGGGCAACAGCACTCCCAAGACCAGCCAGGTTTATTTGCCACCCCTACCCACCAATCAAAACCCTAACGACCAGGTGACCGCCCAGGTAGTCAGGGCGGCCACTGCGCCGATTATACCCTTAGCCACCCTTACCCACGCACTTCCTCAGCCTGGTAGCAGCGCGTTACCTAACCTGACCCCGGTAGTAGCCAACACAGTTGCCAGTGCTAAAAATCCCACTATGACTGTTAGTACCGCCAATATCGCCGCTGCCACTACTACCCAGATAGTGGCGGCTACTTCGCCCGCTACCCCCGCCAACCCCACCCCCACCGGATTAGCCACTTCCATCGCCGTAAGCAACAAAGGCGAGTGTAATTTCAACAACCTGGATGCGAATGCGGTCACGCCCTATCTACAAGCTCTCCAGCCTCAATACCGCCAAAATTCCGCGTTCAACACCATGCCTATC
>JBBQZT010000129.1:0-13873 GCA_038207455.1 Chloroflexia bacterium
CAATTGTCCTGGGTAGCGGCACGGGTCAGCCTGTTCTGCTCATCGTAGTTGAAGTTCTGCTGCTGGCAGATAGTGTTATCGCCAATCGTATTGACGTTGCCCACATTGTCGTAGCTATAGTTACGGCTCAAATACTGGTTGAGGCTACTATTTGAGCAGAAACGGCAACTGGTAGAGTTACTAATTGACCGGGTGATAATAACTGGGAAGGAGGTAGAAATCCGCTACGTGATTCCTACCTCGGACAAAAGCGAGCACGTACGATTTTGTAATTTGCGTAAAGACTATACTGGCTGCCTACCCTACCCTACTAAGATAATATAGCCTGTGTCTCAGGGGCAGGGTGTAGTAATAGAATGTACATTCCGGCAATAATAATCAACGCTCTTAAAACCTTGCCAGGGTAGTATTACATTTGTTTCGCCTAAACTCAACAATTTCGCCACTTGTTCTAGCGAATTTGGCTCAAAAAAGACAGGACTTACCATGAGCAGATCACTGTTAAAGCTAGGTTTACTTTTACTTTGGTAGTTCATATAAAGACCTTTGCTGAGAAACATAACCATAATAGAATAAGTAGTTGATTGACCTTGCTCGACTGGTGGGCCAGATAATACGCTAATATAAGTAGGTTCACCATACGCTGCTATTATGTCACCAAGTTTCGTACCTGGAAGTCCTGTAGCAATTGAATAAACGGTTTTTGCAGGGGTGGCTGGATGGAACCAGATTTTACCACCTCGGTCGGTTCCTTTCCAGTCCCAGTTCAACTCTTTCGTATTGGTCAAAGGACCTAGTTCAATATTGGTAGCAATAGAAAGGTTTTTTAGAATAGTAGTTGCTTGCTCAAGAGTAGTTTGTCCTGGTATGATACCTTGCCAACAAGGGGGACTACAGGGTGTTCCTTTTAACCAAAAGGTGTTTAGTTGTGAAAGAGAGGATGCCGAGATTATCTGTGTTGCAGTTGGTTTGGTATTTACAATGGGAGTTATACCAGAAGTAGGTACTACAGTTGTACGTGAGATAGACGTTGCCGAGACTATCGGTGTCACATTTGGTTTAGTATCTATCAGTGAAGTTGTACCAAAAGTGGGTGCAAAAGTTGCACTTGTGATTTGACCTATTGGCATAGTCGGTACTGCTGGATTGGTCGGTTGTTGCTCACCGCAAGCGGTTAAGCTAAAGACACCAACAAGCACTAGGAATAAGAAACTGATTACACGTCTTGAAGAAGTTTTGGATAAGTTCATATCTAGTCTTTATTCCTTTCGTGAAAATCGTTAACAACCCAATCCGAGAGCTGTATTTACAGCACATCTTCTTTTTTCACCCGGTTCATAATTTCCAAGACTGTTTGGGCCGTTTCCCGTGAAATATTGCCCGCGCCAATGTGTGCCGACTTTCGCCCCGATTCAGTTGCGTCAGAATGCGCCGTCTATAGTTTTCGTCATCAATATAATTCAGTAGGAACAAAGTTTTACCGATCCGACCAACCTCGCCTATAGCCTTGCCTAAAGTTGTAGTTCGATTACCGCCCTGCAATGTTTTCATCAGTTGAAATGCACTAACTGTTCCCAACTTGAGCGAACCCGCTACCCGCAACAGATCGTCATAATTCTGCTCAATTGTTTTGGCACTTATTAAGTGCCTGCCTAGCTTTTCAAATACTCCGTAATCGGTATCCAGGTTCAGCTGCCAGTATCGTGCATCCTTGAGGTCGGCCAGTCGCGGGCTGAACTGGTAGCCCAACAGCCAGAAAAGACCGAATACTATATCCGAATACCCAGCTGTATCGGTCATATATTCCTTTGGCTGGAGTTTAGTGGGCTGTTCCAGTACCCCATCCAGCAAATAAAGTGAGTCACGTAAAGTGCCGGGTATAACCAGCGAGTAGATACCGCCGAACTGGTCGTTGATAAAGTTGCACCAGGTGATGCCACGCCCTGAGCCAAAATACTTGCTGTTGGGTCGGGAGTTTAGGGTTCGCACTGGCACTACAAACCGTCGGCACTGGCTACCTCACCACCGCCCCACTCCGAAGCTATAGCAATCTTACTTTGAGCTTCTACCAGGCGGATGTTAGCCCGGCTGATGGTGTCAGCCCGGATATAATTCTGCTGTATCCACGATAGTCTGTACCATTTAAGGGCCGGAACCGTCCGTTGGATCACGGGTTCCAGCCCGATGTTACAAGCTTCAGCCAGCAGCACCGCACAAACTGAAAGAGGTAAATCTTCGACGCGGGCCTGCGTTTCGCTCAAATGGACAAACTCGCTGGCAAAATTGGTGCGGGCCTGGATTTCTAAGATGACTTCAGCTAAATCTACACGTGGCAACAGGGCCGCTACTTTCGCTCGTAAAAGGTTAATATGCTAGGAATTGCACTTTATGGGCAGGGTTTGTCTGGGAAGATCGTGTTACGGCAGTAGAAGTCAAGACTTTTAAAACCTTGCCAAGGCAATATTACGTTAGTATTACCTAAACTCAAAAGTTTAGCTACACTGTCTAAAGAGTCAAGTGCAAAAAAGCTAGGATATTTTACAGGGAAATTTGTATCAAGTATCAGTTTAGCTTGACTCTGATAATTCATGTAGAACCCTTTGGAAAGATACATAAACATATAAGAATAAGAAACAGGTTCACCTTCTTTATTAGGAGGTCCAGACAATATACTAACGTGAGAAGGCTCTCCATAAGCTGCTATTATATCACTCAATTTGTAATCTAAAAGTCCAGAGAAGATCGCATAAATCGTTTTTACCTTTGACTGTGCGTGGTATTCAATTATTCCTCCCGCATCAACTCCTTGCCAATGCCACTTCAATTCTCCATCGTCTCCAGTAGTAGCTGAGGTTATATTTTGTACAAAAGGAAATGTCTTTAGTATTTCGATTGCTTGCTCAATAGTAGTTTGTCCAGGTATGATCCCTTCCCAACAAGGAAGACTACAGGGTGTTCCCCTAAGCCAATCAGAATTTACCTGTGCAAGAGATTTCACCGGAGCAGATGGGGTTACGTTTGTTTTGATAGTTGTAGCGGAAGCGATAATTGTAGCAGTCGCTGGTGCTGTAATCGTATTTTGAAGTAAAGTCGAAGTTGGCCCGAACTGACTAGCTGCTTGGTCTGTTTCGCAGCCAGTCAAACTCAAGACGACCACAAGCAAGAAAGCAGTCAATAAATATTTATATGTACTGCCTAATAAGAATGAGTTTTGATATTTAATTATATCCACCTCTAATTTCTCCTTGACCTACTAAGTAGCGCGACGTATATTAGACTCTGTTATCTTGAATAGACGGATCCTGCGTTGAAGGGTCTGTAAATAAGGAGCGGAACAAGTTTGAGTAGCAGCTTTTTCCACAAGCTTATAGTTACGATATATAATTACATTGATTGTTAGTTCAAAGTCTTGAAATCAGCCTGACAAGACAAAATCGACCTTTTCGTGCCATTTGAGCGGAAATGACTAACCATTAGCAATCAAGGTAATTATATATCGTGCTACCCAATGAGACATCCTAAACCTATACCTAAAGAAGTTTTTACTGCACACTGTCGGTTTGCACCAGGCTTGTAAGTTCCATTTCCGTTTCTGCCACCTCCTGAAACACCATTTTCATCCCATGTACCGGTAGCATTATGAGACACCATCGCAGCAAATGTTTCGGCAAAATCTTCTTGGGGTGAATCAAGATAATCACTTGCCGCGTCTGCTCGACCATCACTTGTTATATCATAAACACCGTGTTCCTTTTCCCATCCACTAGCTTTACGCCAAGGGTCCCAGCCCGTAACTATTGACCATCCTCCGTGTCCATTTCCCGCATACCAATCAACGATATGCCCTAGCTCGTGAAGAATCTCAGCTAAAAACTTTGGATTATGCTGATAATTAATATTTATTTGTATATTGCTGCCTGGACCATCGGAGTAGGCAGGACCGGCACCACTTCGGAAAGATTCAAAATTCAAGGTTTTCTTATCTAATCCTAAAGCGTGTTCCCATCCTCCACCTATAAAGTCTTTGGCCTGTGATAAAGATGTAATTACGCTCCAAATAGAATTATCTGTCCATTGATTTCCTGAAAAAGAAATATTATGTTCCAACCACCAGGCCAAAATATCAAGTCTATCCCAGCCCCAACCGCTTGTGTCATAACCTCTGGCAAAGTGTTTAGATTTATTAATACGATTATTCTCACAGGCATAATCTCCATTACCACAAGGAGAATTTCCACTAGGGTCAATTGAATTAAGGGGATTATTATTGACGTAGCTATATCTATTCCAGCTTTGCGGATTTTTGGAGTGGGGAACGATGCTATCAGGTGAGACGAAGCGAGAGACGAAGGGGTCGTAGTAGCGGGCGTGGTAGTACAACAAACCCGAACCGTCCTTGACCTGCCCCGTGTAGTTTACATCAGTTTGCGTTATTGTGCCATAGATACCGGAACGCAGATTGCCCCAGGGGTCGAAATCTTGCTGACTAACCACTGCGCCATTAGGATCGGTCACGACACTGGCACTGCCCAAATGGTCGCCGTGCAGGTAGATTAAGCGCACCGTCGGCTGCGGGACTGGCGTGGGAGTGGCCGTTGGACGGGGCGTGGGACACCCGCTAATATTACTCTGTTCCTGAGCTACCGCATTGCCACAAGGTAGGTACGCCTGTTCCTTTTGTCCGACTTGGGCTGTCGAGGTGGCTTTAGCTTGAGTTGGGCCTGCCGCCGCTGCCGCTGCTAATAGATGGGCTGGCTGCACGTAGTAAGGTTGCTGCACCCCGTAAGGTACTACACTGCGCTGGGCGATGACCGCTCCCCCTAACTGGTACAGGCTGCGGGTGGTGCCAGTGCTATCTTCCTCCCACATTCCACCGCCCACAAAGTAGGTGGTAGTCCCGCCACTAACTGCGCGGGCTACGCGCTCCCCATCCGCATTATAAGCATAGGACTCAGTATCGTTCTGGTTAGAACTAGAGGCTAACTGATTGTCCACGTTCCAGTTGAAGATATGATTTGGCCCATTGCTGGCATTGCCGTTGCCATCGTAGCTGATCGGAGTTGACCCCGCCTGACTGATTTGATGAGCGTGGCCGTTACTGTAACTATAGTTGCCTACCCCAGTCTTAGCGGTGATATTGCCCACCTGGTCATAACTCATCGCCATACTATAACCCGGTGTGGTATTGCCGCAATTGTTTTGGGTAGCAGCGTTGGTCAGGCGGTTCTGCTCGTCGTACTGAAAGTTCTGCTGCTGGCACACCGCGTTATCGCCGATAGCACTAACATTCCCTATGTTGTCATAGCTGTAAGAGCGGTTGAAGAAGCCGCCCAACCCGCCCGGATTGCCGCCGTCGCCTATCTTGATTTGAGCCAGCCGCTGCATTGGCCCACTGTACCGCCAGGTCTGAATTTGACCGTTACCGTACTGTTCGCTCATTAGCTGGTTGAGAGCCGAATAGCTGGCACTTTGGATATAACAGTTGGCTTGGAGAGTGGTGCAAAGTTGGGATTGGTGACCCGCTACGTCATAACCGTATGTGACCGTTTCATGGGTGGGGTAGGTGATAGTCTTAACCCGGTCTGCCGCATCGAAGGTGTAGTTGAAAGTGCGGGTGCCGAGGCCATTCACGGTGTAACTAGCCTGAGTAGTACGGCCACGAGCGTCGAACTGCCAACTGGTATTGCCACTAATGTTACTCATCGAAGTGCGCTGACCTTTGCCGTTTGTCCCGGTATCGTAGTAATAGTTAGCCGTGCTGCCGTCGGGGTAACGTTTGTCGGCCAGACGGTTCAGCGCATCGTAATCAAAGTTGATAGTCTGGTTCTTGGCATCGGTTTGTTGGATCAGGTTGCCCCGCGCATCGTAGCCGTACTGCCAATAGCCCATATCGGGGTCGCCCATCGCTGTCTTGCGGCCCAGGCTGTCATAGACCATATTGGTCTGATGCCATTGGGCATCTACCACCTGGGTCAACTGGTCAAGCGGACTGTAATGATAGGCGGTGTTAGTGTACAGTGTCCAGCCCGTGTTGTACTGCCCTCCACAACTATACCACCAGTAGCCGCAGTTGCCGTTGATTTCGGATACCTGCAACAGATGTCCGAACTCGTCCGCTGCCTTTTGGGTGCGATGGAGATTAGCATCCACAAAGTCATCTAGCTGTGTCCAACCAAGCCCCGCAAACTGCCACAGGGCGTAAATATGCTGGCTTTGCGTCCCGTCCGGCATGGTGGTGGTATAAGGACGGCCCGCTCCGTCGTAAGTCTGGCTCGTCCAGTTCTCGACGTTATCCGCCCCTAACCCCGTGTAATTCCAGAAGGTGCTGCCGCTTTCGTTGGCATAGCGTGGTTGTGAGGTTTTAACCACCTGTCCCACCCCGTCATAGAGTTTATCTACAATATTGTTTTGAGTACCGTCCCCACTTTCGCTTTTAGTTTGCACCGCCCGGCCCAAACCATCATAAAAACTGGTAATCTCCCGATAATCCCCCGCGAAAGCTCCATCGTCGTGGACTTGTACCAGATACCGGAAAAGCGACTCATTATCGTAATACAAAGCCCGCATTGTGCCGAGGCTTCCAGTTTCGCCCGGTTTGACTACCTGGTAGAGCCGCCCGAAACCGTCATAAGTAGCCGTCGTGGTATTGGTATTGGGGTCGGTAATGCTGGTGAGCGTCCCCATCCGGTAATCGTAGCCCGCCTGTTCGGTCAAAGTCACACTGCCCACGCTGGGCGGAGTAACTTGGGTCGAAAAAGCGTGGAAAGTAGGGTCATAAATAGTAGCGGTGGCCCAGGAGGTACTGCCGTTACCCGGCCCACTGAACGCTCCAGTATTCGTGATCCAATAACCTGCTCCGGCATAGCTAGTGCTGCTGATGCGGTTGCCGTAACTGTCGTAGCCAAAACTGATGTCTGTGCCGTGTAGGGTTTGGTTAGCAAGGTTACTAAGGAGTGGTACGTCATAATATTTGCGAACCTGGGTTAAATTGCCCGTACTGCCTACGCTGTTGATGGCCCCGTTGTCGTAAAGTGTGTGGGTGACGGCCAGGTACCGCCCTTGCGTATCCTGGATTGTCTGTCCCCACTCACGGTTGACGATATAGCTTGTCCCATTGTTCAAAGTAGCGTAAAAGTGGTTGCTAGTGCGATAGACGTTGTTGTTCTGGTCAAGCTCCTGGGCCGTCAACAGATTACCGTAGGTCGTTTCGTAAGTGTAATTGGTAGTTTTATTTAATGAGCTAGAATTACCTTCAAAGGTCTGTTCCAAAGTCTGACTTTCATAGCTGAAGGCGTGCCACAAGCCTGAAAAGTGATAACCTATGAGCGTACTGTCAAAGTTGACCCCGAACGAATGCCAGGTAGCGTGTAGTTTGCTGGCTCCCGCCCCGTTGCCGTTATACACCTCGCTCAGATATTCGCGCCCCTTGACAAACTCCTGATTACGCATCGCCACGAAACAAGCGTCCCCGTCGTCCGCGTTGGTCGGTTGGCAAGCGGTACTCCAGGGGGCGGTGCGCGAGTCGCCCTGATAAAAGAAATGTTTGGTCTGGTTGCCATTAGCGTCAACCACCGTTACCGTATCGTGGCCTCTAAACTCTGACCATTGCTGATGCACCAACAGGTACTGTGAGTTAGTATTGAGACCGTTGGCACGCCAGTTTTGATAGACGGTAGCCGAGCTAGGGGCGGTATGGGTATCATAGCTGTTGATAGTCGAACCCAAACTGTTGTAAGCGGGGTTGCCATAAATATAGCTGGTGGTGTACGGCACATTCGCACTCGGTCCTATCGTTGAGGTTTCGATATAGCTGCTGACCCGATGGTTATTGACAAAGCGGATTAAAAGCTGGATCGGCTGGCCCGCATCGGACAACACCTGACCGATATTAGCATAATTTATCGTGACGAGGCCGCCCTGCCCGTTATTAATGCCAGTCAGCCGATTCCAGCCACCGTTCGGATTGTAAGCGATCCCCCGATTAGTGCCGTAAGTGAAAAGAATGGAGGGTAGCACGGTGCTGAAATCGTTGGCGAAACGGGTAATCTTTTGGAGCGACAATTTGGGCTGGGTGGTGTCAGCGTTATAGTTCAAGTTATTATCCCGGATTGAGGCATCGGAATAGATGGTGTGACTGGCATCGTTGTAGTCGAACCGATACTGGCGCACCTGCTGCCAACCCCCATTGCCATCGTAAGGACTGGAAGGATTGCTCATTACCTGGATCAGCCCTAAAAACTTGGTCTGGCATACTCGCACTACCTGACCAAAAGCAAATTCACAAGTGGAGTCGTACTGGCGACCAAAAGTCACAAAATTAACTTTGTAGCGGTCCTGGCTGCCGTTTGTGCCACCCCAGGTAATCGAAACAGGCCAGATGTCCGACATAATCGGCACTATATTCCCACTCTGCCCACACACAGTGGTACTATTGGTATTAATTACCCCGTAGTTATAGTTGATCACATTGCCGTGCGTATCCTGGACGCGAGTCAGTACCCACTTGTATGCCTCGTAACCACCCCCCGGCGCAGAGCAATCAAAACCCCACCAGCCATCGGTTTGATTGCCAATCTGGTCGCTGCCTCCAAACTCGTACAGCGTGCCGTCTTTGCTCCACACCTGCCACTTATAACGATACGAGCCGTACCACGCTCCGAGATTGACTGCCCGTATCTTCATAAAACCTTCGTTGGTAGAGTGCCAGGCCCACTGCGACGGGTCATTGCCGTTGCCTGGTTGACCCGGTAGCACCTCGCCCCGCACAATATCAAACGACTGACCGTTCATCACCAGCGAAAAATAACTGGTGCCGTCGGCCAGCTTGTTCCTCGCTACCGAACCTGTATCCAGCGTCCAACCCCGGCCTACCCAACCTGCTTGTAATGTCGAACGTTGGCCGCTTGGCCCATCCAAAGCCGTGCTATTGTAATTCAAGCTCAAAGCAGGTTTAACCCCACCAGGGCCAGCCGGGATGTCGAGCGGATAGTTGTAAGTAGCTCCTCCGGTCAACAAATCCGTCTGAAAACCCTGTAGCGATGGCACAAAAGCTGACGAGGGAGAAGAACCGTCCCCGTAACCGTAACCGCTAAAATGGTCAACCTGAGCCGAGACAGTATGCGTTTTAGGGTCAATATGGGAAACTACTGGCACCCATAAACCCACCTGGGTGCTACCATCGGCGCGTGAAACTTTCCGGCTTTCGTCAAACCAGAACAAAGTCAGATCACTTTCCCCGATATGCAAGGCCCGCAACTGTTCCGGCGTATAGTGCTGGCTGATAGTCACAGGTTTAGCAAATTTATGTACCGCCTGACCGCCTGCATCCGTCGCATCTAGCACAAAAGCCCCCAAACCGCGCTTGAAACCGGGGTGGAGCGGCGGCACGGGCGCACCTTTGGCTTTAAATTCATCAAGTTTGTCAGCCAGCCGGGTATGTTTAAGGGTCAAGGTCGAAGTAAAAGCTCCCGTCGGTAGTTGCACCTCCACCCGTTTATCCTGACTGGTTAGAGTAATGCCGCTAGTTGGGTCAAAAGTGGTAGTAGCCGCAGTAACACTCGCAGCATCGGCCAGCACTCCACCTGTAGCCCCGATGGGTGCAAGCAGACCTCGCGCCGTCACCTGGGGCAGAGCCAGCACTGCCTCACCTGTAGGCAAGCTGGCTAACTGCATAGTAGCGGTAAAACTGGCACTGGCTCCGACAGTGAGCGTGTTACCATTTTTAGTACCCCCGGCCAGACTGGTTTGAGACCATTTCCAACCAGTAACTGCATCTACAAAACCAGGGCCGGGTAGAGCCAGCGTACCTTGAGGGGCTGGCAGCGTCACCACCAAATCGTTAGCGGGGTCGGGCGCATTATTAGTCACAGTGAGCGTGGCGGTAATGGCCGAACCTACCGTCACCTGGTCAGTATCGAAGGTGATGTCCAAAGATAGGGTGGGTAGATGCGGGTCTTGCAAAGGGGGCATAGTTTTGACAATAGGATTGGGCGGGTCAGGAGTTTTAGCTGCAATACTAGCCCCGCTTTGAGCGGAAGTGGTGGGATTAGCTTGGGCCTGAACGTTTATTGCATTCAGGTTCAGCAGTAAGTCGGCAATTAGAATAGAAGCTACCAAAAGCGAGAAACCGATCCACACCCGACGATGGCGAATAATACGCAGCATTAAAATACCCCCTAATACAGATTAAGTAGGCTACTCAAAGGCAAACAAATTAAACTGCTTTACAACAGATTAGAAGCTGACAAACCGCTGTATTACGTTTTACAAATTAAGACTATAAAAGCTTGTGATGAGAGATTTCAGGTGAGTAAAGTTGTGCAACTGGGTATTGCACTGTAACTGCTTTTTCTTTACCCAACTCAACCTCATAATAGCATGAGAAGGAAAATTGTCAACAGCTTTTGGTTATCAATTTTAAGAAGGTTTCCAGAAAGATGTTTCCTGTCAATTATATTAGCTTCTGTTTAGCTCAAGACGGTCAATAGTAATAATATAGCTAAAGCTGAGAAACAGGCATAAAGCCGTAAAACCTGGCTTGACTCTCTCCATCAGGGTTTGAATACTACAATTTATTGGGCCGCTACCAGTTCACGTTGACCAAAACCATCAAGCAAAGTCAGCTACGCCCATTACGTAATCCAAACGAGCCAGATTAAGCTACTAAGAATTGTTTTCTTCCAAGAAGTGAGTGATTGAGATAGTTGTGGTCAAAAAAGAAATCGTAGAACGTATGTTCCCTGGGCGTATGTTCCTGTTCCGCTACTACTCAATGGCGTATTCCTCACTAAAGTTCTACTCCAATGCCGCCTTTACCGTATCTAGGGAGTTGTGCTAGTTAGGCACAACCAACGAAAGACCCTCCAAAAACGTATAGAGAGTGATAAGCAAACTATAATTTTTGGAGGTATAGCTATGATAACTAATTTTGATGATTTTTGCACTTGGATGTATGTCACGATTGATGACATCTGGCAAAAAATCAATCCTTTGTTCACCCATCCCGGCCCTCAAGCGGGCTGTAGCGATAGCGAACTAATCGCCCTTGCCATCATCAGTGAGTGTCGCGGCTGGCACCCAGGGGGTACCCGGAAACTGAATTAAGCAGTGAATGGCTCAACTACCGCCATTTGTTTCCGATTTTACCCGAACGTTCGCGCTTCAATCGTCGTCGCCGTCGCTTAATGTTTGCCATCAACCTGGTACGCCGCGGAGTACAGGCTATGCTAGATTTAGCTGATGATCGTCAATGTGTGATAGACTCGTTGCCAGTGCCAGTCGTCCAATTCCATCGGGCCTGGTTCGCCAGTAGTGACTGGGCGCAAGCCGGAGCGGAATATGGCTGGGTTTCCTCTAAACATCAGACCATTTATGGCTACAAGCTACACTTATTGCTGACCTTGAGCGGCATTATTCTCGATTTTGAGTTAGCTCCGGCCAATGCGAGCGACCTGGCGGTGGGCCTAGAGATGTTAGAAAACCATGCCAATTTGGAAGTGTTGGGCGACAAAGCCTATATCAGCCAAGCAAAGCAAGCTGAGTTGGAACAGACTAATCAGATTAAGCTCAAAACGCTTCCACGTCTTAACCAGAAGCGTAAAGTGAGTGAGGGTGTGCGACACCTATTCAACCGAGCGCGACAGATCGTAGAAACCGTGAATGGACAGTTAGCTGGACAGTTCCACCTTGAGAACAATTATGCTCACAGCCTGGAAGGATTGTGTGCCAGGTTGTACACTAAGCTGGCCGGTCACACTTTATCAATTTATCTTAATCGCTTGTTAGGTCAGCCTGAGTTTTTACAGATCAAAGCTTTGGCTTTTCCTATCTAGCACAACTCCCTAGCTAAAGCCGTAATTCTAACGGTGCTTGGAGATTTTCTATTTTCGTTTTTATAGCTTTACAAAGGGATAAATAAAGCTATAGCAGGTTTACGCACATATCCTGTTCATGACCGAGCATTTGTCACCAGCTTACACGACCCGGTGGGATGCGCTTCTAATAGTCAAGGCTTAAAAATCGAAGCTGATAACGACCGACTACCAGCCAATTCAAAGATGCGATGCGTCTTTTTAGACCCTTGCCGTCTCATATTTGTACAGGCTCAAGCTTTTGGGCAGGTTTAGTTTTGATAGGTTCTAGGGGAAAAGTAGCTTGAATGTTAGTACCGCCTTGACCTGGATTGCTAATGATGCCGAAACTACCCTTGCTTTGAAGGGCGCGTTCCCGCATACCCTGTAATCCAAAATGATGGTTTTGCACAAGCTGATGAAAGCTCAAATTGGAAGTATCGAAACCACGTCCGTTGTCTGTAATTTGTATTCTTAAAAGAGGCCGGGCTTCAACTTTGGTGACATCAAGCAGTATAGTTATTTCCGTGCAATGGCTGTGTCGTAGAGCATTTTCGACAGACTGCTTGGCAATCCGGCTGATGTGGATATTCAGGTCTGTAGTCAGCAGAACATCCAACAAAATGTATGGCTCTATTTCGTGAAGATTATGCCGGAATGAGAACTTTACTTGTGGTTTAGTGGTCATACCTTCCAAAACTATTTCTTGAATCCCCGCGATTAGTGCCGCTTCGCCACCCCTTTCGATTAAAACACTGGAACGAAGACTTTTAAGCAAGTTTTGGGTCTGCTCCATCAGCACTGTGGAGCGTTGTTGCAAGACTACCAAAAGCTGTTTAAATTCCGGCGATTGAACTACTGCTTCACCTCGACCCTTACCCACTACCGTGTTGTTGTTCGCAGCACTCCACCCGTCCAGATAGTCGCCAATACTAAAAGCCGTCTGCTTTATGGTATCGTGAATTTCGTGCGAGAGTGCCAGCCGCTCTTTTTCGACCAGGGTATCTTGCTGGATTAGCAGTTGCTGGATTACCCGGTAGGCAGCCAATTGTTCCTGCACTTTTAAGGCAGTAATCAAAGCCAGCCCCATCTGCTGCGCTATTACTTTAAGAGCGCGACGCTCTGGAGGAGTTGGCACCTGCCCCGACTTTTTCTGGCCGACCAACAAGCCCCCGTGCCAATTTGTCTGCTGTGCATTTGAAAAAAGTATAAGAACTTGATACTTTTCCAGGTCTAAGCCCGAAATATGCGGTATAAATTCTACAATACCGCCATTACTACTTGTGAACGCGAGTTGCGCCGCCATATTTGTCGAGGGTGGCACCTCGGCCTGGGTTAGATGTATGGTAGCAGGTAGTTCAGTCTCTTCGATAAGGTCTAATATACTCTTCTCCTTTAACGAAAAATCGGCTACGTCATCGTCTTCCTCAATAATATTGTCGCCCAATTTTCGCATCCTGCCTGACCCACTCGAACTTAAATCTGTCCGATTAAAAGGCTCATTTTGGGTGGTAACAACTACAAATCTGTAACACGCTGATGTCGAATCTGATATTTTTGTAATGTCAACTGGGACTTGCTCTTGAATAAGTAATGCCATATCTTCGTACTGAAAATCGTAGGCCAACTGTTTTATTACACCAAATAAATCACCGAAATTTGTGCTGCTTGACAAGAGCTTACCAGACCATTTATCAACCAGCGTGGAATAATCCAGATTACTTCGGTAAAACACAGTATCAACTAGACGCTGACATAGTTGTTTAATTTTGTTCGTGAGCAAAGCAACGCCAGCCAAACTTAAAAAGCTCAAACCAGTTGTCGTGCCTGGACTGATCAATCGCTGGTACAACACAAATATAATGTCCCCAGGAAACTGGACGAAAAGTTAAAGTGGTAAAATAGCTGGGTCGCACAAAAGGAGCAAACATAATGACGACCCCACGCAAACATTACAGTGCCGATTTCAAAGCCAAAGTTGCTTTGGAAGCAATTAAAGGTCAGAAAACTCTTAATGAATTGGC
>JBBQZT010000130.1:0-13865 GCA_038207455.1 Chloroflexia bacterium
GAACGTGGGCATAGTTGGTTTAATCGTTTTAGAGCCTTGCTAATTCGCTGGGAAAAAAGGCCGAAAACTATTTAGCTGAACTGCACTTAGCTTGCGCTATTATTACTTTCCGAGCGGCTGGCCTATTGAGATAGGCTCTTACTTAAAAGGCTATTAAGTGGTATTGGTTAATTTTATTCTAACAACTGTTATCAAGCTATGAGTTTGGTCACACTTTATACAACCAAAGTCTAATCGGCTGGTTGCATCGAAGACAGGAAAGTTTTCGTAGGTTTACAATTACCTTCTTTCTTTTTCTTGGGCCAAAAGTTTGCGTTTGCGCTCGATGCCCCAACGGTAGCCGCCCAGCCCACCGTCTCCGCGTACCACCCGATGACAGGGCGTAACCAGACTCACGGGGTTGTTGGCGCAGGCGTTAGCCACCGCCCGCACCGCTTTGGGCTGGCCGATAGCCTGGGCCACTTCGCTATACGAACGAGTGCTGCCGTAGGGTATTGCCTGTAGCTCTTGCCAGACCCGCCAGCGAAAAGCACTGGCTTGCACATCCAACGGTAAATCCAGATGGGGTTGCTGCCCGTCCAGGTATTTTAAGATGGTATTGACCCAATTTGTCAGATGGCTGTCATCGCGCAGAATTTGGGCGGCAGGATATTCTTCGCTCAAGACTTTTTCGGCCATCATATCATCATCGCCCAGGCTGACCGCGCAAATACCGCGCTCCGTCGCCCCTACCAACAGCCGTCCTAAGTCACAATCTACTACAGTATAGCTGATATTCATTCCTGCACCTCCTCGCCGATAAGTAGCCGGAGTCATACCGAGTTGGGTCGGTACGCGCTCGTACAAGCGGCTACTCGAACTAAAACCGACTTCATATATTGCATCGGTCACGCTTCCCCCATCGCGCAACTGTGATTTCAACTGTCCCAAACGGCAAGCTTCCAAATACTGGCGCGGCGTGATGCCCATTACTTTTTTGAAAGTACGCTGTAGATGAAAAGGACTGACTGCTAGATATGCACCCAAATCGTCCAGGGTCAGAGTATCACCAGAGCTAGCCTCAATATAGCGGCAGGCTCGTTGCACAAACTCTACTTGCTGATCGGGGTTTTCGATTTCTAAAGGGCGGCAGCGTTTACAGGCCCGAAATCCTGCTTGCTGGGCGTTTTGAGCCTGACCGAAAAAGACTACATTTTCCCGTTTGGGCAGACGAGACGGACACGAGGGCCGACAAAAAATATGGGTGGAACGCACGGCCACATAAAACTGCCCATCGAAACTGGCATCCTTGCCCACGAACGCCAGCCAACACTTTTCCGCGTCTAAACCTGTTTTGTCTATTTCTACTGTGTGCATCTTGTACCTCCTAAACTCATGATAAAGCAAGGAGGCGGGAAAAGCTATCCGTTTCTTGCGCTTGAATAAGAATAAATTTTCACCGCAGAGAACGCAGAGGACGCAGAGAACTTAGCAAAGCTGCCTGTTTCCGAATAAAAAGACAGGTCTAATGTCCTGCCTTTGCTTAATTATAAATTTTTGTAACTATTCAGGCCGCCATTGTAGGAGGCTGCTCCGTCAGCCGATATCCTGACATTTCAAGACCAAAAACCATCGGCTAACGGAGCAGCCTCCTACAATGGCGGCCCGTAGCTCGTACCTGTATCAAGCCTGGGACTTGCGATGGGTCAAAAAGCTGATAGCCGCCGCTATTACCAATACCGCGCCTCCCACAAAGGTCGTAACAGGGTTGGGTTTGACGGGCGTAATTGAAGTGCTGGTGGTAACATAGCTGGGCCGATTTTTGAATTGTTCTTGGGCAACTACAACCGCCGGGTCTTGTTCCACCGTCCCATAACTAAAGGCCGGGGTCATGGGTGGCTGTTTGCTACGAGCCGCCATATTTTGCGGCACATATTCGTTACCAATCTTAGACGCTTTGGTTTCCACTACACCGGGCTTGGTTTCCACTTCGGCCATCCCGCTCTTAAAGTTTTGCAAAACCGCGCCTAGCTCTGCCCCCAAAAGGATAACCACTCCAGTCATGTAGAGGAAGAACAGGAAAACGAAAACACCACCGATTGCGCCGTAAGTTTTGGTAGCGCCACTGGCTGCTCCAAAGACATTAACATAAATGCCCATAAATACCTTGAGAACTTCAAACAAGAAACCAGCGAAGAATCCGGCTACCAGCACTGGTTTCCAAAGCACTCCTTCGCGTGCCGGGCTAATTTTGTAGATAATAGCAAAAACCAGCGACTCTATGGCAAATGGCACTATATATCCAAGAATGGAAGCCAGGAAACTGAAGCCACCAAGAGAAAGTCCAAAAAGCTGGAAATTAAGCACTAGCCCGATCACAAAGGTGAATGCTACTGCTGCAATCAACAAACCGCCCAGCACTACCAGCATGAAGAGTTGGAGGGCGATGCCTAAAATCGGGTTACGTTTGTCCTTCTCCACATCGTAAGCGATGTTGACGCAGAACTTGATCTGGCCGAACATCCCGCTGCCTGTCCACAGAAACAGCAAGATTGAGATAATGCTGGTTGCACCTGCGCTTTTGACAAACTCATCAATGATTTTACCCAAATCTATGGCGGTAGCTATTTCGGGAGGAATTGACGACTTAACACCATTGATAAAATCCGCCTTGCTTTTGGCATCTAGTGCCTGTAAAATCAAGCTGCCCACCGCTAGAAAGCCTAAAAGGAGGGGGATAACGCTTTGGACGGCAGTATAAGCGATTGCTCCAGCGAATACCAGACAGTTATCCTCCAAAAACTCGCTCACGGTGTCCTTTGCGATGTTGAAAATGCCTTTAGGAGCAGATACGTTTTGGGCTGTGTCATCCTGGTTGAGGGGTGCGCCCTTTTTGGGGTCTTTGTTTTCGTTTGCCATAATTTTGCTTCTCTCTTTTGCTCTCAAAACCACAATTAACAGCGTAATATAAGCTGCATTATACTATAGCTGCTTAAAAAGTTATAACACAAAGCAATGCCTGTTTGATATAAAGCAAAAATAAGGCCAACACTTGCGCTTGCTAACGAACATTTTAAGAACAGCATCATCTACTGTCGTTGTCAGTTATCAGTCGTCACTTTGAACCGAAAACCTTTGGTTCTGTATTTGACTGATAACTGATAACTGACAGCTATTGGCTGTTCTATGGGCGGCCTTGACCATTCGGGTTGGGCCAGGCAGTATAAGGCTGCGGGCTGCCTGGGTTTTGGGGCGGGCGCGGCTGAGGCATTGGTTGCGGCACTGGGACGTTACTGCTAGATACATCTGGTTCACGGGGTTGGATTTTGGGCGCATTCGGCACGAGCGGGTTTTGGGACAACGAACTAAGGCCGCTAATCGTCCCCATACCCAAAGTTTCAACGGCGGTACTTGGCACAATTACCAGTGCGCCTCGTTCGCGTACCGCATCGGCTAACAAGTTCATCGAACGCAAGCTTAACGCAGCAGGGTTGCTGGCGTAGATAGCGGCGGCTTCATTGAACTTTTGGGCTACCTCGATTTCGGCCTGGCTCAAAATGACGCGGGCGTGACGTTCGCGTTGAGCTTGCGCTTCCTTCGACATAGCGTCTTGCAACGCCACCGGGATAATCACATCGCGCATCTCCACCGATTGCACCGTAATACCCCAGGGTTGGGTACGCACATCAATTATTTGTTTGAGGGTGACTTCAATTTGTTCACGCCCGGCCAGCAATGCCGCCAGTTCGGTGCGACCAATTGTGTCGCGCAAAGCGGTTTGAGCAGCCCAATTTACCGCATCGGCATAGTTGGTGACAGACAAAGCGGCCTTCTCCGAGTCATACACAAACCAAAATAATACCGCATCAACATCCACTGGCACGGTATCACGGCTGAGGGTTTGCTCGGCCTTAAAAGAGGTGATTTGGACGCGGGTATCTACCATCGTCGAAATATTATCAATCAAAGGGGTCATGAAAAAAATACCAGGCCCGGCAGTGTGACTGTAGCGGCCGAGGCGCAGTACGATGGCACGTTCCCATTGCCGTGCAATCCGCATCGAGAGGTAAACCAGCCAGCCTAGCAGGGTTGCCACAATGACTGGCAGCAACGCGGGCAACACACTGTTAAAGCTTGGGTTGGTAGGAACGGAACCATAAAGCAGCGCGGAAATAGCCGCGCCTACTACGAAAAAAGCCAGAAACAGGAAACAGCCTACGCCATTGGTAGCGGGTGCGCCGCCCGAAGTGGTAGGGCGACTTTGACCATAGTTCATTGACATATCTTGAGTGTCTCCTTTTGCACTCAAAAAGCTCAACGCGACTTTGAGTATTATTGAATAACATAAGCAGAAGATCAAGGCTTTCTAACCTTCTGCTAATATATCTACGCAAGTGCAAAGCTTTTTGTTCCAGGGTCAGTGCAAGGTTTGGTATTTGTAAGACACTGCTTTGTCAATGGACACTTTCCTGCCCTTTGTTCGTGCTACCCAGACTTTTAAACACTACCCAAGAGTT
This sequence comes from Chloroflexia bacterium, assembly GCA_038207455.1. Classification (GTDB taxonomy): domain Bacteria; phylum Chloroflexota; class Chloroflexia; order Chloroheliales; family Chloroheliaceae; genus JBBQZT01. The sequence continues at coordinate 4,497 of JBBQZT010000130.1, forward strand.
CGCCACGCATCACGGTTACGGCCTGTCCACCCAAAAGTACCCGCTCGCCGTTCAGCTGAACTTGCAAAACTCCACCCCGTGCTGAAGCTTGATAAGCCTGCATCTGGTGCTTTCCCAACTTCGCGCCCCAATAAGTAGTTAGAACGCAGTGGGCCGAACCTGTCACCGGGTCTTCGTCAATCCCAACGGCGGGAGCAAAGAAACGGGAGACGAAATCAAAATTGGGCCGTGTTGCCCGACTGGTCACGATTACGCCGCGCGTATCGGCTTTCTTGAGAGCGGTAAAGTCCGGCGCGAGAGCCAGCACCGAGGCTTCACTTGCAAGCTCAATCAAGAAATCAAAACGGGACTTGCCGACGAAAACGGGCGCGGCGATACCCAATGCTTCGAGCAAACCGACAGAGGGAGCGGCTTCCTGAGCATATAGGGCCGGGAAGTCCATCTCAATTAGTTGACCGGACTTGTTCGCGGTCAAGAGGCCGCTTTTAGTATAAAAGCGGGCCTGTGTATCGGGCTGTAAATGGTTGGCTTCCCATAAAACATGGGCCGAAGCCAGGGTCGCGTGGCCGCACAAATCCACTTCGGCGGCGGGGGTGAACCAACGCAAATTGTAACCATCGTCCTGACGATACAGGAAGGCGGTTTCCGATAAATTCATTTCGGCAGCCACTTTTTGCATCCAGGCGGAGTCGGCTGGGACGGGCAGAACGCAAACTGCCGCCGGATTGCCTCCGAAAACTTCCGCCGTAAACGCATCTACCTGAGTTATTTGTTGGGTCATTTGATTTTCCTTTCCATTTTTGTATTGAAACCAGTCCAAACCGGACTTGCTTCGATGTGATATGCTAGTATCACACGAACTGGATAGTAAATAAATATCCAGTTGATATTAGAGTGGTATGAAGTAAAGGTGATTTCTCAAATGGAACTAAACGATTTTGTAAAGGTAATTGGGGTATGGTCAAACGGAAATGGCCCGCTATATCGCCGTCTGGCCCAGGCTTTTAGCAAAGCGATTGTGCAGGGAGACATTGCTGCCCATACCCAATTACCCGCCGAACGCCCACTTGCTACGGCCCTGGCTATCAGTCGCACCACAGTCGTGGCCGCTTACGATTTGTTGCAACAAGAAGAATGGGTGGAGAGCAGACAAGGCAGCAAAACCAGGGTACGCCCCCAGCCTGCTCATAAACTTATCAGGTTGCATAACGACTTCAATACTCCACTCGCCCGTAGTCCTTTTTTTAATAGTCTGTTTGACGAGACCGCCCCAACCATTGATTTCTCCAGTGGCACATTGGAAAACCTGCCCGAACTGCCCGCCTCGGCTTTTGCACTTTCTCAGGCTGAATTGACAGATTTGTTAAAAGAGCGCGGCTATACCGCGTTGGGGCTGCCAGCTTTGCGTCGCGCCATTGCCAATTATCATAGTGAGTCGGGTCTGCCTACCACAGAAAACCAAATTTTGGTAACGACGGGAGCGCAACAAGCTATTTCATTAGTAGCAGCTTGCTACCTGCAACGGGGCGACAATGTAATCATGGAAAACCCCACCTACTTTGGGGCGATTGACGCTTTGCGAGCAGCGGGGGCCAGGTTGCTTGGGTTACGGGTTGGGCAGCACGGTATTCGGCCCGAACTGCTCCGCGCTCAGATGGAAACGGCCTTACCGCGTCTAATCTATTTGCAGCCGACTTTCCAAAACCCTACCGGCACGGTGTTACCCACCTTCCAACGCCGTGAAATCGTCCGATTGGCGGCAGAATTTAACGTGCCACTAGTCGAAGATAACACTTTGGCTGACCTGTGTTTGACCCAGGATACACCCCCTCCTCTGGCGAGCTATGTGCAGGCTGCGACTATTATCACGATTGGTTCGATGAGCAAACTTTTTTGGGCAGGGTTACGAGTGGGTTGGATACGTGCGCCACAAAGTTTGATAAGTCGGTTGGGGCGAGTCAAAGTAGTCAATGATTTGGGGTCGAGCGTCCTCAACCAGGCCATCGCCGCCCACTTATTACCTGAAACCAATCGGATAAAAACCTTACGCCGAGAGGAACTTGGGGCCAAACTTGAGCTTTTGGAGAATTTATTGGCGAGCTGCTTGCCCGACTGGAAGTGGGTGCGTCCGCCAGGTGGTATCTTTTTGTGGGTCAAGTTACCGACGGGCGAGGCAAGTGCCTTCGCTCAGGTAGCTTTGCGTTATGGGGTGGTGGTGGTACCGGGAACAACTATGTCGCTCGATGACTCGCACTCTGATTATTTGCGCTTACCCTTCTCGCTCGATGCGGTCACTCTGACCGAAGGCATCAGAAGGTTGGCGACAGCTTGGGAAGCGTATCTGCCGCTGCGTGAAACCGAGCCACGTGCGGTACGGGTACTGGTATAAAAATAAAAGTAACTATTCAGTCTGTCCGACCCTGCGAGCCGTGACAATGCGGATACGACCTTGCAATCGCCCTGCCTGCTTTGTCAAACGGTTGTAAAGGCGTGAGCGCGATGCTATAATGGGCCAACACATAACCTATTGACAAAAGCTGAATGAGTAACTGCCAGGCAGAAACGGCTAACACGGCTAACAAAGAAGGAGTTCGGTATGTCCGGTCATAGTAAATGGGCTTCCATCCGGCGCGGTAAGGCAATCCTGGATAACAAGCGTGGGCAGGCTTTTACTAAAATCGCCCGTGAAATCACTATCGCGGCTCGTGAAGGGGGCGGTGGTGATACTGATATGAATTTCCGCTTACGAGTAGCAGTGCAAAAAGCCCGTAGCGAGAATATGCCCCTGGAAAACATCGAACGAGCTATCAAGCGGGCCGTAGGTGGGGGCGAAGGCGGCGCAGACGAAGAAATAACTTACGAGGGCTACGGCCCGGAAGGTAGCGCGATTATTGTGCAGGCTTACACCGATAACCGCAACCGCACCGCTTCGGAAGTACGTAATGCTTTTACCAAAGGCGGCGGCAACCTGGGTGCCAGTGGCTCGGTGGCCTGGATGTTTGAGCGGGTGGGCGTAATCCAGCTGACAATTGGCAAAAATGACCCGGAAGAAATGACCATGAACTGTATTGATGCCGGGGCAGAAGACGTAATCGAAGGGGAGGACGAGCTTGAAGTTTATACTACCTTTGAGCATTGGAAAAAAGTTTCGGACGCACTAGAAAAAGCGGGTTACGAGATTTCCAGCAGCGAGGCCATCATGAAGCCAGCTACACACATAGATTTAGAAAACGCGAAGGCGGTACAATTAATCAAACTAATTGACCGTTTGGAAGACCTGGACGATGTGCAGAACGTCTATACCAACGTCAATATTTCGGACGAAGTAGCGGAGATGGTTTAGTTGAACCCTCCCCGAAGTCAGACTGCTTTACCTTTACCGAGCCAGGGCGACCCCGATCTAGTGTTGGGCCTCGACCCTGGCTCTGCTATTATGGGCTTTGGTTTAGTGCGGGTGCAGCCTAATGGCGATTTGCAAATGGTGGAGTATGGCGCGATTACTACACCTGCCCATACGCCCCTCTCGCAACGTCTTTTACAAATTTATCACGAATTAACCCAATTATTGGCGCGGCATCAACCGGGTCAGGTAGCTATTGAAGAGCTTTTTTTCAACAAAAATATTACGACGGCGATAGCTGTAGGACAGGCGCGTGGAGTAGCGTTGTTGGTGGCGGCGCAACGCAAGCTAGATTTTTTTGAATATACGCCCTTACAGGTTAAGCAAGCGTTGGTAGGCTATGGCCGCGCCACCAAAGACCAGGTGCAACAGATGGTAAAAGTCACATTAGACCTGGACGAAATTCCGCAGCCTGACGATGCGGCGGACGCTCTGGCAATCGCGGTTTGTCACATTCGTAGCCGTTTGTATCTGCAACGGCTGGCAGACAACGAGCAATGAACAATCAAGGAAGTTGATAAACAGATAAACGATGGCTAAACGTAATAAGCTGACCTACCAAAAAAGCGAGGCGGAACGGGAAGCGGACGCGGAAGAAGTAATAAGGGAGGCCAACGCCAGGCCGAAAAACAAGCAACGGGCGGATGTATGGCTGGTCGAGCGCAAGCTGGCCGAAACCCGCGAGAAGGCCAAAGCTTTGATTATGGCTGGGGTGGTGCTGGCCGGAACGCAACGGATTGATAAACCGGGCGATATGTTGGATACAGTCCAAGCGGCTACTCTGGTTTTAAAGGCCAGCGCGACCCTACCTTATGTAAGCCGGGGTGGTTTGAAGCTGGCTCACGCTTTGGACGAGTTTAAGGTTGACCCGCTGGGCAAAGCAGGTCTGGACATCGGGGCGAGTACGGGCGGTTTCACTGACTGCTTGCTGCAACGCGGGGCGCAACACGTTTGGGCGATAGATGTAGGTCACAGTCAGCTTGATTGGAAAATCCGCCAGGACGCACGGGTGACGGTGTTGGATAAAACAAATATCCGCTATTTAGAAAGTTTGCCCCCGCTGCCCGATAACCAGAACGCAACACTGGCCCAAATTGTGGTAATTGATGTGAGCTTTATTTCACTCAAACTGGTACTACCCGCCGCCCGCCGTTTAAGCGAACCCCAGGCCGATATTGTAGCGTTGGTCAAGCCGCAGTTCGAAGCTGGGCGTGAACAGGTAGGTAAAGGCGGTATTATTCGTGACCCGGCTATTCATCGGTTGGTGTTAGAAGATTTGGTAAGTTGGAGCAACGCCAATCAGTTTGCGGTACAGGCTTTGACCCGTTCGCCTATCTTGGGAACGGAAGGCAACGCCGAATTCCTGGCTCACATTGTGACTACACCGAAAGCCATTTCAGCCGATGCCGCCCGCGCTGCCCTTGATTTAATAATCCCTTTATTCGCTCCCACTCTGACAACGTAATTATGCGTTTGGGTCAAAGGCACTTCGTGCCAGGAAAATCAAGCTTTCAGCTACTTCGCGTGGTTTGGTGAGCGGCCCTTCGTGGCCCGTGTTGACCGAGGCGTGACGATAGTGACCGAGCTTGCTTGCCATACGTGGGTAAAAACTACCGGGCGGCAGTAAATTATCCTCGTTAAAACTCAGGTAGGCGCAGGGCGGTTTTAGCTCAAAAAAGGTTTTGAGGTTGATTTTCTCGAAAAGTGGAGCCAGTGGTTCGGGGGTGAGTCGGGTTAGTACCTCGTCCGCCCGACGAACATCATCACTCATAATGTTAAAACGCCAATAATCAGCTAAATCGCTCATAGCCAGGCTGTGGTCAGAACGGCTTGAGGCCAGCTGCTGGAAAACTTCGACCATTTCCGGCGGAAAAGCGGCAGCCATCGCTTCGCCATCTTGTAATACAAAAGCACTGACAAATATTATTCCAGCTAATTTCGCGTGAGGGGGTTGGGTCTGCAAAAGCTCGTAGGCGCGTTGGCAAATTGGCCCAGCAGTGCCGTGAGCCACCAAAATCACATTCGGGGCTGGTTGGTTACGCACAAAAGCCGCTACAGACTCGGCATAAACATCCAGGGTAGGGGGCGGAGACGCGCTTCCGACCTGATAAAGTGCGCCGTGTGCGGGCAAATCGAAAGCCACAGCTGCCCAACCCCGTTCGGTCAGGCGGTTCACTACCCCGTCCCACTCCCAAGCCCCGTGCCAGGCATCGTGTACCAAAATAAGTAGAGTATCGTCGCTTTCCATTTTTAGCCTCTTTTAGCCTCGCGCTTTGATGAGCAAGTGGCGAATTTTTTGATAAAAAGCCCGGTTCTGAAATTTATGTAAAGTTGGTGAGACCTCGAAGGGCAAAGCCCGCATCGGCAAGGCCGTCAAATCCAGACGCGATAAGCAAAAGCGGTCAAAATGTTTATCCAGGCCACTTACCGCCGTATGATAACCCAATTCTGACAGCAAAGTAAAATCGGCTTGCGTCCAGCGGGCGTAAGGATAGCTGAAAGCTGTGATAGACTGGCCCAAACGTTGCTCCAACTGTTGGCGTGAACGTAGCAACTCGTCCTGTTTTTCCGTCAGGTTCAAGCCGTCCAGCCCGCGATGAGTAGCTCCGTGCGAACCAAACTCAACTCCGCTCTGTTGCAATTCGTGTAATTGGGTATAGTTCATCAAAGGCCAGGGGCCAACTCCCGGTGGCAAGCCCTGGTCGAAGCTGCTATCCCTTCCTATATAATCACTGACTAGATAGACAGTCGCGCCAAAGCCATATTTTTGCAGCAAAGGCCAGGCTGTTAAATAAAAGTCCAAATAACCGTCGTCAAAGCTAATAACCACCCGACGGCCCGATGGTCTGCGACCCGTTTCCAAAGCTGTCGCCAGTTCCGCCATTGTCAGGCTGCGATAACCTAGCCGCTTGAGCCATTTTAGCTGACGTTCAAAACGGGTTGGTTCGACTGCCAGACCCAATGGGTCGCGTTCGGCGTTGACCCGGTGATACATCAATATAGGAAGCCACATTTTAGCAATTGTTGTCATGTGCTATACTAACCTATCTTTTGGACAATAAACAGGGCGTTCGCTTTGTTCAGCCCAACATTCCGTGACAATCCGTTGGAGGTGAAGACCATGAGCATCTTGCGTGTAGTTTCGGTTCACGGTGTTTCCACCGATATTATACCAATAAAAGAAGATTATGCGTTGGTTCTGGAACAAAAATTGGTGCAGGAATTGATCAAGTTAAAGGTCATACCCGCCCACTCCGACCAGTCCCAAATTGACCAGATTATTACCTTTGACCATGTGAACTATTCTGACATCGGGGCGCCCCAACGCCAAAAGGTTTATGATAGTTACCGGGCTGAAGCGGCCCGGCTCGAAAACATTTTGGACAAAGCTTTGGACACGGTGGTAATTGATCAGTTGCGGAAGCTGGTGATCGGTGCGGGCGGCAACGTCTTGATTTATCAATCGGTTTACTGGAAAGAAACTATCAGGCAGCGTGTAGTCGAAAAGATAACACCCCACATTCAAACCGATGGAGCGATTAGCTTAATTGGACACAGCCTGGGCTCGGTGGTCGGTTTTGACGTGGCTTACTATAACTCCTGGAACAACCCGGATTGGAAAGCCCAAAACTTTTACTTGAGTAACCTTTTTACGCTCGGTTCGCCTATCGCTATTTTTACGCTCGATTTGCAGGATACCGATGGTCAGCCCAAAACCCGTTATACCAATCCACCTGATATGAAGCTAGTGCGCGACGACGGAGTTTGGTACAACTTTTTCGATGCTCAGGACGTGATTGGCTATCCATTGGAAAACCTTTATCCCAACCAGGTCAAGGATTTTCTAGTGCAGACTGGCACCTGGCCGCTTACCGCTCATACCCACTATTGGTGGAACGACGAAATAGCTGTTCACATTGCCGCCCGCCTCAAATTGGACTATGAGCGCGTCACCGGACAGAAGGTATAAAGGTAGTGAAACTCTTGGCCGAATTCCTCGTATATAACTGCGAGACAAGCGACCTGACCCAACTTTATCACAAAGTCAGACCCGCCTTGTATCAAGTCTAAATAGTGTGGACAGGTATCTAAAAATTGGAGGTTTCGGTATGTTTCATGACATTGGCAGCTTGATTATCACCCTGATTATTTCCGTTTTGGCTGGTTTCATCGCCAGCGCGGTGATGGGGCAATCGCGCAACTCGCTTTTAACCAATTTGTTACTAGGCTTTGGAGGTGCGGTTGTCGCCAACATCATAGGTGGTCTTCTGGGCATCTATTGGGGCGGCGGCTTCCTCTCCGGTCTCATTTTTGCCACGCTAGGCGCAATCCTGGTAATCTGGTTGTGGCAGACCTTTATCAAAACTAACGCCGCCTCGGGTCGTCGTTTCTAATTTCTGCTAAAAAGTAAAAGGAGCAGGGCAGGTCGTTGGGCCTGCCTTTTTTGTATTCAAATCAAACCTAATTCAGAATAGTTATTCGTTGCCAACTTGACGTAGCTACCAATAAGTGCTAATATCTACCTGACAAACAAGTAATGAAAGCCGTAGTATAGTTCGATTGTAATGTAATGGCTTTATGAATTATTGAAAAATAGATTATTGAAAGGAACGGCTATTAATGACTAAAGATAGCGTTGCATCTGAAACCAAAACGCTGAAAGTCGGCGAGATGGCTCCAGATTTCACGCTCCCTGTCGCCCCCGGCACCTGGACTGCCGATAAATTCACCTTGAGCGACTTGCGAGGAAAACAAAACGTGGTGTTGGCCTTTTATCCATTGGCCTGGACACCTAACTGAACGGTTCAAATGCCCGCTTACGAAGCTGATTTAGCTAAGTTTGAGGGGTATGATGCCCAAGTTGTGGGTATTAGCGTAGATAGTATTTATACCAATGCGAACTGGGCCAAATCTATTGGTGGCCTGACCTATCCGCTTTTGAGCGACTTCTTCCCGCACGGCGGAGTAGCCACTCAATATGGTGTTTTCCGTCAAAACGGTGTTACCGAGCGGGCCTTAGTAGTGATAGATAAAGAAGGCAAAATTGTTTATATTGACGTTCACAATATTGACAAAGTGCCGGACAACGAAGACCTGTTCGAGGAGCTTCGCAAGCTGTAATTTAATAGTTGTCAGTTACCAGCCAACAGCCAGCTATAAAAACCATTATTGAACTATATTGGTTTTTATTAGTAGTTGTGGGCTGTTGGCTGATAACTTTTTTATTTAAGGAGAAAAAACAGATGGAAATGTCGCGCAAGAGTGTACCTTATACTCCTCTGTGGAAACCTTTAAGCCAGATGAAGTTTGCGATTGTGACGACGGCGGGTGTGCATCTCAAAACCCAAGAGCCTTTTTTGTTGGAAGGCGACGAAAGCTATCGGCTACTCCCTGGCGACACGCAAACAGCCGACTTGATGGTGACGCACCCTAGTTATGACCATACCGACGCGGATAAAGATATAAATTGCGTCTTTCCGCTTGACCGTTTGCGCGAATTGGCCGCGTCCGGTCTTATCGGTGGGATTTCCAATAAACACCTCGGCTATATGGGTTTTAGCAACAAACTGAAAAAAGTCTATGAAGAAACTGTACCCGCAATGGCCCGCGAACTGGAACGTTCGAGTGCCGACGCGGTAATCTTGACGGCTGGCTGACCTCACGTTTGCCATCGCACAGTTGTGGCGATACAACGCGGCTTCGAGATGAGCGGTTTGCCGACAGTCTTGATTACGGTTTCACCCAATGAGTCCAAACCGATGCGTCCACCCCGCGCCATTTTCCCTGACGGTTTCAAAATAGGCCATGTACTAGGCGGCCCTGACCAGCCTGATTTGCAACGTGCTGTCCTCCAAACGGCTATTCAGTATCTTGAAAAGCTGGTGATGCCAGGAGAAATTAGCACTGTTGATTTCCCGGAATACTTCACTCTCAACGGTGGCCCTTACTACGTCGAGTAATCTTTTATC
>JBBQZT010000131.1:0-13676 GCA_038207455.1 Chloroflexia bacterium
TGCTCGCTTTTCTCCTTGAAAGGCAGTAATTGGACGACTTGGTTTTCCAGAGACTGGATGCGCTGTTTAAGTTGCAAATTTTCTTCTTCTACCGTCATAATGTTACTGTAGCACCTTAGTCAAGGGGGTCTGAGTAGTTACCTATTTTTTACTTTCAAATTTGGTAGGTGTCGCTTCGGCAAGCGGCTGATTAGGAATAGCCTCTAATTCTTTGAAATGAGCGGCCTTGATTTCGGCCCGCGTCTGACGGCTGGCAGCGTAGAAAAATAGCGGCAGCAGCAGCAAACCCAACACCACCAGGGCAATCAACTTAATAGCCGAGTCCTGCACAAAAATACCTACCGCCCCAAACACCCCGCAAATCAGATAAAAAATACCTACAATCTGGCGTTGACTCAAGCCCAAATCGAGCAAGCGTTGATGGAAATGTCCCCGGTCTGGCTTGAAGGGCGAACGCTTGTGCAACAGACGGTAGGTGATAACCCAGGCCACGTCCAGGACGGGAAAGCCAATTACCAACAGGGTCGCCGCCACTTTCGCCCCATCAATAATCGAAATCACGGCCAGGGCGTAACCCAAAAACATCGCCCCTACATCACCCATAAAAATTTTGGCCGGGTGCCAATTATAAGGCAAAAAACCCAAAATAGCACAGGCCAACGCCAACGCTAACAAGCTGCTGGTGAGCGGGAACAACACGTTGGGGTCGCGCTTGACGAAAATATTTTCCACAAACAGCGTAGTCGCACCGATAAAAACCACGCCCCCAGCCAATCCGTCCAGCCCGTCTATCCAGTTGACCGTATTGGTCATACCCACAATCCAAAAAAGGGTAAAAGGTATCGCCAGCAAAGCCAGTTTTAACGCCCCGCCCGGCACGTTGATACTGTCAATAATTGCCCCAAAATAGACGTGCTTATCGGTAAAAGGACTTAGGGTATTGCCAACAGGCACGATGGCGGGCCAGGCTAAATAGCGGGCCGGGGCATAGAGTTCGGGCGCAACTACTATGACCGCCGCCACTGCCTGACAAACCAGCCGCAGCCGGGCCGGAAGCTCTCTGAGGTCGTCAACCAGGCTGACCGCCGCAATCAGACTGCTACCAACCAGCAGCAAACCGATATGCACCAAATCCTGACCTTGCCACCCAGGGCCAAGCCAGGCATAAACACTCACGGCGACCAGCACCGCCAGCCCAAACCCAACGAAGATAGCTACTCCCCCAATACTGACCATCGGCTTAGTATGAATACGACGCGGGTGCGGCGGCACTACCCAATTTCGTTTGAGGGCGAACTTCTTAACTAACGGGGTTAGCCCAAACGACACCGCGAAGGCAATCAAGCCCGTCGCTACCAGGGTTATTATGTTGGCGGTTAAAATATCCATTTATTGTCATTCCGAACCTTGCCTGTCATACCAGCCCTCGCGTTGTCACTCCGAACCCTATCTTGTCATTCCGAACGAAGTGAGGAATCTCTTTACTGATTGTAAGACGCGCTCCGTCGCGGTAGCTTAACAAAATTGGGTTAGAGATTCCTCACTTCGCAAAGCCTCAGTTCGGAATGACACGGGCGGCTTCCTCTTCGCCCGAAATAACACCTTTCTTGTCACCCTCGAACCATTCCTGACTCAAATCGCTCCAGGTTCGGTTCATTGACTCAATCAAAGCTACTTTTTTAATCCTTGACCAACTCTTAATTTGCTTCTCGCGTTCGATAGCCGCTCTCACGTCGGTAGTAGTCTCAAAATATACCAGTAGGTCAATATTATAGCGGCTAGTAAAGCCTACCATTAATTTGTGTTTATGCTCGTACATTCGGCGTAACAGGTCATTCGTCACTCCAGTGTAAAGGGTGCGGGAGGGGTTAGTAAGAATATAGACGTAGTATTGTTTCATTATTAAAATCCATTTTTACTTGAGTTAGAGATTCCTCACTGCCTTCGGAATGACGGCAGCCTTTTGTCACTCCGAGCGGAGGCTCTGCGGGGTGAGGAGTCTCTTTACTTTGCCTTAATGACAAACACCGGGTTAGAGATTCCTCACTCCGCAGAGCCTTCGTTCGGAATGACATAGCAACCGCAGAGCCTTCGTTCGGAATGACACGGGCGTTTGTCACTCCTGCCTTGTCTTGTCATTCCGAACGCAGTGAGGAATCCCTTTACTGATTGTAAGACGCGCTCCGTCGCGGTGGCGTAACAGAACCGGGTTAGAGATTCCTCCGGGTACCCCCTGGGTGGCAGAGCCTCCGTTCCGAATGACAAACACTGGAATGACAGAACGGGTTAGAGATTCCTCCGGGTACCCCCTGGGTGGCAGAGCCTCCGTTCCGAATAACAAACACTGGAATGACAAACACTGGAATGACAAACGGCCGTTGTCATTCCGAACGCAGTGAGGAATCTCTAACCCAATTCTGTCATTCCCGTTTTTTGCGCTCCCGCACGATCCTGATACCTTCCCAGGCCGGAAGTTCGCCCTTAATCCGGGCCTCCACCATTTTAACCCACCCGGCCACTTTTTGCAGCAACTCCTTTAGCTCATCATATTCGCCCGGTTGTTTTTCTTCCTGCTCCAGCTGCCCCAGACCAATCAACACGTATTCCACATAATGGTTGACATAGCGGCGGTGGGCCTGACTTAAAGCCGGGAAAGTATCAGCCAGCCTCATTTCCAACAAGTCTATAATTAAAGCCGCTGTGCGCTGGTCAAGGGTATTAAAAGTGGGCTGATTTATTTCTCGCACCCGTTGCAAGGCTTCTTCAAATCGCTCTCCCATGATTAGCGTTGTTACCATCTCAAACTCATCTCCAGCACTTCGGGCGCGGGCGAGGGCGCGGTCGAGGGCGAGGTCGAGGGCGCGGGCGCGGTCGCGGGCGAGGTCGGGGAAACCCGTGATAAGGTTGACCTGTGCTTTTAAAGCCTGTCGGCTGGTATCCGCCAACCCTGCCAATTCACCGTTTTGCAGCCAGGTAGCCAGGTCGGGCAGACCAGGTAAAGGTGATTCGGCGGCGGCTTCCTGGGTGGGCAACCTGTATTCATACGAACCTTTATGGCGATTGCCGAGCCAGTAACTAAAATTGCTGGCCGCATTATAAGTTACACCGCGGATTGGCTGCCAGGCCCGGCCCTGCTCAAAACGGTAACTTTGCCAGTGAGGAGGCTGGTAATAACGGTTCTGCGCCTGACTTTCTTCGACAAAAAGCTGGTACTCGGCGTTGGTAATATAGCTGGAAAGCGTGCCGGGAAGCGGGGTCAGGAGGCGGTGGGCCAAAAATAACCCGGCCAGGTTCTGCTGAAACAGGCCGAACTCCACTTCGCCCGTCTCCGCTTCGGTTGTAGCTGTACTTGCGGAGAGCCAATTCACCGCCGTTTCCAGTTCCACAATGTGGTCATTGGCATCGGGTTTCAACATTTCAGCCAAAAATTCCAGAGTGGGAATGCTTAATTCGTAACGACCAAAATCTTCTTTGTTAGCTTTGGGTGGCCGCGCGTCGGGCTGCAAAGCTTTACGCAGACACCGCGCCAGCAGATATTCTCGGAAAGAATTGTGCGAGAATTGATAAGTATCAACGGGTTTAATTAAAAAAGAACAGGTCAAAATATCCCGCGTATGTCGGGCCATATCGCCACGTTCTTCGGCTGTCAGCACTTCGTTATAACGGAATAGTTCATGGACTTCTGACTCGTTCAGCCCGGTTATAAGCTTGCCACTGCGATAGAATTCCAAAGCTAACACTTCCATAATCTCAAAGCGTTTTTCGTCACCCATCTTGTAGTCAAGTCGCTCTTTATCTTTTTGGCGTTCTAGCTCGCCTTTAAGGTATTTTTCATAAAGCAGTGGCCGGGTGATTTTGGGGCGACGGGCGGTGGTTTGACGGTTGCTTTCAATAAACTCTGGCAGGGTTTTGACAATCATCTCCAGAAAGACGGGCCGCTCCGCCAGATCGGGCAGGTCATAAATACCACAAATTTCACTCCAGTATTGACTGGCTTTTTCGGGGTCGCGCAAACGCAGTGCCAGATATTTTTTCACTTCGGCTTCGGTGTAGGGCTGCAAATAAAGGCGCGGATAGTTTCGCAAAATTTCGTGTTCTTCGTCCGCTCCGGCAAAATATTCGGGGCGGGTAGTCAAAAGCACCTTATTGTTGGATAGCCCGGCGAGTTTCTCAAACAGCTGAATATTGCGCTTTAATTTACCGCTGTTGGCCTGGGTTGCCATCTCATCGAAGCCGTCCAGGATGAAAAGTAGTTGGCCTTCTTGGGCCATTCGTTCCAGCGCGTCATAATTGGGGGCAGAAGTGTTGCCCTCGCGCCCAATGTAATCGGCAATCTGTTTAATATCAGGGGTAGCCTCGGCAAAAATTTTCAACTGGATATAAATCGGGAGACGGGTAGCTGGCTGGGTCTGACGAAGTTTGAACCATTCGGCACTTAGATGCAGACAATAGGTTGATTTGCCCGTACCATAGCTGCCCAAAAGAGCCAGCCGATTTAATTTTGGGTCAGCCAGCCATTGGTCAACGAAAGCGTCTAACTCATCCACTTTTTCCACCCTATAGCGTTCCTGATCTTCATCTTTCTGCCAACCTTCATCAAGCTCGGACCTGCGTTGAGGTTTTTTGGCAAGTTGGGGGCCGGGCCAGGCATTAGGGCGGTTTTCATATAGACGTTTTTCGGCCCGCAAAGGTATATAAACTTTGCTCAAAGTTAGCGGCGGTACAAAGTCATCATCAAATCTGGCATCTTCCTCGAACGCCTTGCGCCATTTTTCCAAGAAAGGGTCAAAACGGACTAAATTACTGCTGATACTGTCTTTGGTGGTAAATTTAACCCTTTGGCGACCTAATTTCTGCCTAAAGGCTGCTTCACTAGTAGCTGGTAGTTTGTGGCGGGTAACAATCTGAACGTCAAGCACTTCGTCCCTAAGCTGGGCTTCCAGGAACGGCAGCACCCGGTTGATATAATCGGAGGTAATAGTCACGACTGTATTATCGTAAGTCAGAACCCCTCTACTTTGCTCGTTACTGCCCTTATCCTTGATTGCAATATAATAGGTGGGAGGGGCGTGTGGGTCTTCCAGGTCGGCTTCCGGTTGATAACCTTGCAGCTTTAGAAAATCCTTGACTTCATCCCGAAATTTAAGATTGTCCGGGTGATAATCCGGGTTCTGGATTAGACTCAAACTAAACAGGTTTTCGGCCCGCACGTTAGCTGGAAATGTGGCTGTGTCGGAATATTTGGTAATTTCGCGTTCGATAAAACTTTGGATTTCGGCAGGAGTTAGCCAACCGTCAGAGTGGCCTGGCTTTTGTTTGAAAGCTTCTAGCAAACAGTGGGTAAAAACGCCGTGACGCAAAATACTATCCTGGCGGGCGGTTTCGTAACGGCGGGCAGCCCCGGCCACGAAAATATTCATGTTGGTGGTTTGTTGAAGGCGGAGCATAGCGATAACATCGCCCATGTTGTCGGCATAACACACATCTAGCCAGATAATAATATTTTTGACTTTCGGCTGGTCAAACAATCCGGCTAACTGAAAGATGTCGAGCACCTTTTTAGGTTTGCGCTGGGGGTCAGGCAAAAATTCGGTATCGGAAGCGTACAGGTAGAAAGTAGAGCTATCGCCAAAAACGCCGCCGTGACCAGCAATAAAAATAAGAGCCAAATCTTGGGGTTGGCGGTCTGGCCCATTCAAAAGATTATCCAGGGCGGTTTTTAACACTTCTGCTTCGGTATCGGGTTGGGTTATTTTTACCTCAACCTTAGCCGGATCGAAAGCCCCACGTGTCGGATCACGCAACACTTCGGCAATGTCAGTTGCATCGCTGGCTGCATATCGCAAAGCGCGATTTTGCATCGAGGAATCAGTATAATCACCTATCCCCACGCATAGGGCGTATTTATTAGCTGGTCTTTGGTTTGGCATGATTTTGAGCTATTTTTGTATCTATAGTTGTCTAGTCTGTCATTCCGGTATTTGTCACGGCCCGCAGGGTTGCGAACGCAGTGAGGAATCTCTAACCCGGTTCTGTTATTAAGACCTGAGTAAAGAGATTCCTCACTGCGTTCGGAATGACAGGGCCGCCGCAAAACCTTTTCGGAATGACAGCTACTATTTTTGGTTTTGAGCAGCAATTTTATCCAGCAAAGTTTCAAGCTCTTGTTCCGAGTAGCCCCAAAGCTGGATATTACCATCGGGCTGTAGTAGAGCTACTTTTTGACGGGCCGCTTCGTCTGCTTCGGATTTCTTGTCTGCCGGGTGTAGAAATTCGTGTAACTTTTTAGCCGCCTCTTTGAAGTCGGCCAGCGTGGTTACCCCTTGTTTGACATAGCCAACCGCGACAGGTATCAACCCGATAATAATCACGGCGGCGGTAAAGGGGTCGCGTTGCTCTTGCAAGTTCAAGTTGGCTTGGGCAACGCCGGGCGTACCTTGCAGGTCTTCTCCCAGCTTCCACACGTCTTTTTGAGTAACCCCGGCTGGAATTTCCAGAGTGATTTCTTGATTGTCCATAATTTTTATCTTCCTAAATTAGAGATTCCTCACTCCGCAGTGCCTTCGTTCGGAATGACAGAACCGGGTTAGAGATTCCTCACGGGTGTGCGTCAGGTTTTTTGCACTGCTAATAACTTGGCTGTGCTTTGGCGACACCGATGGATGAATCCATCGGCCAGTAGATTCCAAACCCGATTCATTGGATTGTTAGCAAGGGTCTTTTAACCCACTTGAGTGGGTTTAGAACCCCTTTGCCGATGGATTCATCCATCGGTGCTGCCTTGCAAAAAACTGACGCGCACCCATTCCTCACTCCGTTCGGAATGACAATACCAATGCAAAGGGTTACAAAGTCCCGAACTGTCTGTCGCCCGCGTCACCCAGGCCCGGCACGATATAGCCGATTTCGTTGAGATGGCTGTCTATCGCCGCTAGATAAATTTCGACATCGGGGTGCTGTTGGCGCAGGTGAGCTACCCCTTCGGGCGCGGCAATCAAGCCCAGGTATTTGATGCGTTGCGTTCCCCATTGTTTCAATATACTGATGGTAGCCGCCGCCGAGCCACCCGTCGCCAGCATCGGGTCTAATACTAAGCACATATCGGTAGCCCCGTGTTGCGGTAATTTATTGTAATATTGGACGGGCTGGAGGGTATTGTGGTCGCGGTACAGACCAATATGCCAGACCTGGGCGGTGGGCAGCATATCTAGCAGAGCTTTGACCATACCCAGGCCACTCCGCAAAATCGGTACAAGCCCAATTACTGGCTCAATCTCGCGGCCCACCACTTCGGCCAACGGAGTCCGCACCTGAACTTCCCGCGTCGGCAAGTCGGCCAGAGCCTCGTAGGTCAACAGCATGGTAATCTCATAGACTACTTCCCTGAACCGTTTAGGTTCGGTATTGACATCGCGCAACAAACTCAACTTATGCTGAATCAGCGGGTGGTTGGAAACATATACTTTTTCCATCATTTTGCTCATTTATTCATAAATTACTTCTACTGCTGCGCCTTTGTATAACTCAAGCCAATCGCGCCGCACAATCCCATAATACAAGACATCCTCGAACTGTCCTTCGGGATTACGCTCATATTCTCGCAGTAACCCTTCCAGCCGAAAACCGGGCGTTTTTTCAATTGAGCGTTGGGAAGCGTGATTGGAAACCAAATGACCTGTTTCGATGCGGTTAAGTCCGAGCAAGGCAAAACCCAAGTGAAACAGATGAACTTTACTGGCAGGCGCAATACCCTGGCCGCGCCTGCCCGGTAGTATATCAGCCCCCGTAGAACCCCTGGCATCTTCCCAGCTATCCACCTCTAACAAGCTTAGACCGACTAACTTTCCGTCCTTTAATATATAAAAGCCATATAAAGTCAGGCGATTTTGGTCATCATACTTAGGAAGATAACTGGCTTCAAGCTCTTCAAGCAACTCTTGGGAGTCGGGTTCATTTTGAAGCATTAAACGAACCCGCGCCAGATTATGAACGGTAATAAGATATAGTTCTAATTGCCCGCAACGCAGACCTTTAAAATTATTCATTCGTATCCTCTGTGGCAAAACCCTTTAGTCTATGCCGGGAACAGGGAACCGCTCCACCACTGCGGCCACTCGTTCGCGGGCGGTGGCGGCTACACCAGATGGAATACGCTGCTCCGTGGCTTTGAAAGTCGCTTCGTCGTTCAAGTTATGTAAAGTGTAACTGATAATACGGCCTATCTCGGTCATTTCCGGCCCGGCAAAACCACGTGTAGTGGTGGCAGGCGTACCTACCCGAATACCGCTGGTCGTCATGGGCGGCTTGGGGTCGAACGGAATACCGTTTTTGTTGACCGTGATATTCACTTCGTCCAGAGCCAGTTCCGCTTTCTTACCCGTGATACCGATGCTGCCCATATCCACCAGCATCAGATGGTTATCGGTGCCGCCGCTAATAATGCGGAAACCTTCCTGTTGCAGTGTTGCGGCTAAGGTGCGTGCGTTGGTCACAATTTGCTGCTGATATTGGGTAAACTCTGGCTCCAAAGCTTCTTTGAAAGCCACGGCTTTAGCTGCTATCACGTGCATCAGTGGCCCACCCTGGATACCAGGGAAAACCATGCTATTAAATTTTTTGCTCAATTCCAGGTCATTGGTCAAAATCATCCCGCCGCGTGGCCCGCGCAAAGTTTTGTGGGTGGTAGTCATAGTAGCGTGAGCGTGAGGGACAGGGCTGGGGTGCAAACCTGCCGCAACAAGGCCCGCAATATGGGCCATATCCACAAACAGATACGCTCCTACCATATCAGCAATCTGCCGGAAACGCGGAAAATCTATAATCCGAGAATAAGCACTCGCTCCGGCAATAATAGCCTGGGGTTTGTGAGCGCGGGCCAGACTTTCCAGTTCGTCGTAGTCCAATAGTTCAGTCTCTTTATTGACACCGTAGGGTACGACGTTATACATTTTGCCGCTAAAATTGGCGGGCGCACCGTGCGTCAGGTGTCCGCCCCCGGCCAGACTCATACCCATAATAGTATCGCCCGGCTGGAGCAAACTAAAATAAACCGCCATATTCGCCTGTGCGCCGCTATGAGGCTGGACGTTGGCATACTCCGCTCCGAAAAGCTGTTTGGCCCGGCTGATTGCCAGTTCTTCCGCCACATCCACAAATTCGCAGCCGCCGTAATAGCGTTTACCCGGATAACCCTCGGCATACTTGTTGGTCAAAACCGAACCTTGCGCCTGTAAAACGGCCCGACTGACATAATTTTCGCTGGCAATCAGTTCGATTTTCTCGCGCTGTCGCCTTTTTTCGTCTTCAATCGCGCCCCACAGTTCCGGGTCAACCGCTTCCAGCGAGTTGTGACCGAGAGCTTGCTGCACAATTTTATCGGCTATCTGTACCATTTATATTATTCCTTTCTTGCTGAGTATGAATAGTTAGTTTTGGTATTGGTTCTGCACGAACTGGCGGTTGACCTGCTTGCTGGCCTCGCTCAAACTGTTAAGCGAGTCTTTGGCCTGGGATAGAGCGTTGCGTAAATCTTTTAGCTGGGTGCGCCCTTCGCTATTGATAAGGCTGGGGTCGCCCTTGCCAGCTTGCACCAGGGTAATTAGCTGTTCCAACCGCGCCGCCGCCGCGTCTGCCGCGTTTAGTGGGGCAGTTAGCTCGTAACTAAGGGTCTCTACTGTAGTCTGAATGGCCTCAAACTGACCGCGTTGCCGCTCGAACTGCAAAAGCTCGTCTTGTACTTGGGCCACCCGCTCCAAAGCGGCAATCATCGCATCCTGGGCTGCCTTAATCCGTAACATGGTGCGGATAACGACTTTTAGCTCCTCGCGTTTGACCGGCTTGGTCAGAAAGGCATCCACTCCGCTTTTGAGGCTATCGTATTTGACCGACTCTACCCCACTCACAGCCGTCAGCATTACAATAGGTATATAAAGTATATCCTGGCGGGCGCGTATCAGCCGCGCCAACTCCTGGCCGTCCATCCCCGGCATCAGAAAGTCAACACAAATCACATCGGGCGTAAACTCATCCAGCATTGCCAAAGCTTGTTTGCCATTGGTGGCGGTCTGGACTACATAACCTTCCTGAGCCAAATAGACCTTCAAAAGTTCCAAAATATCGGTAGTGTCATCAACTACCAAAATGCGATAGCGTTGGTGGGGTCGGGTAAGGGTAGCAAAATCGGTAAAAGATGGAACCGGTAGCTTTTCCAGCCTGGGTAGCGAGTGATTGGCGTTAGAAATAGATTGGTTCGGATCGCTCATGGTGATGTCTCTAATCTTTCTGGTAATAATTTTGATAAGTCGGTGTACCTGGCTCTTTTATTATAACATAGGACAAAGCCGGGGTGTGTAAACCAATAACATTAAAATTTTTTAGCGATTAATGGGCAATCGTTAGTTAAAAGCTCAACGATGGCACAATCTCTGCTGTTATGGTTGGTTAATAGTGTTAGAAGTAGATATGCAAGACGAAAGGGAGGAAACGGATGGCTAAATCTCAACGAGGTTTCGCGTCAATGGACCAGGAACGGCAACGCGAAATTGCCAGCAAAGGCGGACGAGCCGCTCACGAAAAAGGTACCGCTCACGAGTTCTCGACAGACGAGGCCCGCAATGCTGGACGCAAAGGCGGACAGGCGGTTAGTCGTAATCGTGACCACATGGCCGAAATCGGGCGTAAGGGAGGAGAGTCGGTCAGCCGGAGTCGTGACCACATGAGCGAAATCGGACGCGAAGGCGGTCAAAGTCCCCGGTCAGCTAATGAAATCACTCTTGAGGAAGGCGCACACGAAAGCAGACCCCTTGAAAGTGCCATCAAAAATCCAGCTAATAAACAGGAAGTAGCTCATCAGCCAGCCCCTCATCATCACACCCAACACGCTGAGTAAACCAAACCTACTTGATATACTTAGGACTTTCGCTTATAACAGAGTTTGTCATTCTGAGCGGAGGCTCTGCGGAGTGAAGGGTCTGTTTTTCTCGAACATTTAGCAGCAGATTCTTCGCTTCGCAGAGCCTCCGCTCAGAATGACAAGCGAAAGTCCTAATACTATAACAATCAGGATTAATTAGCCGAGAGGACGCAGGTAAATATAGGCCGGTGTCCTTTTTGTTTCGCAAGCACAGGGAGTTTTACTGATGAAACTAAAAGGAGTGATTTTTGATATAGATGGCACCTTGATTGACAGTAACGATGCTCACGCCCACGCCTGGGTGCAAGCTCTGGCCGAAAACGGGTTTCAAGTAGAGTTTGCTCGTGTCCGCAAAATGATTGGGATGGGCGGCGATAAGCTTTTGCCCCAGGTGACAGGTCTCCAGAAAGATGAGCCGAAAGGCAAGCAAATAACCGAACGCCGCGCCCAAATCTTCAAACAATATTATCTGCCGATGGTGCGGCCCTTTCCCCATACCAAAGAGCTTTTGAGCCGGATGCGAAAAGACGGTCTCAAGTTGGTTATCGCTACCTCTGCCCAACCCGAAGAACTGAACGGAATGCTCAAAGTGGCTCGGATCGAGGGATTTTTCCAGGAGGCGGCTCAGGCCGAAGACGCGCCCAAATCCAAACCCGACCCGGATGTAGTCCAGGCGGCGTTGCAAAAATCAGGTTTGCAGCCCGACGAAGTGGTGATGTTAGGCGACACCCCCTACGATGTCGAAGGGGCAGCCCGTGCCGGGGTAAAAACCATTGCGGTACGTTCGGGTGGCTGGCAAGACGCTGACCTCAAAGACGCAATCGCCATCTACAACGACCCTGCCGATTTGCTAAACCATTACGACACCTCACCCATCGGCGAGAGGTAAAAACTCAAATCTTACTACCCGAAACCAAACAAATATGCCTCCAGAGAATGTTTTTGGGCTGTTTTCAGGTTAGAATAGCCCAAAATATGTAAAAGCAGGTATATGATACAAGCTGGAAACTTGATTGGCATACAGGTTCGCAAAGCTCGGCTTTCCAAAATACCCAAAATAACGCAAATAAAACTGGCAACTTTGTTACAGCTTGAAGGTATAGACGTTGACCAGGCCC
The DNA here is from genome assembly GCA_038207455.1 of Chloroflexia bacterium. Classification (GTDB taxonomy): domain Bacteria; phylum Chloroflexota; class Chloroflexia; order Chloroheliales; family Chloroheliaceae; genus JBBQZT01. Next base: position 12,031 of record JBBQZT010000131.1, read on the forward strand.
ACATCTCGAAATTGGAGAACGGAACAAGGCCAGTTAGTGATATTGAAGTGGCTATGCTTGCCAAAATTTTAGGTGTATCTGCTTCCTGGCTACTTAACGAAACCGATAATCCTAAACGTTTGAACTAAAATGCAAGATGAAACCACAGACGAATTTTGCCTGGCTTTTGAAGCCGCTATTCCCCAACTAAAACAGATAATCTTAAACAGCTTCCAATATAATGGGTTAGAAAAACTAGACAAGCGGCGGAGGTGAAGCAAGGTGTATAATTACGAACAGGACAACTCCCAGAAAAAGTTATACTTCGGCTTTTAAAGCCCAAATGGTGCAGGAATTGCTTAAAGAAGAGCAAACTCTGACCCAACTCGCCTCCAAAAATGGGGTACATCTCAATCAGTTACGCCGCTGGAAAGAAGCTGCTCTCACCGCGATGCCTGCTCAGTTTGAGAACGAGGAACGCTTTCAAAAACGCGCGGCTTTGCTTGAAGCCGAGCATGAACGCGAAAAAGAAAAACTTTATGCCGAAATTGGTCGGCTGACCACCCAGGTCAACTGGCTCCAAAAAAAAATAATGCTCTCGGTCTCTCGACTGAACCGACGGGCCTTGATCGAGCCAGACTGCGCCCAAAGTGAACTGAGCCTTTCGAGCCAGGCCGAGCTGTTAAACCTATCGCGGGCCATCAACGCGGGAAGTTGAACTCAAACATCGTATTGATGAAATTTATACCGAGTGGCCGTTTTATGGTTCCAGACGTATTACGGTGCAATTACAACGGGACGGCCTGGCGGTTAATCGCCGGACGGTGCAGCACTATATGCGGGAAATGGGGCTGGAAGCGATCTACCCTGGGCCGAATTTATCAAAACGCAACCTAGCTCATAAAATCTTCCCCTATCTTTTGCGTGAGGTGAAAGCCAGTTATCCAAATCACGTTTGGGGCATTGACATCACCTATTTGCGCCTTGCCAAAGGTTGGCTGTACTGAGTGGCGGTACTAGATTGGTATAGTAGATATGTGATTAGCTGGGAATTATCAACCACGCTGGAGCAGCCTTTCGTGACAGCTGTAGTGAAACGGGCTTTGGCAGGGGCGCCTCCCCTTATTTTCAACAGTGACCAGGGTAGTCATTTTACCAGTCCGCAATAGACTGAACTGGTACTGGCCGCTGGCAGTAAGGTTAGCAGGGATGGTCGAGGCCGCGCCTTAGATAATATTTTTACCGAAAGGTTGTGGCGCAGCATCAAGTACGAGAATGTTTTTCTGGCTGATTATGCCAGCGAACTCGAAGCTCGGTTAGGGCTGACCAAGTATTTCGATTTTTACGATAAGGAGCGGCCTCATCAGTCTCTGACTTATCGTACACCAGCCCAGGTTTATTTTGAGCAAAGCACTGATAGGACGCTGGCTTGAAAACAAAGCAATAGACCTGATTTAGTTAGAACATTATTTCGATAAAAGGAGCGAACCTACCTTAATTTATCTTAGCCGATTGTCTTGACAAAGGGTTCTGATGCAACTTTAGTGCTAAGGCGACAAGTCCGATTGGATAGGAGGTCTATCTACCTGTACATCCGGCTATTTGTGCAAAGCTTCATTGGGTCTCAAAACCTTTGCACTAAAGCTGCACCAGAACCTGACAAAGGG
>JBBQZT010000132.1:0-13587 GCA_038207455.1 Chloroflexia bacterium
CAGCCCTGAACTGGTGGTAGAGATACATTCGCCTTCCAACACGCGGGCTGGGGAACGCAAGAAGCGGGATGGCTATTTCGCAAGCGGAGCGAAGATTATCTGGAATGTTGACCCCAAGCGAGAGAAGATATGGGTCTATGAGCCAGACAATCAAGAGCAGGGGACAGAGTACGCAGGGGAGACCGAGATAGGCTGTCCCTTGTTTCCAGGCTGGAAACGTCAGACCGCCGACTTTTTCAGCAAGAATTTAACTGCCGAGCAAATCGTAGGGCAGGAAGCAGCCAGGTGGCGTAATGAGAGCCTAGCCGCAGGTGAAGCTATCGGACGCGCCGCAGGACGACTTAACGCCATTCAGGAAATGTTGTTAAGGCAAGCCCGTCGCCGCTTTGCGAATGAGCAATTGCCCTCCGACCTGGAAACCCGTCTAGGCAGTTTGAGCATAGAGCAGTTGGGCGAGTTGGCGGACACGGTAGCAACCAGTAACAACCTCAACGAATGGTTGGAGAGTTTCCCGACTTAATAAGCTTGCCAGACAAAAATTGAGCTAAAGGGTAACTATTGTTGGTTTATCTATACAGATATGAGTGACAGGAGTAAATGGGGCATTGAATATTTCCCCATTTACTCCGTATTTACAAAAGTTTACCCGCCGACATTCTTGAGTCCGTTTTGGGCATCCTGGTCGTTAGGGTCAATTGCCAGGGCCGCTTGATAATACTTTTTAGCGTTGGCGTTATCTTTAAGCTGATAATAAGTGTCGCCTACCGCTACGTTGTAATAAGTGTCGTCCGGTTGTATATTTACCGCTTTAAGATAGAAGGTCAGAGCGTCTTTGTAGTTGGCTTGCACATAATAAATATCACCCTGAATACTGTTGCCTCGCGCACTATCTGGTTCAAGAGTGAGCGCGGTTTTGATAGCGGCTTGGGCATCGCTATACTTTTTCAGGTTGTTCAAGAGGTGGGCCAGATTGCGGAAGTAGGTAGCCTGTTGCGGGCTTAATACCGTCGCTTGTTTGTAAGCATCTGCCGCTTCCTGGGTACGTTTCTGCCCTTCCAATGCCAGACCGAGAGCGTTTTGCGCCCGCGCACTTTTAGGGTCAAGCTTGACCGCAGCACGGGCAAAAGTTTCGGCTTCGGTGTATTTCCGCTCGTCATACAAAGCTTCAGCTAGTTCATAATTATAAATCGAAGAGTTGGGCGCGAGGTCAACTGACTTGCGATAACTTTGTTCGGCTTTAGCATAGTCCGGGTTGTCGCCATATTGGTAAGTTTGACCGAGGGAACTATAAGCTTCGGGGTCTTTAGGGTCAAGGTCAATGGCGGTTTGAGCTTCCTTAGCCGCCCCGGTGTAATCGTTCTGGTCAATCAGCACTCCGGCCAAATTGCTATGATAGAGGCTAACGGTGGCATTGAGTGCAATGGCTTTGCGGTAAGCATCCGCCGCGTCAGGTTTTTTGCCCAGGCGACTCAAAGACACGCCCAAATTGTTGAAGTAATCTGGTTTGTTAGTGTCCAGGCTGATTGCCAGCCGTTCCTCGTTTTCAGACAGGTCATATTTGGCTAATTTGATATAAGCCAACCCTAAGTTGTTGTGATAAATTGGCTCGTTGGGTTTAAGCTTGACCGCTTGCAAATATTTGTCGGCAGCCCCAGCGTAATCTGCTTTATCATAGGCGGTGTTGCCATCTTTGTTTAGCTGGAAAGCCGGGTCGTTGGCAGGAGCGGAGGTCACTGTGCCAAGATTATTGGATACACCCGCTGTCTGCGGGCCGACACTGGTATCGGGGGTTAATTTCCCGACGTTGCCATCAACGGTAGGACTGACATTTGCTACTTTAGGGGTAGCAGTAGCGTTACCTACCCCACCCGTCGTGTTACTAACGGTCTGACTGCTCGTGCCACCTACATTGTTCAATGGAAGCTCAATTTTGGTGCCAGTGAGACTAATTGGAGAATATACAAAAGTTAGGTCGTTTGCGCCTTGTGGCACTTCGTACAGCAGCCAGCCTTCGATGCTTTGGCCGCTTGGAATATTACTTTGTGTTCCAAACTCCGGCTTTTTGGGACTAAAGTAGTTCTCGACATAAGTTTGGCCTTTGCTGTCTTGCAGAGCCGCGTAGAAAGAATTGGCACTGACTCCGCTACTTTTCTCACTGCCTATTACCAAATCTAAAGCCAGAAACTCGTTGCCAGCTTTAGGGCTACTTCCCAGCGAATCCTTTGCCGGTTTTTCTATGCTTTTGATACTAACTACGTAACCGTCTTTTTTGACCGGGCCATAGCTGCCTCCAGTATTGCTAATTGCACCGCCCGTCGCAGTTACTGCGCCACCAGTTACGACCACCACCGCCGTCGGCGTTTTGTTGCCACCGCCCGCAATTGCAATTAGGCCCACGATAATGCCTATAATTAATACGGCTGCGATACCCCCGATAATAAGCGGCAGCGGCGAACTTTTTTTGCGTGGCTCCTGACCGCCACTAGACGGGTAAGGCGTAAACTGGCCGGGTGGCGGAGTAGCAGTGCGAAGGCCACTACTATATTGATTTTGAAAGTTTTGATTCTGGCTCTGAAAGCCGCCTGCGGTAGCTGTACCATAACTGTTCGCCCCGGTATTACCGTAAGCTGCATTCGTCTGAGTGCCGCCAAAACCTGGCGAGACTTTGTAGCCCTGGCTGGCATAAGCTTGATAACGGCTACTGATTTGTCCGGCCTGGGGATACTGGCGTTGCAAATTGGCAAGCTGGTCGAAAGCATCTTGATAACGGCCCTGACTTTCCAGCATTGTCACCAGATTTAGACCCTGGCTAACCGCGTTGATTTCGTTTTGCTGGGCGGCGGTATCGGCGATATTAGCACCAGGCCGGAAACCAATTTGGGTCACTTCGGCTGGCAGACCCTTTGAGGCCGCCTCGAACGCCGACGCGAAATCTCCGGCGGTGTCGTAGCGTTCCTCTTTCTTTTTGCCCAAAGCTTTGGTCAGGACGCTTTCCAACGAAACCGGAATACCTGGGTTAATGGCCCGCACCGAAGGGACTGGCTTCTGGATATGGCCCATCACGACAGAAATCGGAGTATCACCCTTGAACGGCACCGAGCCAGTTATCATTTCAAAGGCCATAATGCCAAGCGAATAAATGTCGCTGCGACGGTCAAGCTGTTCGCCCATCGCCTGTTCGGGACTCATATAGTCGGGCGTGCCTACTCCTTCACCCAACGAAGTTAGCTGGGTATTAGCACTTACATCTTTGGCGATTCCGAAGTCGCCCAAAGCCACCCGTTTGCCATCTATAAAAATATTGCTAGGCTTGATGTCCCGATGCACGATATGGTGACTTTCGTAGGCATAATCCAGGGCTGAGGCCACCTGCTTCACAATAGTAGCAATTTCGTCCAGACTCATGCTGCCCTGTAACAAACGGTCTTTGAGAGTTTGGCCGCCCTCGATTAGTTCGGTGACAATGTACGAATCGCCACCCTCTGCCTCTTCATAGTCGTAAACGGTGACGATGTTGGGGTGTTTGAGTTCTGCCGCCAAAGCCGCCTCGCGCCGAAAACGTTCCAACGCCCCCGGCGTACTGGTAAATTCGGCTTTGATAATTTTGACTGCTACAAAGCGTTTGGTTAGAGGCGGCTTGAAAGCTCTATACACCGCGCCCATGCCGCCGCGCCCTAACAATCCCGTAATTTGATATGGCCCTATTTTTTCCGGCAAATTTTCAGCAGGCATCTTCTATTTCTGCTTTCTTTCGTATCTTTGTAGGTGGAGTGGTGTCAGGTTACACCGCTTTGGCGAACCAATTTTGATTTCCACTAATTTTACCATACTTTACTCATCACGGAGGGGTATCCCGGCGTTTTTTGCATTAGATCGCCAACGGTTCACCCGTGCCGGGTACAGGTAAACCATCGTGTATTCAACCCAAACCCACTCAAGTGGGTTCTCAAACACCACAATCCTTACCACACCAATTGGTATTACCAACCTGCTGAAGCAGGTTTGGTTTGCTTAGACGACGGTTTACCTGTACCCGGCACGGGTGAACCGTTGGCGATGGGAAAGCTAACAATTTCCGAATGTCGTAAGCTCTCTGCTCGTGGCTCGTAGCCCTATTAAGCTTTGAGTTTTTTCAGCAAAGCTTTGATTTGTGGGTCATGTTGACCCGTTACCGCCAAAACTTCTAGCAAAATAGGCAGACGGCGCGGGTCGCTTTCCCATCCAGCTACCTCAACCAATTTGGTAATCAGGGCTTTTTGTCCGCTCGTCAGAATTGCCAGCACCAGATAGCGATACACGTCATAGTTGCGCGTAGTGGTGAGGAAGTTGGTTAGGAACTCCTCAAAGTTGGCGTTGGCCCGATGCACCAATATTAAGTCGAACAGGCCGATTAGCACCGCGTCACTGTTGGAGCGGCGGTATTCTGCCACCAGCTTTTCCAGCAACGACAGAGGCAAATCCACCGAATTGCGGATACATTCGGCCAGCACTTCGGATATTTTTTCGCCCGGCTGGGTAATATATTGGTAAAGCGGCAAGTAGTTACGCTGCGTTGCTAACACCTGGGCCGCCGTCACTGCCGGTTCGCCCGACATTTTGGAAGTATGCTCATCGTTCAAAAGCCGCACCCCGTGATAAGCAGCCAGCGCACTATCTATTTCGTTGAGGGTGATGAGCGCGGCGGAACGCAGCCCCATTGCGATTTCATCAAAGCGGCCCGGCGGCATAAATTCGATGCTGTTGACAGCCCGTTCCAGGAGCGGCACATCCTCCTTACGCACCATATCGCGCAAAACTTTAAGAATAAAGGCCCGCATTGTCGCGCCCTGGTCGCGTTTGGTTATGTCTTCCTCGTAGTATTTGTATAGATTAAGCAACAGCGGACGCACCTCCGGTACAGGATTTTCTGCCAGCACCTGCAAAGCCGCCTCAACGGTCAAATAATTGCGCTCGGTTTCCAGCAGCTTGAGGGCGTAGGCGGTTTGCTCGGCAGGGTTATCAGCTAGAGCGCGTAGCTCAGTAATTTTATTGGTCTGTTGCTGCTGTTTAGCTTTGGTTGCCATTTTCAATCACTATGTTTTGCAAATAGCCCGGTCAACGCTTCTTCGCCTTGCACGCCCGTCGTGCTTGCAAACGTTTCGACCTCAAACTTATCAACGTTATGGATATACAAAAAATTACCAACTCTTCAACCAGGTATTGTCATTCCGAGCGGAGGCTTTGCGTAACGAAGAATCTGTTACTGAAAGCCCACAAGTTGCAAAATATCAAAACCTTAGCAACAGTCCCTTCGCTACGTAGAGCCTCCGCTCAGGGTGACAGAGCGAATAATTACCAAAAATACCTATAATTCCAGGTCAGGGTCTAGCTGCTTTAACAATGCGGCCAGCTTTTCGGCCCGCAGTCGTTCTTGTTGAGCTTGAAGTTGGGCTTGTTCGGCTCGCAGTCGCTCTTGTTGAGCTTGAAGTTGGGCTTGTTCGGCTCGCAGTCGCTCTTGCTCGGCTCGTTGTTCGGCTTCGCGCACCCGTTGTTGTTCGGTTTCTTTGGCTGTGCGTTCGTACCTGACCCATTGCTCGGTCTGGGTCGTTAATCGTTCGGCTTGCTCTGCCCTTAGTCGTTCTTGTTGAGCTTGCTGTTCGGCTCGTTCGGCTCGTTCAAAGGTCTGCCAATGCGCCACCATCAAGCGACCATCGGGCCGATACATCTCCAAATTCTTGTTGTTTAAGCCAAAGCGCACATTCAGACGGGGGCTGACCCAACCTTGCATTTGAGCGATAGAGGCTAGTTCGGTGGTATCGGGTTTATCAGCGATTGGTTGGCGCAAAAAGCCCCGCAAAGTTCCCCGGTCAGGATCATAGATGTAAAATTCCTCCACACCGTACTTTTCGTAAAACTCGCGTTTGCGCTTCATTTCCGGCTCGTTGTTGCTGGGCGACATGACCTCAAACACCACCTGGGGCGAGATGTTTTCCTCATATTCGTTGGCATACGAGCCGCGCGGCCCTTTAGGGCGACCAAAAACCACTAAGGCATCGGGCGCAACCCACGTCTTTTTGTCGCCTATCACCGGATACCACAATAAATCGCCCGCCACAAACACCTGCGGATCAGCGATGAAAAGAATTTCCAGACCGTTTTCTATCAGGTCAATCCAGCGAAATTGCTCGGTGTTGTCTGCCATCGGTTTACCATCGCTTTCGGGATAAAATGTTTTGGGACGCTTAAACGTTTGGGCCATACTGCACCTCTTTCCACTTTGTTCGCCAAAAATTAAACTAACGCTTCAAAACTTCCAACCCACCCATATAAGAACGCAAAACTTCGGGAATGATTACGCTGCCATCAGCTTGCTGGTAATTTTCCAAGATGGCTGCGAAGGTACGCCCTACCGCCAGCCCCGAACCGTTGAGCGTATGCACAAACTCCGGTTTGGCTTCGGCTTCGGGCCGATAACGAATATTGGCGCGACGACCCTGGAAATCCTCGAAGTTGCTGCACGACGAAATTTCGACATATTTACCTTGACCATCTTCCGCACCTGCCATCCACACTTCCGGGTCATATTGTTTGGTAGCTTTAGCTCCTATATCGCCCGTGCAGATTTCCAAAATATGGTAAGGCAATTTCAAAAGGTCAAGGATGTCCAGCGCGTTTTGCAACAGCTTTTCTAGTTCCTCGTAGCTGTTTTGCGGCTCGACAAATTTGACCATCTCGACTTTATCAAACTGATGCACCCGGATGAGGCCGCGTTTATCCCGCCCACCGCTACCGATTTCGGTACGGAAACACGGCGTATAAGCCACATAGTTGATAGGCAATGTACCCGGCTCTAAAATTTCGTCGCGGTGCAAATTTGTAACTGGTACTTCTGCTGTCGGTATCAAATAAACTTCGTTTTTAGGGTCAAAATACATTTCTTCGGCAAATTTTGGCAGGTTGCCTGTACCAAGAGCCGACTCCGCATTGACCAGATACGGAGGATAGACTTCGGTGTAGCCGTGCTGCTCGATATGTACGTCCAGAAAAAAGTTGATTAAAGCGCGTTCCAGTCTTGCGCCCAGGCCAATCAAAGCGTAACCGCGTGCGCCGAAAACTTTTTGGCCGCGTTCAAAATCAATAATCCCCAGCTTTTCGCCAATTTCCCAATGCGGCAACGGTTTGAAATCGAATTTGGGTATTTCGCCCACCCTACGAATTTCAACGTTTTCGCTTTCGTCCTGGCCTATCGGTACGCTGGAGTGAGGCGGCATCGGCAAAGTTAGCAACAAATTATTTAAGTCCTGCTCGACCTGGGCGAGTTCGACCTGACCTGTTTTGTTTTGTTCGCCTAACGCCCGCGACTGGGCAATCAAACTCTGGCGTTGCTCGGCATCTTTGGCACTGCGAACTTCTTTGGACAAACGATTGACCGAAGCGGTGTTGCTTTCGACTGCCTGCAAGATACGGCGGCGGGCCGCATCCAGTTCCAACACCTGATCAATGGCGGCCTCGTCTTCGTGACGTTTACGCATACCTTCTCGGAAGTAGTCGGGGTTCTCCCGAATTCGTTTGATGTCGAGCATCTTTTATTATCTCCTGCCTTCTTAAAAGTGTCAATAATAGCTCTGAATAGCTTGAGGGAATTTTATCATCATACACCCGGCAAAGCAATGAGGAATGAGCAAAAGGGTGTGGGCCACGAGCATCGGGCTTTGGGTTTACAACCTTCCGGCTGCTGGCTCATAGCTCACTGCTCGTGGCCTTTGTTCGTTGCGGATTGCTCTAACCGCCTAAAATTTTGTATAATGAAACTTGCTATTCTTGCAAATCCGTTTGGTTTGCCTGGCGGCTGCTTTCGATTTGTAATTGTAACTACTACAAATATGTGGTCTGTAGAAGGTCTTGCTTATGTCTAATTTCAAAAGTGCTGGTTCGGGTTCAAGCTTTCGGGCTAGAGGCTCTACTTTTAAGATAGCTGGTCTCTTAGTGTTGGGTAGCCTGGTGCTGTCGGCTTGTGATGTCTATAACGGCTATCCGACTGCCACGCCGTTACCTACTACCGTGTCAGCAACCGTTGGGTCTACCGCTGTGGCGACCACCGCCAGTCTGGTTTTCTCTACACCCACCCCCATACCGCCCTTCCCTTCGGCTACGCCCCGCCCAACTTTGCCGCCTGTTTCTTCCGCCATAAGTTCAACTATGCAAGATGTAGTCAAAAACGCTTACGACGACATTTTTGATGGTTTTTATCATACTGTCAACAGTGCCGACTTATATGAAGTAGGTTTGCACGGTATAGTTGACACGCTCAAACAAGCAGGGGTGGCTGACCCGCAAGTGCCAATCCCCAACTTCGTGGGGGACCGTACCCAGGATGCCGCGCTTTTTTCCCAAGCTTATCTCTTGACCCTTGACCGTTACAAAAATCAGATTTCCGAAGACAAACTGGCTTATGGCGCGATTGGAGCGGCGGCCAATGGTTTGCAGGAATGTCATACAGCCTTTTATCCACCCACCATCGCTAACGATTTTTCACTCCGACGACGCGGCCTGGATTCGCAAGCAGGGCTGGGTATTATAGGTTTGCCTGCCACCAATGGTATAGTGGTAACTCATGTTTTGCCGCAATCGGGGGCGGATAAGAGTGGTCTCCAGGCAGGCGATACCATCACCGAAGTCAACGGGCAGTCTTTAGACGGTAAAGATTTTAATACCGCCATAGGTTTGTTGCGCGGCGGTCAGACCCCCAAAGCGGGTAGCCAGGTTAGCCTGAAAGTGACACGGGCCAATAGTAGCACTAATATTACCGTCGTGCTAGGTCAGGTTACTACGCTTGATTTTGAAAACCGTATTATCAACAACGATACGGGCTATATTCGTTTCAATGCCTTCCCGATTGAAGGCCAAACTACTTTGACAGGCGCGTTGCAGCAGCTTGACCAGATACTGACCGATTTTACTAGCAAAAATGTTAAGGGGATTGTGTTGGACGTGCGTGGTAATTCCGTGGGCAGTATCCGCACCGTCCAGGAATACGTCAGCCGTTTTGTAAGCGGTCAGTCCCTGGTAAATTTGAAAACCCAGGACAATAAATCGGCTGGAAACGGCACCCCTACGGCTACCCCTGACCCTACTCAAGATTTGAACTCGGTTGTTTCGATGCCTTCAACTGGGGCTGTCAAACCCGTTACCCAACCTTTAGCCGTGCTGATAGACGGGCAGACGGCAGGTGAGTCCGAAATTTTCGCTTTTATTTTGCAGAGCCAGAAGGTAGCCAGAGTCTTTGGTACAGATACCTTTGGTTGTACTTCGTCCTCCAGCCCCTTAACTCTGCCCGATAATTCGATTATCAATATCGCCACCTATCGCCCCATTTCCGACCCCAACGACCCCACTTCAACGGTGGACGTGGTCAAACCGGACGAGGCAGTGCCGTTTGATGTCAGCTCTTTGCAACAGGGCCACGATACGCAGTTAGATAAAGCTGTTCAATTTATAGAAGGTAAATAATTTTGGGAGAGTAGAATAAAATGAATGTTACTCTGACTAATATCTATGCCGAACGCTGCCAACGCGCTCAGGCTGAAATGGCCCAGGCGGGTGTGGATTATTTGTTTGTTGGGCCGGGTTCGGATTTACGTTACCTGACTGGTACGCCCGGTATGGATAACGAGCGGATGATGTTGCTGGTGATACCCCAACAGGGCGAACCCGTGATGGTTGTTCCAGCGTTGGAAAAATTAGCCACCAGCCAGTACGCCAGTTATTTTGAGCTTTTGGATTGGCGCGATGGTGAAGGGCCGCAAGGTCGCCTCAAACAGATTTTGGGCGATGTGGCCGGGCGCGAGATGCGGGCAGCGGTCAATGGGCATCTTTGGAGTATGTTTTTGTTGGATTTGCAGACGCTTTTGCCCAAAGGGAATTTTGTCACCGCTGACTCCGTTTTGAAAAAGCTCAAGATTACCAAAACCCCCGACGAAGTAAAGCTTTTGCGCGAAGTGGCAGCGATGGCCGACCACACTTTTAGCGAACTGATTACCATGCCGTTTGAGGGCCGGGCCGAGCGCGAGATTTTGAGCGATGTTAATAATTTATTGCTTAAATACGGCCAGGAGCAAATGCTTTTTTGTATCGTGGGGAGCGGGCCGAATGGGGCGCAACCGCATCATCACACCGGAGACCGCATCATTCGCAAAGGCGAACCTGTCGTGCTAGATTTTGGTGGGAGTTATCACGGCTATTGTAGCGATATGACCCGCATGGTGGTGGTCGGTGACAAACCTAATGATAGCGAATACGAGCAGGTATATAAAACGGTGGATGCGGCTCTTGAAGCGGCTTTCGCGTCTGTCAAACCAAACGTAAGCTGCGAGTCGGTGGACGCTCAGGCCCGTAATCACATCACCGAGGCGGGTTACGGAGAATATTTTGTGCATCGTACCGGACACGGCATTGGGATGGAAGTCCACGAAGACCCCTATATTGTGGGCGGCAACCAGACTTTGCTACAACCAGGTATGGCTTTTAGCATCGAGCCGGGTATTTATTTGCCGGAGCGGTTCGGGGTGCGGATTGAAGATATTGTCATCGTTACCGACACGGCGGGCGAACGTATCAATCTCAGCAGTCACCAAATGATTTATGTAAAGTAAAAGACTGAGGACTTTTTATGCAAATTCTGGTAGCCACCAACAATAAAGGCAAACGCCTGGAGTTTATGCGTCTTTTGAATGTCGCGGGTTTGGAGTTGGTGTTGCCAGCCGACATAGGTTTGGCTGGTTTCGATGTGGATGAGACTGGCACAACCTATCTGGAAAACGCCAGCCTCAAAGCCACCGCTTTTGCTCAGGCCAGCCAGATGTATGCCCTGGCAGATGATAGCGGGCTGGAGGTGGCCGCCCTCAACAATGAACCAGGTGTTTATTCTAAACGTTACGCGGGCGAAGATAAAACTGACGGAGAACGTATTACATTTTTGTTAGACAAGTTGCAGGCTGTACCGGAAAGCCAGCGCACTGCCCGCTTTGTGGCGGTTATTGCCCTCGCTGATCCAACGGGCAAAATTATCGCTTCCCAATCTGGTTTTTGCCCAGGTCAAATTGCTTTCGCACCTCGTGGCAATAGAGGTTTTGGTTACGACCCTATCTTCTTGGTGGACGGCGCGAATGGGCGTACTATGGCCGAACTGGATGATGCTGAGAAAGACCGAGTCAGTCATCGCGGCAATGCTGCCCGCGCTATTTCGCCAAATCTTAACAATCCGAGTCCACGCCGCGCCTAAGTCCCCTTGCGGGAGCGTTGGGGATAGGGACGTGTTAGATACGTTTGACAAGCAACCTGTTTTAAGCTATATTATAGCTCTAGCCTAAAGGTTTGGTAACTATGCTTAAAACCTATAAATACAGGTTGATGCCCACTAAAAACCAAATTAGGACACTAAACCAACAGCTTGAAGAATGTCGCTGGTTGTATAACCATCTGCTTGAGTACAGACGTGACCAATGGCAAACCCACCAACATTCTGTCGCTTTGTACGAAGGTCAAAACCTCTTGCCTGCCCTCAAAGTTGAGCGTCCCACCCTTACGTTGGTACATAGTCAGGTGCTGCAAAACGTTAATGTGCGGCTCGACCTGGCTTTCAAAGCTTACTTCCGCCGTGTAAAGGCTGGTGAGGGTGAGGTGGGCTATCCCCGTTTCAAGGGCTTTGGGCGTTACGATAGCCTTACTTATAGTCAGTACGGTAATGGGGTTGAACTCGATACGACCAATAAGGCTAAACCCACAGTTAGACTTAGCAAGGTGGGCAATGTGCCTATCGTCCTCCATAGACCGCTCAAAGGTAAAGCTAAAACCGCCGTTATCACCAAGTCTAGTACAGGCAAGTTTTACATCTGTTTCAGCCTTGAGTGTGAGCCAAACGTATTGCCAAAGCTTGATAATAGCGTAGGGATAGATGTGGGTCTCAAAACCTTTGCCGTACTCTCGGACGGAGTAGAGATTGAAAACCCCCGTTTTGCCCGCAAAGAAGAAAAGGCATTGGCCCGCGCTCAACGCAAGCTCGCCAAAGCTGAAAAGGGTACGCCGCTCCGTCATAAACGGCGCAAAGTAGTAGCCCGTGTCCACGAACGGATCGGCTGGCGACGTAACAACTTTAGTCACCAACATTCGAGAAAGATTGTCAATGGATATGGGTTGATAGCGGTGGAAGATATACAAGTCAACCGGATGCTGCATAACCATTGTTTGGCCCGTAGCATTAGTGACACCGCCTGGAGTATGTTCTTTCAATACCTTACCTACAAAGCGGCAGAGGCTGGTAGAGTAATGGTGAAAGTCAACCCGGCCTACACCTCGCAAACGTGCAGTGCGTGTGGTCACAGGCTGGACGTTACCCAAAGGCTGGCTTTGGGGGATAGGGCATTCGCTTGTCCTGATTGTCATTTGCAACTTGACCGCGACCTCAACGCTGCCCGTAATATAGTGAAAATTGGTTTGGGATTACAAGCCATCAGTAACCAATCTGTAGCTGCCTCGCCGTTTACGGCTGGGGAGTAATCACTGAATTATTACGTCTAAGAATTGTATTTTCTACCTCTATTCTTCACGGTCTTGTTACCTTTGTTATCTTGACAACAAGGTAATACCTCTGTATTATGACGTTAATGAATTTTCGCTAAAAACCTGCAAAGAAAAACCGCATCTTTTCGCTATGACCCACTCAAGTTGAGTTACAGCCAATTTGCTCTATGCTACCAAAGGGTAAGTCTTATAATACTCATGTTCCCGCCAACTGGGTCAGAAGCTAACGATTTATAAGTGTGAACAGATTTCACAAATAGCTTCGTAACCAATCTTTTCGGTTACGTAAAATTTGGAGGAGAACTTTTGAGGATGCTTAAACCCAAGAATTTCGTCCCTTTGATCGGGGCGATGCTGCTGTTGTTGAGTGCATTATTGGCTGCCTGCGGTGAGGCTGCTACCTCGACCCCAGCGGCTAGTTCGGCTCAGACTGTGCAAGCCACAGTTACGGCCCCGGCAGCCATCCCTACTGCCGCGTTCAATAGTGGTTCGCCAGCAGCTACTACCCAGGTTGCTACCACTGTAGCGGCGACAACATCAGCAGCTACTACCTCGGCGGCAGCTACCACTGCATCTGCAACCACGGCAGTCGCCGCTACCACCACTGCTGCTGCTGCTGCTACCACCACGGCGGCAACAGGAGACACTGGCACACCTAAGAAGGGTGGCTCGGTTACAATCGGCTCTACGCTTGAAGCCAAAACCTTGCATCTTTACAACTGCGTAGATGTTTATTGTAGTGCCTACAACACTCGTCTTTTCAATGCCACTTTCACCAAGCGCAACCCTAAAACTCTAGAAGTGGTGGGTAATGCGGCGACTTCCTGGACGGTAGATAAAGATGCCAAAACTGTTACCTATAAGCTTAAAGATGGCATCAAGTGGAGTGATGGTCAGGCTATCACCAGCGACGATTATTTGTGGACTTACCAGCAAGCCATCAAGAAAGAAAACAAATGGCCGCGCTACTCGCAAAACATCGCTGACCCCACCAAACCCGACTCCAACGGCGCATTGGATTTGACCGCC
>JBBQZT010000133.1:0-13132 GCA_038207455.1 Chloroflexia bacterium
CCCTTTGTCAGGTTCTGGTGCAGCTTTAGTGCAAAGGTTTTGAGACCCAATGAAGCTTTGCACAAATAGCCGGATGTACAGGTAGATAGACCTCCTATCCAATCGGACTTGTCGCCTTAGCACTAAAGTTGCATCAGAACCAGTTTCCTGGGTCCATTATAGTAGGTGAGTTCCTTTCACTAAAATTAAAGTTGGTAACCTTATTTTAGCAAAAAGGACTCACTCCTACCTAATTATGTCTATCCGTCAGTTATTTGATGCCAAAAAGTCGCTTGACGTTCGCGCCTGTCTGGGCCACTACTTCGTCGTTGCTGATGCCTTTGAGCTCGGCGATTTTTTGGGCGACGAGTTTGACATGGGCGGGTTCGTTCCGTTTGCCTCGGTGAGGGGTGGGAGTCAGGAAGGGGCAATCGGTTTCGGTCAGCAAGCGTTCGAGCGGGACGTGGCGGACTACTTCGTGGCGGTCTAAAGCTTTGGCAAACGTGACTGGCCCGGCGATGCTGATAAAAACTTCTGGCCCAAGAGCCATACTGCGTTCGGCTTCAGCTACTGTGCCGCTAAAACAGTGCATCATAATTGGCATATTACGTGCTTCGCGTTCCAGAATATCCAGCAAGTCGGGCATCGCGTCGCGGCAATGGATAACCAGGGGCAGCTTTAGCTTTTGGGCCAGTTTAATTTGTCGCCCAAAAAAATCTTTCTGCACGTCCGGCGCAACGTCTTTATGGTAATAATCCAGCCCCGTTTCGCCCACCGCTATAATCACATCCCGGTTGGCTTGACATAATTCTTCAAGTTTGAGCAAAGCGGCGTTGGGGTCGGCTTCGTAAGCAATATCGTTGGGGTGCAGACCGAGAGCTAGATACATATACCCAAGATATTGTCGCACCAGGGCCAGCGAGTTTTGCCAGTAAACCGAGTTGATACCTACGTTGATAATCCGTTCGACACCAGCAGTTTGGGCGCGTGCGATTGTTTCGGCCCGGTCTGCGTCGAAAGCGTCAATATCCAGATGGGCGTGCGCGTCAACTAACATTGGTGGCTACTCCCAAATCTACAATATTATCCTGGGCCGCCCGATTACGGATTTCCTGGCGCAACTCGTCAATCAGGCGCATCTGGCCTGTTTCAGAGTCACGAAAATACCAATATTCCCAGCCGTTGCAAGACGGTATCTGCCCTAACTTCGCCCCTACACTATGAATTGAGCCTTCAAATTCGCCATATTTGAGGCTGCCATCGGCCCGTATCAACGCGCTGGGGCTTTGGCTAAAGTTAAGGGGCGACGTGTGGGCGCGGGTAGCTCGTATCGGCTTATGATAATACAAAAGCTGACCTACTTCTAACAAGCCCGCTTCCAATAAGCTGCCGAAGGGAATACGTGGCTGGCTGCGTTTGTTCTGAAATAACAGCGCGTCGTCGGGTAAAAGTGGCGGCTGCGTCATTTCCAGGCGTTGACGGGCGGCTTCGACATAAGTTGGGTCGCGCTCAATCCCAATCCAGTTACGCCGCAACTTACGAGCCACCGCCCCGGTTGTTCCTGTCCCGAAAAATGGGTCAAGCACTATGTCGCCCGGATTGGAACTGGCAAGCAGCACCCGGTACAACAGATTTTCCGGCTTCTGGGTGGGGTGCAATTTGGTTTTATGGTCATCGGCTTTCAAACGCTCCGCCCCAGTACAAAGGGCAATCTCCCAATCGCTCCGCATCTGCTTATCGTCGTTGAGATTTTTCATCTGCTGATAATTAAAGGTGTAGCTTTTTTGGTTTTTACTTTTTTTGCACCATAACAAGGTTTCGTGGGCGTTGGTGAAACGCACCCCTCTAAACTGTGGCATCGGGTTCACTTTCAACCACACCAAATCGTTTAATATCCAGAAGCCCAAATCCATCAAAATTGTGCCGATGCGATAGATATTATGGTACGAACCAATTACCCAAAGCGTGCCAGTATCTTTGAGGACGCGGCGGCATTCGGTCAGCCATTCGCGGGTAAACTGATCGTAGGCAGCCAAATCATCAAATTTGTCCCACTCATCGTCCACTGCGTCCACCAGGCTCATATTGGGACGACGCAACTCGTTTTTTAATTGAAGGTTATATGGTGGGTCGGCGAAAATCAAGTCAATACTTTTGGCGGGGAATTTTTGGGGCAGCAATTCGCGGCAATCACCAGTCAACACCGTGTTGAGAGGCAATTCCAGGGCTGTTTCTGATATAACTTTATGTGGGTCGGCAGAATGAGCCATATATTAGCGTCGCCAGTTGCCTCCACTGCCACTACCCCCGCGCAATTGCTGGCGTTCCTGGGGCGCGAGTTGGCGGTAGTCGTTGGACTTTATCAGCACCGTCCGACACAACTGACGGTCACTAATGCGCGAACGAATGCGTCCGTCCACATGATCCAAATCCATGTTGGTGGTAATTACAGTGGCAAGGCAGGCGTTATAACGATGATTAATTATTTGGTAGAGCTTTTCCCGCGCCCAGGGTTTGGTATTTTCCGTACCTAAATCGTCCAGTATCAACAACGGCACGTTGCGGATCATCTCGAAACGGTCATCGTATTTTTCCTCGCTATTGGGGTCGAAAGTAGCCCGTAGCGCGTCCAGCAAATCCGGCACAATTGCAAAGTATAAGCGAGTGCGTTTTGCCATAGCCTCGTTTGCTATCGCTGCCGCCAGATGGGTTTTGCCACAACCGTAATTACCCGTCAAGAGCAGCCAGCCACTGGAGTCTTGGGCGAATTCTTTGGCCGCTTCGTAAGCTTCCTTCACGCCCGGCACGCGAGTGTTAAAATTTTGAAAAGTTAAGTCGCGGAAATAACCAATATTGCTCAGGCGGGTCAACTCGGCGGTTTCGCGGGCCTCGACCTCCGTCGCTTTGCAACTACACATAAACAATTGGCCGAAACGGGAGTCGCTCACTGGCACGTCGTGGCGTAGATAACCACTGCCCTTGCAAATCGGGCAAACATCAGGCCCAGCAAAAGGCGCGGGCGGTTCAAGCTCGGACGCGCCCAGGGTTGGGAAGCGCAACACCTTATCCGGCCTGAGCGTTGCTGACAAATCGGCCCGCGCTCCCCCCAGGTTACTGTTTGGGCTTGGGTGGGTTGAATGGCTCGTCAGATTGGAAAAGGTGGGCATATTTGCCAGTGGTGTACTTGGTGAAATCAATAGGTCCTGCTGACTGATTGGGCGGGGCAGGTCGTCGCGCAGGCGGCTCGGACGTTGCGGGAAGCTGCCCGTCCTCGCCCGCCGTTCGCGCTCCATCTGCTCCCACAGCTGGTCGTCGTCCGGCCTCGGCCTCTCTGCTTCGCTCAAAGCTGGAATTTCGCGTATCTCGCTCAGATTGACTATATTCTGGCTCTTCTGTTTGTCTGTATCGCCCATATTGCTTTTGACCTCGCTGCTCGGAGCGGCCTGTCTCCGCCCAATTCTCCAGTATCCGCACGATATAACGCCAACTCCGCCGATTATAACTCACTGCCTCGTTAAATGCATCCTCAATCCACTCTGGCGGATAAATTTGAGCCGCCTCACGCAGTTGTTCGCTGATAAGAGGGGTCAAGGTGGCAATATTCTGCTCGAACAAGGTGTAAATATCACTCCGCTTCGACTGCACCTGCCAGCGTTGCTCTTGCCAATTATCAATTGTCTTGCTAATAGAGCTTCGCTGCTCATTTTCGCTTTGACTGACAGGTAACGGCAACGGCCAATCCCAAATATCCAGACCCTGTACCAGCGTGGTATTTTCTAATGATAATTCGCCCGTCTCTACCCGCCGCACAAACTCGCGGTTGGCCTCGGTGTTGAGCAAAAACCAGGTGGTAAAGGTGGTATCTACCGGCTCTAGTTCGCGCTGAGGTTTGGCCTGCTTAAAATATTCGTCGGGCGCAGGCGAGGCCAGCACCCGTAGTAGGGTACCGCGTGCAATTGCTAGTTCCAGCCCTTCGTGTAAATGTTGCTGTGGTGGGCGCGGGTCGCCCCCGCGTCGTAAGCCCTGTAACAAATCTTGGGCTGCCTCAAGCTCCCAATAGCCCACCCATTTCGGTTCGCCGCGTTTGCGCCCGGCCAGATACAAAAAGTGCAGCGTCACCTTCAACTCGCTCATATTGGTGATTTGGGGCAGCAGGTCGGTAAAGAAGCTGGCCGGAACTCCGGTCAAACGTTGGCTACCATCGGCACGTGGGCCAACCTCGAAACCCACAAATCTTTGCATCGTCACGGCCTGCTTGCTCCTTTACCTAAAGTTCGTGGTCAGTTGACGCTAACGGTGTTTGTACCTGCCCAATAAATTTTTCAAGCGGCACATCTATCAATTTGGATTTGAGGAAATTTTCTATATCGGTCTCTGGCATATCTACCAATTCGTGCTTATAGCCTAAAGTCTGATTTAGTACCTGGGCTATCAATTTAGGCCAGTAACTCGCGCTCATTTGTATTATTGTGCCATTTATACTACGCGCCATCTCTACGATGCGACTGTTTCTGCCGATACTATCCACCAAAATAATTGTTTGTAAATGATATTTGGCTGTTTCATATTCGGCTTTGCGCTCAAAACGTGACACCTTATCTAGCGAAATTTCAGGATTGCCTCGTCCAATAAAACCTATGTCGAACTGCACTCCTTTACCTTGCTGGTAAAGCAAAGTAGCATCACTCTCGCGTTTATCTTCCCTGGACGAAAGCCAAAAAACTCCCTCTTGTTGTCCCGGTTGCTTTGGCGGCACTTGCTTAAAACCCAAAATATGCAGCAACGAGCCTAGTATGAGTTTCTCAAAGAGTTTTCCATAGGCCGATTTTTCCGAACCACGAATAGTCAAAGTTTGTGTACCAACCATATTGAGTAGATATATCATAAAAAGCCAATTGATTTCTGCTTGAACGCTGCTGCCTAACTTTAACTCTCCGGTCAACTCACCTGTAGTCGAATGTTTGGCGATCACCTCTTTACACGTTTCAATATATTGGTCACGGTACTTTATCAATGCGGTGGGGTCGTCGCGCAAAACATTCTGCACCGATTTATCGGTCAAACCAAGTACCCATTGAGCCAACCATCGCTCCGCTTTTATCAAACGTTTACGGCTCAAGATGTCGGCGGCCAGATACGGCAACTGTTGAATAAAGTCGGTGGAATTAGCTGCGCCCTCTAAAAACAAATTTACGGTTGCCAAATTCAAAGTAGCTATGCGGCGACGAGTCAGAGCTTCGGTTGAATCACGCAAATTTCGGCCCGTTAAAACGTCCAATACCACTCCACGTACAACGTCAAGCCCCATTTGCTCAACAAATTCCGAACCTTTACCTACCAAAAGTTTCCTGGCATCTTCTGACATCAAAACGCTTAAAGAGTCAATCGGTTGCTGTTCGGCCATATTTTTATCCTAAAGTAACCTGTCAGCAACATCAATAGCAGCGCAGTTAAGTGTTAAGACGTTTCTGGCACTTTCACCCAGCCAATCTTTGACTTCTTCCCGCATTATCGCCAGATATTCGGCTGCTTGCTCAATCAAAACGAACCGCCGCCCTAACTTCGTGGCTGCCTTGCCCACTGTGCCTATTCCAGCAAAAGGGTCAAGCACTACGTCGTTTTTGAATGAATAGTAACTGATAACTTTTTCGGCCAATTCGACAGGAAAAATTGCCGGATGACGTTTATCATGGGCTGGTTTTATACGCCAGATGTTAGTATGCTCGTAATCGTCACCGATGCGCGAAGCATCAACTAAACGCTGGTCAGGGTGAGCGCGGATGTTCCAATCAATCAGCTTGTTAGTGTGCTTGCGATAAACCAAAACGTATTCGGTTACGGGAACAGCCTTGTATTGCAAAGGATTGCGGTCTGCGGCAAAGCGGCGACCTCGACTGGTAGCCCAACCTGCTCCTTCTGGCTTTTCCCAAATAATATCGTCAATAAAGTCAAAGCCTTCTTCTATAAAAAGCCGATGTATGTCGAACGGTACGGCAATCCGCTTGGATGCGGAAGTACGATTGGAACGCCTGATTAGTACGGGCGCAATATTTATAACAAAAAATCGTCCTTCCCCCAAAACCCGATGCGCCTGCTGGATTACCTTGCGAATTTTCAGCAGATATTCCTCGTAGGTGACGTAATCGGTATATTCAGGCCGCGCGTTGTAATAAGGGGGCGAAGTAAAAATCAAATCTACCCCACCCGCAGGTAAATCTGGCAAAACCTGCTCACAATCACCAAAGGCCAGCGTGTTTCGCATCATCGAAAGCAAATAGTTTTCTTTGCTCGGTTGTGCTCGCACCTTTGCTAAATCTTCATTACGACCAAGTAAACGGGCCTCCAAAATTTTAGGTTCGCTAGATTTGTCTTCAAGCACGAACGAGGTATAAGCATCTATCACCAACTCACCTATGCGGTTGCCGTTGGCTTTATTTAAGAGCGGAACGCGCCAAAAGTGATAGCGGTCATCTACTTCTGGTAGCCCAAAATCTATAGCGTTTTCCAGGTGGGCTTTAGCCAGCCAGCCGCTCGACACACGACGGGCTGCTTCCACATTCAAAACGCTATAATTTCTCTTTTCGGCTACTGCACTCGCTCTTTTGTCCATAAAATAAGCCTAAACTCCAGGCGTGCGGTAGGTCTCGCAATCGGCGAAACGAGTGGTCTTGTGATGGAAGAATAAGGGTACTACCCCTACTGGGCCGTTGCGGTGTTTTGCTACGTGAATTTCGGCGATATTTTTCTTTTCCGTTTCAGGGTTATATAGTTCCTCGCGGTAAATAAACATCACTATATCCGCGTCTTGTTCAATTGCGCCAGACTCTCTCAAATCGCTTAACTGTGGCACGTGGCTGGTACGTTGCTCGACTAAGCGGCTTAACTGGCTCAAACAAATCACGGGTATATCCAGTTCACGGGCCAGACCTTTGAGGTTACGTGAAATCTCGGATACTTCCTGCACCCGATTTTCGTTGCGCGAACCTACCATCAACTGCATATAATCTACTATCAGCATTTCGATGCCGTACTCGGCGTGCAAACGGCGGGCCTTGCTGCGTAATTCCATGATGCTGATACCAGCCGAGTCGTCAATATAGATGGGGGCGGTAGCCAGACGACCAAAAGCGTTAGAAACCCTGTCCCATTCGCTTTCGTCAATATAGCCAGTCCGCAAACGCTGCGAGTCCACGCCCGTTTCCATCGCCAACATTCTTTGTACCAGCTGCTCCCGTGACATTTCCAAACTAAAGTAACCGACAGGCCGCCCGAACTTGAGACCCATGTTGTAGGCGAAACACAATGCCAGGCTGGATTTACCCACCGATGGTCGCGCCGCCAAAATAACCAGGTCGGACTTTTGGAAACCGCCCGTCAGCTTGTCCAAATCGGCAAAGCCGCTCGGTGTTCCCACCACTTCGCCCTTGTGGTCGTGCAGGAAGGCCAGGCGGTCAAAATATTCTTCCAGAATCGAACCGACTTTAACCGCGTCCTTTTTGATACCACCCTGGGCCACGTCATAAACCAGTTGCTGGGCCTGGTCGAGCATCTCCTGGGTTTCTAGTCTATCATCAAAACCAAGCGAAGTTACCTGCGTACCAGTGGCAATCAAACGGCGCATAACGGCGTAGCGCAACACTACTTTGGCGTAATATTCGGCGTGTACCGGAGTATCGGTGGCGCGGATTAAGTTCAAAAGATAGCTAGATTTAATCTGACCATCGCCCTCGCCAAGCTTACCTTTGCGGCGCAGCGCATCACGCAGCAGCGTCAGATCGCTAGGAGTGCGCTGTTCATACAATTCCAGGATAGCTTCATACACCGCGCCACATTCGGGGCTGAAAAAGTCTATCGGGCGCAAAATGGGGGCAATTTTAATCACAGTATCGCGGTCAAGCAGCAGCGAACCAATCACAGCTTCTTCGGCTTCGGGGTTGTGTGGGATGGGTTTCTCGCCGCCCCCACCAGAATAGCTATAACCACCTCCATCGCCGCCGCGTCTGCTATTAGAGTCGCGGTCACGCTGGTAGTTGGGGTTATAAGTTTCAGGGGAAACGGCTGTGCCGGAATAGGTGGTGGGAGAAGACACTTGCACTTCGGTTGACATAGTCGCTACCTGCCCTTTGAATGAGCTTCCAATAGATTAAATGGAAAAGCCCAGCTTGCCCCGACTATGTACGAACCAAATTTTATGTTGATATAGCAAGGCCGAATTCCGCAATTTGAATCAAAATGTGCCAAAAGTGGCACCAAACGCCAAAAATTCGGATACTTGCAAATACATCAAACTTATGAACCGCGTTTCCTTCCTGGCTGAAAGGCGCAGGCACTTTAAGATTGTCCCAAAAATACGGCTTCGGCCTGGGTGCCGTGCGCTATGTGTCGGGTCATAGCGGCGGCAAGTCCGGGCTTACTTCAAACAAAAAGTTTATTCGGCAGGAGCTTCTGCAACGGGTTCAACATCCGTCGCAGCTGCGGTTACATCTTCTTCGGGCGTAACAGTTTGTTCAGTGGTGGTAGCTTCGTTGGTGGCCTCAACTTGAGTGGTGGAAGCGGTCACAGTGGGTACCGCTACCAATGCGCTGGCTTCGTCCGGCTCAACTATCACGTTCACTTTAGGCACGAGACGACCCACCAAACGCACTGGCACTTGATAAGTACCAACTTGATGCAGGTTTTCGTCCAGTTCCACCTTGCGACGGTCAATCTCCTGGCCCAGCTGGTCACTCAAAGCTTTAGCAATATCAATAGACGTAACTGAACCATACAAACGGCCACCAGTACCTACACGAGCCTTGATATGCAGGGTGGTCTGTTCGATTGTCGAGGCCAGACTGCGGTTATCGTCTTCGGCTTTGGCAATGCGGCGGGTTTCGGTGGCTTTACGCTGGTCAATTTGTTTCATCGCGCCAGGGGTGGCCGCAACCGCCATTTTGCGGGGCAACAAATAATTGCGGGCATAACCGTTGGCTACCTCTTTAACTTCGCCTGGTTCGCCCAAAAACTTCACAACTTCGGTCAAAATAACCTTCATTACTGGCCTTCGCTCTCCTTAAACATTTTATAACTATAATTGCGGCGATAAGCTCGCCCTTTTTTTGTTATGATGTAATGCGAAGTGGTAACAGCGCACTACAATTAGTGGTTGGATTATAGCATTATTTGGTCGCCACGTAAAGCGGCAAAATATGGTGGGGTGGGGTGCGGGCCAGTTTTTTGCACTGTTAAGAGGCTAGTCTTCATTTAGAAGCACCGATGGTTAAAACCATCGGCAAGTAGATTCTAAACCCAATCAATGGGGTTAGAAGCAAATTCTTTGAATCCACTTTAGTGGGTTTGGAATCTGGTTGGCTGCTGGATTAATCCATAGGTGCAGCAATGCAAAAAACTGACGCGCACTCAATCTGGCTTCAACTGTCCTCCTAAAATGGTGGACAGTTGAAGGGTTGGTTTTAGCTAGTTATGTTGGTGTCGGCCACCCTGATGACCGCCTTCATTATGACCTGTTCCAGTCATATGACCGACATCTTGGGGTTTGTCATGAGGCTGGTCAAGTTCTTCCTCATTATGCTTGTGACTAAATTCGTGCTGTTGGCCGCCATTATCGCTGGCTGCGCTGGCGTGTTTATCGCTATGTCCGCCCGCCTTTACATCAGGGTCAGCTGGAAAGTGCTGCCGTCCTTTGCTCTGGTTGTGGTTACGTTGAGCATCGTCCTCATGCTCATCTTCGGTAAAATGTTTACCGTGTGCATTACCTTCTGGTTTGGGCATTTTAGTTCTCCTTCACTTATAGGGCTGCCTCGCCTTTTGTCCGGCGAGAGCCAGGCTTCAAAACATCTTCGTGCTGATTAGCATGAAGCAAGAGCCGTACCAACCATCCGAGTTTTTATTCCAAAGCCGTAAAGAGCCATAAAGAAACACGGGAAGATCCGGCCTACCACTGTTCCTATTTCCACCTGATACAATCTTCCCAAACAGTTTTCCTCTGCTTTATAGTATAATAAGGTCGCAAAACATGAAATAGCCGCGATTAGGAACGACTCTGCTAGTATTATCTCGCGTTACTATAATATTAACAGTTTTCAGTCAGTCAACGACGAAGTAGGCGGCTCGGTGGGTAGTTTGATGGCTCTGGCTTTTCTAGCTCACACCGCCACTTTGCTGATATTAGCAACAATGTTTAGTCTGTATCTGGTGCTGCTTTTGGCTTGTCGCAAAAAGTTCTACAACCGCCTCTATTCCGACGGATGGTGGCGATGTTTGGCATGGCACTGGCAGTTGCGTTCTTGGTTTATTACAATTTTTATCTGGTTGCCCTAATCACCGCTACTATTCCAACCATCCTGAATCAGCTACTACAAGGTAAATCTATCGGCAAGCAAACTAAAATAGGGCCGCTTAGTTTTTTGGTCCAATTAGTTGATTATTTCCATTTTGAACCGTTTGTGGCGACTATCGCCGGGGTGGTAGGTTGGTTGTTAAGGCGAACCTGGACTTCCCCCATCATTTCTTACACCGATTTGGCTCAAGCCGATGACCAGTTTACGTTGTTAAATGCGCTTTTGTATCTAGCCTGGTTGCTAACTTTTGGACTTTTTTCAATCTTAGAAGTTAAAATGAATTTGCTCCAAAAACAAAACTTGTTCGGGCTACCTTTGTTTGCGCTAGGTTTTGGGCCAGGTTTGGCGGCGGCGGTGGCCTTTGCCAAAAATAAAGCTAAAAGATTTGGCTGGCTAAAAAGTTTGATGACTGTGACAATAGCCGGGTTTGTAATTTGGTTTATAGGGGCTGGCTCCTATACCAGGTTTATACGAGTGATTAACTATGTGTTGCCTGCTGGCTCAGGCTAAAATAAATGAGGCGGAATAGAGTGGACTTTTTTATCGCGGTTTGCTCTCTTTATTTATAACTAGGAAGTGGTGCTAGTTAGCCCTGTCATTCCGAACGCAGGCCCTGCGTAGTAAGGCATCTATTGCTTAAAACCCCTGCGGCCCATGTTAGAAACTTTAGCAGCAGATTCCTCGTTCTTCCGCAACCCTAAAGGGCTGGGACAATCGTCCGGTAACTAGCACCACTCCTTAGCTAGGGCGTTGTGCTAGTTAGAAAAATGAGTCTAATTTCTGACAGAAAAGACCATATTGTGTGATTCTAGCACTTTTTCTGCCATATTTTGAACTCAGCGAACTCAACACTAAATTCTAACTAGCACAATTCCCTAGCTATGGTTTAAGTAAAACTGGCCTAAATTCGCTTGTACTGCTATGAACTACGGTGACAACCGCCTGACTAGGTGTAGTTGGTGGTATATCGGTAGGAGATACTATTTTCCCACCTACTGTAAAATAGTGTAGTTGAGGAAAATCACCAGTTCGTATAACTTGAATATGATCGCGATTGAGTCCAAGTGGCAAGGATATAACTTCCTTAACGTCGGTTTCATCAAAAAGACAGAAGGCGTAATCTCCTATTCCCGGTGTTCGCTCAATCACTTGAGGTAGGTTGACAAAGGTTATATCGGTAGCACCTCGTTCAATTTGCTCTTTAGCAATCGCTGTTAGCTCATTCACAAATTCGCTAGATTTACCGTATAACAAGTTGCCGTGTATAAATTCAACCAACCCAGCCAGGCTTAATACTATCACCACATAAGCTATTCCAGCATAACTAATCCCACGCAGTCTTGATGGCAAGTGCAAAGAATTGATTATTTGTACCACTAATATTAGCAGTGCTGTAAAGCTGAAGGTCACTCCTATATGCGGTATATAGAAAAAACGTAACCCTTCATAATTGACTGGCAAAGTGGCAAGGCTCGTAAAAACTGTCCAGGCCAGCCCTAGACCCACTAATCTTAATGGAGTGGCCGCCGTAGCGAGGAAACCAATCTCGGTTTTTGGACTGGGAAGCCCCAACCGTTGTTTATTCTGCCAAAAGCCAATAAGTACATATATAATTAGCAGCAGGGCTGGCATAAGCCACAAACTGAATTTAAGTTCATGTTTGAGTAAAGCTATAGGCTTTAAACCAAATGGAAAAGTTGGAAACAGATACAACCCTTCCAATTGATAAAGAATGTGGTCGTACACTTTTTCAAGGTGAACAAAATTAGTAGTTTCGCTCAAAGCCTCTTTTGAGTCAGAGGCTATGTGGGTTAGCCCAAAAAGAATAATAATAGCTAGTGTCGAACCATATAAAACAAAGGTCTGCCACCAACGGCGTTTAGCAATTCGCCAATAAATTATGTCGTAAAACAATAAAATCGGCCAAAGCAAAAGTCCAGTTTCTTTGTTGAAGACGGCATAGCCAAAAGCAGCTATCGTACCAACCAATAAAATCACCTGATAGTACGTTTTTTTGGCGGTGTTTAAAGTTAAAAAAAGGCGGAAAGCCAGCAACATAAAAAAGGTGCATTGCACATCAAAAAAGCTGGCGGCTAACCATAAAGTTGGCTCCCAGCCCAGGTAATAGGTACAGAAAATGATACCAGCGCAAAAACCATATAATTTTGAATTTGACAAACGCCACACAATCGAATAAATCAGCCAGGTGTTGGCTAGTTGTAAAAGCAGAGCTACAAAGTTGTAAGGGACTGCGTTAAAACCGAAAAAGAGGTAAAGAATTTGCCAGGTAACTACTCCCACCGGGCGCACTAACCCTCCACCAAAACCAAACAACTTGCCACCAAAGCCCTTTTGAGCCTGATCATACAACATATACCAATCGTCAGCGACAAAAGTATGACCCAAAGCTGGCCCATTCATTATTATTACGAGCAGGGCAAGGATTAGTGGATAAAACCAGCGTCTCCTAACCACTTGCTTAGTAAATTCTGTTAGCCTGTCTATTTGTGTTATCTCCTTATACGCTTGGAGTTTAGATAAACGAGCCGTATGACCTTGCGGAAAACGGCTCCTAGGCGTAATGTTCTATTTGACTAGAAAGGAACATTACCGCTATGAACTTTAACATATTTAACGCCTTTCGGCACGCCATTTATGGGTGCTTTCAGAGTGCCGCTGATGCTTTGTTTGAAACTACTGATGCCTTACTGACTGAAATGGTAGCTCGGTCTTTCCCTGAATTATCACTTTCGCCTTTTTCTAGACGGCTGTGGCCTAGTTTGTAGCAGTCTCTGCAAGCAGGCCAACTTGAC
>JBBQZT010000134.1:0-12998 GCA_038207455.1 Chloroflexia bacterium
AGTTGCGAAAGGGTCTCTTTTATGGCACGATAGCGTCTAAGATTGTCACTCATCTTTACACCTCCATTTTAGCTTTGAGCGGCTTAAAATCAAAGTGTAGCACGGGTGACAATCCCCTTGCTACTATAAGTGTCCGGTAGCGAACATTTTACAGTAAAAATTTCCTCCCGGCGAATCGTAAACGCTTCCAGCAGATGTTTTCGGTGCATTTTCCAATTCAGGGTATCACCTATACCAGTAAAACCCGTCCGAAATGCGGCTATTTGAACCGGGTGGCTGATAGAACTTACCTTTGTCGAGGGTGTAGCTACACGGCACACCGGGACGCGGTAGGCGCAATCAACATTTTGAATAAAGGTGTAAACGCGGGTGAGATTGTACCAGGTACGATGCTAGTACCAAAATAAATCAAGTATAGCCGTCCAGTGCCGCTTCGGGGGCATTTGAGGCTTAGGGCCACTGACTTGGGCCTGATTGCAGCAGCAACTAATGGTGAAGAAGAAGCTGTTGCAACCTGTTAGCGTTGGGATAAAGGCCAGCCAGCCGAGAGTAACATTTAAAGCTCCTTTTTCTAATTTAGGGAAGGACAAAGCTTGAACGGCACAGCTGGTTTGTTTTCTAACGGTAGAACCGCGTCGCTTTAGCGACGTGAGTAAGTCAGCAGCTTCTACCCCAGAATAATGTTTTAGCCTGAAGCACTGGCAGCTACCAGTCGCTCAAACCGTGCGTATAACCTGACCCATTTATCAGTGTCAGCCGGGGAGTAGCGTTTCAAAGTCACCGAGCTTTCAAGAGCCGCGCGGCCTGCCGTTAGACCAGATAGGTGGCCGACGGCAATCGCCTGTACTACAATATTGCCCAATGCCGTCGCTTCCACTGGCCCGGCCACTACTTCCCGCTTGCAGGCATCGGCAGTAAACTGGCAAAGTACCTCATTTTGACAGCCTCCACCTACTATGCGGATAGTAGTTATTCGGTGGCCCAGCAACTGTTCTAACTGGTTTAGTACCACTCGATATTTTAGAGCCAGACTTTCCAGGCAACAGCGAATGATCTTCCCTGGATTATCCGGTACTGGTTGCCCACTGCGCTGACAGTACGCTCTAATAGCGTCGGGCATATTTTCTGGACTAAGAAAATCGGAGGCATCGGGGTCAATCAAGCTGGTAAAGGCCGGAGCTTGCCCGGATAGCTCGGCCAGCCTTTCCCAACTATACACCTGGCCTGCTTGCTGCCATATTCGCTGACATTCTTGTACCAGCCACAACCCCATTACATTTTTGAGTAGCCGAATAGTGCCAGCCACTCCGCCTTCGTTGGTAAAGTTCCATGCCAAAGCAGCCTGCCTCAATACGGGCATGGTTACTTCCGCTCCTAGCAAACTCCACGTCCCACTGCTGATATAGGCACTTTGGGGGTCAAGATAAGGAATTCCAGCCACTGCGCTGGCGGTATCGTGCGAACCGGGAGCTACGACACGCACGGCTTGGGGCTGACGATGTAGCCCGAACTCACGCGCCAACTCTGGTAGTACCTCACCTAAGACCGTACCCGGCGCGACGACAGGTGGCAAAAAGTTGGTCGGGATACCCAATTCTTCTAGCATTTCAGTCGCCCAACGCTTTTCCTTAACTGCGAAAAACTGGGTAGTAGTGGCGTTGGTGTACTCGCTTACTGGCTTCCCCGACAAACGGTAGTGGAACAAATCGGGCATCATCAGCAAAGTAGCCGCTTTTTTCAAGCGTGGGTCGGAGGCCCGCACCTGGCTGTAAAGTTGGAAAAGAGTATTGAAGGGCAAGAACTGCAATCCGGTCTGCTTGAAAATTCTGGCTCTTCCCAATCTTGCCAGCACTTGCTCCATCAGGCCGTCGGTGCGGTGGTCGCGGTAGTGGAAGGGCAGGTCTAGTAACTCACCCTTTTCGTCCAACAGCGCGTAATCTACCGCCCAACTATCTACGCCGATGCTGGTGAGCGGTTCGGGATAGCGGGTCGCGTATTCCGCCAGCCCCCTTTTGATTTCTGACCAGAGCTTTTCCACGTCCCAATGCAGATGGCCCTCGACGTTGATGGGGAGATTGGGGAAGCGATGTAATTCCTCCAGTTCAAAACCCTGGTTGCCCCCGCCCCGTCCCAACATTACGCGGCCTGAACTGGCTCCCAGGTCAATGGCTAGATAATTTGCTGAAACAGTCATTTTGCTCTCGTTGTCTATTGGTTCTATCTGACATAAGCCGTATTATTACCACCATCTACTGTGAGGATACCCCCCGTCGTGCGGCTGGCACGTGGCCCAGCCAGAAAACTAATCGCCTCGGCAATATCTTCAGGGAAGATATTCACCTTCAAGACTGTGCGCTGGCGGTAAAATTCTTCTAATTCTTCCGGCTTGATACCATAACCCGCAGCCCGTGCGTTGCGCCAACCAGCGTCCCAAATCGAACTGCCCTCGATTACGCCGTCTGGCAAGACCGAGTTCACCCGGATACCGAAGGCACCCCCTTCTTCGGCCAGACACCGGGCCATGTGAATTTCGGCGGCTTTGGCTGCGCTATAAGCGGCTGCACCTTTCCCGGCTGCCAGACTGTTTTTGCTGCCTACATAAATCAGGCTGCCCCCTCGATTTTGGGCCTTCCACACCCGGAAAGCCGCCCGGCTGACCAGGAAGTAGCCCTTTGCCAGAATGTCAAAGTTGCGATCCCATTGGGCCATAGTGGTTTCTTCAATAGGCGCACTGATGGCTATGCCAGCGTTAGAGACCACTATATCTACGCCGCCATAAGCCAACACCACTTCTTCAAAAGCCTGCCCGACCACTGCCTCATCGGTTACATCACAACGTATCGCCATACCCCGCTTGTAACCATATTTGGTCGTCAGTTCATCAGCTACCTTTGTCGCTCCTTCCAAATTGATGTCGAAGATAACCACGTGCGCCCCATCCTCGGCCAGCCGTCGCGCCGTCGCTCGTCCGATACCACTAGCTCCTCCGGTCACAATGGCTACTTTCCCGGCCAGTTCACGCGGGGCGGGTTTTTGCTGCAATTTGTAAATTTCGAGCGGCCAATATTCCACTGCAAACACTTCGGGTGCAGTCAGACTTTCAAATCCGCCCAAAGCCGTGCTTCCGTCTATGACCCGAATAGCCCGATGGTAAAGCTGGTTGCTCACATCGGCGGCTTGGGCATCTGCTCCAGCGGTAATCATACCGATGCCTGGAATAAGCACGACTCGCGGGCTGGGGTCAAACATCTGGTCGCCGTCTTTGCTATTGGCTTCAAAATATTGTTTGTAATTATTAATATAATCTTCCACTCCCAACTTGAGCTTTTGCTGCAAACTTTTTACCCCTTCGCCCGGCTGCCACTCCACAAACAGGGGCTGGCGTTTGGTGTGTACCAGATGGTCGGGACAGGCTGCGCCTTTTTGGGACAAGGCAACGGCACTGGTCGTACCCACAAAATCCATCACGGGCTGGCTGTCATCGCATTGCAAAATAACCGGGTTGGACTGGCTAAGGGCGTGGCGCAGCTGGGGTAGTACATGGACTAACATTTGACGGCGTTCCTGGCTGGAAAGGGCGGGTACATCGGAGCCAGCGAAAACTTTGCGCCCGTTGCGGCGACTTTCGATAAATTCTTCGGCTTGTTGCAATACAGTGATAGTTTTGTCATAGGATTCGTGGCTGGTGTTGGCCCAGGTTAAGAGGCCGTGTTTTGCCATCACCACCAGTTCTGCTTTGGGGTTGGCCCGCACCCCTTCCCCAATCCACTTCGACAGCAGAAAGCCAGGCCGAATGTAATCCACCCACACCATCTTTTCGCCCCAGATACTTTCACACATTTTACGTCCCTCTGGCGCACAGGAAAGGCTGATGATAGCATCGGGGTGGGTGTGGTCGGTGTGAACTGCCGGGAAGAAAGCGTGCAGCAGCGTCTCAATGGACTGGCGCGGTCTGCCCAAAGCGAAAGTGGAGGCGGCCAGATATTCAATCATCTCCTCATCGCTCATCTGCTCGCGGCCAAGTAGGGGCAGAATTTCGGCCAGACGCAGCCCGGCAAAGCCCTTTTCGGTGACGGTAGCCAGATCGCTGCCACTGGCCTTGACCCATAACACGTCAGTTGGCCGCCCCATATGGTCTAGCTCGTTACGTTTGAGAGCGGTATTACAGCCATAAATGTTAGCGATGGAGCGGTCTCGACCTAAAAGATTGCTACGATAAACCAAGCCAGCTAATTCGGGACGCTGTTCGGCTGCTTGTTGGTCCCATAAATTGGCTGGTATCTTTATTTTCTGCTCAACAGTCATTGCTACTTCTTCTTTCTTCCGTCTGCATAGTTACCTTATTTTGCTTTGCTCGGTTTTAGGTGCTAGATGCTATTGGAAGCCACCACTGGTGCGGGCAACGCCCCGTTCTCTTTGGATTTGCTGTTCGTAGCCACTAGCCCGGTATGCCACCAACGGGTCAATTTCCAGGCCCAACTCTGTGCGTACCTGGGCCAGCAACGGACGTACATCAATCCGATAAGCGTCGGTTAGGATACGATGAGCTTCCAGCACCTCGCCAGCGGCCTGGGCCTGGGCCAGCTTGGGCCGATCTACCAACAAAGCTTTGGCATAAATTTCCTGGCAGTTCATCACCGAATAGATAATCGCGCCAATCTTGCCTTCAATGTTGTGGCACTGGTCGAGCATATAAGCCACTTTTTGAGCATTCTGGCTGGCCCGCTTCTCTCCGCTTTGCTCCGCCCCAACCAGTTCGTGGTAAATCAAGAAAAGCTGATAAGGATTGGAACTGGCTACAATCAAATCGTCGTCACCATATTTGCGGTCATTAAAATCGAAACCGCCTAACTTGCCCTCGTCCAGCAAGAAAGCCACAATCTGTTCGATATTGGTAGCCTGGGCGTGATGGCCCAAATCCACTACCACTTGAGCCTTTTCGCCTAACTTGAGGCACATCGCGTAAGAAGTACCCCAATCCGGGACATCGGTACTGTAAAAAGCTGGCTCATAAAATTTGTATTCGAGTAGCATTCGGCTGTTGGGTGGCAAGTGCTGATAGACGGTTTGCAGGGCCGCCTCCATCCGTTGCTTGCGCCCGCGCAGACTGTCCTGGCCCGAATAATTAGTGCCATCTGCGAACCATAGCTTTAGTTGGTCACTATTTACTTTGGTCATAATCTCGCAACATTCCAACATATGGTCAAGAGCCATCTGGCGCACGGCAGGTTCAGGATTGCCAACCGAACCGAGCTTATAGGCGTTATCCTGGAACACGTTGGAGTTAATAGCTCCCAACCTGATGCCCTTTGTTTGGGCGTACTGGTACATTGCCAGATAATCGCCATCTGCGGGCCGATCCCAGGGAATATGCAGAGCCACCGAAGGAGCCACTCCGGTAAGCCTGTGAACCATCGCGGCATCGTCCAGCTTTTGGTCAGTGGTAGTAGCCGCACCGGGGTGAGGAAAAGCCTTAAAGCGCGTCCCGCTATTGGCAAAGGCCCAACTAGCGGTTTCGATTTTTTGTGCTTTGAGAGCTTCTTTCACGCTACCCACCTTCAAACCCTGTGCGTCCAGAGTCTCGGCCAGCAGTTCATAAGCTGCTCGATAGCTGATGTCCAAACTTGACATTGCCATATCTTTTCCTCCCTTTTATTGCTCATACATTCATTGAACCTAAATCTTTGGCTACTGCGGACGAGTGGCCTAAAATGTGTCTAATCTAAATGGAAAATCTCGGTCAACTCTCCAAACATTTCGTCAGGGCGGGCGTTATCAGGTGACTCGAAAAAGGGTGACATAAATTCCTGCCAGCGATTATTAACTTCTTTTGCCGCCATACGTGCCTGAGCAGCTTGCAAGCTATCGGGCGTTTCAAAGTAACCAAACAAAAGGCCATCATCGCGCACGAACAAAGAGTAATTGTGCCAGCCAGCCTCGTTCAATGCCTGACGCATTTCAGGCCAGACTTTTTCGTGCTGCCGTTTATACTCCTCTAGCCTGTCCTGTTTAACCCTGAGTACAAATCCTATCCGTTTCATGATGCGCCTCATATTCGGGCCAAATAATTCGTCAAGTAAGTCTTGTCATCTCTGTAGGAGGCTGCTCTATCAGCCGATAGTTCTTAACTCATCGCAGGACAGGCTCAAATCGGCTGATGGAGCAGCCTCCTACAGAGATGACAAGACTTAGCTAAAAGTTGAAAGTATCAATGTTAGTTTTATCAAAGACGGTAGGCTTACCAAGCAAAATCGTACCATCCTTATCAATGGTGTAAGAACCGAGCCGACCAGCTTTGAAGGTATCGCCAGCCTTGCCTTGAATTTGACCAGTAGAAATGGCGTTCAGGGTGTAAATCGCCAGATAGCCCAGGTCGCCCGGATTCCAAAGCGCAAAGGCTGGCGCGGCCCCGCTCTTGACATACTCGCGCATCTGATTAGGCGTGCCAAGACCCGTGACAATCACCTGCCCAATCTTTTTTGCGTCCGTAACAGCGCGGGCCGAAGCTGCGATACCAACGGTAGTAGGGGAAATAATACCCTTCAAGTCAGGATAGGTCGTCAGCAGACCTTGCGCCTGAGTGTAGCTCTTTTCGTCCTGGTCGTCGCCATAGACTGTCGCAACCAATTCCAAACCAGCGTTCTCCGGCTTTTTAAGCTCATCTTTCATGAAACCAATCCACTCGTTCTGGTTCGGAGCGGTAGAAGTAGCACTTAGAATGGCAATTTTGCCTTTACCGCCAATTAGCTTAGAAATAAGCTGAATCTGGCCGCGCCCAATATCCTCAGCATTGGCCTGGTTTACGTGAACGTTGCGGCCAGCAGCACCGATAGCGGAGTCCCATGTTACTACTGGTATCTTCTGGCCCATCGCGGTCTTACCAACCGGAACTAATGCGTCCGAGTCATCAGCCGAAATCGCCAGTCCGCTTACTTTTTGGGCAATCAGCGAATTGATTAGCTGGATTTGTTGGGTGGTATCTGCCGTCGCAGGCCCTTGATAGGTTACGGTTACGCCAAGCTCTTTGGCTGCTTCTTGTGCGCCCTTGTTGGCAGTGTCGAAATAAGGGTTGCCAAGTGCTTTGGGAACCAGAATGTAGGTCTTGTTACCACCTGCCCCGGCAGCTGCCGGGGCAGTAGTAGCAGCTGCGGGGGCAGTGGTCGCCGCTGCGACAGCCGCCGAGGTAGTAGCCGCCGAAGTCGCGGCGGCGGTAGTGGTGGTAGCGGGCGTGGCGGTTTCGCCGCAAGCAGCCAGCACCAATAGCAGCAGACTCATCAGCACTAAAATAACAGCTTTGTTACGCATAATTTTGTCCTCCTACGAGACAGCATAAGGTTTTAATAGTAACTATGCAGGGGTCACGTGGTCTCCCCGTGCGGGGTACAGGGGTATCCACTGAAAAAACTTTCCCCCCTGGCTTTTTAATCAAGTCTGCTAGTTATAGCAGATGACGACTCTTCATCTCTAACTAACGGCAGGGTCGTATTGAAAATAGCGATAGGGCTAAACTATTTGGTTAAGACCAGCGCACGTGACCAGAAAAAGAAAAATCCGAACAAGAGTAGCACCGTTACCGCCGAGGCCGTTCGGATGATGGTACTGCGGTGCCACGTCAGCCCCCCTAACAATTGGCCGCCTAGTCGCGGTAGCAAGATGGATAAAATCAGCAGCAGGCCGATGATGATGTCTTGTACCTGACCTTGCAAGTTGACCAGACCCATCCCAAAGCGCAGAATACCGATTAGCAGCAGGGCCAGCACTGCCCCCACCATTGTGCCACTGCCCCCAAAGATACTCACTCCGCCCAAGACTGTGACGGTAATGACTGTCAGTTCCAGCCCTGTGCCAATATCGGGCCGGGTGCTACCGAAACGAGCCGCCAGAATAAATCCGGCCAGGGCGGACATCACACTGGACAACACGTAAATGGTGATTTTGATGCGGTTTACTGGCACACCGGAAAAGCGGCTGGCTGGCTCGTTGTTACCTATCGCATATAAGTACCTGCCAAAAGTCGTTTTGTGTAGTACCAGACCAAAAATCAGGGCCAACACCACAAACACCAGTAAAGCAAAAGGGATAGCCGTGTCACCCAGCGTACCTTGCCCCAGATAGGTAAAGGAGTCCGGGTAGCCGCGTGCCGCCTGGTCGCCCAGCAGAGCGTAAGCCAGGCCACGATAAAAAGATAAGGTGCCGAGCGTTACAACCAGCGAAGGCAGCTTCAAGCGGGCGATCAGGAAACCGTTTAACAAACCAGCCAGCACACTGATAAACAAAGCCACCACGACGGCCAGCCAGATATTCCAACCGTTTATGAATAGCCAGCCCATCAGCGAGGCCGACAAGCCCAAAGTGGAGGCAACTGATAAATCTATGTTGCCAGTGACAATGATAAACACCATCGGCAACATCATTATGCCTATTTCCATAAAGTCGGACGTAGTGCGTAATAAATTGCCACTGTCCAAAAAGAAAGGCGAAAGCTGGCTGTTGGCAAGGCTTACCACGATAATCAGGGCCACCAGCAGCCATTCCCAGCGTAGAAACACGCTCTGGAGAGACTTTGCGTTTTGTTTCATTGGGCCTCTCAAATAAATTAACCGTTTTTTCGAGAGGTAAGCCGTTGCAACCGACGCAAAATGGTCGAGTCAACGATTACCGCCAACAAAATGAGCAAACCTTGTGCGGCCAATTGCCAGAAAGGTGAGATGCGTACTAACGTAAGCGCGTTATTGATAATTCCTAGCAGGAACGCCCCCAAAACCACACCTAGTACGGTGCCACTGCCGCCAAAAATATTGACTCCACCCACCACCGAAGCCGCTACGGTCTGGAGTTCAAAACCGCCCGCCGTATTGGTTTGGGCGGCTTCAAAACGTGAAGCCCACAACACACCCGCCAGACCACACAAGCAACCGGAAATTAGATAGACCTGGAAAATGGTTTGCTTGATAGGAATACCCGCGAAACGGGCGGCATCCGGGTTGCTACCTACGGTGTAAATGTCACGACCTTTGCGCGAATATCTAAGGAAGTAATAAACCAGAATGGCTACGATAAGGGCAAAAAGGATTAAATTGGGTACGCCAAGCAAAGTGCCTTTGGCAAGTTGGCGAAAGCCTGTAGGCATTTCGTAGGCGTTAATCCACTTGCCCTGGCTGTAGAAAAAGACCAGACCACGATAGATGCTAAGTGTGCCAAGCGTAACAATAATTGGCGGCACCCCACCGCCTGCAATCAGTAACCCGTTAATACCGCCCAGCACCGCCCCTAGAGCAATACCGATGGGGATAGCGAGTAGAGGCGGCAAGCCGGGAAAGGCTACGATAAAGTAGGAAACCATCATCGCAGTCAGGCCAATGATTGACCCCACCGATAAGTCAATCCCGCGTGTGATGATAACCATTGTTTGGGCTAGAGCCACAATTATCAGGATTGAAATATTGAGTAAGATGTCCCGAAAATTGTCCGCACTAAGGAAGGCCGAGTTGAGCAGCGTCACGACTGCACCAAGTACGACGATAAAAATAACGATACCCACTTCTCGGAATTTTACGAATATTTGGACGAAGCGACGGGGTGGCTGACGATAGACTTCCGTTTTTGCAATCATTTATAAACTTCTCCCTTGAAGTAAATGCAATCAGGCGGTAGCAGCGGCGGTAATAAGTTTTTCCTGGGTGGCTTCGGCCCGACTGAACTGACCTGTCAAACGCCCTGCTCGCATTACCAGGATGCGGTCACTCATACCCAAAACTTCAGGTAACTCGGAAGAAATCATCAAGATAGCCAGACCCTGCGCGGCCAGACTGCTCATCAGACGATGCACTGCCGCTTTAGTACCGACATCAATTCCGCGCGTCGGCTCATCAAGTATTAGCACGCGCGGTTTAGTGCCGAGCCACTTAGCCAACACTACTTTCTGTTGGTTGCCACCGGAGAGTTGCCCAACTTTTTGTCCCACGCTGGTCATCTTTACTTCCAACTGTTGGGCCGCGACCTGAGCCGCCTGGAGTTCGCTCTCATTATCAAGCCAGCTGGCATGGGCAAATTTTGCCAGGACTGGCAAAGTGATGTTTTGGGCAATGCTCATTTCCAAAACCAGCCCGTGTTCCTTGCGGTCTTCTGGTACATAGCCGATGCCCAATGCCATCGCCGTTTCGGGGCTTTTGATGGTGACAACTTTGCCGTCAAGCTTGATTGTACCCGCCGTAGCAGGCTCGATACCGAAGATAGCCTGAGCTACGTTTGTCCGACCCGCCCCAATCAAGCCGGACATACCCAAAATTTCACCACTGTGTAGTTCAAAGGATACGCCTGTAAAACTGCCTTCCACACTTAACCCTTCAACCTGCAACACTACTTCACCGACGGGTACTGTTTGCTTTGGAAAAAGCTGGTCTAACGTCCGGCCCACCATCATGCGGATTAAATCTTCGGTAGTCACTTCGGACATAGCACGCGTACCGACGAAGCTGCCATCACGCAAAGTTGTAACCCGGTCAGCTAAAGCAAACAATTCCTCCAGGCGGTGGGAGATAAAAACGATAGCAGTGCCAGCCTGCCGTACCTGCCGCACAATGGCAAATAAATCTTCGACCTCTCCCTGGGTCAGCGAGGAGGTTGGCTCATCCATTATTAGGACTTTGGCATTAATGGAAAGCGCACGGGCAATTTCTACCACTTGCTGTTGCGCCACGCTTAACTCGCGGGCTTTAGTGCGCGGGTCAATAGTAAGACCAAGCCGCTCTAACAGGCTACTGGCAGCTTGATACATCTTTTTCCAATCCACGCCCCAGCGACGCATTGGCTGGCGACCTACAAAAATGTTTTCGGCAATATCCAGGTCAGGAAACAAGCTCGGCTCTTGATAAATCGCGGCAATACCGAGTGCCTGAGCTTCGCGGGTGTTGGCAAAACGGATTGGCTTTCCTTCAAGGAATATTTGTCCAGCGTCTGGTTGTTGTACTCCTGTAATAATTTTTATCAGGGTGGATTTGCCTGCCCCGTTTTCACCTAAGATGGCGTGGACTTCCCCAGGAAAAATCTCAAAATCTACATTTTTGAGAGCCTGAACACCACCGAAAGCTTTTGAAACCTGCTCTATCTTAATAACGGGTAATCTATCACTCATTATTTTAACCTGACGATAAAATTCTTTTTTTGGAATGCTATATATATAGCAGACTTTCGATTTGCTGTCAATAGCTTTCAAAATGATTTTACTAAAAGTGATAAAATTGACATTCAGCTTCGATAGTTATACCGCTTGAAACCACAAGACCAGCGAGACGCTCATAGAAGCAGGAAAAGCTTTGAACGTTCTTTCGTCTTCCTATCTCCGACTTTCCGTGTATCTTCAAATAGTATTGAAACTCAAAGAAAATTGTGGTAAGGTAGTGGCACTTGGAATTGCAAAATTTCGAGTGCCTTTCACGAATAATCGTATCATCTCAAAAAGTAGGGGTGCGATAAATCGCGCTCATCGAGTTAGTAGCCGCTACGCAAAGTGGGCGCGATTTATCGCACCCCTACGCACGCAATAATGAAAAAATACGGCTAACCTTTCGCTTTAAGGTTACTGTCCAGGCAGGTGTTCCTGGTGGGTAGTTAATGAGGATTTCATGACACAAGAGATTACTGCTAATAATTCGCGGGTACGTCGGCAACATTTGCTAAAGTTACTGGCTGAACGAAACCAAGTTACGGTACGCGAAGTTAGTGAAGCTTTGGGTGTATCAGAGGTAACAGTACGACTGGATTTTGCCTATCTGGAACGCGAGGGTTCGTTACAGCGCATCTGGGGCGGAGCTACTTTGCCAGAACCGGGACGTAAGGAAGGAACGTTTGCGACCCGGTTAGAAATCCAAAAGGCTGAAAAACAAGCCATTGCAGCTGCGGCGGCGGGTATGGTGTTAGACGGCGATACGGTGCTGCTTGATGCCAGTACCACCTGTTTTGCCATTGCCCAGCGGCTTAAAGAGCAAAAGCATGATTTGTATATTATTACTAATGGTCTTTACACTGCCCTTGAATTAGCCAATAGCTCCAATTTGACAGTGGTTACGCTAGGTGGATTGGTGCGGTCTGGCACAGGTTCATTAGTCGGTACATTAGGTGAGGAAGTATTGCATCGGCTTCATGCTTCTAAAGGGTTTTTTTCAGCGATGGGCCTGACTGTCCAACAAGGCTTGAGCGAGAGTAATATAGACGAGAGCCAGCTTAAAACATTAATGGTAAAACAAGTCAAGCAGGTCATAGCAGTGTTGGATAGTAGTAAGTTGGGGCGCACCTCATTTACGACATTTTGTCCTTTTGAGCGAATTGACCACCTGATCACAGCGGGTCAGGGAGCTAAAGAGCATTCACTACCGTTCAGCGAAGCGGGCCTTGATACCTTAATCGTCTAACTGAAACCACCAAAAGCCCATCATTAATCTGCGTCAGAGCCATTTCCACTACTATCAGCACATAAATGTGTGTCATAAAAAGACACACATCAAAACCTCTTTGAAGCTAAATCAAAACTCACTTGAAGTCATTCAAAAACCCTATTGACAGATTTATTTGCTATGTTATGCTGAAACCAGTTCCAGGGTTTTGAGGAGTAAGCCTTTTCCCAAACCAATACGCTTAGGTCAGGAGGCGCAAAGATGCGCCTAACCATCTCTGATGTTGCCAAACGTGCCGGCGTTTCTAAAACTACGGTTTCGCGCATACTCAATAATCGGCCTAATGTCGAGGAAAAAACTCGCCAGAATGTTCTCAAGGTTATTGAGGAAGCTAACTATGTGCCGAACCCGATTGCAGTTGTTTTTGGCAAAAACAACTGCAATCGGGTTGCTCACCTTATAGTGGACCCCTTTGTCAGGTTCTGGTGCAGCTTTAGTGCAAAGGTTTTGAGACCCAATGAAGCTTTGCACAAATAGCCGGATGTACAGGTAGATAGACCTCCTATCCAATCGGACTTGTCGCCTTAGCACTAAAGTTGCATCAGA
>JBBQZT010000135.1:0-12903 GCA_038207455.1 Chloroflexia bacterium
TGGGCTCGGATCTCACGTAAAAGCTACATCTGACCTTATTTTTCAAACAAGTGGCGGTAGAGGCCATGTCTGAAAACCTGGTTTACCCTAGCTATCGTGAGCGTGTAG
Organism: Chloroflexia bacterium; assembly: GCA_038207455.1. Taxonomy (GTDB): domain Bacteria; phylum Chloroflexota; class Chloroflexia; order Chloroheliales; family Chloroheliaceae; genus JBBQZT01. The sequence goes on from JBBQZT010000135.1 coordinate 109, forward strand.
CGGCTCTCAAAAATGGGTAAAGTCGAGCTAAGAAAGTGAAAAGAATGAAGATTTGCATTGTAGGTGCCGGGGCAATCGGCGGCTATATGGGCGCGAAACTGGCTCTGGCAGGTGAGCAAGTCACGCTGATTGCACGCGGCGCACATCTGGCCGCTATCCAGCAAAACGGCCTTCAGTTAATCACGCCGGACGGTGAGCAAAGGCTTATTCCGGCTGCTAGTATCGCTGCCACTGACGATATGAGCCAGGCCGGGCCACAAGACCTGGTAATTGTCACCCTCAAAACTCATAGTCTGCCAGCCATTGTCCAACCGATGCGGGCCTTGTACGGGCCGGAAACAATGGTGGTGATGGCTCAAAACGGCGTTCCCTGGTGGTATTTTCACAAACACGGCGGCCCTTACGAAGGCCAGCATATCGAAGCGGTTGACCCTGGCGGCCTGATCGAAGCCAATCTGGAAATCGCGCGAGTGATTGCCTGTATCGTCTATCCGGCAGCGGAACTGGCCGCGCCAGGAATTATTCGTCATTTGGAAGGTGAACGTTTTACTATTGCCGAACTAGACGGAGCTAAAACCGGGCGTATCCAACAACTGGCTCAAACTTTTAACCACGCGGGCCTTAAAGCTCCCATCAGACCGCGTATCCGGCCCGAACTGTGGGTCAAGCTATGGGGCAACCTGGCCTTCAACCCCATCAGTGCCGTCACCCGCGCCACCCTTATAGACATTTGCCAGTACCCACCCACCCGCGAACTGGCCCGCCAGATGATGCTCGAAGCCCAAACCATCGCTCAAAAATTAGGTATAGACTTCGGCGTAACCATCGAACAGCGCATCGCCGGAGCAGAAAAAATCGGCTCACACAAAACCTCGATGCTCCAGGATATTGAGGCCCGTCGTCCCACCGAAATTGACGCTATCCTGGGGGCGGTCATGGAACTAGGCCGCCTGACCGACACCCCCGCCCCCCACCTCGACGCGCTATATGCCAGCGTCAAATTACTAGAAAAGCAAATCGCCACTAGCTAACTGCTCGGCTCGGTGTAGGTATAGAAAAAGTTGGGCGACTGGGCATTCGTGGTTGCCAACAAAGGCGTACTGCTAGTCACCACTGCCGTACCAAAGAAACCGGACGGTAAACCCTGGTCTGCACCGCCCTGGTACAACTGGAAGCTGGCATTGGGCGCGACATTGGCAGTTTGTGGGTTGCCAATCGGTGTGCCGTCTGCTTTGAGGTAAGTCAAAGTCACGTTGGCCGCACTACCACCCACATTTAAGATAGTCGTACCAGTCACAAAACCCGCAAACCCATTTGCCATCACTGGCAGAGCCAGATTGCCCGTACCATTTGCCAGACCCACATACGTCCCCGAAACCGCCCCCGCTCCGCGTTCGTTCACGGTTACAACCAGTGGCTGGTTACTGCTAATCGTAGCACTCCCATTAAATCCGGCGGGTGGGCCACCGGCATTCGGCTGAAACACCCCGATTACTCCGTTCGCTGGGATGCTAAAAGGTTGGGTGCGGGCAACGCTTCCGTCGGTGTTATAGTAGGTGATATTACCACTAGCCGCCGCGTTGACAGTGTTGGCAATCGCCATACCCGTCACATAACCGCCAAACGCACCGTTAAAGACCGCCGGTGCAAAAACTTTGGTCACAGCCTGGCTCTGCGGCAACGCATTAAAGGTAGCCACAAAATTGGCCGGGCCAAACTCAATCACTTGCGCCGTCAAAGCTCCGTTCCCCACGATTTTGGCCCAATACGCCCGGTCAGCCAGTAAACCTTCGTCTGGTTGTTTGAAAGTCTGACTAGAATGGGCAGGCAGCGTAAAGTTTGGGGTCACTCCGCCCGTCGCACCATTTTGGTCATAAAACTGGATACTGCCACTCACCGCCGCCCCACCGGGATTGAACACAATCATCGAAGTGGTGAAACCGTACTGCCCATTGAGTGCAAGCGGACTATAAAGCGTAGTCGCAGTAGCGGCGGCCACGTTATAAGCACTCCCACCCGCATTGAGAGCCTCTGATACCACTACATTTAGCGGTTGGTCGCTGCTTATAATTCCCCCAAAACTCCCGCCCGCACTGATAGAGGGCAAAATCGCCTGCTGGCCTTTGGGCGGAATTTGCAGCATATCGTAAGACCCTTTGACCCCGTCATTCACTCCGTAGTAGCGCACCGTCACATTGGCTGGGCTGCTACTCAAATTCTGCACTGTCACAAAAGTAGTGGTGTTGCCCACAATGGTATTGCCAGCGTTCGCCAAAAGCGGCAGATTATAGGTGTTCCTGGCGTTGCTACAGCCGGACGGGTTGGCCTGGGTAGCACCCAGCATAATCACCCCGTCATAAGGCCCAACTACCACGCTACACCCCGTCGTCCCGTTATTCACCGTTGGGTCTTGTCTGCCCGTAATATGTTTGTAGGGCTGGGCCAGCGACACTGTTACGGGTGCGTCCGTACCGTTCACAATAGCTGTACCATTCTGGAAATCGCGTTCATAGACCGCAGCCGGATTATTATTGTCATTGATGGAAATGTCGTCCACCCACAAATTGCCTACTACCGTACCACTATTTATCAAAACCTGGGCGTTCGGGTCGCTGCGGTTCGGCGTAAAGCTGTAAGTGTATTGCGTCCAATTGTTCGGTTGCAAATTAATCCCACCCGGCGCACCTACCCCACCCGTGTCCAGATAGCTGATACTGCCCGTCGCATCGGTTAGTTTGAACTCAACTGGACGCGCCTCGCTGCTCCGCAACCAAAAGGAAACCGAATAAATATTGCCTTTGGTTAGCGAAACATTGTGGATATGCGCTATGCCCGCGTTGTAAATGTTATAAATAGCTCCAGGATTAGTATCAACCGCCGTCACGCTCAAATGCCCACTAGCCGACCCGCTATGCTTGACATTAGTATCCAGGCCGAAAGAAGCGGCGGCGGGCGCACCGGCATAGCTGTACCACTGCGTACTTTTGAAATTCGTGGTAACGGTGTTGCCTCGCTCGAAATCTCTATCGGTCAGTGCTTGTAGCTTGCTTGCTCCGCTTACTACTGCCGGATACAACGACCCCACCGCCTGGCCTAAATAGCCCCGCCCCTGGCCCGTATTATCATATTCATCATAATTCCAGGGGTTAGTTGGGTCAACGCCAGGGTGAAAACTGTCCTGGTTATACTGAAAAAACCCGTCGCCCATCAACGCCGTCGCCAGACCGTAACGCAGACGGCGATAATTGGTTTGACCGGAAGGGTCGTTCACGCCCGGCGTTAGCCAGTTGTTGGAGGCATCAACCGTCATAGTCGTGATAACCGGAGTACGCGCGTTGGCAACATCTTTCAGATAACCCGTCACCTGCGTCGTAGTATCGTTATCGGTAAAGCCGAACAATACACCGGGCAGACTGTAGTTACCGATTTCAGTAAAATTCACGCTGTCAGTGTTAAGCGTACCGTTGATCGAACCCGCCGGGTTTTGATAATCCCATGTGGCCGAAGCGTTCGCCAACACCAGCGCATTAGTAACATTCACATTATTGCCATTAGGTGCGCCCGCATGGTTGCGCGGTAAAGTGCCGACATACGCAATAAAGTCGTTTTGGTTGGCATTCCATTTGTGGTCTATCGTACCTATATCGGTATCTCCCGCCGCCGGAGGGTTGGGATAGTCAATGTTGACACTCAAACCCCGTGCCTGGATATAAAATCGGATGCCGTCGTCATTGCCATCAATATGAAAGCCGTCCAACGTAGGTGCGTTGGTCAACCGTTTCAGGGCGCGGGCTTTCAAGTAATCACGCAACCCGTTGTTAGTCAGGTTCAAAAACGCAAAGCTATGGGCATCATCAAAATAAAGCTGGTTGCCTCCCGTATCATGCAAAAAATATTCGGGGTGGTTGACCTTCAAATTGGCGAAACCCGTTCCAACCTTGTTATAGTCGTCGTCGTAGATGGACATTTCGCGGTCATCCAGATACGCCAGTATCAGCAAGCCTGGGCCTTTTGTCCGTAGATATTGCAAATCCTTACCGTTAGCCAGGCTGGTAGGGTTTTCAACTTGCACATCGTCCTTATAAACGTTGACCATCCCGAACTGTGTTAGAGGGTCAAGTGAACGCGGCCCTCCCGTTGGCGTACAACAGCCCGGAAAAACGTCCGACGAGTCCCCCAAATTGGGATAATGGTACGGCAACACATAGGGTGCTGCCAAACGGGGGAAGGGTAGCGGTAAGCTCGTGCCGTGCGGTTGGGGCTGGCTGGCTGCTCCTACCGCCTCCGCCGTACTAGAAATCGAAATCGGCGTGCCAACCGCCAGCAGCAGCGCGACCAACATCAAAACACTGACAAAAAGCCGAGCCGGGTGGCCGCAAGCAGCCGCCATAAAATTGGGCCGAAAGAAAACTGGATTGAATTTTGGAAAAGTCACTATAGCTCCTTTGTGCGACTAGGCTTTGTCTTGTAGGCGGCGCGTCCCCGACCTGAAAAGTCTGTACTACCTTCGAGCCTTTGAGAATCTCCCCCACGCTGGCTGCTGGGGCATTGGCGGCAACATTTTGTGGGTGCCAAAAAAGCGCACCCATTGTCAACAAAGTTAATAGCAAGAAATAGAGGATTTTTCGGCTAAAAGACAAGCAAAAGATTTCGCCAGAAAATAACATTAGGCAATTCTAGTCAACGTGATGGCCTGTGTTCGACCTTTTGTTAGCACAACCAATAGTCGAAGCTTACCAAAAAGCCCTTTGCTTGTCAAGAAAACCTTATAGCGATTGTGAGAAATAATACAACATCACTTATTAATTAGATGAAATTACCTTTCACCAATTAGATTCTACCTTTCACCACCCAATTATGACATTTCGCTTGTGAAGCTATAGACAATCGGGCTATTTTATGGTTTAATATAGCCAAAGCTTATAGAAAAACGATTTTCGACAGTTTCTATCAATGGCTGTCAGGTCTTAAAGGGGATGGAAGAGTCTATAAAAACCACTCTTTTGTTAGTAAGTAAGCATATCGAGACGATAGGAGAAGATGCTATGAAACATATTGTCGAGGCTGTGGCCGCTACCACTCACGACCATCATCATTTTTTTCACCGCAAGTCACTCAAAGCGACTGCGCCGGTGCGAGCCGAAAGTGAAGAAAAAACTTCGAACTTATGGTTCAAATGCCCCAAGTGCCACGAATTGACTTATGTTAAAGAACATCTTGACAACTTCAAAGTTTGCCAGAAATGTCGCCACCACCAGCGTCTCTCGGCCCGCGAACGCATCGAATTTATGCTGGACGAAAATACTTTTGTAGAAATCAATTCCCAGATGATGGCGGGCGATCCCTTGCATTTTGCCAACGAAGGTGAAATTTACCCCGACAAAATTAAGCAAAGCCAACGCAAAACTGGTAATAAAGAAGCCTTAGTTACGGGTTACGGCACCATTGAAGGCCAACCCATAGCCATCGCGGTGGCAGACTTCGGCTTTTTGGGCGCGAGTATGGGCAGCGTTTTTGGCGAAAAATTGGTGCGCTTGATTGATTTGTGCCTGGAACGACGGCTGCCCCTGGTTACGATTTCGTGTAGTGGTGGGGCGCGGATGCACGAAGGGATGTTCAGCCTGATGCAAATGGCAAAAACCACGGCGGCCCTGGCCCGTTTGGGCAAGGCGCGTATCCCGCATATCTCGATTTTGACCGACCCTTGCTATGGCGGCGTGACCGCCAGCTATGCGGTGGTGGCCGATGTAATTTTGGCCGAGCCGGGCGCGATGGTGGGCTTTGCCGGGCCGCGTGTGATTGAGCAAACTACTCGCCAAAAATTACCTGCTGGTTTCCAGACCGCTGAATTCTTGATGGAACACGGCATGGTTGACCGGGTGACACCTCGCCGCGAATTGCGCCAGGAAGTCGCCACTCTTGCCCGTTTGTTAGACCGCGCCGCTGCACCCGTCGCCAAAGATAATCGCCCGTTATTCACGATAACGCTGCCCAAGAAGATAGCCAATTACCAATAAGTTATCAGTCGTCAGTTATCAGTTAAGAGCCAAACTTGTGGGACATTGCGTCAACTGGTTGCCGCCAATGGACTATATTTGTGAGACATTGCTCCGCCAATGGATACGACGACTAAGGACGCTTTTATGGAAAGACTCGAAGAATTAAAGAAGGCGTTGCCGCACCGCAAGCACAAACACGACACCGCCCCGGACGAGCATTTGCCGCCTGTCGAGCAATCCAGCGAAACCCATGAAGTTTGGGCGAAGGTGCAACTGGCCCGTCACCCCCAACGTCCCCACGCGCTGGACTATATCAAGCGGTTGTCGCCCGATTTTGTGGAACTGCACGGAGACCGCCGTTTTGCCGACGATGGAGCGATGATTGGCGGGATTGGCGAGTTTGAAGGGCGTAGCGTGGTACTGTTGGGCCAGCAAAAAGGCCGCGACACCAAAGAAAACATTGCCCGCAACTTCGGAATGCCCAGCCCGGAAGGTTATCGTAAAGCTCTACGCTTGATGGAACAGGCCGACAAGTTCCGCCTGCCCGTCCTGACCTTTATTGATACGCCTGGCGCATACCCTGGTCTGGAAAGCGAAGAACGTAGCGTCGCCAACGCCATCGCCGAGAATTTAATGGCTCTGGCCCAACTCAAAGCTCCAGTAATCGCCGTCGTAATTGGCGAGGGCGGTAGCGGCGGTGCATTAGCAATTGGCCTGGCTGATCGGATGTTGATGCTGGAAAACTCGATTTACAGCGTGGCCTCACCTGAAGCCAGTGCCTCTATTCTCTGGCACGACGCGGCCAAAGCTCCCGATGCCGCCGCTTCTATGCGTATTACGGCTCAACATCTACATAGCTTTGGCATCATAGACGAAGTGATACCCGAACCAGAAGGCGGCGCACACACCGATATGCTTGCCACCATTGACGCAGTGAAAGCGGTAATATTACGCAACCTGGAGGAAATCGAAGCCCAAATCGGCGATGGCAGCGAAGACGCACTAGAAATGCTGCTGGCTTCGCGCTACGAAAAGTACCGCAAAATCGGCCAGTGGGTGGAATAGCTAAGAGCCAGTTTTCGTATTGTGACGGCCCGCAGGGTTGTGAACCGAGGCGAGGCGGTGGCTCTGTCATTTTGAACGGAGGCTCTGCGTAGTGAAGAATCTGTTGCCAGGGTTTTGATACGCATAGGCAGGGAACAGAACAGACCCTTCATTACGCAGAGCCTCCGTTCAGGGTGACAAAGTTTGGGCTGATGAATAGCGGGTAACGAGGGTATTAGCTCGTTGCTGACTAGAAAATTTCACGAAGTGTGTTTTCGATAACACAAAATTTCACCAATTAACATCAAACCAAAACGGCACAAAAACGATTTATTAGCTATACTTGAATAAACCAGAATCAGGATTTTCAGGTAAGTTAAGCTGGATTGGACTTAATTACACCTCAAAGAACAGGACTACACTTTTAAAAATTCCTCTGTGTCTTCGTGGTGTAAAATCAAATATAAATGAGGAGCCAGGCAAAGATGCTAGACTTTTCCCAAGAAACTCGAATACGCAGCAACCCGCTAACCAACCGCGCCACTTACCAGCAAATGCAGCGCGAAGTAGCCGCCGACCCAGGAGGCTTTCACGGCAAGATTGCCAAACAGATGCTCCACTGGTACGACCCCAAGCTCAACGCCTGGATAACTTTTGACCCCACCACCCAAAGCTGGACTGGCCTCGATGCCACTTCGGGCGCAAGCGTACCTGTTGATTACGCCCCCGACCACGCCCCCTGGCACCGCGCTTTTAACTCCGACAACGCGCCTTTTTTCAAATGGTTTGAAGGTGGCCTGACCAACGCCTGCTTTAACGAAGTTGACCGTCACGTTTTGATGGGACATGGCGACGAAATTGCTTTTATCTTTGAGGGAGACCGTTGGGATCAGTCCAAAAACGATGGACGCGGTGGCCCTGTCGTATCTTTTGAAGTTTCGCGCAAAAAGCTGTTGCTAGAAACGGTTAAGGCGGCGGTGGTTTTGCGGAATTTGGGCCTCAAAAAAGGAGACCGCCTGGCCCTGAATATGCCCAACATCATGGAGCAGATTTATTTCACCGAAGCGGCCAAACGGGTGGGCATCATTTACACCCCGGTTTTTGGCGGCTTTAGCGATAAAACCTTGTCTGACCGCATCCACAACGCCGGGGCGCGGGTAGTTATTACCAGCGATGGCGGCTATCGTAACGCCCAAATCGTGCCTTATAAAGAAGCCTATACCGATAAAGCCCTGGACAATTTTGTGCCTGTCGAAACAGTGCTGGAAATCGTCAAAAGCCAGCTGGCCCAACTCGACCAGGAAATCACCGCTCTAACCACCGAACAACAGCAAGTTATCCTCAACAAAGTCCAGGCAAGCATAGGCGGCGAGATTACCGTTGAACGGGCCGACGTGATGCGCTCGATTGGTATGGCTCTCGCCGATGAAAGCTTTAGGGATTTGGATATTGATACCAAAAGCCACATCCGTACCTCTATCGCCCTCGGTCTGGTCGCGTCGCCCGAACGAGTGGATGCCGTTATCGTAGTGCGGCATACTCGCCAGCCCGATTTAGTCTGGCGCACGCGGGACAGATGGGCGCACGAACTTTTAGCAACCGCCTCGCAAGAGATTTTTGCCAATGCCTCCAAAGCGGGCATAAACGTTTCTAACGAAGGCGAACTTTTGGCTCTACCCGATGCCGATTTTGTGCGGGCCTTGTATGCTACCAACCAGTGCGAACCCGTTGATGCTGACTATCCGCTTTTCTTTATCTATACCAGTGGCAGCACGGGCAAACCGAAAGGCGTGGTTCACGTCCACGGCGGCTACGAAAGCGGTATCGCCTACACTATGCGGGTGGCTTTTGATGCCCAGCCCGGCGACGTAATGTATGTGGTGGCCGACCCCGGTTGGATTACGGGGCAATCGTATATGATTGCGGCTTCGCTCCTGACCCGTGTGACCAGCGTAATGACCGAAGGTGCGCCAGTTTTTCCGTCGGCGGGCCGTTTCTCCAGCATCATCGAACGCTACAAGGTCAATATTTTCAAGGCGGGCGTAACCTTCCTCAAAGCCGTGATGACCGACCCCCAAAACGTGGCCGACGTGCGCCATTACGACATGGACACGCTGCGGGTGGCGACTTTCTGCGCCGAGCCGTGCAGCCCCGCCGTCCAGCAGTTCGGCATGGAGTTGATGACACCCCAGTATATCAACAGCTATTGGGCGACGGAACACGGCGGCATCGTCTGGACGCATTTCTTTGGCAACCCCGATTTCCCCCTGCGGCCCGACGCGCACACTTACGCTCTGCCCTGGATTGGCGGCGAGGTCTGGTTACAAGAAGACGGCAACTACCGCACCGCCGACCTGGAAGAAAAAGGCGAAATTATCATCACCCAACCCTACCCCTATCTGGCCCGCACGATTTGGGGCGACCCCGATAACGTGAGCAAACCCGGCTGGAAAGGCGATGGCGAACGTTTTGCTAAAAACTACTGGCGCAAACATAGCGATGGGCGGCTCGGCTATATCCAGGGCGACTTTGCGATGCAGTACCCCGACGATAGTTTTAGTCTGCACGGACGCAGCGATGACGTAATCAACGTGAGCGGACACCGGATGGGGACGGAAGAAATCGAAGGGGCGATTTTACGCGACAAGCAAATCAACCCAGATAGCCCCGTTGGAAACGTGATTGTGGTGGGCGCACCTCACCGCGAAAAAGGTTTGACCCCGGTAGCTTTTGTGCTGCCTGCGCCGGGCCGCCGCCTGACCGTCGAGGACGAAAAACGGCTGGCAAATCTGGTGCGCGATGAAAAAGGGGCGGTGGCTGTGCCGGGCGATTTTATCACTGTTGCCGCTTTCCCCGAAACCCGCAGTGGTAAATACATGCGCCGTTTTCTCAAAAATATTATCAACGACGAGGATTTGGGCGACACTACTACTCTTAAAAACCCCGAAGCCTTGACCGAGATTCGCACCAAAATTGAAGATTGGAAGCGCAAACAAGCTCGTTCCGAAGACCAGAAGATTTTCGAGACTTACCGCTATTTCCGTATCCAGTACAACAACGTCACACCTGATGCGAAAATTGCCACCGTCACCATCACCAACCCGCCCGTCAACGCCCTCAACGAGCGTTCTTTGGACGAACTTATCACCGTGGTTGACCATCTAGCCCGACGCGACGATGTAAAAGTGGTGATTTTTACCGGACAAGGCACTAAAAGCTTTGTGGCAGGCGCGGACATCAAACAGTTGTTGGAAGAAATGAACACCTACGAGGACGCGATTGCCCTGCCCCACAACGCACATCTGGCCTTCCGCAAAATTGAAACCATGAACAAACCCGTAATTGCGGCCATTAACGGCGTGGCTTTGGGTGGCGGCTTAGAATTCGCCCTGGCTTGCCACTACCGTATCGCCGAACCCACTGCCCAATTCGGTCAACCTGAAATTAACTTGAATTTGCTACCCGGCTACGGCGGCACACAACGCTTGCCACGCTTAATTCACAAAGGTCTTGGAGAGTTAGCTGGGACTGAAATGGCGGCTTGTATGATTTTAGGTGGTCGTCAAATAGATGCAAAAACTGCTAAAGATTATGGCATTATTGACTCTATCGCCAATGGTAATAGCGATGTACTAACCGAAGCAACGAGATTAGCTATCCTAGTCATCAAAGACCCTAAAGGTCTTGGGTTATTTGGGGATATGCTGGAAAAACGCAAGAGAGACATCGAAACCTGGGAGAAATCTCAAACTTTCCCCGATATTGAGAAAAGCCCAGCTATCCACCGAGTTCTTGTACAGGCTAAAAACGTTGGTCGTGAAAAGGCAGTTGAGCGAGCCTTAGAAGCAATGCGTCACGGCTTCGAAAACGGCTTTAGCAAAGGCTTAAAGCACGAGGCCGAACTATTTGCTCAGGCAGTAATTGACCCCGAAGGCGGCAAAAAAGGCATCAAAGCCTTTCTAGACAAAAAAAGTGCGCCTTTGCCCGTGCGTGACCACTGGTTCACCGAACCGCAAGAATTTAAGACTATGGAAAAAGATGGCTCTTTATTGTCGCTAAACGCACCTTTTTATCCAGGTTTTACATCCATTCCTGAGTATCAATATGCGGCGGGGGTAGTCAAAGACGTTGCAACGGGCGCACCAGCCCACGCCGACCCCCTCGAAGCCGAGCAGCAAATCGTCATACCCGTCGAGAAGCCAGGGCCAAACCAGGCGTTGCTGTATATGCTGACCAGCGAAATCAACTACAACGATATTTGGGCCATCACGGGCATCCCGGTTAGCCAGCTTGAAGGCCGCGAACGCGACTGGCACATCACCGGCAGCGGCGGTATCGCTCTTGTCGCCAGCATCGGTAGCGAACTCAAACGCGAGGGCAGGGTCAAGGTGGGCGATATGGTGATTGTCTATTCGGGCGAAAGCGAAATGCTCAGTCCGGCGATGGGCAACGACCCGATGTTTGCCGAGTTCCATATCCAGGGCTACGACGGCAGCGATGGCAGCCACCAGCAGTTTTTGTTGGTGCAAGGCCCGCAGATGCACCCCAAACCCGCCGATTTGACCCTGGAGGCGGCAGGCAGTTATATCTTGAACCTGGGAACGGTCTATCGCGCTTTGTTTACCACCTTGAAAATCGAGCCGGGCCGCACCCTTTTCGTCGAAGGCGCGGCGACAGGGACGGGTATGGAAACCGCCAAGACCGCCGCCCGCAACGGTCTGAAAGTTACAGGGTTGGTTTCGAGCAATGAACGAGCCGAGTCGGTCAAAAAGCTGGGCGCAACCGCCGCCATCAATCGCAAAGACGAAGCTATCAACAACATCTGGACGCGCATTCCAGCCGAAAAAGAAAAATGGGCTGCCTGGGAAATGGCGGGCGCACCGCTTGTGGAGATGTACCGGGCGCAAAACGAACGCAAGCTGGCCGATTACGCGGTTAGCCACGCCGGGGAACAAACTTTCCCGCGTAGCTTCCAGCTTTTGGAAACGGGTGGCACCCTCACCTTCTTCGGGGCGAGTACCGGTTATCACTTCACTTTTATGGGCAAGCCGGGCAACGCCAGCCCCCATGCTATGTTCCAAAAAGCCGGGTTGCGAGCAGGGGAAGCCGTTTTGATTTACTACGGCCCACCTTCCGCCCTAGATAAAAGCGGCATCGTGGATACTATCGGCCTCAACGCCATTGAAGCAGCGCGTGAGATGGGCGGACGTTGCGTAGTCGTGACTTATACTGACGCGCAACGCGACTTTGTGCAATCTCTCGGTTATGGTGACGCGGTCAAGGGCGTGGTTAGTATCCAGGGTATCAAGCGGCGTGAAGGCGATGACTTCTTGTGGCCGATGCTGGACGGTGGTATGCCTAGCCTGCCCGACCCCAAAACCGACATCGAAGCCTTTAAGGAAGCGGTGCGCCAGTTCAACGACGTAATTTTCAAACCCGTGGGGGCGGCGGTGGGCGGCTTCCTCAAAACAATGGACAACCCACGCGGCTACCCCGATGTGGTTTTCGAGCGGGCCGGACACGATGCCCTTTCGGTCAGCACGGCACTGGTCAAGCCCTACACGGGTCGGATAGTTTATGCCGAGGAGATGGGCGGTCAGCGTTTCAGCTTCTACGCACCGCAGGTCTGGATGCGCCAACGCCGTATCTATATGCCCACCGCCAACATTTGGGGGACGCACCTTTGCAACGCCTACGAAGTCACCCTGATGAACGATATGATTGACGCGGGTATGCTGGACATTACTGAGCC
>JBBQZT010000136.1:0-12470 GCA_038207455.1 Chloroflexia bacterium
TTGAACTGATTTCAAACACTACGCTCGGTGCGGGCCGCCCGTCTCGCAGCATCTTCCAACTCCGCAAACCGTGCCGCTCCTCTTTCGTCACCACTGTGCCGATAAACACCGCCAAATCCGGTGCTATCGGATATTCTAGCAAATCCATAGTCTGGTAGATGCCGATATTGGACACCACATACCAATCTTCCTGGTTGTATTGCCACTTGACTACCGCTTTCAAGTAATCTATCAATTCGGATTGGGCTGGACTCTCTGCCATCAAATCTTCCTTCGTCGGGTGGTTGTCGTAGTAATAATCTAGTTCAATATGTCCCCCGTCTGCGGAGGGCGTACCAATCCCTGCTCCTGCCCGACCTGAATTGCGGGCTGGGTCAGTTTTAACTTTGCTGCGGCTCAAATCTTTGGTTGGCATTCCATTCCCTCACTTCCGATTGAACTGATTATAAATTCAAAGTTGGTAACACTATCGTATTATAACAGGAGCTAACCACGCAGTCACTGTATTCGATAATGGCCCAGTCACAATAATGGGTGCGACCCCCAACAGCACAATTAGCAGCACTAACGGCACAAATAGGGCGAACTCTGGTAACTGCATATCCATCACTTTGATACTTTGGACGGCTGTTGAATGCTTCTCTGGCCCGTGCCAGACCGCCTGGAAGAAACGCATCATATACCACGCCGCCAGCACCAACCCCACGACAGCTACGACTGCATAGATGGGCGAAACCAGAAACGAACCACCCAAAATCAAAAACTCTCCGGCGAACTGATTAAGGCCAGGCAAACCTAGCGAAGCCAGGCCCAGCACCAGAAACAGGGCGGCCAGACGAGGCATAACCTTTTGCAGACCGCCTATTTCGTTCAAATTTTGGGACGGTACACGTCGGGCCATCGCTGCTAACGCCAGAAATAGAGCGGGCGTAACGATACCGTGATTGACCATCTGCAAAACCGCGCCGCTCACACCCTGTGAGTTCATCGCAAAAATCCCCAGGATAATAAAACCCATGTGGCTGAGGCTGGAATACGCCAACAAACGGCGTAAATCGGTTTGGGCCAGAGCCGCCAATGCTCCGTAGATGATATTGACTAAGGCCAGACCCGCCAGCCAGGGTGCGAAGTCGTGGGCGGCGTTGGGGAACAGGAAAACTCCAAAGCGCAAAAAACCATACGCTCCGGTTTTTGACATCGCCCCAGCCAGCATCACAGTCACGGGTGCGGGCGACTCGCTGTAGGCATCGGGCAACCACGACTGGAAGGGTATCAAGGGTACTTTGACTATAAAACCTGCGGCAAATCCCAAAAATAGCCAATCTTGCGTTCCGGCTGGCAAACCCACGATAGCTTTACGCACGCTTTCAAAATCCAGCGAAGGCACGCCACCAGCAGGCGTAGTCAAGAAAACCAGAGCCAGGATTGAAACCAGCATCAAAAGGCTGCCCGCGAAAGTATATAACACAAAGCGGACAGCCGCCCGCACCCGATTCGGGCCACCCCATTGTCCAATCAAGAAATAGGCGGGGATTATCATTACTTCCCAAAACACATAGAAAAGCAGCAGATTTGTGGAAAGGAACACTCCGATGATGCCCATTTCCAGACCGAAAACCCAGGCCAGAAAAACGTTCGGACGATCAGTGATGGGCGCAATAAAACCTGCCCCTACAATTGTCACCAGCGTTAAAAAAGCGGTTAAAATTACCAGCCACGCACTGATATTGTCCAGGCCCAGCCGATAGTTCAAACCCAAACTTGGTACCCAATTAAGCGGCTCGATGGCATTGTAGCCCGCTGTGGCGTAATCACCTAAATCAACCAGGAAAGCCGCACCGATCAATTCTAATAAAGCCCACACCCCTGCCAGCGTGTAGAGCGTGCGAACATTAAGGCGAGGCAGCAGTAACAAAAGTAGCGCACCCACGAGCGGGAAAAATACCAAAATTGTCAGAAATGGAATGTACATAATCTTTTAGCGTTGCAACCCCACGATAGCTACATAAATCAATATCGCCACCACGCCTAACATCATTACCAGGGCGTAATTACGGACGTAGCCAGTCTCGGTACGGCGCACGCCTCGACTACTACCCCAAATTGCGCCACCGATACCACGATCTACCAAAACCTGCTGAACTGACTCAATCCCATGCACGATTAGTGTTCCCAACCCCTTAAAGCCCGCCGCAATAGTCTGGTTGTAAAGCGCGTCTATAAACCAGCCGTTGAGCAAAAAGTTTTGCCCCCCTCGAAGCGGCTCAATCGTAGTGGGGCGGTTGCGCCACAGCCGTTGATACGCCAGACCCGCGAAGACAATACCCAAAAATCCCGCTCCCAGCGCAAACACCAGGTTAGTTACTTCGAGACCGTCAGTGGGCGGAGCGATTACTTTGGCGTTGGGCAAATTTTGATAAAGCTGAGTGGTAAAAACCCGATTGAAAAAGTCGCCAAAGACGTTCCACAAGCCGGGAAACATCACCAAGCCGCCAATTGTCGAGAGCAGACCCAAAACTATAAGCGGGATTGACATAGCCTGACCTGTCGGGTGAAGGTGGGCCGTTTGTTCGGCGGGACGGCCCTCAAAGACCATAAAATAGGCCCGAAACATATAAAAAGAAGTCATAAGGGCCGTAACTACGCCTACCCAGCCTATCAGAGCCTGTCCGCCTGCGCCAAGACCATAAGTAATACCAGGGTTGCCATCGCCAAGCAGTGGGAACGTGCCAAGTATCGCTTCTTTGCTAAAAAATCCGGCGAAGGGTGGGATACCGCTAATCGCTAACGCCCCAATCAGGAAAGTCCCACGGGCCAGGGGCAGCTGACGACCCAAACCGCCCATCTTACGCATATCTTGTTCGCCGCCCAAAGCGTGAATGACTGCACCCGCCGTCAAAAACAACAACGCCTTGAAAAAAGCGTGGGTCATTAAGTGGAACAAGGCCGCCTGATACGCACCTGTGCCAGCCGCCATAAACATATAACCAAGCTGGCTCATAGTGGAGTAAGCCAACACGCGCTTGAGGTCGGTTTGAACCAACGCGCAACTGGCAGCGTAGATAGCGGTGGCCGCGCCCAAAAGCGGGATAGCGATTGACATTACATCGCTACGCCCGAAGATTGGCCCGGCCCGCACCACCAGATACACGCCTGCCGTCACCATCGTAGCCGCATGAATTAGAGCCGAAACTGGGGTCGGGCCTTCCATCGCGTCCGGCAACCAGGTATGCAGGGGCAGTTGGGCGGACTTAGCAGCACAACCCACAAACAAAAAGAAAGCCGCCCAATTTATCCAGTTGTGGTCAACCGTCACCCCCGTCAATTGCGGACTGGCAAATACACGGGCGTAACTAATCGCATTCGTGTTAGCAAAAATTACGAAAATACCCAGGAGCAACCCCACATCGCCTATCGTATTAATAACAAAAGCTTTACGAGCGGCGGCGACTGCGCTCGGTCTGTCGGTGTAAAAACCAATTAGCAAAAACGAGGCTAAACCCACCCCGGCCCAACCAACCAATAGCAACACAAAGTTGTCGGACGTAACCAGCAGTAGCATGGCAAATACGAACAAGTTGAGGTAAGCAAAAAAGCGGCGATAGTTTTCTTCTCCGGCCATATAACCCACCGCATAGACGTGAATGAGGAAGCCCACGCCCGTTACAATCAAGGCCATAAACACCGAAAGCTGGTCTGCCAGCAAGCCAAAGCTAACGCGCCAGTCACCTGCTACCGTCCAGTCGTAGTTGAAAACGCTTTTGCCGTCCCCTATTCCCAACGTCGCCACGATAGCCGCCCCAAAAGCCAACCCTACCGCCGCGCACGCCGCAACAGCCGCGCTCCGTTCGCTCAAGCGTGGCCCAAACATGGCAACTAGCAGAAACCCCAGCAGGGGAAACAATACTACTAAACCGATTGCTTCCGGCACTTTTCTTATCCTTCAAATATCGCAAGACAAAGTCTGTTCCCACCAAAATGCTACCTGCTCTATTAAATAAATGCCTTTGGTGAGAGCAACCTCTGTCCTACGATTATCCTTCCATCAAATGAATATCGTCCACATCCACCCGGTCACGGCGGCGGAACATACCCACGATGATGCCCAAGCCCACCACCGCCTCCGCCGCCGCGACGGTCAACACCAGCAGCACAAAAACCTGTCCTTCGGCAGTGCCAAAACTCCCGGCAAAACTAATAAAGGCCAGGTTGACCGAGTTCAGCATCAATTCGATGGACATAAACTGCACCAGGGGGTTACGCCGTAGCAGTACGCCTGCCGCCCCAATCACGAACACCAGCGCACTTACTATTAGAGTAAAAGAAATATTTGTCATAATTAAGTTTTCAGTTTTCAGTAAAAGCCTCGGACGGATTATTATCAATATTTAGTTAGACCGCCAATGGTTGAAACCATCATCTATACACCACAAACCCACTAAAGTGGGTTCTCAAATACAGTGACTGCTTATCATATAAAGTAAAGGGGTGTTACAACCTGATTTATCAGGTTTGGTTTGAATAGATGACGGTTTCAATCGTTGGCGGTCTTACGCAAGTTCAGCCGCTCACTCGTAATTATCAATTGCCGTTACCCTGGCAGCTTTTGTTTTTAGCCGACAACTGCTAAATATTACCGCTACCTACGCTTGCCCAAAATTACTGCGCCAATCAGGGCCACCAGCAGCACCAGGGAAGTCAACTCGAACGGCAGTAGAAAATCGGTGAACAGGGCTGCCCCGAAACTCTCGACACTGCCATAAACCCCGCCTGTAGCCGCCGAAGTCGCATCGGTAACGTTTTTGGCAAAGGCTGGCTGGAAACCGCCCCCGAATATCGCCAACAACATCCCAACTAAGAGCGAAACCATAAACAAACTGCCCGCGATTGCTCCGGCCCGTTGCAGCCGTTTACGGTCACGCAAAATATACTCGCCTTCCGGGTTTAATAATGTCACCACGAACAAAAACAACACCAAAATCGCCCCGGCATAGACTAGCAATTGGGCCGCGAAGATAAATTGGGCGTGTAGCAGCAAAAATAAAACTGCCAGGCTCAATAAATTCAAAAGCAAGCTCAAAGCACTATAAATCGCGTTGGGCATCAACACCACGCCCAACGCCGAAACAACCGCCAGCACCCCCAAAATCACCAGGATTGTCTGTTCCATCAGGCTTTATCCTTAAATCCGTTCTCGTCATCTTGTTGGGCGGCAGCCAAACGCAAAATCAGATTATCGTCCGTCGGCGGCAACATATTGGGGGCAGTGTGGCCGGGCGTAGTGGCAGGTGCGGCTTTGCGAAGCGGCTGAGGCGTGGGGGCTGGTACACTATCTTGCAAATTGCCCTGCCCAACGGCGGCGGCGGTGGTAGGCCAACCGTCAAACACACCTTTGAAAGCCGGAACGGTAATTTGAGCATCGGGGGGCGGAGCAGGTTCCCAGGCCAGGGCCGCGCCCCGTGTAGCCGTTCCCAACGGTTCAAGCAAATCTTGTTTATTGTAGAGCATACTGTCCCGCGTCAGGGTCGCCAACGCCGTGTTTGACTCAAGCGTAATCGCTCCGGTTGGGCAGGCCGCCTGACAATAGCCACAAAAAATACAGCGCAACATATCAATCTGAAAAGTTTTGGCGTAGCGTTCGCCCAAAGAATTTGGTGTGGACGGGTCGTTTTCTTCCGGCTCGATATAGATAGCATCAGCGGGACACGTACCGGAGCAAAGCATACAGGCAATACAACGTTCCAGCCCGGTGTCATAGCGATGCAAAACATGGCGGCCTCGTTCGCGGGCTGGCATAGTACGCTTTTGTTCGGGATACTGCACCGTCGTGGGCTTGCGGAACATATTTTTGAGCGTCACGCCCATCCCTTTGAGCGTCTCCGCCGTCCCACTTATCGGATTGGAAGGGCGGGCGGGTACATCGCTCTTTTTGGCGAGACCACCACCCGCCCCGTCCGCCTTGACTATTTTTTTATCGTTATCGTTTGGTTCTGCCATTTTATTTATTGCTTCCTAAGAAACCAGAGCCACGATGATCGAAGTTACCACCAGATTCAGGATTGCCAACGGTATCAAAACCTGCCAGCCCAAACGCATCAGGCGGTCATATTTTAGGCGCGGTAGGGTTGCCCGCAGCCATACAAAACCGAACAATAGCAATACTACTTTGAGCAAAAACCAGAGCGGCCCTAAGAAGTCCGGCCCAAAGAGTGGCCGCCAGCCGCCCAGGAACAAAGTCGTGGCGATGCTGCTGACCGTCACCATATTGATATATTCGGCG
This sequence comes from Chloroflexia bacterium, assembly GCA_038207455.1. Lineage (GTDB taxonomy): Bacteria > Chloroflexota > Chloroflexia > Chloroheliales > Chloroheliaceae > JBBQZT01. The sequence goes on from JBBQZT010000136.1 coordinate 6,281, forward strand.
GCGAAATACATGGCGAAACGCAAACCGCTATATTCGGTGTGATACCCGGCTACCAATTCTTGCTCGGCTTCGGGCAAATCGAAAGGAGCGCGGTTGACTTCGGCGATGGCCGCAACCGCATATATAATGAAGGCCAGGAACTCCGGTATCACGAACCAGACGTTTTGTTGTGCGCCAACGATGCCGTTCATATTCAAGGTGTGCGAAACCAGAATTACCCCTAGCAAAGCCAGGCCGAGGGCCAATTCATACGAAATAATTTGGGCTGAACTACGGATTGCCCCCATCAGCGAATATTTGTTGCCACTGCTCCAACCGCCCAACGTAATCCCATAAACTGCCAACGATGACACCGCCAGCACATACAAAATCCCGATATTCAGGTCGGCCACCCACAGATGCTGTCCAAAAATCGTCAACGAGTCAGGACCGACTGGAATAACCGCGAAGGCGCACAAAGCCACGACTAGAGACATACAAGGCGCGATGGCATACACAAACTTTTTGGCTTCTTTGGGAACGATTTGCTCCTTGAAAACCAGCTTTACCCCGTCCGCAATAGGTTGCATTATTCCCCCAGGGCCAACCCGGTTCGGGCCGAAGCGGTTCTGCATTCGGGCCACCACTTTGCGCTCGAACAGCGTCATGTAGGCGAACGCGCCCATTAGCAGAGCCACCAGCACCAACGCCTTGATTGCCACCCCTACAAAATCCGAGAAAGTCATGCCACCCCTCCCGCTTGTTTAATCCAGTTGGGTAAGGGCAATTCCATATCGCTGGGAGGCAGATTGCGGAAAGCTCCTTTTGAGCCGATTTTTGTATAATCCAGACCCGCGTGTAAGGGCGACTGTTGGGTAATTTGAGCAAAAATGTCGCCCGGCCCCCGCAAGTTCAGAGGTTGGCCCAAACGGGTCGCCAGTTCCAACAAAATCGCCGCGTCGGGAGCGCAACCCTGGGTAAGCGGAATCGCCCCATTAATCTTTTGGACGCGCCCTTCCCAGTTGGTAAAGGTGCCTTCTTTTTCGGCAAAGCTGGCGGCTGGCAAAACCACATGAGCCAGCTGACCAACGGGTGTCAGGAACATATCGCTCACCACCAATAAATCAAGCTGACGCAAAGCCGCGCTGTGTGCGGGCGTAAGCTCTACGGCTGCCTCGCCCATCAGCACCAATCCCTTGAGACTGTCCGCGCTCAACATCTGCTCATAACTTAGGCCCGCTTTGCCCTTAATCGGTTCATAGCCCGGCCCGTAATGGGGCAGCACGCCCATATCTCGCGCCCCCACTCCGTTGTTAGCGGATACTAACAGCCCAATGCCCGTTCCAGCGCGGCCCATCTGATCAGTTGCTAGAGCCAGATTAACCAAAGCCGCCAGTAGTTTTTCGTTGCCCGGCACTAGCGTAGCATCTTCATCATAAAGGAAGCTGATACGGTCTGCCCCGACCAACAACTGCACCATTTGGGTGGTTTGCTCGTCAGTAAGCTCACCAATTCGGGATACGGGCTGGTTTTGACGGTTCAGGTCGGCAAAATATTCTTTTAGCTGGGGGCGTTGCAAACCCTTCGCGCTGCCCTCCCACACTAAAGCTGCGACGAGGGAATTTAAGACCTCAACCGCCTGTTCGGGTGTAACGCGCACAATTTGGGCAGCGAAACGGTCAAGCGGGTTGGGTTTGTCACCATCGCGGGCCGGGCCGAGAATCAGCAGCTTTGCCCCTTTGCGTAACGCCTTTTTGATACGCAACTCTAAAATAGGCTGACGTGCGCTGGGGTCGGCCAGGGTCAATATAATCAGATTAGCTTGCTCCAGGCCAGCGATAGTCGCAGTATGCAGCCAGCCGATTTCCGGGCCGTCTGCCGGGCCAAAATTGCCGTGTTTATGGTCAAGATTGTTAGTACCAATCACTTCGCGCATAAACTTTTGGAAAACGTAAAGCTCTTCGTTAGTAGCATTGGTGCTGGCAATCCCACCAAGCGCGTCCGGCCCATTCTGGGTTTTGATTTGCTTGAGGCGCGTCGCCACGAAGTCAAAAGCTTCTTGCCAGCTAACCGGTACTAGCTGCGACCCTTTACGCATCAGCGGCGTTTTAAGGCGGTCTGCGTGCTGGATAAAACCGTAGCCGTACCGTCCTCGGTCACACAGAAACGAGTCATCAATTTCAACGTTGTCGCGGCTGCTAAAACGCACTACTTCAGTACCCAGGCGCGTATCCACCGAAATATTGCAGCCCATAGAGCAGTGCGGGCAAACGCTGGCGGTTTCGCGCAATTCCCAGGGTCGGGCCTTGAAGCGATAAGTCCGCGCCGTCAATGCCCCGACTGGACACATCTCAACCGTATTACCCGAAAACTGACTATCGTAAGGCAAATCGGCAAAAGTGCTGATAACCGAAGCTGCCCCACGCTCCTCAATAATCAAGCCTTCGTCCTGCACAATCTCGCTGCCGAAACGCACACAACGCTGGCACATAATACAGCGTTCGCGGTCAAGGGCGACGTTCGGGCCAAGCGCAACGGCTTTATTTAGATGGCGTTTTTCTTCCTGAAAGCGGCCCTGGCTGCGTCCGTACTGCACAGCGAAATTTTGTAAATCACATTCGCCGCCCTGGTCACATATTGGGCAGTCGAGCGGGTGATTTATCAGTAGAAACTCCATCACCCCGGCCCGCGCCTTTTCCGCATAGTCGCTGACAGTCCGCACCACCATACCCTCTGCGATAGCCGTTGTACAGGCGGTCTGGGGTTTAGGGGTTTTTTCCACTTCCACCAGGCAAATACGGCACGCTCCCAAAGGCGGCATCTTGGGGTGATAACAATAAATGGGGACGAAAATATTGGCATCGCGGGCCGCCTGCCAGATAGTCGCACCTTTCGGAGCCTGGACGGTTTTGCCATCAATCGAGAGCGTTACAAGCTCTGCCATAGATCAACCTGCTTTATAAGAGTCTTATATCAAAATTTTCAAAGAATTTTTAGGTCTATCTTCTTGGATGGGACAGTTTCTTGGTCAACTTTATTATAGCCATTTGTTACAAATTTCGCAAGCGGATTTTGGCTCACTACGGAGATAGAGAGAACACGGAGTGCCTGGAAATTAGGTCTTTGATACGGATAATAGTGGTCGAAGAAAGTAGGCGGTGCCAAAACTTTTGGTATCGCCGAAGCCCACAAGGTTGGACAAATTTTATCGCATAATCCAATCAGTTTTGAATGATAACGGTATCAACTCTGTTCAAGCCACGTCTTCAAGTCGTCTTTGCTCGACAAGCTCAACAATCGCTTGCTCAAGGCTTGCAACTGGTCAGTAGTAAGAGTTTCAAGCGGTTGGCTCAATTCCGGCTCAAGCGGACCAAAACGCTGCTCTAACAAGTTTGTAGTCATCACAAGCATCCCTTTCTGCTCACCTTCCCGTAGCCCTTCCTGCTTGCCTTTCCGCAGCCCTTTTTGCTCACCTTTCCGCAGCCCTTTTTGCTCACCTTCCCGTAGCCCTTTTTGCTCACCTTCCCGTAGCCCTTCTTGTTTGGCAATCCGCTCAAACACTGAAACTAATGCCATCTTGACATCCTCCTCTGCTAGTTTTTGGGCCTCTGCCTGATATTCTGCTTCCTCAACAGGTGGCAATCTTACCAGCCCCTCCATAAACTGGATTAATCTTATCATAAATTCTCGCTCATAGCCACCCTTAAACAGCAGCTTTAACAACTCTAACCGCGCCTCTTTTAAGTCTATCGGTCTATCTCTCAAGCGTTGAGCCTTCAAATGCGCCATTACCACTACCGCAAACGGGTTCTTCTCCCCTTCTAACTCCTCCCACTTCTGCCAGTAATCCAATATTTTTACGCTCGGAAACCTGTACAGTTCCAGATGTTCCTCAAACTCCCAGCGATACTCTCTGGGCCTAAAATCTTCCTCCAGGTCGGTTAGCACCGCAAAGCTCAAGACTTGCTGGCGATACTTGCGCTGGATCAGATTTTTGTAGTTCCACACGCGCTCGGCAAATTTCTCGTCTGCATAACCTTGTATTTCCACGTGCAGCAGCACCAGTTGTTCCTCACCTGTTTTAAGAAACACCCGATACAATTTATCGGCGGCTTGCTTGCTAAAGCCCCCTTCTTCACTAATCTCGATCATCTCTTTATCCAGGCTTTCATACCCTCTAGTCCAGTCTATTAGCTTGTGATAATTCTCAAAGAGCAAAGCCATAAACTGTTCTAGCAAATCGTCCAGGGCCTCTTTCCAAACGTTATCTTCTTGGGAGCGGTCTTTGCCCTTTTTGGTTGGACGGGGCGGTGGGCGGGTGGGCGATTTAGGGTTACGGCGTTCACGTGGCATCGTAATTTCTCCTTTTTAGTGGGCGGCTCTGCCCTACATTTTACCATAGCTCTCTGTCTATTTTGTCATTGCTTGCTAATTGCGGTACAATGCAAACCAAATATAAATATTGAAGGAGCTTTGACTTATGAAAAAAGGTGGTTTTACCTTTGTACTGCATAGCCATTTGCCTTACTGCCGTCTGGCGGGACGCTGGCCGCACGGCGAGGAGTGGATACACGAAGCTGCCGCCGAAACTTATGTGCCGCTACTCAACGCTTTTTATGACTTGAAGCAAGAAGGCGTGCAGTATAAAACTACTATCGGTATTACGCCGATTTTGACCGAGCAATTGGCCGACCCATTGGTGCTGGCTCACTTTGAAGAATATCTACACGAAAAAATCCAGGCTGCCAATCAGGATATAAACCGGTTTTCGCAACAGGCTATGTTTGAGCAGCGTTTGAAAACACGGCTGACCGAACGAGCGGAGGCCGAACGCCTCAAAGCAGCAGCTAAAACCACGAAAGATGAGCCGCCCAAAGATAGCGTTAAAGCTTTGCTAAAAACGTTGGAGGCGAAGGAAAAGTCCCGCGCCGCTGCCAAAATGAGCCAAACAAAGGTCAGCCCTAACCTGATACCGTCAGCTATAGTAACTGACGGGCAAGTGGCTGATCCAGACCTGGCACTCAATCCTGACGGCCAGCCCGATTATTATGACGACGTTTACAAAAGTGTGCAGAGCGAAAAAGTGGGGGCTGACCAGCGTTTTGTGTTAGCTCAGTTTTACCGCGACTGGTATAGCACCATTTTGGATAGCTTTGTCACCCGTTACAATCGTGACATCATAGGTGCGTTCAAAATCTTGCAAGACGCGGGTTTGCTGGAAATCATCACCTGCGCGGCCACACACGGCTATTTGCCTCTAGTAGCCCGCGATTCGACTATCTACGCCCAACTTAAAGTAGGGATTGACAGTTACAAACACCATTATGGACGCGCCCCGCGTGCTATTTGGCTGCCCGAATGTGCCTATCGCCCGGCTTACTATGAGATTGACGAAAATGGCGAACGTTATTATAAGCCCGGCATCGAAGAATTTTTGGCGGAGCAGGGCATTAGCTGCTTTTTTGTAGAAACGCACACTATCGAGGGTGGGATGCCAGTAGGTAAGGCCGCTGAAGAAGTGGTCGGGCCGTACAGCTATATTCAACGTCGCTATGTCGTCCCCGCTTCCGAGACGTTACCTGCGACGGGCAACTCTACCCAGCAGCCATATTGGGTGCAACGCCCGGATGTGGCCGTAATGGGCCGCAACAACCGTATCGGGATGCAAGTTTGGAGTGGCAAATACGGCTATCCTGGCGAAAAGGATTACCGCGAATTTCACAAAAAAGACAGTGGGAGCGGCTTACAATACTGGCGTATCACTGGGTCGGGCGTGGAGCTTGGCGACAAAGAATATTATCACCCCGAATGGGCCGAATATCGTGTCCACGAACATTCGGAGCATTTTGCCAGACTGGTCGAAGAAATGACCGCCCAATACTACGACGAAAGTGGCAAAATCGGGATTATTGATGCAAACTATGACACCGAACTTTTCGGCCATTGGTGGTTTGAAGGAGTAGAGTGGCTCAAGCAGGTTTTGAAGCGGCTGGCCCAAAGCGAGACGGTGCAGCTTACCACGGCCAGCGAATGGCTGGTACAACACCCACCTGAAACGGTATTAGCGATACCCGAAAGTAGTTGGGGGCAGCAGGGGACGCATTTTGTGTGGCTCAACGCCGCGACTGAATGGATGTGGCCGCTTATTCACGGAGCAGAACGCCACATGGAAAAGTTGGTTGCTCTGTACCCCGAAGCAAATAAGCTCAAC
>JBBQZT010000137.1:0-12270 GCA_038207455.1 Chloroflexia bacterium
CTTACTCCGAGCCGCGCTGCCCTATAATCAGCCGCGCGGCTTTCTCCCCACTAATCATGGCGGCGTTGAGGCTGCTGGCCTCGGTAAATTCGGCGGCGAAAATTAACCCTGGTGTATCCGTGGCGTTATCGGGCAGGGTAGCGTGGATAGCGGGCGGTTGGGCAAACTGGGCATAACTAACCCGTTTGACCGCCAGGGGTTTGTAATTTTGCAAAGCGGTCAAAGCGCGAGCGTCTCCAGCCCAAATGTGGCGCAAATCTTCAAGCCCTTTTTGCAAAAGTCTGTCATCGTCCAGGTCTGGTTGTCCTAAAACTGATGCCGAGAGCAGATGTTGGCCGGGGGGCGCGTATTCGGGGGCAATATTAGTTAGCAGCACGTGGTTGTTGATAAAAGCGTCGGGGTTGGCGTTCAGCACCAATTTCTTAGCCCGATAAAGTTGAGTTGGCCCGCTATAATATAGACAAGCGGTACTAACATACGCGGTAGGCATAGTTTGGTTAGTTAGTTGAGCGGCCTGGGGCGCAGCTGTGGCGACCACCACCGTCTCGGCCTCGAAGGTCTCGCCATTTTCTAAAATTAAACCGCTAACCTGTCCGTCCGCTTCGCGTTTGAGAGCCTGCACGCTTGTATTGAGCCGCAGCAACCCCGCCCGTTGTACCGGCGCAGCCAGTGTATCCGAAATGCGGCCCACCCCCGTCGCGGGAACGGCGGCTTCTCCCTCACTCAACATTTTGAAGGTGTAGCGGAAGACTTTCGCACTGGTTTGAAGACTGCGGTCTAAGAAAATCCCGCCGTAAAAAGGACGGATGAAATTATCAATAAATTTGACCGAAAAGCCCCACCTTTGCAAATAGGCCAGTGTCGTCCCATCTGGCACGTTATCCTTGCCGCCCGCAATGGCTTGACAGCGCGTTTGAGAACGTAGCCTGAAAGTCAGAGCCAGGGTGCGTAATTTATCTAGCAGAGTTACGTCCATGTTGAGGGCGGCGGGCAAAAAAGCTGCCGGGTCACGTAGCGGGTCAGAGAGGACGGAACGGCGACCATTGCGGGCGATAATAGCTCCTGGCTGGAAGCGGCGCAAGTCGAGTTGGTTCAAATCAAGCTGGCGGCGTACTGCCGGGTAGGAAGTGAACACCACCTGGAAGCCACGGTCAAGCCGAAAGCCATCCTCGACATCGGTACGCACGCGCCCCCCCACTCTATCGCTTTGCTCGAAAACTACGACTGGCACGTTTTTGGCGTGCAGAATGCGGGCGCAGGTTAGACCAGCTACTCCCGCACCCACTATGGCTACCGTCACAAAAATCTCCTTTTATTTCAAGACTTATTCAGGCATTGGTTTTAGCTCGTAGCTCATGGCTCACGGCTTGATGCTACTTATTTATCTTACATCAGGGCTGCGCGAAAAAGCAAGAGCCAAAGAACTAAAATCGATTCGACAAAGCCGGGTGGCTGTGCTATACTATCCAGGTTGAAGAACGGGAGAGCTTTTTGGAAGCCCACCGTTCCTTTTTTGAGTGTACCTTATTTTGCATTGAGCAATAAGATACCTGGATTTTATAAGAGATAGATTAAGTAAGGAAGTAGTGGCAAGATGGCGAAGAAAGCAGACCGCATCATCATTTATATGGCTTGTAACGAGTGTAAAGAGCGCAACTATACCACCACCAAAAACAAGCGCAACGACCCGGCCCGTCTGGAGTTGAACAAGTTTTGTCGGCGTTGCCGCGAAGTGCAGCTACACCGCGAGACCAAGTAGTTTGTAGGCAGCTAACACATCTGAAATAGGAGATAAACCTAATGGCCGAGAAAACTTTACTGGACGACCCGTCGCAACAACCCTTTATGGTGCGTTTCACCACCGACGAATTCAACGAAATTAAGAAGGTAGAATGGCCCAGCCGCCGTGATACCCGCAACCTGACGATTGTGGTACTGGCCCTGACTGCGACCCTGGCTGTGACGCTGGGTACGCTAGACTTACTTTTGACCTATTTGTATAGTGGGTTGCGCGTCCTGTTTGGCGTGTAATTAAGGAGTTTGGAGATGGCTCGCACAGCTAAAACAAAAGCGGCTACGGCCACCATAGAACGCGAAGACACTACCCAGGCTGTTGAGGCTAAAGGTGAGGTGATGGACACCACCGATGGTACGAACCCTACCGAAGAACGGCGTAGCCTAGCACCCAGTACGGGTCAGCAAGAAAACCTGGGTAAACGCTGGTATGTCGTCCACACCTATTCGGGCTTCGAGAACAAGGTCAAGAAAGCGTTGGAACGGCGGATTGACTCGCTGGATATGCGAAACAAAATCTTTCGAGTGATTGTGCCGACGCAGGAAGAAACCGAAATCAAAAACGGTCAACGCCATACGGTGCAGCGCAAGGTTTTTCCGGGCTACGTTTTGGTGGAAATGGAAATGACCGACGAGTCGTGGTACGTGGTGCGTAACACCCAGGGTGTTACCAGCTTTGTAGGCAGCGGCAACAAACCGACCCCACTTGGCGAGGACGAAATGGGCGGCATCATGAAGACGATGGAAGCCGAGACACCCAAACTCAAGACGACTTACCGGGTGGGCGAAGCGGTCAAAATTGTGGACGGCGCGTTCACCGAATTTACTGGCAACGTCAGCGAAATTAACATGGAAAAGAACAAAGTCACCGTTTTGGTGTCTATCTTTGGACGTGAGACCCCGCTAACGCTGGATTTCTTGCAGGTGGAACGCATCGTATAAAAAGGCAACTAAGGGGTCAAGGGGTATCCCCATTGCGGGGTAATAGGGGTGTCCCCTAAAAACTCTCCTTTTCTTTCTCGTTTAAGGTAAGTTGCCAAGAATTTGTAATTTAGGAGATAGATAAGCGTGGCAAAGAAAGTCAAAGCGATTGTAAAGTTGCAACTGCCTGCTGGCAAAGCGACCCCGGCCCAACCTGTCGGGCCGGCCCTCGGTCAGCACGGTATCAACTTGATGGGCTTCGTTAAGGAATATAACGAACGTACCAAAGCTAATGAAGGCCAAATTATTCCGGTTGAGATTACGGTTTATGAAGACCGTTCTTTTACTTTTGTGACCAAAACTCCGCCTGTTGCCGATATGTTGCGTAAGGCGGCGAAGGTGGACAAAGGTAGTGGCGTACCGAATAAAACCAAAGTTGGCAAGATTACTGCCGCCCAACTCAAGGAAATCGCGGAAACCAAGATGAAAGACTTGAATGCGAACGACCTGGAAGGCGCACAAAACATGATTGCTGGCACGGCTCGCAGTATGGGAATTACAGTCGAAGGTTAATTATCAGTTATTAGCCGTCAGTTATCAGTCAAAACCAATCAAGGTTTTGCATTTAACTGAAAACTAACGACTGAAAACTGATGACTTTTAAACGTGGGAGGACTTTTGAGCAGTCCGTCAAACCACAGGAGGAAATTTATTATGCCAAAACATGGCAAAAAGTACGATGATGCTATCAAAGCGATTGAGCCTGATAAGGTTTACAATCTGAGCGAGGCCGTTTCTTTGCTCAAAAAAACCAGTTACACCAAATTTGACCCGACAGTGGAAATCCACTTCAAGCTTGGTATTGACCAACGCCATGCCGACCAGCAGGTGCGGGCTACCGCTACCTTGCCGCACGGTACAGGCAAGCCAGTTCGCATTCTGGTATTTACCCAGGGTGAAGGCGAATTGCTGGCGCGACAAGCAGGCGCGGATTTTGTAGGCAGCGACGATATGATTAAGCAGATCGAGGGCGGCTGGTTGGATTTTGACATAGCTATCGCCACGCCGGAGCAAATGGGTAAAGTAGGTCGTTTGGGTAAGATTTTGGGCAGGCGCGGCTTGATGCCGAACCCCAAAAGTGGTACAATAGCCCAGGCCAATGATTTACCCCGTGTGATTGAAGAAGTGCGGCGCGGTAAAGTAGAGTTCCGCAACGACAAAACCAATCTGGTACACGTGGGCGTAGGCAAGCTGAGTTTTACCGAAGACCAGATACGTGATAACCTGTCCGCCTTGATCGAAGCGATTGTGCGTAACAAGCCGAGCGGCGCGAAAGGTACTTACATCAAGTCCATCACCGTGACTAGCACGATGGGGCCGGGCATTGCCCTTGATGTCAACCCGACGCTGGCCGAAGTCGGAGTATAGTATCTTTAACTGAATATTGCTATAAGCCAAACCTGAGACAGCCGGTACTAGATGTTTAATCTGTCGCCGTATTGAGCGATGGGCCTGCCGAGGTGGTGGTGTTAAGGAAATTTTGAACCTTTTATTTGCAGGCGTGTCCGGGTCTGTCCCGTGATGTCTGCACGAAAAGAGTTTGGAAAAGCCCTTTGCTCCCGCCTCCTTTGTTGAGGTGTGGCTGGCAAGGGGCTTTTGGTTTTATAGTCGAAGTAGTAAAGATAAAAATAAGGAGGTGATTTAGAAATGCCTACCGCACGCAAAGCGGAGAAGATTACCGATATGTCGGAACTGTTGAGCAAAAGTCCGCTAATCATTCTGACCGAATATCGGGGGATGACAGTGGCCGAGATTACGGCTCTACGCAAGCAACTCCGGCCTACCGGAGCCGAATATCACGTTGCCAAAAATACCCTGATTAAGATTGCAGCTAATAAAGTTGGTATTACCGGGGCGGACGATTTGCTGGCTGGCCCAACTGCTGTCACCTTTATTGGGGAAGATTTAGTGGCCGGGGTCAAATCCGTGCTGAGTTATGCCCGTACCTCCAAGACTTTTATCATCAAGGCTGGTATCTTGCAGGGCCAGGTCATCAAAAGCAATCAGCTGGAAGACTTGACCAAGCTGCCGAGCAAGCAAGAACTGGTTGCCCAAATGTTGGGTGCGCTACAAAGCCCGCTCTATGGTTTGGTGAACGTGCTAGCTGCCACGCCGCGCAATTTGGTAAACGTGTTGAACGCACCGCTCCGCGATTTGAGCATCGTGTTACAACAACGCGCCGCTCAGTTGGAAAAAGGCGACGAGCAAGCCGCCTAAGCTTTTATTGGTTTTTGATTATACAGGTTATGACCTGCACAAAATAAGCAGATAGAGAAAGGAAATCTTTAGAAATGGCTACCGTAGAAGAACTGGTTGACCAGATTAAAACTTTGAACGTGTTGGACTTGTCCAAGTTGGTGAAGGCTCTTGAGACCGAGTTCGGCGTGAGCGCGTCCGCCCCCATGATGATGGCTGGCGCGGCTGCGGCTGCTCCGGCTGCGGCTGCGGCTGCTCCGGTGGAAGCCCCAGTGGAACAAACCGAGTTCACCGTGATGTTGCAGGAGTTCGGCCCGAACAAGATTAACGTGATTAAAGTTGTGCGCGAACTGACTGGTTTGGGCTTGAAAGAAGCCAAAGACCTGGTCGAAGCCGCTCCTAAAGCCGTTAAAGAAGGTGTCAATAAGGCCGACGCTGAAACCGCGCGTGCTAAGTTGGCCGATGTCGGTGCGACTGTTTCCGTCAAGTAATTTGGCATAGTGCGCTTGTTTGAATTGGGCAGACCCGCATACTTTCCTCTACTATAACCAAAAGTAGCGGCGGTTTGTGGGCCTGCCTTTTTGGTTCTCCGTTTTATTACATTATTTGGTAGAGCCTGGAGTAGTTTGACGACGCATACCCAAACCCCGCCGGATATTTTTGAACCAGCGACGCGGGCGCACAAATAACATACTCAGGCCGAGCGAAATTATTATAATACCGCCATAGATAGCCAGAAAGCGGTTAGCCGTGCTGGGCAAATTACTATTGGGGAAAAGGCCACCGTTGCCACCATATTTACCCCCATAGCTATAGCCGCCCCCGTTGTAGCTGGAGTAGTTAAAGTATGCGTCGGGGAGTCCTGTTGGCAATTGGAAAAAGGAAATATTGACCGCCGCCCCGAAAGGGGTAGTGACGCTGGTTGCTACCGCCGCGAGGGGGCTGAAGCCGGTTAGCAGAGGCGGAGGTGGCAAAGCTGAAATCTGGTAAGGGTCATAATAAATGTTGGGTGCGGTTGGTTGGGCATTGGCATTGTTGATGGCAGCGTTGGCGGTCAGGCTACCGAAAATGCCTGACCCCAATACCAAAGCGAAAGATAAAACATAGGCCAAAGCCGTGGCAATCTGCGGTTTCGGCACAAAGACCGAAATAGCCAGAGCCAGACTGCCCAAAGCCAGCCCCGTTACCACCAGAATCAGCTGGGTCAGCGCAAATTCGCCCAAATTGACCCCGCCAAACAGGAAAGCCAGCATATAAACAGGCATCGAGATAAAAAGAAGCAGCAGCAGATAGGCCAATGAGGTGAAAAGTTTGCCCATCACAATCGAGAATGAAGATAGGCGCGTGACTAGCAACAAATCGTAGGTCTGGCGTTCTTTCTCCCCCGCGATGGCTGCTCCGGTCAGGGCCGGCGCGACAAAAGCAATTAGGATAAGCTGGAACTCGGCCAACGCCCCGAAGATAAGCGGCCCAATCGCAGCTGCTTCCAATCCCGTATTACGGCCACTATCTCGGAGGTTGATAATCGTACCGAACCCGATAGCGACCAGGGCCGTCAGATAAACCATTATAATTACCAGCGAATGCCAGCTACGCATCCGCCCGCGAAACTCCTTCGCCATCATCGCTGTCAGTCGCAATTTATTTATCCTTATGCAGCGTAACTATTCAGGCCGCTTGTAGGAGGCTGCTCCGCCAGCCGATTTTGTTGGCGTTTTAACCCTGGAAACAATCGGCTGGCGGAGCAGCCTCCTACAAAAAACGGGTAGCGTGAGTGGTTACTCCTTATGCGGCGGTAATATCCAGAAAAATATCTTCTAACCCGCTTTGCTCGACCATAAAGCTACATACCCCTACTCCCGCCCCCATTAACGCCCCCAACGCCTGATTAAGTTGAGCATCGCTACCCACAAAATCTACCTTTAGCTCGTAATGTTCCGGGTCAGCTACAACTTTTGCATCATGGGCCAGACCGGGTAGGGTTTGCAAAATTTTGGCGGCACGTTCTAGCTGCTCGGCTGGATTGCTTGTAATAACGGCCCTAAATGACGCGGGTGCAATTGTAACATCGTCCAACCAGTCGGCAGGTAGCAAAACCGCGTCCAGTTCTGCCCTCGTTGGCATCGCGGCAAGTAAGTCGGGTTTATCTATATTTGGCGGTACGAGTCGCACGTGCAGTAGATGTTTGCGCCCGAAACGGCGTTGAATCTCGGTCATACTGCCACTTATCAAAAACTTGCCCTTATCCACAATCCCGATTTCGGTACACATCTCGGCCAGTTCGGACAAAATATGCGACGATACCAAGATAGTTTTACCCATTCCTTGCAATTCGCGCAATAGTTCGCGGATTTCCACGCGGGCGTGCGGGTCAAGCCCACTGGCTGGCTCGTCCAACAATAAAACCTGGGGGTCGTGTACCAGACAACGGGCCAGACACAAACGCTGTTTCATGCCCCGCGAGAGGACGTTTACAAAAGCGTCGCGTTTGTAGCTCAAATCCACCAGAGCCAGCAAATCTCTGATTAGTTTGGCCCGGTTCGGGCTTTTAACGCCCTGGCTACGCGCGTAAAAATCCAAATATTCGGTTACGGTCAAATCATCATAAACCCCAAAAAAGTCGGGCATATAACCCAACACATCGCGCACTCGTTTAGGTTTGTTTATCAAATCATAACCAGCCACGCTAATCTGACCGCTATCCGGCTCTAGCAAAGTTGCCAAAATTTTGATAGTGGTGGTTTTACCCGCCCCGTTCGGCCCGACAAAGCCGTATAGTGAACCAGGCCGCACGGCAAAGCTCATATTATCCACCGCTTTGAAGCGTCCGAAACGTTTAGATAGATTTTCCACCTTAATTACCGGGCTAATATCAGTCTGGATTGGTTTTACTTTTGGCTCTGTTAGCATATTTTTATTTCGTGAGATAGCCAATTGAGAAATTGGCGAAAATAAGCTGGTCGGTGTTGCTATTATCGCGTGTGTAACGCACCTTCACCTCGCCAGCCGCGTTGATATAATCGGACAGCCTGAAATTCGGCCCGTCGCCCAATACGTTAAAGCTCAGGTTTTGGCCGCCGGGATTGTAGCCTCCTCCTGGCGCGACCACGATTGCAGCCGGGGTAGCCGTTGCTTTTACCAAAGCGGGCGTGGCACTACCCGGCGTACTTTTGCTGGCGGTGGCCGTAATGGTTTTGACTAGCGCGGCGGTAGCAGTGACGACCCCAACCCCACCATTGCCCGGCGGGGCTGGTTTACAACTGATAGTAGGCGGATTGCCCGGACTGTTTAGAGCCTGCAAAATTTGGAGCGTGGGCGTAACCACTCCCCCCATATAAGACGGCAAACCTTCCAAACAAACGGGCGGCGCAATATAGGTGGGTACGACCTCCCAACTACCAGTTTTCCAGTTATAAATTTCGGTTTGATATTTGATAGATTTGGGCTGGCTGTAATTAGTGGTTGGTGCAAAGACTTGATTACTGATTATTAGCTCGGTGGGCTGCTTCCCCGCCTGACGCAAAACCCCGTTTGGCCCGAACTGGCTCAGGTTAAAATCCACCGTGACTGACCCCACTTCTAAGGGCGTGCCAATGCCAGAAAAGGCAGCCTGCTGGGACTGATTGGTATTGTTGGCATTGAGGGTGGAAGGCTGACTATTCACATTGCTAACCGTACCTTGCAAATAGCCGGGCAATAGTTCGTTGCTACGACCCAGGTTAAGTGGTGGCGTGCTGATAAACAGCGTCAAATCGTTGCCGCCAATTTTGTGCTGGTTGACCGTGTAATCAAGCAGGGGCTGGTTGCTCCAGGCCATAATCGCCAGGGCGTTGTTATCGTGTTGCGGCCCATAACGTCCATACGCCCCGTAGTAGCCGTTATTGGTTAGTCCCGTCGGTAAAATCCCGCCCACGTTTTGTAAAACCGTCTGTTTGCGTTGTTCAGTGCGTTGCTCGGCAGTCGGATTGCTAATCTGGCCGCCCCGATAGGCCGGATTGAGATAAAGCCCGTCCGCCGCTATCGCCTGACCGAAACTGTTTTTGAAATTGACGCTAACGGTCTGGCCCACCGCCAAATCACCCACTTTTTGGTAGCCATAGGCCGCCAGAACCAGCACATCGCTCAAAGGGTGGCCGGTACGATTGGTGACAGTGCCAGTGATATAGTCGCTAATTTCCGCCAAATCGCTATCCAGGTTGCCGTCCAGCCTGACACTACCCTCGGCCATCACGCTGCGGAACGTCCACTGTTTCATTCCGACTAAATCAATTTGGGAGTTCTGCTCGTGCTGGGCGATGCGGAGACCCACAGGAGGTATTGGCAGTGGGGTTGGAGTAGGCAACGGTGCTTGCCCATACTGGGGTTGAGGTGGCGGCGGCAAATATTGGGGTTGGTCAAGACCACGTAGTAAAGTGCCGGGCTGCATATCTACCGTGTAGCTGCTATCTTTGGGAGCAAACACGCCCATCATTTGCAAAACTGGCCTGATGCTAGTCGCGCTGGGGCTGTCCGGCAACCGCACGACAGCTACAGAACTGGTAATCAACTCCGTGCCTTTATCTTTGAGTGCGAATAAATAAATTCCGCCGCCAAAAATTATGGTTATAAGAGGCAAAACCACCCAGGCCAGTTCGCGCCGCTTGAGAATTTTCAGCGCGAAATAGCTGATTGGCCCTACCAGCAAAATATAAATCAAAGCCAGCACGCCAATAATTTTTAGCGAGGGGATAGCCAGACCGGGAATGTTAGTCAAAGCCCCATAAAAGGCGTTAGATTGGTAGGCCGAATTGATGCCATAAAGGTTATAGGAGCTAAAAACCTGCGAAGAAAGCAAATATGGCCGTAGCAGCGCAGCCCAAAGCTTATCTACCCCATCCCAATCAAGCAAACGCTGGTCGCCCAAATCCAGCCCCGCCATCACGATAGCCCCGTTGCCGCTTGTCATTCCCACCGCCAAAGGGCCAGCGTTGCCCAAATTTAGCATAGGAGTGGCTTTCGCGTTTGGGTTGAGCCGCGCTATCAAGGTATTGCCGCCTGCCGCCAGGCCCGGTAATGATTGCCCACCCAACTTTTCGAGGCCCGCCTGAGTGGTTGCGTCAAGCCCAGCTAAATCGCTATTTTTAATGGCACTAACTGGAGCAAGGGCGGGCGGCAAGTTTTTGAGGGCGCGTTCGGCTCCCGCCCCACCCGAAAGCAGCAAAATTCCGCCGCTATTGACCCAGGCTTCGATAGCCTGCCATTGGTTTGGTTTGAAAGTCGTCAAATCATAATCTTGCAGCATTATTACGTTCAGGCTGTCCAGCGATTGGCTGATGTCGGGTAGATGGGCCGGGTCGAGGGTCACGAAATTTAGATGCGTGATATTGTTGCTGCTGCTGCCTGTCGGCGCACCTTTACCCGACACCGCCCCTGGGTTCAAGTTGGGCAGCGTTAAATCGCTACGGGTGGCGAAACGGTCTGGCGTGGTCGAAAAAACTCCCACCAATAGATTGTTGCTTAACACGTCCACCAAATTAACCGAAGTCGCCAAATTTTTGGTCTGGCTATCGCCCGCTAGTTGGCCGTTGTAGTCCACAATTATGGTGCGATTGAACAACCCACCCGTGAACGGCACGTACATCGTCACCTGTTTTTTGGAGCCAGTGGGCATTTTGACTGGCTGGACGTAAAGAGTGGTGTAGGCTTGGGTCTGAGTTTGATAGCTGCTGCCGTAATTATTATTGGCAGTTTGGGGCGCGACATTGATTACCAGTTCGCCGTCGGCGTTAGGGCCGGGGTTGTCTAAATCCACAATCACGGGTATCCAGTTGCCTGGTCTGGCGTACCCGGCTAGACCCGGTTGCACAGTCAGTTTGACCTGGCTTTGGGTGGCGACAGGTAGCTGCGGGGTAATTGTCATCAAAACCTGACCATTGGGTGTGGGACTAAGCTTGGTAGGGGTAATCCGGGAGGTGGCGGTGGCTTGAGAAGGGGCAGAGACGGTACTTTCAGCATAGGCGGCTTGTTCAGGGTCGGGGGACAATAAAATCAGGCTCACCAAAACCACGCCCAGCCCCAAAATGGCCGTCCAAACCTGCCAATTCAACCTTCCAGGCCGCCTTGTCTGTTTCACGTTCGTCGCTTCAGCTGTTGAATCTGGCCTTCGCCGCATAAAGCCTGCAACCTTTCCAGGGTTATAACGTGCCACCTCACCAAACCAGGGTCTTTTATCAATTTAACTTGACGTGGCGAAAACTGTTATGAAGATTTATGTTATCATCTCAAAAAATAGGGGCGCGATAAATCTCATCCCTACCCCTAATTTCTGAGAAGTTACGAATTATGCTTTCAGTATAAGGTTTATTATAACAAAGCTGTATAGGTATGACACCTTTAACCAGTAACTTGTCTGGCTACTTCGTCCCAGGTCGGCACAATTTGCGAGGTTTCATATCCCGCAGCACCCAGGCGGGCGGCTAGAGCACGGTCTTGATAAAGGCGGTCAATTGCGGGGGCGTAAGTAGCGGGGTCGGAACAAATAAAGCCGTTGTGACCATCACGCACAAATTCCAGCACGCCCCCGCTATCCGGCCCAGTCAAGACGGGCTTGCTCGAACGCATCGCTTCCAGCGTGACATAGCCATAATCTTCATCTATAGGCGCGTAAAAGACCGCCAAAGCCCCTGCGTAAAGCCTCACCACTTCGGTTTCGGATATGCGCCCCAAAAACTCCACCCGCCTGGTCAATTTCAAGGAATGGGTCAGAGTTTGCAAACGCTCTAAATCCGGCCCACTGCCGCCTATAATAGCCCGCACTGGAGTTTTGGTATGCTGTATAGCTTTGAGCAAAAGGTCTATACGTTTGGCACTGTCCAGGCGGCCCAGGTAAAAAATGTAGTCGCCATAGCCAGCGTTGTGCCATAAATTATGTTTAAGTGGCGGATAAAGTGGCACACCCTCCAAACCGTTGTACCGGGCCAATCGGTCAGCCACGTTTTGGGAAATGGTAAAAACCTTAGCAGCTTCCCGGATGCCGAGCCTGTCCGTTTCCATAATCACCCGACGGGTGTATTGGTCTGGTTGGCTCAAGCCAAAGTCGGTCAGGGGCGTGCCGTACCAATCATAAGCCTGACGATGTTGATGCACCAGCCAAACTACTTTGCGTGGGTGGCGCACCGCCCAGGTGGGAAACTTGGTACACACTACCAGGTCTATCTTGTGTCGGGCGAGCCTGCTCAAATCTAAAGTACGCCAAAGCAGGGCCGTTTTCTCGATTTGAGCGCGAGGATACCATTTGAACGGCAATCCTACCTGTTCCAC
>JBBQZT010000138.1:0-12267 GCA_038207455.1 Chloroflexia bacterium
CGTGACTTGTACGAACCATTCGTATTCATTGGTGGCGTAACCAGTGCGGGTTGAAGCAGCCCGGCGGATAAAACGATAGGTCAGGGCTTGCCCACCTTCCACATTCAAGGCTGCCCGGATTACATCGTCACCATATTGGAAAGCTATATCGCCAATGATTAGATATTTGTCGCCGCCCTCGACAATCAGGGCGTGAGGCAACCGCAAGCGTAAGGTATGGTCAGCAGGGAAATAGGTACAGGACTGGTTGCCACCTGTTTCGTCTTTGCTGCCAACGCACACGAACTGGCTAGACCGAGCCGCTCTCCAAGCCGCTTGCCATTCGGCGTGTGAGGAGTAACCGTTCTCTTTAAGGTGAAACTGAGTGCGGAACAGTTTGTTGCTACCAAAGGTCAGATGGGGAACAGGCCGGGCCGCTTCTGCTTCCAAACGGGTGAGTTTGGTACGAAGTAGATGCAAGCGACGCTTCTTGTGATGGAGCTTAAATCGAAGTTTGTGCGCCGCTCCCGGTTCTGTGGTTGGCTGCTTGTTTTTGTTTTTGTGGAGTTGGGTCAGCTTTTTAACCATTTCGGCCACATTCTTCTCGGTGGATTTGACCTTTTCCCGCAAGTTAGAGAGGCGTAAAGCTAGACCTTCCCGTACCGCTTTGACCTTGCCATCAAGGAAAGTACGCACAGAGTTGAACTGTCGCGCAGTAATGCCGAAATGAGGCTGATAGGCGGCTTTAAGATCGTTGAGGGACAAGCGGCGCACGTGCAAATCACAAAACAAGGCGCGTTCTACCCGCCCATACAACTCGGCGTACTGGTTGAGTAGGGGATAATGAGCCACCTCTTTGATTTTAGTTTCGTAAGTGACTTGCATATTGATTTTATCGTTGGTAGCAGCAAAAAGAGCCACCTAGCAGTTAGTTAAATCCCCATACCCATTTGGGTAGAAAGCAGTACAAATGTCTATATTTTTTGAAACCAGTAACAACCCTTATAGACCCCGTTGCCCGCCGATGGATTTTGCTCAGTACGTGGGTCGTAATAAGGCGGTGGCGCAGCCGTGAAAGTGTTTGAAAAAGGCGAGGAGGGCGGAGTTTCGTCCCTGAAATTGGAAGTATAGTTCGGAGTAGGCATTATCTGGAACCCAGGCCGGACACTTTCAAAAGAGATAGCATTAGTAGCGGTGGTCGCCGGGTCAGCCAATGGTTTGAAGACACTGGTGGTACGGTTGAGCGGTTCTTCGATAGAGACGGTATTGACAGTGTTAGTCGCCGGGTCAGCAAGCTCCGCCGGGTTGGGTTTTGGTTGCAGCCAGGCTGGTACAAAACCTTCGTAAAGATCGGGGCTGGTAGCAGTGGGCCGGGTTAAGGCTGTGCCACAAACCAGACAGCTATCCGCGTCTTGGAAATTCTCGAATTTGCATTTCGGGCAGACCATTGTTTTCTCCTGCGACGCAACTACCAAAGCTTGATAAGATTTTAGACAATCAAGGTAATTTTAGTATAGCATACTTCCTGGCACAACTTAATAGTAACATTTGGCTAGGTGATATTGACGCGAAGTGAAGAATAATTTATAATTTTGGAGCAGCATCGGTACTTTCCTGCACGGTAATTCTGGTAGAATTAATCTAATCCGTCGTAATTAACCCTAAATATAGTTCAAGCAAGAGGTAATATTATGCCCCACCGCTTTCGCCGTCTCGCGCAGCTGGCTTTGCTAACTCTGGTTGCAACTTTGCTGCTGGCAATTTTCGGCTTGAGTAGTACCACTTTGAGCGCAGCCGGGCCAACCGTTATCCAAACCACTTTTCGCCAAATCACTTCCAATACCCTTTCTTTCAGCTTTGGGACAGACCAGCCCGGTACGGCTTCAATGACCCTGACTAATACCTTTGGCTATAGTAACACTAAAGATGACGTTTTGGCCTCGACCCATTCCTTCGATTTCAACCCGCTTAGTGCTGGGGCTACCTACTACTATCATTTTAGTACGACGGACGCTGCTAATAATGTTACCACCAGCAGCGTCGCTACCCTTACTACGGCCACTACCACCAATAGTTTTTACTTTACTAATCTGGTAACAAATACCAGCGGCAACCCAATTACGCTACAGTGGGATACTAATGTGCAGGCCGATAGTCAGGTACAGTACGGCCTTGATGCTAACTACGGTTTGGGTTCAACCGGAACTGATATAAACCTGGGCAAAACTCACGTCGTTCATCTAAACGATTTGAATTCCGGCACACTTTACCATTACCGCATTTTGGACACCTCACCCGGCCTCAACACTTCGCTGACTTCACCGGATATGACTTTTACCGTACCAGGTAACCAGACCGCTACCCCTACTCCCACCTCCGTTGGCCCGACAGCTACCCCGACTGTTACGCCGATTGGCCCAACCGCTACCAGTACCCCCACTGGCCCAACTCCAACTTCTACTGCCACTCCGATTGGCCCAACCGCCACTCCAACACGCACGGCTACTGCTACCAGCACGCCCACTGTCAATACCGCTACCTCTACCGCCTTGTCCACTCCTATAAATTCGCCTACTGTCACGAATAGCCCTATTTTGGCGGTTGATGTGGCCCAACTTAACTTTAGTGGTACGCCCGCCGAGGTTAGCAATGGTCTGGCGGCCCAGCTATTTAATTTAAGCGCATCGTCAGCAGTAAGTTGGCAGACCCAGGTTTTTACCAGTAATGGTGGCGATTGGCTAAGTCTCAGTCCCGCCAGTGGTACGCTAGTGGCGGCGGGTGGTCAATATACCAGCCTTGTCAACACGAAGGTCAAGGCCAATAATCTGGCAGCGGGCCACTATAACGGTGGGATTTTTATCAACAATAGCACCAATCCGAACCAGGCCGCCCTAATTGTAGCGGTTTCTCTGAATGTCACCGCTGTACCTGTCACCACTACCAACCCGCCCACTCCCACTACTGGCACACCTGCGCCGCCACCCGCCCCAGGTTTTACCTATTATCTGCCCTTTTTGTCCAACGGCGCGG
The DNA here is from genome assembly GCA_038207455.1 of Chloroflexia bacterium. Classification (GTDB taxonomy): domain Bacteria; phylum Chloroflexota; class Chloroflexia; order Chloroheliales; family Chloroheliaceae; genus JBBQZT01. The sequence continues at coordinate 3,010 of JBBQZT010000138.1, forward strand.
GCGGTTTCACCACTTATCTAACTTTGCAAAATCAAGGGGCGGCCACCGCCAGCGTTTCCATCAATTATTTCGATAGTGGCGGTCATGCGGCGGGTCAAGCTACTAACAGAATAGGGATGGGCGCACAGTGGAATCCAGCTAACGGTTTTGTGGCGGGGGCGAGTGGCAACGCCCAGGTTATATCCGACCAACCGCTTAATATTGTGGTTTCGGAAGGTACACCAACGGGCGGCAGTGCTTTTTTGCTCAATAAAGTGACTGCCAGCAAGCTGATTGCACCCTTAATTTTGCGCCGGGCCTACAACAATTTCAGCACGGTTTTGTATCTGTTAAACGCCAGTGGCAACGCCACGACTGTCAAAGTAAGCTATTATGCGGCGGATGGCACCCCCGTTAAAGTGCAGAACGTCAATTTGGCCGCCCACGCCAGTGCCAGCCTTGACCAGACCGATGCGGTTCTGAACCTACCGGATGGCTTCGTGGGGTGGGCCGCTCTGGACGCGGGTACAAACGCTTCGATTTGCGCTCAGGTGCTGGAAAGCAACCCCACTATCGGCTTTACGGCTACCTTCGGGGCGGTAGCTGCTCCGTTTGTAAATGCCAATTTGAAACCGCAGAGCGTGGGCGCAGGCACTACGCTTTATGCCCCAGCGGTTTTTAACGGGGCTTATAACAGTTTTTACAGTGGCATGACGCTGGTTAATGCGAACGGCGCACCAGCCAATGTCACGGTCAATTATTATGACCCGGCGCAAGGGGCGAAAGTCCTGACCCAAACCTTTAGGATTGCGGCAAACGCGGCCCAACTTATCTTTCACGGAGACGCGGCGGTAGGTTTGCCCGCGCATTTCTTCGGGAGTGCGCTTATCACCTCCGACCAGCCCCTCGTCGGAGTATTGAACGAAAATGGTGGCGGAGCTACCAGTGGCACTTACAACTTGCTGACGACTGGCGGACAACGAGTTTATTTGCCAGTGTTGGCGAACGGAGCGTTTGGCGGTTTTGTCAGTGGCCTGACCGTTTTGAATTTGACGGCAGGGCCAGTCACTTTCTCGTTGCAATATTACGATGGGCAGGGCAACCCGGTTGGCACAGCCCACTCTTATACTCTGTCACCACACGGCAGTCTGCCCCTTTATCAGGGTGCCAATAGCGAACAGCTGGCTTCCGGCTTTTTTGGTACAGCCCAACTGGTGGCCGACACGCCCAACAGCCTGGCCGTTACCACCAATGTCGCCAACAATCAGTTCTTTTACACCTATACCGCGCCTTGACCGAACTGATACACTGGATATAATAAAGAACAATATTTGAACTGGCAGGAATTATCAAGAGAGAGAATTATGCAAACTGACCCAATTTATTTGACTGACCCTTACGCGCAGGAGATGGACGCGCAGATTTTGACAGTTGAGCCGGAAACGCCCGGACGTTGGCGGTTGTTGCTTGACCATACGGTTTTTTATCCGATGGGCGGAGGCCAACCCACTGACCAGGGCGTTTTGAGTTGGCAGGAAGCTCACACCTCGGTCAAAGTCTATCAGGTGATGCTCAAGGAAGGCGAAATCTGGCATTATATCGAAATGGCTCAACCGCCCGCCGTTGGTACAGCTGTTCACGGCAAACTGGATTGGGAGCGGCGTTTCCAAAATATGCGAGTGCATACGGGCGGGCATCTGGTGGACTTTGCGTTATTTTTGTTGGGTTTTGTGCCAGACACTTTGAAGCCGCTCAAGGGCGATCATGGCAAAAAGCCTTTTGTGATGTATGAAGGAACGGCGGGTGCGACCCTGACTTCCGGCGCACTGGAGCAGAAAGCTAACGAAATTATCCGTCAGGATTTGAGCTTGAAGTGGGAATTTGTCGGTTTGGAAGCTCTGCAAAGCGACGCAATTTATTTACAGCCCGGTTTGCCCACCAATAAGCCTTTACGCAAGCTGACCTTGCAAGGCGTAGGTTCGGTGGCGGACGGCGGCACGATTTTAAACCATACTGCCGCCGTAGGTATGCTCAAAGTTTTGGGCATCGAAGAAAAAGAAGGCCAGACCAAAGTTAGCTATCAAATCCACAACGCCCAATAAATAGTCAAATTAGCCCTCTCCAACCTTGCCGGCGGTGACAGACGCACCAGGCTGAATAATTACGATTTAAAATTTTGTTAATTAGAAAGCCTGGATTTGAACAATATTTTGACAGCTAATATAACCAGTACCCAAACCGAAATAGCCAACCACCAGACTGCGCCGCTCCAGGTGACGCTGACCCAACACGCGCTAGGTTTGCTGACGATGGTGGCTGGCGGGGCAATAGTATTTAGTTTCTTGCTGGATTTGGTGGGTTTGCCGCTACGCCCCTGGATGGTTGGGCCATTGCTGCTTTTAGTGGTGGCTGCGTTTGGCTGGAACTTTTGGCAGGGGGTCAGGCGCGGTAGCTATGGGCGGAATGGCTGGGATTGGGCGGAATGCTTGCTCTTTACGTTGGTGGTAGGCGGCTTGCTGGCTTATGGTTTGGGGTTGGGCGGGCCGGGCGAACTTCCGGTAGGCACGACGGTGGACGCGGTGCATCAATACGGTCTGACCGCTTATATTAACCAGAGCGGGCGGCTGCCTATCCACGCGCTTGACCAACGCCTTAATTTGCAAGATGGCCTGGAATATCCCCCTGCCTTTGTAATTCTGGTATCGCTGCTGTCGCAAAGCACTGGCTTTGACCCCATAAATTTGCTACACCCGGTGGCGGCGTTGATGGCGGCGATAGCGGCGGGCGCGACCTTTGCCATTGTGAGTTTGCTGTTGCGCGGCAGATTATGGCGGTTGGCGGGGGCGGGTCTGGCGGCGGGTAGCGTGGTTTTGCCCTATGCCTACACCTTTGGTAGCTTCGTATCCGAGACTTATTACGCCCAAGTTACGGCGGAAGCGTTGCTGATGTTGTCGCTGTTTTTCTTGCTCACCTGGCGGCTACAGGGCGATACCCCCGCTTTGATTTTGTTTGGCCTCGCGGTATCCGCCCTATTTATCGCTTATCCAACTTTAGCCTTGATACCCCTGGCAGCGTTTGGCCTGGCGATTGTTTTTAGCCAGCAAGCTGGAAACGAATTAAGTATCAAAAACAATCGAGCCTCGGCTGACCCACCTGCAAAATATAGACGATTGCTGACCCTGGCTACTATATATATCCCCGTTGGGCTGCTGGCGATTTTATTTTTGAAAGACCGTTGGCAAACTGGCTTCGGCACGCTGGGCAACGAGGGCGAGGTTTTGCCGCCGGATTTGAGCCGCTATGGTTGGCCCGTCGTAATTTTGGCGGCAGTGGGCCAGCTAACCACGCTTTTTGAGCAAAATGTTTTGCCGCGTCTGGTCGCTTTGTTTGGTGGCTTGTTAGCTTTGGAAGGAGCAGGGTTGTGGCTGCTCAAGGTACTTGCAAGTAGCGGTTCGTATTACGCGGTCTTCAAGTTGTTTTACCCGGCGGTATATTTGTGGCCCATTTTGGCAGTTATAGGTCTGGATTGGTTGTTGCGGTGGCTTGTCAAAAGAATTAACTTGCGCCGCCTCTATTGGGTTGGGGCTATAAATCTTTTGTCGGGAATGATTATTTTCGGGGCGTTTTTGGCGACGACCTGGATAGCCCACCCCCAACCCGAACGTGCTTTTGCCCCCATCACTCAGCCCGATGTGGAGGTGGCCCAGTGGATGCGGAGCAATTTGAAGCTGTCCGAATACAACGTGGGCTATAACGTCACATCGGGCGCGTCATCTTACTGGTTGCAGGTGGGTTTGTTCAAACAGCCGCGCGGTGTGCATAGCAACGATTTACTACACGGTGAACCGCTGGGTTTTGAGGGCTGGTTCTACGCGCCCAACTCGCCCCAATATTTATTTACCGATGACTTGCCAAAATTAGCGTTGGACGAACGCTGTCAGGTGCTTTTTCGGAGTGGCAACGCCGCCGTTTTGACCCGCACCCCGGCTTATCTACAAAGCCTGGCTACGCGGCCCAACCTGGCTATTCAGTACAAAATGGAACTGGCTGGCAACGTTTTATCGCTAAAATCCGAAGCTACCATGTCGCCAGAGATTACGGAATGGTTGAGCGTAGGCTTGGAGATTGCGGCGGACGATGGACACGCAGTTTATACTCTAGCCGCCCCCGCCGAGCAGGGCCGCACCAAACAGCAGTTTTTGGGCGAAACTATAACGTTGCCCAAACTTGAGGTCAAAGAATTTTATTCCAACAACAACTTTCCATCTGCGCCCGTTGCTGCCGCGCCGCTTGGGGCGGGCCGTTATAGCATTTTCGTGGTTTTGCAAAAAGCGGGGGTGACGGCGGAGCGGCGCAAACTTTTGGACTTTGAAAGCGACGCGGCGGGTCATTTGAGCTTTGACCCGGCCCAACATATTATCATGGGTCAGTTTTTGTTTGAAGGCGAGCCAGCCCAGGTTTTGCCAACCCTGCCGCCACTCGATTTCAAGCTGGCCGCCTCGCAACTACGTCTGGACGGGCTGGTACTGCCCGACAAAGCGGCGGTTAGCAGCCCCGTTACAGTTCCTACCCAATGGCAAAATTTAACCGCCACTAGCCACAACTACCGCTTGCAATGGGTCTGGCTAAAGGCGGATGGCGGAGTAGCGGGCCAGACCGAAGCTTTGCCTCAAAACGGGCTTTACCCAACCTGGCTCTGGTCAACCTCCAGGCCAATTATCGTCAAACAGTCGCTAAAAATGCCTGACCAACCCGGACGTTACCAACTGGCAATCGCTTTACTTGATATAAACACCGGAGAAAAATCCGAACTGCTCCCAACCGGAAGTTTTATAACGGCGACCTAAGCTACTATTACTTTTTCTTCTTTTTGGCCGGGCGGTACTGGCCCGCACCGGGAGCGTTGCGGCTGCCACTGCCCGTACCGACAGGGGTTGCGCCGTTATCCTGGGCTGGTTTAGCCCCGTTGCCGTTGCTACTACCGTTGGGACGCGGCGGGCCACTGCGTTTGAAATCTTTGAGCGGGTCAACAGGCCGATTGAGTTTGGCGACTTCTTTGCGGGAAGCACCCGGCATTGGGGTCGTACCAGGGCCACCGCCGCCGCCCATCCCGTTTAGCATCGCCATTGGGTTGATGCCGCCTTTACCATTGGTCATATTTTTCATCATATCGCGCATGGTGCGGAACTGGTTGAGCAACCCGTTTACATCGGCCACCGTAGTGCCGCTACCGGCAGCGATACGGCGACGGCGGCTGGCGTTCATCACCGCTTCGGGATTGGAGCGTTCGGCTTTGGTCATTGAAAGAATGATGGCCTCAATCCGTTTCATTTCTTTTTCGGCTTCGGGCGTATCCAGCTGCTTCTTTAGCTCCTTGACCTGCCCGCCCACGCCCGGCAACATTCCTAGCAAGCTACCCAGCGGCCCCATCTTGCGGATGCTTTTCATCTGCTGCAAGAAGTCCTCCAGGTCAAACTTGCCACGCTTCATTTTTTCCAGGTTTTTTTGGGCTTCTTCGTCGCTGATGTTCTGGCGTACCTTTTCAACCAGGCTCAAAATGTCGCCCATACCCAGAATACGGTTGGCGATACGGTCAGGGTAGAACGGTTCGAGCGCGTCCAGCTTTTCACCCGTCCCAATAAATTTAATCGGCACGCCCGTGACGGCCCGCACCGATAGAGCCGCCCCGCCCCTGGCATCACCGTCCATCTTGGTCATAATCACGCCAGTGATGCCTACGCGCCGATTGAACTCGCCCGCCACGTTGACCGCTTCCTGTCCGGTCAGCGCATCTACAATCAGCATCACTTCCTGGGGGTTGACCCGCGCTTTCATCTGTTCAAGCTCGGTCATCAAGGCTTCGTCAATTTGCAAACGACCAGCCGTGTCTATTAAGACGATGTTATGATTGTTCTGGCGGGCATAATTCAGGGCGTGTTGCGCGATAATGGGCGGCGCAACCTGATTGCCCTCGGAATAAACTGGCACGCCCACTTGATGGCCCAACGTTTCCAACTGCTCGATGGCGGCGGGGCGGTAAATATCGGCGGCCACCAAAAGCGGACGCTGACCCTGGCTTTTGAGCAGCCGCGCCAGCTTACCCACCTGGGTAGTTTTACCCGAACCTTGCAAACCAATCATCATCAAAACCGTCGGCGGCTCTTTGGAAAGTTGCAGACCATTACTTTCGCCGCCCAACATCTCGATCAGTTTGCGGTTGACAATATCAATCACCTGCTCAACGGGTTTGAGGCCGCTTAAAACCTGTTCGCCCACCGCTTCTTGCTCGACTGCACTGGAAAACTGACGAGCCACCTTCACGTTTACGTCGGCTTCGATCAGGGCGCGGTTGACTTCGCCCATCGCTTTTTTGATGTCGCCTTCGGTAAGTTTGCGCCCGCCTAGGCCGCTCAGTACACCTTGTAATTTTTCTGTTAATGTGTCAAACATTGCTTCTTGTTCCTAATTGTTGTAGTTGAATACACTTACCATCTGCCAGACGGTAGCCCCACCGCTCGTCCTGCCCACTTTGATACCACACCAAACCGTCTTCGATTTTATCAAAAGCCCAATCCAGATATTGATGCTGATAGCTCCACCGCACCTTTAGACGGTCTTTTAGTTCCAGATATACAATGCCACCCTCATAAATTACCAGCAAATCCTCGTCCACCTGAACCAAAGCCAGATGATACAACCCACCCGGATTATAAAAGTCAAACCTGCTTCTGTTGAGGTTGGTTACAATCTTTAGACATTGTTCTTCCAAACTCAGCAAGTAAACACAGCTGCCCTCAGCGTTAATCAAAACAACCCGCTCTCCTGGTGCGTCGAAAGCATAGTATAGAAGACAGCTATCTGTCAGCAAGTCGGATGCTTTGAAATTGAATTGGAAGTTGCGATTTACATCTACTGCGACAAAGGTATCAAAGTTAGCCGCTCTTGTAATTTTCCAAGAACCTAACCTTAACAAAGATTGAGTTAAAAAATCAAAGCTACCAATTTCCATCATAACTACTTGAGCCTTCTTACTATAGCCCCCATCGCTTCCAAAGCATTCGCAAAATCCCTGTCACCAGTTATTATCGGTAGTTTCAGTTCTAAAACATTCGTCCCAATTCTACCGTCCCCCAATAGTCCAGGCACGTTTAGTTTTCGGGACAACGTTTTAATTTTGCTACGAACGTTGATTTGGGTGTGAATCTCCACTATATCCTCAACAACTTCTAAAGTAGCAACGATATGTGGTAACGCTTTAATTCTACCCTTTGAAACCAACCAGTTCAATTCTGCTATCACGGTTTTAGTAATGATAGCAACTTCGCTGAATTGTAACAGGCTTTTTGCGTCGTTGTAACGAATAACGGCATTGGTATCCAAAATAACTTTCGGCTTTTTAATCTCTACTGCAACGCTGACGTTATTCACAAATCTATGCTCAATATTTGGCTACTAACGATCATCTTCTAAATAAAGCGTTTACATAAGCTTCCGGGTCAAATTCGGCCAAATCGGAGGCGCGTTCGCCCGTGCCAATATATTTTATCGGTATCTTTAGCTCGTTGGCGATGGCGAAGGCGATACCACCTTTAGCCGTGCTGTCCAGTTTGGTCAGGATGATGCCGTCTATACCAAGCAACTTGCTGAACTCTTTGGCCTGGCTCAAACCGTTCTGGCCCGTCACCGCTTCCAACACCAGATTTACTTCGTCGGGCGCACCGGGTTGGGCGCGTTCGATAATCCGCTCGACTTTTTTGAGTTCTTCCATCAAGCCCGAATTGGACTGCATCCGGCCCGCCGTATCAATAATCACCAAATCGGTGCCGTGTTCCTGGGCATACTTGACCGTATCAAAAGCGACAGAAGCCGGGTCTGCTCCTTGTTCGCGGGCCACGACAGGCACATCAATCTTTTCGCCCCACAGCTTTAGCTGGTTGATTGCGCCCGCCCGGAAAGTATCGCACGCCCCCAACACCACGCTGGCCCCGCTATTTTTATAATAGGTAGCGAGTTTGGCGATAGAAGTAGTTTTGCCATTCCCGTTCACGCCCACAATCAAAATAACATAGGGGCGTTTCTGACCGTCCGCCGCCGACTGGTCGGGCGGGGGTGGCGCAACGATGGGCTGCACGGGCTGGTTTTTATTCTTCTTGTCGCGCTGGCGTTGTTCGCGTTCGCGCTGCTGTTGGTCGTACTCGCGTTGGCGTTGCAGCTTCTTTTGCTGTTCGGTCACATAGCCAATCGCCCGCGCCTGGGCCTCGCGCAAAGCCCGAATCATTTCCTGGCGGAAAATCTGCTGTACCAGTTTGCCGCGTCTGATATTTTCGTCCAGAGTGCGGCGTTGCATATTCTCAATCAGCTTCTCGCTTAAATTGTAACCGATGTCCGCTTGCAGTAAAAGCTCCAGCAGGTTGTCCCAAAACTCGTCGGTGATGTCGTCCACCTCGAAAAGCTGACCTATGCGCCCGAAGATACCGGAGCGGGTTTTTTCCAGCCCCTCGTCGGTATATTGACGGATTTCCTGGCGGTTTTGGTAATGTTCGTCCACCTGCTGTTCGGGCGTGGGTTCGGGAGCTTCCTCAATATATGGGCGCACGGCGGGAATGGGCGCGGTGGCAACCGGGCTAGTTTGCTCGGTTGGTACAGGTGGCGGTGCTATAAACTGCCGGGGCTGCTCGACAACTGGCGCAGGCGGTATATATTGACGAGTTTGCTCGGCTGGCCCGGCGGGTGTTATATACTGCCTGGGTTGCTCTACAGGTGGCGGTGGAGTAGCAATGGCTGGTCGGGCCGCTTCGATAGGCGGGGCGGGCGGTGGGATGGGTTGCACCACAGGCTGGGGTCGCTGCTCCTCAACTGGTTTGGGGGCTTGCTCTTTTTTGCGCCGGAAAAAGTTAAACACAGTTCCTCCCTAATCCTTCAAGTAAAATTCCTGTTACAGATTATACCACATCGGTTAGTCGCTGAAAGTATGAGTTACGTATGAACGAGAACCTGCCTCGTTTGTTACGTGTGGGTGGGTGGCAACATGATATAATACGGGCGGCGAGAGCCAGGAATGGCAAGGCTTGAATTGTAGGGAGGTAAAGGTAAAGTATGACAATTATATCTGAACCGCTTGCAAAAGAACGCATCAGAGTCAAGGCAGGTTATGACTCAGACCAGGAGTATTTGCTGGAGGGAGAGGAAATGGGCCATACAGTGGCGCACGAGTTTGTGATTGTCTATCTATATTTAGTTTTAACTCGTTTGTATGCCAGCCAAAACGTGGGCGTAGTG
>JBBQZT010000139.1:0-12014 GCA_038207455.1 Chloroflexia bacterium
AGCAGCGGCTACCCAAAGTCCAATCGGCACGCCTGCCCCGTCTGTCAGTAGGCTGCGTTTCGTCCCGCGCTTGGCTCGGTCGGTCGGGTTTGGCCCGGTTTTCCCCCCACCGAGCGGAGCTTTAGTCATTGCTGCGTCCAAAGATTGCCATTCCCACTTTATGCCTTTGAGTTGAGCGTACTGCTCCAATCCCACCGTCCCCAAGCGGCTAAAAACATCGGCCTGTGTCCATTCTTGAAGACGGCGATGTGGGCTAGAAGAAGTACAGCTGCCCGTGGCGGTAAGAGCGTTCCATTGACCACCAGTGCGTAGCCGGAAAAAGATAGCGTCGAAGGCGGCGCGGTCAGCAAGTCGTGGGCGGTGACAGCCGAGCGGGTGCGGCTTTGGTGGCGGCAACAAGGGTTGTATTTGTAGCCATAATTCTTCGGGTATGCGCCACTGCTTACTACTATTACTGATTTTGCTTTTAACCGCCTGTAGGAGCAAAGAGCAAAATCCGTTCCCTAATGAGATAGGTTCTAAGCCATCAGTGTGATACCAGGAATTTATGCCAGCACTGGCCGCACTTTGATAGAGGGGGGTGGTCGAACCGAGCGGGTACAGATAGCTACTCGACCCTGACGAGCCGCTTCCCGTTTCTTGCAACACGACTGGTAAGCCGCTTTGAGTGTCCTGTAAGTAGCTAGTGGTTGTACCGTTGTAAGTCATACTCAGACGGGTGTTAGCTCCATCATAGCTGAAGGCAGCCGTACCTGCATTTGTGCCACCCGTCTTTTGCCAGTTGCTCAAACGGGTGCGGGCATCGTAGCTGTAGCCAGTTACATAGCTGCCTGTCCCTGTCGCGGTCTCGGTTATCAAGTTGCTATTGGCATCGTAACCGTAGCTGGTGATACTTATACCATTGTTGAAGTTGGCTGTCTGTAAGTGGTCTGCGGCATCGTAGCTGTAATTGGTGGTTAAGGTAGTGCCGCCCCCTACCGTCTGCAACTGGCTGCGGTTGCCTACCCCGTCGTAAAGGTAGGTGCTACTGCTGCTGGTCTGGCTGTTGGTATCGGCAGTCAGACGGCTCAATTCGTCGTAGCTGTAGCTCAAGCTTTGGGCTGTCCCGCTCACATTTTCGCTGGCCGCTACCCGATTGCCCAGCTTGTCCAGAGTATAGCTCACCCCGAAGATAGTGCTGCCACCGCTACTGAGGTGGGCCAGACTGGTCAGCCGATTAGCTCCATCGTAGCCATAAGTGGCCGTGATACCGTTGGGATAAACCAACTGGTTGAGCCGTTCGCCTGCGTAGTTATATGTGAGACTTTGGCTGTTCCAGTTGGTGATAGCCAGGGGGCGGCTCACCCCATCGTAGCTGTAACCCACCGTTTTGAGGGTGCTGGTCGTTGGCCCGAAAGCCAGCGAACTGCGCCGCCCTAGCACATCGTAGCCATACTGCACCACACCCTGCCCATTGGTCACGCTGCTAGGACGGTTGAGGCCATCATGCCATCATAAACATAGCCAGTAGTGGTGATGGGGTCAGAGCCGCTCTGGTCGGCCATCGTCAGCAGCATACCGCCGTTATTATAGCTGTATGTGGTGGTGATATTGGCGGTACCAGCGTTATAGCCATTTGTTGTCATCGCCAGCATTCGCCCCGCGTTATCATAAGTGTAGCTGGTTTGCTGTAAAAGAGCATCAGTGCGAGTAGTGACGCGCCCTAAGCCGTCGTAAGTGGTATTGAAATTGTGGCCCAGCGCATCGTACTCCACAAGCGGGCGGTTCAAAACATCGTAGGTAGAGGTGACCACGTGGCTGTTGGCATCCATCGTATTAAGGCGGTTGCCCAACAAATCATAATTGTAAGCTGTTACCAGCGTCTGTAACGAACCTTGCGAAGTAACGGTTTGGGTGACAACTCGCAACCAGCCAGTATTCTCGTAACCGTAGTTAGTGACGTGGCTGTTGGGGTCGAGGCCGGAGAGCCAGTATTAAAGAAGATTACCCGGCGAGAACATTCGCCTACTTACGCTAAATTGCTGGCAAATCTGCATCTACGTCTTAAACCCCGTAATTTGTTACAAATACTGGCTAATACCGATGTGGAGCTAAGGCAGGAGATAGGCGGTAGCACCAACAAGGTGGAGTCGTATAATCGTTTTTGTGATTAGCTAACTTGTTGCGGGGAGGCTTTACTAACCGTATTTGATGGGGAGGACTTAAAGCTGCCCGTGCTTGACCTCGAATTATCGCTTAACCAGTTATACATGAGACTTGGCTTTTCTGCTACTCAAGCTGGGGACGGTAAACCGGAAGACAGCGATTAACTGGGCAGGGTTATTGCAAGGTCGTGTTCAGTGGTCGTTTTGCTGGATATTGCTTCGTCAATATATATTATCGTACAGTCCATTGGCGGAGCAATGTCCAACAAAACCCAAAACTCACCTCACCGGGGCAATCTGGCGTTCCTGGCGGATTTCGTCCAGCGTTTGCGCCCAATGCTGTTCCCACTTGACGGGCAGAAGGGGCGGAGTGTTGCGTCCGTGCTGCCAGCCAGCGCAAATTACGTGCATCAAGGGCCGCACCGTCTCCGGCTCAAACAACACCGCCTGGGTCATAGTTATCGCCAACAGGCTGGGTGAAAAGGGCGTGCCTAGCTGGGCCATCTGAAAGGCTTGCAAGGCGATTTCTTCGATACCATCGGTGCTGTAGCAGGTCAGACAATGCCATAAATCGTGTGTTTGCAAGATACGTTGGTTGACATAATCAATCAAGTCGCCACTGCGGGCCTTCTGCTGGTTGCCTTTCAAAATCTCGATACCCAAACCGTTATCCACGATTTGATGATAATAAGACCAGCCGAGCGTGCCTTTAGGGTAATCCTGGAGGTCTTGAATCTTCATCGTGCCGCGCAAATAGCCTTGCTGGAAAGCTTCTGGTATCCCCGCGTGTTGGGACATACTAACCTCGTAAGCCTGGGTAAGGTCAGGCTCGAAAACAACTGGATAATTAAAAACGTTTTCGATAACGTTGTCGCCCACTTCAACTTGTTGCCAGAAAAGCTTTTGCAGGGCTGTTGGTATCTTCCGTTCTATTGATGAGATTGGTTGTCCAGGTTTTGTCGGGGGCGGTGGAGTAGAAGATGTTTCGCCCAACAGCCAGCCCTCTGCCAGCGCGTCCATCGTGGCGAAAGTTTCTTCCGGCGCAACAAAAGCCAGCCGTGTCAGCATAATTGGCAGGGCCAGCACCGCTTCCAAATTGAAGTAGCGGGCAGCTACAAAGCCGATTGACTGCCAATCATAGTCCGGGGCATATTCCTGGCTGTCGAATATTGCTGTAGGGTAACAAGCCAGGATTGCGGGCGGCAAGCGTTTTTTTAGCAGCGCGGTCAGGGGCGCAAGCGGAGCCAGTTTTTCAGCTTGGGCCATAAAAGCCGTTTTCAGAGTCTGGTCTAACATACCATCAAACCTCTTTTCTGTCTTCTCTGTGTAGAGGCATAAATAACAAAAGATTTCTGTACGGATTATAGCACAAGCATCGCTTATAAAATAAGCACTTACTCCTTTGCTCAATGCGCGTTGCTCAATGCCATTTGGCGTGCTATACTGGCAAAAATTATTTGTAAACTAGATAGCATAGATTAGAGGAGAGAAAAATTTTATGGCAGAGCCGCTTAACGATTTCGGTCCGGTGGACGAACTAAAACCGGAGGCGATAGGCTTGCCCGGCAACCGCCGTTTCAGGGTTTTGTTCCGGCGGGGCAGCCGCACCGTCTGTTTTTGGATGGAAAAGGAGCAGTTGGGGCTTTTGGGCGATGCTATCAGCGAATTGCTGACCCAGATACCAGGTGGGGCAAGTAGCCCTAGGGCTTTCATGCCCGGCGAATTTAGCGAACCTTTTGTGTTACAGGCTCAAACAGGCCGCATGGCATTGGGTTACAGCGAAACCAGCGATACCTTTTTGATTTTGGTCTATGATTTGGAAACCGAAACAGCCGTTCAGGAACAAGGGCTTGACCCCGATAATTTGTTGCCCACTTTTCGGTGTGAGGTCACGCGCAACCAGCTTGAAAACTTTTATCGGGACACCGCCAGCGTAATCCAGAGTGGCCGCCCGCCCAAACCGGGCAAAAACGGCCACACCAGTGCTAATTAGTGGTTTAAAGATTGTGATTGGGTAGTATGGATAACAGTCAGCTAATTTTAGTAGTAGATGACGAACATAATATTGCCGACCTCGCCCGAATGTATCTTCAAAAAGAAGGGTTTGAGGTGATTGTAGCCGAGGACGGCGACGAGGCGATACGCTTGTTTCGACTGCGCCAGCCCACACTGGTGGTGTTGGATTTGATGTTACCAGGCAAAGATGGTTGGGAAGTGACTCGTCAGCTACGCCGCGATAGCAACGTGCCGATTATTATGCTGACGGCGCGGGCCGAAGATGTTGACCGCATTGTGGGCCTGGAGCTAGGGGCGGACGATTATCTAACCAAACCTTTTAATCCGCGTGAACTGGTGGCACGGGTCAAAGCCGTCTTGCGTCGCTATACTCCCCCTAATAGCGAAAATGGCGTAAGCAATAAAGAGCGTATCACTGTCGGTGACGTTACGATTGATTCCCGTCAGCGCAGTGTTACTATCGGGTCACGCGCTGTCGAACTACGGGCTAAGGAATTTGAGTTGTTGCAAACTCTGGCCCAAAGCCCCAATACGGTTTTTGACCGCGAGAAGTTGCTCAATTTGGTGTGGGGCTATGAATATTATGGGGACAGCCGCACCATAGATGTGCATATCACCCACCTGCGCGAAAAAATTGAGGGCAGCACGGTCAAAATTCAAACCGTGTGGGGCGTGGGTTATAAATTAGTGCTTAGTTGAACTAGCCACAGATTCCTGGTTCGTACCTCGCTCCGCCACCCTAAAGGGCCGTGACAATGGCGCGGGGTGGGTAGTTATCAGGTATTAGCAGTAGCAGAAGGAAGAAAGTTCTGAACAAGCAATATATCAACTGGCGCGATATTGAAACGATGGTGGCGCGGCTGCTCGTACAAATGCCGACGGACTATGACAATATTATGGTTATCACGCGGGGCGGGATGGTGCCAGCCTGCCTTATTAGTGAGAAAACCCACATTCGCAATATTTTGGTGGCAGCGGTGATGTTTTACGAGGGCGAACAACGCTCAGTCGGCCAGCCTATTTTTTTGCAGTTCCCCGCCGACTCACAATTACAAAACCGTAAAATTCTGGTGGTAGATGATGTGTGGGACACCGGCAGCACCGTAATGGCCGTATGCGCCCGTTTGCGACAGGCCCAGGCCCGCCCCGAAATAGCCGTGTTACACTACAAACCCGGCCACAGCTTATTTCCTGACCGCCAGCCAGATTATTTTGCTGAAGAAACCGATGCCTGGATAGTCTATCCGTGGGATCCAGAGCGCAAAATCTCCGAAAAGCCTTAAAAGTTGAATACGGTTGGTGACTCGAATTCAAAGTTTGTAATTCCTCTTTTTGATTACAACTAATGGCCCTTAGTTGTAATCAAAAAGAGCCTTTTTGAAGGAGCCTATTATTCAGTCAAGTCGAGTTTTAATATTCCTGCAAAGCAACCCTTCACAAGCAAAGTTAAGACTGTATCTAAGAAGATGATAAGCATAAACTTGAGTTTTTGTTAGAGCGAGACACCAAGGTTTTATTTGATTTGCTCACTGGCCTTGACGCAGACAAATCTATTTAGGTTAGCGTGAGCGCATTTCTGGTTCACGCTTTAGCTATTGGTGAAGAAGTTGGTTTAAGCGTAGGAGTGGACGATGTGGGGCTGGGAGTGGTCGCTTTGGTGGTTTGAGACTGGGCGAAAAGGTTCGGCGGCGGCGGCGCAGGGTTCTGGCCTTGATTGGGCAGGTTGGCGATCTGGGTTGGGTCGGGCCGCCCGATAACTGGTGTAGCCGATGTGAAAGAGTAGGTAGGTTTGGACGTAGGAGAATATTGCGGTTCAGGAGTGGCTTTGATGGGAGCAGCCACCCCCGGCGCGTTAGTGATTTTTGGGTTGGAAGCAGGGGCAGGTCTTGATACAGGCGGGTTATACCAAACCACAACCAGTCCGAACAATATTAGCCCCATTACCACAATACCGCCCGCCAATAATGCAAAGGTGCGGTCTCGCTGCGCCCATCGCCATAAAGATTTCAACATTGCTATCTTATTTTTCTACGCTTTTATTTGCCAGGTCGTCGCTCATGCGCTAAAATCTGTTTGCTTAAACTGAAAACTTTGTAGAAAGAACCCAATCCGATGCCACCCGACAAACAACCGCCTAAAAACCCAAATCTTTCCGCTAAACCCACCCAGAGTAAGGTTCAGGCCGCCGCGATACAACGCCAGCAAGCCGAGGCTGTCCGCCGCAATGCCCGTCGCCGCCAGATGGTTTTGATTGGAGCGGTAGCAATTGTAGCCATATTGGTTTTGGGTATAACTTTGCTGGCCCTGCCCAAGACCGAGGATAAAGCGTCTGTGGCTGCGGTGGAGGGCTGCGATAACCCGATTGTTGCCACCATTACCGACCCGAATCAGCCGCCGGGCCAGGCGGTGCGCGTTTCGGATGCAGGCTTGCATCTGCAACATATTGACGATACTTTGCCCGCCACTTATAGCTCCGACCCGCCCGCGTCTGGTTGGCACTACGCGGCGTGGGCCAGCCCCGGCCCTGCCTCCAGCACTGTCCCCGATACGATGTTGGTGCATAATCTGGAACACGGCTACGTAGTGATTGATTATAATTATACGCCCGGTCAGTGTGTTGCGCTCGAAAGCAAGCTGGCGAATATTGCCAAAGCCTACCCCAAAGTTATTGCTAACCCACGCCCTGACCCTGCCGCGCCTAAAATCGCCCTGACCGCCTGGGGCAGACTCGAAAAGCTGAACGGCTACGACGAGACCGAAATTCGCCGCTTTATCACCTATTGGATGAGCAAGCCCGGCAACGCCCCCGAATGGCGATTGCCGCCCTAGTCTATCACTTGCAAATGTGGTCACAAGTGAAAGTCCTAAAATTAGAAAGTTAGATTGAGCAACGGGTGAATATCAAAGAAAAGTTCGCCACTGAAAAAAATTGGGGAACGACGCAAGCAGAACGAGACTACCATTTTGGCTGTGATGCGGCCTTACCAGAGGCGAACTCGGCCTATTGGCGCGGTGTGACCGTAGCCGCCGCGCCCGAACTGGTCTTTCGCTGGTTGTGTCAGTTGAAGGCCGCCCCTTATAGCTACGATTGGATTGACAACTTTGGCCGCACCAGCCCTCGCCAGCTAATCCCAGGTCTGGAGCAATTAGCGGTAGGGCAGCGCGTAATGACCATTTTTAAGCTGGCTAGTTTTGAGCCAGACCGGGAAATGACTATCGTGGCTGGTCGCCATAGTTGGTATCACCACCTGACCGGAGCAGGCGCGATTAGCTATTTGGTTGTCCCCGACATCTCAAACTCGGAACAGCCGTCCCAATGCCGATTAATGGGCAAAGTGGTAATACAATATCCAGCTGGGCCTATCGGTTGGTTCAATCGTTTATGGTTGGGGTGGGGCGACCTGGTAATGATGCGCCGTCAGCTTTTGAACTTGAAACAATTGGCTGAACGCGACGCTAATTTAGCTCGTCCACATTCAAGCTAAACGTCCTTCCAATTTGGTTGGCCCGGTGCTAACCAACGCTTGATTTATTTCCTGCTCCACTATGACCTTGTTTCTGGCAAAACGGCAGGTGATAGTTACCCCAAACGGTAGATAGGCTGAAGTCATTGATGGTGGTTCAGGCAAAACCGAAGTGCGATAATGCAGCTGAATCCTATAGGTATCCTCGGCTATCCAGCTGCCACACGCACCCACGCGCCGTTCTCCCCGATTTAAGGTGGTTGTTCCCAATCGCCACGCACCGTTGCCACATTCAACCTTATGACTACCCCGCTCGTCTTCGACAGTCAGCACGCAACCGTCCTGGTCAAAGTCGAAGCTGATGGCCTTAATCTTTTGGTGGTTAGCGTCAACCAGGAAGCGTTGGCCCGAAACCTGGCTGGCCTTCGCGATAGTCGGCTGGCCCATTACCAGCGGCAATTCCAGGCGTGCCAGTTTTTGTGCCAACTCCTGCTGCGCTGTAGGGTTGGCGGGTAAGGCCGTCGGTTTCATTGCTGGTAGCAGGTGCTTCCAAACCAGGTCGAGTACCTGCTGCATCTCTTGTTGCAGACCCGCCGTAATAGCCAGTACCACTTCCTGCTCTGGCATCACCAGACAGAACTGGCCGAATGCTCCGTCGCCCCGATAAGCCCCATACCGACAGCCCCAAAACTGGTAGCCGTAACCTTGTTCCCAATCTATAGCCGTCTGACTACCGTTGGCTATTGGTGTGGTCGCCTCCGCCACCCAACCCGATGGCAAAATCGTTTTTTCTCGCCATAAGCCTTTTTGTAGATACAATTGTCCGAAACGGGCAATCTCATCAGTAGTTATACTCAGACCGAAGCCGCCCACGTTTATCCCTTGCGGACTAGATTCCCAGCTAGGGTAGGCGATACCAAGTGGCTTAAACAAACGCGGCTGTAGGTATTCGCGCAGGGTCAGCCCCGTTACTTGCTGTACGATAGCCGATAACATATAAGTAGCACCCGTGTTATACACGAAAAACGTATCCGGTTTATGCTCTACGGGTTGCGCCAGGAATGCCTGTACCCAATTGCTGTCAGAACCCCCGGTAAAAGCCTCCATAGTATCCGTCGCGTGACCGCTCCTCATGGTCAAAAGATGCCTGACCTGCATCGCGGCCAGATTATCACTGACGTGCAAGGGCTGTGCGTGTGGGAAAAAAGAAAGTATGGGGTCTTCTAGCCGAAGCTTGCCTTCCGCGATTGCCAGCCCGACAGCAGTTGAGGTAAAGCTTTTGCTCAACGAAAATAAAATGTGCGGGTCGTCAGGCAAATACGGTTTCCACCAACCTTCCGCCAATACCCGCCCGTGCCGTAGCAACATCAAACTATGTAGCTCTAAACTGGCCTTTTCTACCTCAACGACAAAATCTTTAATCGCACCAGACGCAATCCCTTCCGCTTCCGGGGAGCTTCTAGGAAATTGATACGCAGCTTCCAAAAAGGCACTCTCCTTTACCTTGATACCCTGAATTATCAAGCAGGTTCAAAATCTTTGATAAAAATTTCACGAACTAGCTTGACATTGGTATAGCGGTATGATACTGTAGAAGTTAGGAAGCCGTCAAATTCAAGCTTCCAGCCAACGTTTTAGCCTCAAAAAAGTATCAAACAACAATTTTTAAGCACTTTCAGGAATAAAAGATATGCTCGAAGGATTCTTGCCGATTTTAATACTGGTGGTTTTTGCGGTAGGCTTGACCGTGCTGATGAGTTTGCTGGCGGTTTTGGGCAAACCCAAAAATCCGAGCGAGGCCAAGCTTTCGCCCTATGAAGGCGGTGTCCCACTTATGCAGGCTACCCCGCGCCGCTACCCGGTAAAATTTCTGGAAGTAGCCATGATATTCCTGATTTTCGACATCGAAACCGTGGCCTTTTTCCCATGGGCCGTGCTGCTCAACCAGCTAAAAATTTTCGGGTTGCTTGAAATGGGGTTGTTTTTGCTGGTATTGGGCGTAGGCTACATCTATCTGTGGAGAAAAGGGGCGTTTAAGTGGGAATAAACGATTTCAAGAGCGGCGATTTTGATAGCAACTTGTTTACCCAGGCGGATTTTTTTACCAACAACGCCACTTTGCCGGGCGATGCCCAATCTATCTATTCTGCTTCGCCTGTTGGCGGAGTAGTGACAACCACCTTAAGCAAGGTTGCCAATTGGGGGGCGAGTTCGTCCCTGTGGCCCGCACTGTTTGGTCTAGCTTGCTGCGCGATTGAGATGATGGCGACCAGTGCCAGCCGTTTCGATTTGGCCCGCTTTGGCTCGGAGATTTTTCGCGCCTCGCCTCGTCAGGCCGACTTGATGATTGTGGCCGGGCGGGTCTCGGCGAAGATGGCCCCGGCAGTACGCCAGATTTGGGAGCAGATGCCCGAACCCAAATGGGTGATTGCGATGGGCGCGTGTGCCAGTTGCGGCGGTATTTTTAACAACTATGCGATTGTGCAAGGGGTGGATTTGATTGTGCCAGTGGATATTTACGTGGCTGGCTGTCCGCCCACGCCCGAAGCTCTGATCGAAGGCGTTCAGTTGTTGCAACGAAAAATATCGGAGGGTGCGCCACGCCCGCGCGACCCAATGGAATACGCCCCGGAGGTGGTTCGTGACCCAAATTTCGGCAGACACGCCTGATGCCAATAACGCCAGCCCTGATGCCTTGTCTCCAGATGCGCTACCCGACGTTTCGCTCTTAACCCACGCGCTCTGGCCTGATGTGACCCCTGACCCGACGCGGACGGCGGACGGTTTCGCTTCATTTATTGTGCCAGCCGCTTCTATTGTGGCGGTGCTGACCTTTTTGCGCGACCAAAACGGTTTTTCGATGTTGATTGATTTGACAGCACTGGATTGGCGCAACCCCGAACCGCGTTTCCAGGTGGTTTATCATCTGTTTGCGCTGGACTCCAACGCCACCATCCGGCTCAAAGTACCAGTGAGTAGCGACAACCCGCAGCTACCGACGGCGACAGGTGTATTTCCTGGCGCAAACTGGTACGAACGCGAAGTTTTCGATTTGTTCGGCCTCACTTTTGTAGGCCACCCCAATCTGACCCGGCTGGAAATGCCCGCCGATTGGGAAGGCTACCCCTTACGCAAAGATTACCCGGTGGCTGGGCCACGCCGTTCGAGTTTGCCTGCCAACCAGTTCAGACCGATTGGACGTGGCGACGTAGCAGGCTAAAAGGAGTAAGTATGGACGCGACTTTAGAAGCGGCAATTGCCCCTCAAAGATACACGCTGGCAGAGTTTTACGCTTTACCCGACGACGACAATCAGTACGAACTTATAGACGGGGAGTTATTTGAGATGGCAAAACCAGGCCCGAACCGGAAGCACGGTGATATTATCGCGGCTTTTAGCCAGTATCAACGGAATTATGTTGTCCCCGCCCAATTGGGCAAAGTCTACGCGGGGGCGGCTTGTATTCCTGATCCTTCTAAAGACGATTATGTAATACCGGACGTGGCCTTTGTGTCAAAGGAACGTTTGGTGGGTCAGGAAGAAGATGGCCCGCTGATGGTAGCTCCCGATTTGGTGGTCGAGGTTAATTCGCCCAGCGACAGAGTCGAGGGTATTTCCAAAAAGATTAAGGCTTATCGGCGCGACGGCGTAAAGTTAATCTGGTCGGTCTATCCACTGGACGAATTCATCCTGGTTTATACGGGCGACAATAAACAGGTGGCAATTCTAAACCTGGAAGATGAATTGGACGGTGGCAACGTTTTACCGGGCTTTAAGCTCAAACTGAGTGCCTTATTTGAGTAAGATTTACAGGAAATAGTTTGATGGAAGATTTACGCTTAAAAGATAATTTGCTTTACGATGAGCCGGAAGATTATGACGAGGACGGAGTAGAAACTTCTGGTGCTGATAAAGAGCTAATGACTATTAATATGGGGCCGCAACACCCTTCCACGCACGGAGTTTTGCGGCTGGTAGTCACGCTCAGTGGCGAAAGCGTGGTCAAATGTATCCCGGACATCGGCTATTTGCATACGGGTATCGAAAAAAGTGCCGAAACCAAAACTTATAATCAAGCCTTGACCCTGACTGACCGCACCGATTACCTGAACCCGCTTATCAACAATCTGGGCTATACGTTGGCTGTCGAAAAGCTGTTGGGTATTGCCGACAAAATTCCGCTTAAAGCTCAGGTCACGCGCGTGATACTGTCCGAATTGCAACGTATCAGTAGCCATCTGGTCTGGCTGGGTACGCACGCTTTGGATTTGGGCGCGATGAGTACCTTTTTGTATGGGATGCGAGACCGCGAAAAGATTTTGGACATTTTTGAGATGTGCGCGGGCGTGCGGATGATGACCAGTTATATTATGCCCGGCGGCTTGTATGC
>JBBQZT010000140.1:0-11930 GCA_038207455.1 Chloroflexia bacterium
AATGTGGGCTCGGATCTCACGTAAAAGCTACATCTGACCTTATTTTTCAAACAAGTGGCGGTAGAGGCCATGTCTGAAAACCTGGTTTACCCTAGCTATCGTGAGCGTGTAGCGGCTCTCAAAAATGGGTAAAGTCGAGATTAGTAGATGTTCATAAAGGAGTGGCTATGACAGACACACAAAGCAAATCCGGCGAGGCTGCCGCAACACTAATTTCCCAGCCGGAGTTTTTCCGGGCCAGTTTGACCTATCCGCACATTCCCTTCGCCCAAATGTTGAGCGAAAGTGCCGCCCGCCACCCTGAAAATGTGGCTGTCATTTTCAAAGACTTGAACCTGACCTACCGCGAACTGGATAGCCTGGTCAATACCTTTGCCAACGCTCTGCACGGTTTGGGTATCCGCAAGGGAGACCGGATTTGCCTTTATATGACTAATCGGCCCGAATATATCATTTCTTTTTACGCGCTGGCTCGGATGGGAGCGGTGGTCAGCCCGATGAACCCATCGTACAAAGAACGCGAAGTCGAATACCAGCTTAACAACTCCGAGTCTATTGGTATTATCTGTCAGACTGAGCTTCTGCCCATCGTCCAACAAGTTCGACCCATCGCGCCCGCCCTGCAACACGTGATTGCCGTTGGGCCAGACCATAACGTACCCGATGACGTGTCGCACTTTGCCAACCTCATCCGTGAATACCCGGCTACCACCCCTCTCCCCGTTGATATTGATTGGGAAGATTTGCTGGCCCTGCCTTATTCTAGTGGCACGACAGGTTTGCCCAAAGGGGTGATGCTGTGTCACCGCAACATGGTTTGCAATTATGTGCAGATGGCAGCCTCCGTGCGCTTCACGTCCCAAGACAAAGCCATGTTGTTCCTGCCTTTTTACCATATCTACGGTATTATGCTGATGGGCGCGACGATGTATAGTGGAGCGACGGCCATTTTGATGGAACGGTTCGAGCCAACCGAGTCTTTCCGCTTGATACGCGAGAAGGGTGTGACGCTGCTGTTTGTAGTGCCGCCTATCCTGGTCGCAATGGCGAATATGAATAACCTCAAGCCGGAAGATTTCGCTTCGGTGCGTTTTGTGATGACCGGGGCGGCTCCGGCAGCCATTGAGGTTATCCGTAAGGTCAGCCGGGCTATCAACTGTTTTATCAGCCAGGGTTATGGCCTGAGCGAAGCTGCACCTCTAACCCATCTCAACCCGGTCAATGGCGAGGCCAAAGACGAACCTGTGACGGTAGGGCTGCCGGTACACGATACTTTGCAAAAAATCGTGGACATCGAAACGGGCGAACAAGAGCTTGGCCCCAACGAGGTGGGCGAACTGTTAATTTACGGGCCACAAGTGATGCAGGGCTATTGGAAAGCCCCCGAAGCCACCGCCACCACCCTTCGCAACGGTTGGCTCTATACGGGCGACATCGGTTCGCTGAACGAGCGCGGCTACCTTACTATCAGTGACCGCAAAAAAGAGATGATTAAATACAAAGGTTTTGGGATTGCCCCCGCCGAAATCGAAGCCTTGTTGTTTGAACATCCGGCAGTCGCGGACGTAGCGGTGGTGCCGAAGCCGGACGACGAAGCGGGCGAGTTGCCCAAAGCCTACGTGGTCAAAAAAGCCGACGCGATTGTTACCGAGGCAGAAATTTTGACTTTTGCCAACGGCAAGCTGGCCGGGTACAAAAAAGTCCACGAAGTCGAGTTTATTGATGCGATACCCAAAAACGCTTCGGGCAAGTTGTTACGGCGGGTACTCAAAGAGCGCGAACGCGAAAAACGTGGCTAAGTGGTTGAAACATTGGCCTAACTCTGTTAGTATAGCTCAATTGGTAAACAGGTACAGAAATTGCTAGAAGACCTGGATTTAAAGGCTTATAATTACGCGAATTGAGTAGGAGGAGATTTTTATGCCTAACCTGTTGAGCGAAACAGAGGATTTTACATTGGGCGTGGAAGAGGAATTTCAGATTATTGACCCGGTTACCCGCGAACTTAGCCCTCACAACACCGAGATTATCGAAATGGGTCTGCCGATTTTGGGCGATAAAATCAAGCCGGAAATGTTGATGAGTTGCGTCGAGACTACTACGGGAGTGTGCAAAGATATTAGCGCGGCCCGTGAGGATTTGACGCGCAACCGCGCAACGTTGGCCGAGCTTGCCGCTAAACAGGGCTTGATGATTGGAGCCGCCGCCACCCACCCATTTTCTAATTGGGCGACGCAACCGATTACCGAACACGAACGTTACCGCGTGCTGGAAGAAGAATTGCAAGATGTAATACGCGAGATTTGTATTTTTGGGATGCACGTCCACGTTGGCATCAAAGACCGCGACACTGCTGTTGCTATTATGAACGAATTGCGCTATTTCTTGCCCCATATTCTGGCTCTTTCTACCAGTAGCCCCTTCTGGCTCAGTCGCAATACTGGCCTCAAAAGCTTCCGCTCCGTCGTGTTTTCGCGTTTTCCGCGTACTGGCATCCCCGAAGATTTTGAAAGTGCTTCCGCTTTCGACAAGTATATTGAGACCTTGATCCGTACCAAATGTATTGATGATGGCAAGAAAATTTGGTGGGATGTACGTCCGCACCCACATTTTAGCACCATCGAAGTGCGTATCTGCGATATGCCCACCCGTTTGGAAGAAACGCTGGCTCTGGCCGCGCTTATTCAAGCAGTGGTAGTCAAGCTGTACCAACTCAAAATCCAGAATTTGGGCTGGCGTAAATATAGCCGCGCCTTGATTATGGAAAACAAATGGCGAGCTATCCGTTTCGGTTTGGAAGGCCAGATGCTCGATCTGGGCAAGCAGGTGGAGTTGCCCACCCGCGATTTGCTGGACGAACTGTTGCATTTTGTGGATGACGTGGTGGACGGTTTGGGTAGTCGCCGCGAGATTGACTACGTTCACACTATTCTGGATCATGGTACTTCAGCAGACCGCCAACTGGCTGTTTATGCCCGGACTGGAGACCTTCACCAGGTAGTTGACCAGGTTTTGCAAGAAACCAATAGCTAACAACCAATCTGAAATGATGGCGGCTTTTGGCACATCCGCAGGCCGGGGGGTGTCCGAAGGTGTGCGGAACTCAGCCGAAGCCGAAGACGTAGCTATTTCTTTCGCCCACGTGCAATAGCCTGAAATTTAGGAGGGTCAGCCCTGGCCCTCTCCTAAACAAAGCTTCAATAAAAATTCTCCCCGTGCAGTATAGATATCATCTCAAAATTCCGGGGTAGGAGCAAGATTTATTGCGTCCCCTTCAAGTGATGCGTAATAACCCTGTGGGCGCGATAAATCTCGCCCCTACCCCGGAATTTTGAGATGATACCAGTATCGGCTGTATGAATTTACTGCTTGCAGCCAGCAAATAGCTATGTTATTGTTAGATAAAACTTAATACATAAAAATTACCGTCCTCTGCCATTGGCCCGAATATTGCTATAATCTAGTAGTGTTATAATCGGGTTTATGCCCGGTGGTAACTCTGGTTTTAGGGACAAAGATAGAGAAATATGGGCGTAGCATCCTGTTTGGCACGAAATGCTTCGGGTTAAGGATTTGCAATGGAGCGTTTCCAAACAGAAAGCGGTTTCCACTAAGCTTGACCTGACTAACAATCTGGCGCGACCTTTCCTAAGCATGGCGAATACTTTAACCTACTTCCTATGGAGGATGCTCAAAATGGGACACAAGAATGTGAACAAGGCCCGACGTATGCGAGGGCTTAAACCTCAATGGTTGCTGGTGCTATCTCTGGCACTGGTGCTTTCTTCCTTCAATTTGTCGGCAGTTCAGGCAAAAGGGCCAAAACAGCCTGACCCTGGCAAACAGCCTGACCCCGGTAAACAGCACGCTCAGGCTGAATTGATTGTGCGGACAATCCCTTCTTTCGCTTTAACTCCTGATGTGGCTGCTTATTTCGGGGGAACGATTCTCGACCAGTTTACTGACTTACACCTCTACCGGATTGGCTATGACCCACATAAGACTGAGGCTGACGAAGTAGCCCAGGTAGCGTCTTACCCGCAAGTGCAGTACATTGACTTCAACTACTCCGACCAGACCCCTACTGGCAACCCTTACTTGAACGATGGCGGCTTCCTGACTGCCTACCAGCAACAGTATGCCGCCAGTTTGCTTGAAACAAGCGCGGCCCAGCAGATTAGCCAGGGCGCGAACATAACCGTAGCGGTGTTGGATACCGGCCTGGCTATGAGCCATCCTTTGCTGGCTTCACATTTAGTCGGAGGCTACGATTTTGTGAGCAACAATAATACACCTGCCGATTTGGGCGGTGGTACGGCCAGTGGTCACGGTAGCGCGGTGGCTGGCCTGGTGTTGTTGTCTGCACCCCAGGCTAAAATCATGCCCTTACGGGTGCTGGATACCAACGGGCAGGGTTCGCTTTGGAACATTCTCAAAGGCATTAGATATGCCAGCGACAATGGGGCGCAGGTCATCAACTTGAGTTTGGGGACGACTGCTGACACCTTTTCTTTGCGCGATTTGATTGGATATGCCCAACAGCACAATGCGGTTCTGGTGGCCTCGGCGGGCAATGACAACAACAGTACGCTCCAATACCCGTGTGCTATTACAGGTGTACTTTGTGTAGCTGCTACCGACTCGGCCAACCTGAAAGCTCCTTTTTCCAGTTACGGCTCGTCTATAGGCATCTCCGCGCCGGGTGTGGCCTTGTATAGCTCATACTGGAACGATGGCTATGCCACCTGGAGCGGTACTTCGATGGCAAGCCCACTGGTAGCAGGTGGTGCGGCTCTGGTTAAAGCTAAATTTCCAACTTTGACTCCGGCCCAAATCACGGCGCGGCTGCAAAATAGCACCAACTCCATTAGCTTGCTCAACCCACTTTTCCCCGGTTTGTTAGGGGCAGGCGAACTGGATTTGTATCGGGCTTTGGCAAATTAACTTAGACAAACTTTTAGCCTGTGGCTTCACCCGCAGGCTAAATGCTTCCTGCTAGAAGCAATTAATGTATCTTCTCAGAAATTTGGGGTGTAGGGGCGAGATTTATCCCGCCCAAGCTTTACAGTGCCTCAAGCAATGGGGACGTGATAAATCTCGCCCCTACCTTTTGAGATGATACCAATTAACCGCATCAATCATAACAAAGCAAGGGACAAATATGCCTGCGCCGCCTACCGGGACAGTCACCTTTTTATTTACCGATATGGAAGGTAGCACCCGTTTGTGGGAGCTTTACCCCGATGCTATGCCTTTGGCCTTAGCCCGGCATGATGCGTTGCTGCGCTACACCTTTGAAAACCTGGACGGTTGTGTTTTCAAGACAATGGGCGACGCTTTTTGTACCGCTTTCGGGGATGTTACCCAGGCTTTGGAAGCGACGATTGCGGCCCAATTCGCCCTACAAAATGAGGACTGGCAAAAAAGCGGTCTGCCCTCCCAGGAAAAGTTGCGGGTGCGTATGGCTCTACATACTGGCACGGCTCAACAACGCAACAGCGATTATTTTGGCCCGACTGTCAACCGGGTTTCACGTTTGATTGGCGCGGCGCAGGGAGGACAGATTTTACTTTCGGGGGCTACGCACGGCCTGGTGTGCGATTTTTTGCCGCCTGGTGTTGAACTGCGCGATATGGGCCAGCGTCGTCTGAAAGATTTGCCTCGCCCCGAACAAATCTTTCAGGTGGTAGTGCCTGGCTTACAAGCCGAGTTTCCGCCGCTCCGTACTTTGGATGACCGGCCTTCTAATCTGCCCGCCTGGGCCACTTCGTTTGTGGGTCGTGAACGTGAAATCAGTGCTGTGCGTAGTTTGCTGCGCCGCTCCGAAGTACGACTGGTGACGATGACTGGCCCTGGCGGAACAGGCAAAACGCGGCTGAGTGTGCGGGTTGCCGCCGATTTGCTGGATGAGTTTGAAGACGGCGTGCTTTTTGTGGCTCTGGCCTCGGTCAATACTGCTCCCTTGATGATTTCCATCCTTGCCCAAATCTTAGAAGTCAAAGAAACGCCCGGCCAGCCGCTGCTCGAGAGCCTTAAAAGTTGGCTACATACCAAACAAATATTATTGGTGCTGGACAACTTTGAGCAAATGGTAGCCGCTGCCCCTTTGCTAACCGAATTGTTGCAGGTGGCTCCCCGTCTCAAAATTCTGGTTAGTAGCCGCGAAGTCTTAAATCTGTATGGCGAATTCGAATTTGACGTACCACCCTTAGCTCTGCCCGATTTACAAAGTTCGCCTTCGCTCGAAAAACTGCTGACAAATGAGGCCATCAGTCTTTTTGGGCAACGCGCCCAGGCAGTTAAACCTGACTTCAAATTGATGGCGGCCAATATTGAAACGATTGCTCAAATTTGCGCGAAGCTGGACGGTCTGCCCCTGGCTATCGAACTGGCTGCCGTGCGGAGCAAACAATTTACCCCTAACGAAATGCTGGTACAACTAAACAGCAAGTTGGGTGGAAGTTTAGAATTATTAGCGGTTGGCCCCCGTGATTTGCCCGCCCGCCAGCGTACTTTGCGTGGCGCGATTGATTGGAGCTATCAGCTACTAGACGAAGACGAGAAGCAGCTGTTTGAACGTCTGGCAGTTTTCGTGGGCGGCTGGTCGGCGACGGCTGCCGATGTAGTTTGCCACGCTGTTTCTACCTCACCATCCAACACTCTACCCGGTTCGCATTGGGCGCAGCTTTGGATAGGAATGACTTCGCTGGCGGACAAAAGCTTAATCAGGCAAGTTGAACATCAAGCCACTATCAACACAAACGAAGCGAGCTTATCCTCAAACGGGTTTCAAAGTTTTATGATGTTGCAGACGATCAGGGAATTTGCCCTGGAAAAGCTGGTGATGCGCGGTGAAAAGGAGCTAATTGAACGTCAGCACGCCCGATTTTATGTAGAATTGGCCGAGACCGCCGAGCCAGAGTTACGCGGGCCACAACAGCTTGAGTGGATGAACCGTCTGGAAGCCGAACACGATAATTTGCGGGCCGCCTTAAATTGGTTGATAAACAATGACACCGCCCCAGATATTGAAGCAGCCCTCCGTTTAGCTGGCTCTTTACGCTGGTTCTGGCAGATGCACAATTATTTGAGCGAAGGCCGTCAATGGTTGGAAACAGTTTTGGTGAAAGATTCCAACCATTTATCAATTTCAGCGCGGGCGAAAGCTTTTAACAGTGCTGGTGTTTTGGCAAGTAAACAGGCTGATTATCAACGCGCCAACGACTTGTTAAGGCAAAGTCTCAAATTACAAAGGTTGTTAAAGGATGAGCGTGGGGTTGCCAATACCCTGATAAACTTAGGAAATGTAGCAGTAATGCGTGGCGATTACGAACAAGCTCAAAGCTTCTTTACAGAGTGCTTGATAATCCAACGGCAATTGGAAGATAAAAGAGGCATTGCGGATACGCTTGGAAATTTGGGAGTAGTGGCTTTATATCAAGGCAACTATGCGGAAGCCCAACCATTCTTTAAGGAAGGTTTGAATTTGCAGCGAGATTTGCAGAATAAGTCAAATATTGCCGGTGCTTTATTAAATTTGGGTTGCGTGATGTTGTATCAAGGTGAATACGAGCAAGGAGCAACTTTTTTTCGAGAAAGTCTGGAGCTATTCCGAGAGCTAGGTAATAAATTACATCTGGCCGAAGCATTGGAAGGGATGGCGGGCATCTTTGGGGCGCAGATGCAAGCGGAAGGGGCGGCTCAGTTGTTCGGGGCGGCGGAAGGCTTGCGCGAAAGTGTGGGTGCGCCCCTCTCCCCGTCCGACCAGTTGTTTTACGAGCCGCTCCTGGACATGACCCGCAAGTTGCTGGGCGACGAACCGTTTAAGACCGCCTGGAAAACAGGCCGAGACTTGAGTGCGGAACAGGCTCTGACTTTGGCCTTGTCATAGCCCCTTTTTGTGTTTTACCCCATCATTTACTCCAAAATTCTAATTTTTACTTATTGACAAAACCCAAATGTTAGGTTAGACTAATATTGAGAACGCGGTCAGCCTAAGTATGTTGGTTTGGTTGGCCGCCGCAGCTTAATCGAAAAAGAAAACTAACCCTGGCAGCCTCAACAAGGTCTGTTGGGTCACGAGCGGAGGTCTTAAATTGTCTGCAATGCGAAGATTGGGTTGGCTACGTCCGGCGTTTTATCTGTTGGCGGTTTTGGCTTTGATAGTTACATTTGGCTTTGGCAGCTTGACTAGCTTTGCCGATAGCCCTCAGCAAGACCTGGAAAAACTGAACAAGCATCTGGACACTGCCCTGACTGCGCTGCCGGGTGGCGATATTGCCACAGTTCAGGCCGAGTTTAAGGCTTTCAACGATGGTTGGTACAACGTCGAGGACGGAGTCAAGGGCCAGAGCAAGCAGACTTATCAGGATATTGAAACCGCGATGGGCGATGTTAAAGTGGCCCTGGCGACCCAGCCGCTTGACACCAACAAAGTGCTGACCGCGCTGCAAAAGCTGGACGGTATTGGTGATAAATTTATCAACGCGGCTAACCCTGCTGCTGCCACCGCCCCGGCTGACCAGAATGTGACTATTAAAAGTCAGGTAGCCCAGCTAGATACGGCCCTGACCGCTCTGGACTCCAATAACACTCAGGGCGCGGCTGATTCCCTCAAAGCTTTTAGAAATAATTGGCCCAGCATCGAAACGCTGGTGCTGGCGAAGTCAACTTCGATTTACGGCTCGACGGAAAACAATATGGCTTTGGCGGCGGCGGATTTACAAAGCAACCCACCCAAACTGGCCGAAGCAAAAACTATTTTGAGCCAGATGCGGGCTGACCTCGCGCCGTTTGCCCAGAACAACAGCTACGGTATTTTCGACGCGGCTATCGTGCTGCTCCGCGAGGGTTTGGAAGCTTTGCTAGTATTAGCCGCGCTACTGACTTTCCTGGCTAAGAGTGGCAACGCCCGCAAACAAAAAACGGTCTGGCTTGGTGCAGGTATCGGCGTGGCTTTGAGCGCAGTAGTGGCGGTAATAATCGAGGTTTTCTTTTCGGCGGCGGCGGCTGGCAGCAACCGCGAGCTAATCGAAGGCATTACGGGTCTGGTGGCGGCGGGTATGCTTTTTTATATGAGCTACTGGCTGCACAGCAAATCGCAGGCGGGCGCGTGGCAAAAATATATTAAAAACAAAGCCAGTAGCGCGATTGCAACCGGCAGTGTTTTCTCGCTTGGTTTGCTGGCGTTCCTGGCGATTTTCAGGGAAGGCACTGAAACCGCCATTCTGTATCTAGGTATTGCCCCCTCTATCGCCCTTTCCGACCTGTTGATTGGCCTCGGTATCGGCGCGGGTTTGCTCGGCATTATGGCGGTGTTTATCCTGGTAATCGGAGTCAAGCTGCCGATGCGCCCCTTCTTCCTGACCGCCAGCGTTTTGGTTTTCTACATCGGCTTCAAATTTATCGGCACTGGCATCCATTCGTTGCAGGTGGCGCAGGTGTTGCCATCTCATAGCGAAAGCTGGCTGCCTTCGGTGGACTTCTTTGGCATCTACCCCACCTGGGAAACTACGGCGGCTCAAATTGGCTTGCTGGTATTCGCTATCGCCTTGTTTGTCTTTAGCAATCGCAAAACCAGTCCATCTCAAGTGCCTGCGTCGGTACAGCCCGACGAAGTACCCGCCGAAAAGGTCGCCAATTCGCCAAAATCTGGGTTGGTGACAAAAGGGTAAGCAAGCTACCAGCCACGAGCAATCCGCCAACCATAACTAGCACCATTCCCTTCGGTAAAATTGTCATTCTGAGCGAAGCGAAGAATCTGTTAATATAGGCTTTAGAACAGACCCTTCCTTCGTCAGGGCGACAATTCGCCAACACTATTACATTTGGTGACTTTCGGGCTGGAGCGTCAGTTCGGTCAAAACGCCCATATCCGGCTGCGTCACGGCGTACAATATGGCGCGGGCAGCATCTTCGACAGTCAGCATTTTGTCGCGTTGCACCCGCAGCCCGTCTATGTTATCCCAAAAAGGTGAGTCCACCCCGCCCAAATGTAACAGGCTAAAACGAACTCCGTGCCGTTTGAGGTCAAGAGCCGCAGCGCGGGTCATTCCGGTCACGGCGAATTTGCTGGCACAATAGCCACTGGCATTCATCATAGTAGTTTTGCCCAAAATACCGGGCAGGTTGACTACCAACCCTCGTTTTTGCTGTACCATCTGGGCCGCCACCGCCTGTGTTACCAAAAACACACCACGTACATTTACGGCCATCATGCGGTCAAAATCGGCCAGGGACAGTTCCAGGAAAGGCCGAATTACCCCCACTCCGGCGGCGTTGACCAAAATATCCAGGTGGCCCAGCGTGGCGACGGCTTGCTGCACCATCTGGCTGACCTGAGTGGGGTCGGTTACATCGGCAGGCAGAGCTAAGACCCGCCCGCCCACCGTTTTAAGTTCGGCCTCCAGAGTTTCGAGTTCGGCGGCAGTCCGGCTAACCAATACCAAATCCGCTCCTTCCTGCGCCATTTTAAGAGCCGAGGCCCGTCCGATACCACGCCCCGCTCCGGTAATAATTGCTACTTTTCCGCTTAATGCGTTCATGGTCTAAAAATCCTTTCAGAAATTATCAATTTTAGATTATGGATTAAATGATAGCATTCGTGACAGCTAGAGATGTGTCAATTCAGGGTGTAAAGGATTAAGTTAGCAACCAGGAATACGGTTTAGGGGTGGTGGGGTAAGTGCATTTGCTCAAAAGAGGTTTGCAGACGTTTTTGCCAGGTGTGGTCTCGCAGACAACGAGCGAGACCTGCCTGCCGAATAGTCTCGCGCTCGTCATCGTGGGCCAGATAATATTTTATTTTGGCGGCTAAATCCGCCGCATCACGGTAACAGACAATTTCTTTGCCAATCTCGAAGAACTCCTCAAGCTCCTGCATATATTCAACCATATAAAAACCGCCGCTCATCGGTACTTCAAAATCACGTAAGCGCACCTGCACGATTTTTTGGTCGGTGCGGTGGGTTTCGCCGACGGTGGAGAAGCCTAGATTTATTTTGGCGCGGCTGTATAGCTTAATCATTTCCTCGTCCGATAAAACACCGCCCACGCTGGCTGCGGGTAGCATCACGTTCCGGGTGGTCAATTCTGCCTTCGGCTCGCTACTTTTTTTGAGCAGCGGGGTCAAGCGATATTTGAGGCGGCTTTGTAGCAGCTGACGACCTGACGCAGTGGTAAGGTTTTGGCCGATATGCCTGGCGCGGGTTAGTGGGCTGATGCGGGCAGTAGGGCTGTTTTGGCTAAACTTGTCCCACCCATATCCCCACACGCGCACATCTAAACCCTGGTCACGCAAATATTTAATATAGCTGGGGCGTTCGCCATACGCCTGACCCACAAAGGCCACCTCGTATTCAATCGGCAAAGCGTAGGGTTTATAGGTGTTGGGGTTAGCGGCCTCCTGGCAATAAATGGGGTGGGCGTGCATTGCCAGATAGTCGGGAATACGGAATTTTTCGGGAACCAGACACCAATCATAGTGCGGTGCGATTTCCGATACCAGCCGCAGTTGATACGAACCGTTGCAATACCAGTTGACGGTCAGGATACCCATGCGGCGGATTTCATCAATCGCCTCTGGGGTGGTGCAGGCATCATAAAAATAGCTAAAAAACATATCGAGCGGGGCGACAGCGTGCGCGGCTTTAAGCTGACGCAGCAGTTCGACGGTTAGTTTGGGCCGATTTTGGGCAATAAAAGCTTTATCGGCCTGGGCAGAAGTGTCCAAATGTTTGAAAGTATCGCCGAAGTTGTAATCAAACTCAACTACATCGTGGCCTAAGTCTATCAAAGGTAGATACAGGTTGTTCCGCCACAAATTCGACTTAAAAAAGCTGTTCGGGGTAGTATCCGAAGCATAAAAAATCCGCACTGTATTTACCAATTTAAGCGAGGCCGGGCTGGGCCAGCTAATCACTAAGAGCCAG
>JBBQZT010000141.1:0-10886 GCA_038207455.1 Chloroflexia bacterium
ACGGCTGGTTTTGTGCGTCGCCAAAAACTTCCGATGCACCGGAACTGCGAGACTCTTTCATCTTTCGATGTCCCTTCTTAATATAAGCTGATTGATATTACAAAATTCCAGACAATGAAACCGTAAAGTTCGTTGGCATAACGCGGCGGGGCGAAACCAGGAGCGAATTAGCACGTGGCAAAGGCAAAGGGGCGAATTTAGCTATTCAGTTGTCCAAACTGAGCAGAGAGGCAAAAATAATACGAGAATAAGACTTTTATAAGTTGATTATAGCGCACTTTATCCGATTGTAAAGAGACGAAAATCACAGAGGTATGGTGCATAATTTTACACAGAACGGTTCGGCCGGGTGCGTGTCAAAATTTTGCACGGCAGCACCGATGGCTGCATCCATCGGCAAAGGGGTTCTAAACCCACTAAAGTGAGTTGAAAATCCTGTGTCGTAACCCAATTGATTGGGTTAGAAAGCCCGTGCTAACAACTGGATTTAGCCTACGGCACGGCTTCGCTCGTCCGGTTTAGAATCTGCTGGCCGATGGATTCCTCCTTTGGTGTCCCGAATTTTGTTAATATTCATCGTCCATTAGCTCAAACAGACACACTTTTGAGGAAATTGCTAGGACAACTCGTTGCGGACGATTGCTCCAGTGTAGGCGTTAATAACTATTTGTTTGCCCTGGTTGAGATTGGTTAGCACGAAACAAGGTTGATGAGTTAGACCCTCTACCTGAAAGTTTACGATGTCAATCGGCAACAACACTTGCAGACCACTGGTGGTGGCTTTGTCTATCAGGGCGGGCGAGTCCAGCACCCGGCTCATATCAATCAATTGGGCATCAATCAGACGGCCCGGTGGAGCCATTTCGTTGATATTGACGCTGGTTTGGTTGCTATCATAAATCACCTTCCAGGCTTTGCCTCCCTCTAGCCACACAAATTGAAAAGACCAGACGGTGCGCGATGGCGACAAAATATTGGCGGTGGCAAAGATCAGCCGAGCCGCTGGTTGGAGATTCGCCATCTGCACCAGGGCGAAGCGATAGGAGTTTTGGAAGGAAACTTTGGTGTTCCGCACGTCCAAAATGCGGGGCTGGGTGGAGCTACTGATGTCCAGGGTGGGTGTAGGATAAGCGCGGCTGGGCTGGCCGCTCAAACGACTTCCGGCAGTGTTGGTCGGATAATATAGAACGGGTTTGGTGGGAGCGCGAGGGCCGGGCGTGCCTAGCAAGTTGTTTAGCTGGGTCACGTTGGCGGTTGGCCCGGTATCGCGGTCAGGTGGTCTGCCGAAAGTAGGCAGAGCTAAATCCTGGTTTGAACCGTCCGAAGCGATAGTAGCATACAAATCGGGGGTGGGTGTAGGGGGCAGCGCAAAACCGCCACCGTTGCCACCACTAGCGTTACCGTTACCGTTATCGCTGGCCGGAGCGGGTATGGCCGTCGCGGTGGGTCGGCGTACTCCAGCCGTAGCCGCGTCCGGTACACCGTTAAAGTCGGCTGCCGTTGGCTGAGTAGTGGGTGTGGGCAAAACCGCCGCGTATTGGGGCGTGGTACTGCTGCTGTTGCAGCCACTCAACAACCAGGCGAGGCCAACCCAACCCAACGTCAGCTTGAGCAGCCTTGCTTTAATTTTTTTAGCACGCGAACCGGATGGGGGTTTATACACAAAAATATCTTCTACCATCATCTGACATAGCACTGTTAGTGTGGGGCATTGCGCGGGTACCCCCTGGGTGTGGTTGCCGCCAATGGACTTCGGGAACATCTATGGGCAGAGCCATATGCTACAAATGCCCTGGTTTTCTGTGGGACATTGCTCCGCCAATGGACTGCCCTGGTTCTCGGTGGGACATTGAGCCAACTGGTTGCTGTCAATGGACTGTCCCAACGGCTCTATTCTACCACGAACGAGGGCTGTTTAGATGTAGGCCATTTTTGCTATAATAAGCTTACGGTGTCATTACTACTTTTGTGCAATTTTCCTTTTTGTCCCGGAAAATCTCGTAACCGTGTGGAGCTTCGTCCAGCTTGAGACGGTGCGAAATGATGAAGGACGGGTCAAGCTCACCGTTCTGGATACGCTCCAACAAAGGGTGCAAATAACGTTGCATATGAGTCTGGC
The DNA here is from genome assembly GCA_038207455.1 of Chloroflexia bacterium. Taxonomy (GTDB): domain Bacteria; phylum Chloroflexota; class Chloroflexia; order Chloroheliales; family Chloroheliaceae; genus JBBQZT01. The sequence continues at coordinate 2,120 of JBBQZT010000141.1, forward strand.
CCATTCGGAAAGTCAAACCTTTGTTAAAGGCCGCACCCATTGGGACTTTATCCAGCACGCCGCCATAGACCCCGATTAGCGAAACCGTGCCGCCTTTGCGACAAGCCTGGATCACCTCGCGGAAAACGTGAGGGCGGTCTGTTTCCAGCTTGAGCGTCTGTTTGACCACATCATAAACTGCATCGGGGGTCGTACCATGCGCTTCCATTCCCGTTGCGTCAATACAAGCGTCCGGGCCACGTCCTGCCGTCATCTCGCGCAACGTCTCCATCACATTAATATGCTCGTAGTTGAGGATTTCCGCCCCGCTTTGCTCGGCCAGGGCCAGCCGTTCGGGAAAGCGGTCAATGGCGATGATGCGGCCCGCACCCATCATTTTGGCACTGACGATGGCGAACTGACCTACTGGGCCGCAACCCCATATCGCCACCGTGTCGCCCGGCTGGATATTACAGTTTTCCGCCGCCATATAACCAGTCGGGAAAACGTCGGACAGAAACAACACCTGCTCGTCCTTCAAACCGTCCGGGATTTTGATTGGCCCGACGTTGGCAAAAGGTACGCGCACATACTCGGCCTGTCCACCCGCGTAGCCGCCCAACATATGCGAGTAACCGAAAAGTCCGGCTGGACTATAGCCCCAAAACTTTTCGGCGATAGCCGCGTTGGGGTTTGTATTATCGCAAAGGGAAAACAAATCGTGCGAACAAAAAAAACAGTTGCCGCAAGCAATCGTGAAGGGAACTACTACCCGGTCTCCCTTTTTCAAATTGGTAACTTCGCTACCAGTTTCGACTACTTCGCCCATAAACTCGTGTCCAAGAATATCGCCTGGTTCGAGCGTGGGAATAAGCGCGTCGTAAAGGTGAATATCTGACCCGCAGATAGCCGTCATACTCACCTTGATAATGGCATCATGGGGGTTGATAATAGTGGGGTCGGGGACGGTTTCAACGCGCACGTTGGCTTTACCGTGCCAAACTAAAGCTTTCATACGGGTATCCTCTCGCCTTTGGGCTGGCCTGCCGTCGAAGGAATTTCGCCCGCTTCCAGCATTTGTTTCAAGTGGCGCAAATCGTCTGTAAGCTGTCCCGCGGGTTCTTCGCCCAAAAGTTTAGCCAAAGCTGCGCCGATAGGCCCGGCGGGGGGGATATATTGCAGGTTGACCGTGACCACAGTGGCACGTCCGTCGGGAGCGGGCATAAAGCGGACTGCGCCAATATTTGTAATGGCTGACCCCGGTAGCGAATGCCACGCTATCAATTCGTTGTCGCGTTCGCTGGTGATTTCCGCGTCCCATTTAACGGTTGTGCCAAGCGGGGCTTTCGCTACCCAATGCGAATGCTTATCATCTTGCACCGTTACGGCTTCCAGATGCTGCATAAAGCTGGGCAGGTTCTCGAAGTTGCGCCAGAAGTTATAGACTTCCTGAAGTGGTTTATCAATCGTGACGGACTTTTTGATGCCAATTTTGCCGTCACCTTTGGCCGTGTTGAACCCTAACTGCTGATACAACACATCGTGTCCGGTTGCACCGCGATACACCAAATCCGCACCCAAAGCCGCCAACAGAAAACCGCTCAACTTGAAACGGGTCAAACCGTAGAGGGCCAGCAAACCGCCCCCCATTACCGAGGCCCAACGTTCGGTCTCGCCAACGTTCACCGCGCCGCCTTTGCCTTTGGTCTGCTCCATAAACTGTTTTAGCGGTTCAGGGGCGGAGGCGGTCAGCTTTGCCACACTTTTATCCACTTGCGATGCCATAGCACTTTCTCCCAATTTGTTTCGATTAATTATTTAAGTCTTCATTGAAATAGAGCAAATTATATGCCAATGGAAAGCTAACAGCAGACAGCCAACAGCAGACAGCCGGAACTGAGAACATCTATTGACGGAGCAATATCCTACAGAAAACAGTCCATTGGCAGAGCAATGTCCCACAGATAAAGGGCAGTCCATTGGCGGAGCAATGTCCTACAGACGCAATGTCCTACAGATAAAGGCAGTCCATTGGCGGAGCAATGTCCCACAAGGTTTTAACTGATAGCCGAGAGTAAGCCAAAATACCTATTGCGCGTTGCCAAAACCTGCAATATGATATAACCATCAAAGCAATCAAATAGGTCGAACCATCGGCTGGCGGAGCCGCTGCGCGTCCTACAAGGGAACTGTGGGACATTGCTCCGCCAATGGACGTAGCTCGTAGCTCGTGGCTTTTCAAAGGAGTAAATATGGCCGCAACCGAAACTGACAGGGCCAAAGATAGACCGGGCAATTTTGGCGTGGACGATACAACCGGACCAAAAGTGATTGAGGTGCGCGACTTGCACAAGGTTTTCAAGCTGCGGGAGCGCAAGGGGGGTTTTGGGGCGGGTCTTAAAAGTCTGGTGAGACCCACTTACCGGGAAGTGACCGCCGTGCAGGGGGTGAGCTTTAGCGTACCAGAAGGCGAAACGCTGGCCTTTATCGGGCCGAACGGCGCGGGCAAAAGCACCACTATCAAAATGCTGACTGGTATCCTCTACCCTAGCGGGGGCGAGGCCCGCGTGTTGGGTCTCACTCCCTGGAAGCAACGCCAATTACTATCTTTCAACATCAGTTCGGTTTTCGGCCAGAAGTCGCAATTGTGGTATCATCTGCCGCCTCTGGACACCTTTAATCTGCTGGCGCGTATCTATGAGCTTGAGCCGGACGACTACAAACGCCGCCGCGACTGGCTGGTGGAACTGTTTGACATCGGAGCATATCTGAATACGCCAGCCCGTAAGCTGAGTTTGGGCGAACGGATGCGTTGTGAAATCGCGGCGGCCTTGCTGCATCGTCCGCGTATCATCTTTTTGGACGAGCCGACGATTGGCCTGGACGTGATTGCCAGACAGCGCATTCGGGATTTAATCCACAAGCTCAACGTCGAGGAGAAGCTGACGGTTTTCCTGACCAGCCACGACGCAGGCGACATCGAGCAGGTGTGCCGTCGGGTGATTGTGGTTAATCACGGCACGATTATCCTGGACGATACGGTGGCTGCGCTCAAACGCCAGTATCTAGGCCGCAAACTGATTGAGCTACGGCTGGTGGAACGTGCGCCCGACTTAGCCGAGGTGGTTTTGCCGTTCGGGGTGACGCTAGTGGCCCACGAGGATTATATGCTGCGGTTTGCATTGGACACGACGCTTGCCCCTATCGAGCGGGTGATGAGCGAGCTGACCGGGCGTTACCAGATAGCCGACATCACCATCACCGACCCGCCGATGGAGGAGATTATCGCGGCCATTTATAGCAGACAGTAAGCAGTTGTCAGTCGTCAGTCGTCAGTTAGCAGCCGGGGCAACGCCAACGGTTGAAACCGTCGTCTATACAACCCAAACACGTTAAAATGTTAGGACTTTCGCTTATACCAGAGCTTGTCCGACCCTGCGGCACCCAGGGGGTACCCGGAACGCAGTGAAGGGTCTGTTCAAAACTCCCTAGCGCAGAACAGATGCTTCACTCCGCAGAGCCTCCGTTCAGCATGACAAGCGAAAGTCCTAAACGTGTTACCGAACGGTTCGGTAACCTGATTTATCAGGTTTGGGTTGTATAGACGACGGTTTCAACCGTTGGCTACTTGAAACCGGATTATTTTGTTAATGTTCATCAACCATCGGTGTCCCTAAAAACTGACAACTGATTACTGACGGCTGAAAGCTAACGGGGAGAAATTTATGGCAGTAGCGCAACCGTTGAAAAAGAGTTCAACTGTGGGGATACGTCGGATCAGGAAAAGGTTTCTGAAATATTGGCTGGCTTTCGTGGTCAGTCTGCGAAACAACTTTGCTTATCTGGGCGAAGCTTTATCGCGCATCTGTTTCTTGGGGCTGATTTTGTTTGTGCTGGCCCAACTGTGGCAAACCGTGTATAGCAGCCAGGGCAGCCAACGCCTGGCCGGGTTCAGCCTCAATGATATTATGTGGTATCTGATTTTTACCGAGACTTTTACCACTACCCGCCCGGCCTTCCACCTGGATATTGACCGCGAGGTGCGGAGCGGCGAACTGGCCTATACGCTGGCGCGACCTTATAACTATATGTGGTATCAGTTCGCGGTTTTCTTGGGGTCGCGCATCGTGCGAATGGCGATAAGTCTGGTGCTGGCCGCCCTGATTATGCTGGTGTTGGCCGGGCCACCCGCCTTTTTGCGAATTGAAAATCTACTGGGCGGCTTGTGGCTGTTTGCTCTGGCGATAACGATAGACTTTCTGGCAATCTTCTTGCTGGCGATCCAGAGCTTTTGGGCCGAGGACACCACTGCCTTCATTCTTATTTATACACGGCTGACGATGATTTTGGGCGGGATGCTTGTTCCCCTGGACATTTTGCCCGAACCGCTGGCTTCGATTGCGAAGGCGTTGCCCTTTAGCTACGTCATGTACTCTCCGGCCCACCTGACCGTCAAGTTCGAGTGGGCGGAGTTGGGCGAGGCCAGTTTGAAGTTGGGTATCACGACGCTGGTGTTGGGGGCGTTAGGTTTGTGGGTTTTGAGTCGGGTCGAAAGGAGGTTAAGCACCAATGGAGGCTAATATTTCACCAGCAGCAGCCAGCAGCCAGTTACGGTATCCCAACGGCGGGCTGCGTCGCCAATTGGTTTTTCTGGCAAACTATTTCAAAACCAACCTGCTGATAAATCTGGAATACCGGGTGGCTTTTATCAGCAAGGTCGTGGGTATGTTGGTCAACGATTTTATCTGGCTGTTTTTCTGGTTTGTTTTCTTTAGTCGTTTCCCCAGTGCCAGTGGCTACAGCTTGCGCGACACCCTGACTTTGTGGGTGGTGACGGCGTTGGGCATCGGTTTGTCGGACGCAGTTTTTGGCAATTCTATCCATATCGGTAGCATCGTGGCAACGGGCGGACTGGACTACTATCTGGCCGTGCCGAAAAACGTCTTGTTCCACCTGTGCATCAGTAGTATGAACGTGTCAGCCTGGGGCGATATAATTTTCGCCTTAGCCGCCTTTGGTATTTTGTACCAGCCCGACCCGCTGTTGCTGCTGGTGGTGCTGACGGTGAGCTTTTTGTGTGCGGTGGTGTTCAATAGCTTTTGCATCATCGCTCAATCGCTGGTGTTTTTCCTGGGCAATAGCGAGGCGTTAGCCAACCAGATTATGTTTGCCATCGTGACTTTTTCAACCTATCCCGATAGCTTGTTCAAGGGTGGGGTCAAGCTTTTGCTCTACACTTTGATACCAGCAGCGTGGGCCAGCTATGTTCCGGTAGCTTTGGTGCGGCACTTTGACCTGGGCTTATTCGGCCTATTGCTGCTGGCAACGGCGGTGATAGTGGGGCTGGCAATCGGGATTTTCTACGCGGGGCTGCGTCGCTACGAGTCGGGCAACCTTATACAGATGCGGAGCTAACAGCAGACAGCTATCAGCTATCGGCTTTCAGTAAGCAGCCGGGGGTATTTGTGGGATATGGCTCTGCCCATAGACGGTTCGGAACAGTTCATTGGCAGCAACCACACCCAGGGGGGTACCCGCGCAATCTCCCACAAAATACCAGAACAGTCCATTGGCGGAGCAATGTCCCACAGACGCTTGTACCATACCCGGATTTACGGTAAGACTTTATCAATCTCCGAAGGATATGTTTGTTAGACGTTCGGATATTTCCCATAAACGGGTAGCAGCTTTAGTGTCCTTAGCCGCCACTGCCACTCTAGCCAGTGCTGGTCGTCCTCTTAATCCGCCCAAACCATCAGGCCCATAGTAGGCTCCGCCCACAGCGTCCGGCGAGGTGGCGGCAAAAAGTGTGGACAATGCTCCTTGAGCAGCAGGTTGCGAGATGAGCGGGCCTAGCAGACGTATCATGCGCGTCATCATACTCTTGGCTCCTGGCCCACTTTCGAGCAAGTCTGTACGCGACACACCCGGATGGGCCGCAATACTCAGCAGACCCCAGCCATTCGCATCGCTGCGACGTTGCAGTTCGAGCGAAAACATCAAGTTAGCGAGTTTTGACTGCCCATAGACTGGCATTGGTTTGTACTGGCGTTCTGCTTGCAAATCATCGAAATTGATTGCGCCACTGCGATCAGACAGGCTACAAAGATTGACCACACGTGGTTTTTCCCCCCGTCGTAAGAGTGGTAACAGCAACGCAGTCAAGGCGAAATGGCCTAAATAGTTCGTGCCGAACTGCAACTCAAATCCATCAGAGGTAGTTCTACGGCGGGGCGGGGCCATCACGCCTGCATTGTTGATAAGAAGATCAAGACTTTGCTGTTCAGTCCGCCTTCGCGCCCCGAACTCCTTAATGGAAGCGAGGTCGGCAAGATCAAGTACCTCGAAACGAATGTTGGCCGTAGGGACAGCCGCGCGAATCTTATTGACGGCTGCTGCACCTTTATCGGGGTTGCGACTCGCCAGAGTGATTTCCCCACCTGCACGAGCCAAAACCAAAGCGGTCTCGTAACCCAAACCACCTGTGCCAGTGATGATGGTGACGCGACCATGTTGGGGAGGAATATCCAGGGCTGTCCAGCCAGTCTTACTATGCTTTTCCATCATATTATTGCTCCTAAAGGTTTAATTTACAAAAACATCTGATTGACAGCCTGGTATAAGTATATAGTATAATACTTACCATTGTAAAGTAGGCACCCGAAAGTGCCATACCCACTATAAAGAGAGTGTGAAAGATGGATAAAGTGCCAATAGCTGAAACCGAAGCTCAACTAGCAACCTGTCCGCCTCCACCGATGGAGATAGACCCACGCATCGAAGCTCTCGTCACCGAGATGATTGGGCGCATTGCGGATAAATGGACAATGGTGATTCTAAGTGTACTAGAGGAGCAGGGTGAAATGCGTTTTACCCGTTTGGGTGAAAAGGTCAAAGGTATCAGTCAGAAGATGCTGACCAAAACTGTCCGTCAGATGGAACGTGACGGGCTGTTGATACGAACCGTGTATCCTGTCGTGCCGCCCAAAGTGGAATACAAGCTGACCGGGCTTGGTCTTAGTCTCAGTGCGGCTTTTTGCGGGGTTTGGGAATGGGCCGTACAGCACTACGACCAGGTGGAACAAACCCGCCAAAAATATGATGAAAGTTTGGCTACTCGTGCTGTGTCCGTCAGCAGAGACCAATAGCACTACTGACGTATCCATTGACGGAGCAATGTCCCACAAAGGGCAATCCATTGACGGAGCAATGTCCCACAAAAGACAATTCTTTCGGTTTTAACTGAAAACTGACGACTGTTAACTGCTAACTGACAACTGGATTGCAATTGTCACCGCCTGGTTAGGGCCGAGTTGGTCGAGCACAAACTGACTGCCGTGCTTTGTCAGATTAGGGGCATTTCCTACTAATACCTTCACGTCCTGGATTACACCGGGTACGGTATAAGTCGAGTACGAAACGGGGTGGTCGTTATGATTGGTGATAGTCAGAACAATGGTATGCGGGTCGGCAGTAGCCTCGGTTTGCAAACTGATTTTCTTGACATCCAAACGCTGCCGAATAATATTCTTGACGGTATCCACCCACAAACCTTCGGCCCGCAAGCTGGCGGCGTAAGCGATGGTGCGCTCCCACTGCTGCATTTGGTTAGGCTGCACTACTTCTTCGGGGTGCGTCCAAATGCTACCGTAGCCGCGCCGCTCCAAAAGCTGGTTAATCAAAGTGCGGGCAGTTTGTTCGCTGCTGGGGCCATCCCGCAACTCGTAATCGTGCAGCACCAACAAGCGCGGCTCTAACACCTGATTGTTAGAATGCACCTGGTCAAGATAATAATAATAGTTATCGGGGGTAGGCGTAGGGTGAGGCTGGCGTTGAGCATCAGGGAAAATTAGAGTGCCTTTAGCATAATCTTCCTTAATATATTGCTGCTCGTCATACAGGCGGGTAACAGCCACAAAACCGTTATCGGCTAGAAATTGGTAGAAAGGCGCGGTCACGCTGTTGCTGGCTTTCCAGGGAAAAGCGAAGGTCGTGGGCGCGGGGAGTTTCAGGGCGCGGGCGGCTTTGAGCCAGGTTTGCATATCGGCGGCAAATTCCTGGGGCGTAACGCCGCGTACATATAGATGACCGAAGGTGTGCGGCTCAATATCCTGGGCCGCCGCTGCTAAGGCCCGCGTCTGGTCTCCAAAATACCAGGCCCGGCCAACGGGGTCTTTATAGGTAGTAAAAGGGTCGAAGCTATACCAGGGGTGCGTGACCCAATAATCGCTGGCCCAATTATTTTTGCTGTTAGCGTTTTTATAAATCGGGTCAGTCCCATTTACAAAGTTGGTACGGGCCTGGTTGCCGTCCAGCAGATTGTAACCCGTCGCGTAAAAAGTCCCCTGCAAGTTATATTTTTGGAAAAAGCTCAACAGATTGTCCGCCCCCTGCCGCATCGCCAGCCCCCGCCCGGTAGCGTAGTCGAAAGCTTTGGACTGGTCGCCTTCCCGGATGTTGAGGCTGCCCGCTTCGCCCGTCTCCAGAAAGCTGCTCCCGCCCTGACTGTGTATCAACCCGCCCATCGCGCTTTCCCAATCGAAGCTAAAACTCAGGGCGGCAGTCGCGTAGTTTTGCATCGGCTCAATCCGCACGCTGTCGTCAATCAGGCTAAAGTCGCTATAGCTGGCCTTGCCATTGGTCTGGTAAAAAGTTAGTTGCAGATACGCGGCGGCAGGGGGCGCGGCCCGATTATCCCGGATAGTTTGATTGTCATTCAGGACGTAATCTTGATGCCAGGATTGCAGCGGCTGATGGCCTTCGTCGCTCCAGTCCCAGGCGATTTCTA
>JBBQZT010000142.1:0-10867 GCA_038207455.1 Chloroflexia bacterium
TCAGCCAAGCCGCCACTGGATACGGTTCAGATTTAAGGTTGTTCAAAATGAAGGGGGCCAGTCTTTGGGACGCGGTCAAGACTACTGCCGCTGGGTACCTGCGGCCTCCCTTTCACTTGAACTACTACGCTCTTATTATACTAGGGTACCCGTTTGGAGCGGGATTTGCACAAGTTAAAAAGCGAGCGTGGTAGTCAGACCACGATGGGATTAGCTAGTCTAGGCGAGACCTGGAGCGCACGGGGCTTAAATCCGCTCTTAGAGTGTCAAAAATTGTTAGCTGCTCCAACTCCTCTACCCCAACTCTGCACACTTACGGGGATTGGGCATTTTGACTTACAGCTTGAAATAATGTATTCTTAGACCTATAAATGCTCATACTAATGGCAAGCCTAACTTTTTTGGTAGGAAACGATTTTTGAAAAAAGCAATCTTTTTTTTGGTGCTAATTTTTGGCTTGATGCTGGCTTTAGGGGCGTGCGGTGAAACTGCGGCCACCTCCACGCCAGCAAATGTCACTGCGGATATAACCCTGAGTACCACCGTTGGGTTGAGTGCGACCACCACCCTTGCGGCCACTGCAACGGCTCCCACCACCCTTGCTCCCACGCCCACTTTGACGCAGCTATCCACTCCGACGGTTTTGCCCAGCCCTACAGCTGTTCCGGCTCGCGTGATTGTGATTGACCCAGGACACGGCGGGATTGATTGGGGGGCTTTTCATACCAACGCGGATAACAAAATTGATATGAAGGAGAAAGAAGTAACTTTGCAGCTTAGTTTCAAAACTGCCGAGATTTTGCGGGCTGACGGTTTCAAAGTTATTCTGACCCGCACCCAGGATGAATTAGCCAATAACCCGGCCCGCGACCTTAATCAAAATGGTAAAGTTGACCAGGACGACGACCAGTTAGCCCGCATCTTAATAGCCAACGAAAACAAAGCCGATTTATTTTTTTCTATCCACCTCAATAGCAGCGAATTAAAAAATAAGGTAGGCGGCATGGAAACATGGTACACCGCCGAACGGCCTTTTGGCGACCAGAATAAACGCTTTGCCCAATTGGTTGACCAGCACACGGCGGCGGCTATGAAGGCCATCGGTTTCGAGACGATTAACCGGGGCGCACGGCCAGATACCGAGATGCCAGGGCCAGCCGACGAGCATATTTTTGTGCTTGGCCCACCCAGCCGCAATCATTCCGAAGCTACTATGATGCCGGGTGTTTTAACCGAAGCCCTATTTGTTACTAATGATAATGAAGTTAATGTTTTGCGTGACCCTAAGAATATCAATCTAATTGCCAATGCTTACGCCAAAGCTGTCGAAGAATATTTCAAGTAACTTGTTTCTTGGGGGCTTTTCTGTTATATTAGAATATAAACACTAATTTAGCCTGATAAATATACGAGGGGTGCGAATATTACGCTACTATTCTGGTTCGGGAACAGTTTATGCACTTATACTATGTGAGCGGAAACCGATTGTCTGGTAATTCGTTAGATAGAAAGTATGGAGGCGTAAAATGGCAATGCTAGAACCAGGTGGAGAGCGCGTAAGACGCAAAGCGAGTGGTATGATGAAGCTGTTATTGACCGTGTTGATTGTGCTTATTATTGTGGCTTTGGTTTTAATTGTATTGAATGTGCTTTCGACGAAAACGACTACCACGAATATTAGCTGGGTCAGTTTAAGCACCCTTAAAATATAATGGTTCTCAGGTTTAAGCCCGGTTGTTGAGGGAAATACTCATATGTCCAGAGCAGAGCAACGTAGATATGGGTCGGGCGCAAGCTTTTTGAACCGCCTGATTTTTTTGGTAATTTTGATTCCGGTGGCGGTAGCGGCGGTAGCTTATTTGCTTTCACCCACCGGCCCTTTTCAAAAAGCCGCGCCTGAAGTGCCACGCCCCGTCGTGATTGGCCCGATTCATAAGCAAGATAAGCTCATTACAGCCAACACCGAAGCCACCAAAATTATGAGTGGCTACACCAAAAGCATTCTGCCTTTTACCGAGGATAAATATCAATACCTGGCGGTTTTTACAGTTACGGCTGGCATTGATATGTCTAAAATCAAAGACAGTGATGTGCAGGTGACGGGTGATGGCAAATCCGGTTATACTATAACGGTACGTCTGCCCCAGCCAGAAATTCTCGCTTCCGAACTTGATACGGCGCGGAGCAGCGTTTTGAGCCACGATGAGCAGATTTTATCTGGTTTTAGCAAAAACCCCAATTTGTTGTCCCTGATTCTGGCTCAGGCCAAAAAAGACATTGTAAGCCAGGTTTTGCAACAAGGGCAGCTACTAGACGATGCCAGGGTCAACGCCGAAGAAGATATTAGAAACCTTATCTTACAGGCCAACTCTGGCTTAGAGTCGCACATCAACGCGGTCAAGTTTGTGTATGGTCCTGCTCCGACGGTTGGCCCAGACCTGACACCGAAAGCAACTATTGCCCCGGCGTAGTCGCTCATAACCGCCCTTAGATTGTAGGCGACACCCCCCACACGTGTGTAACGAAACCCCATCAGCATTGCGGGCGCGGGGATGCATCGCCTACAATGTTTTTAATGCGTTTACACCAAATCTGCACATTTATTACCCAATTTGGGTATTGACATTATTATAGAAGTTGATTATAATGGCATCAATATGAAAACGTTTTACAATCAACCAGATACTAATAAGCGCGAGGGTCAGACACCAGTAAGTCAGGCTCTGGTGTCAGTCATCAGACACGTGGGCTTGTTTGCACTATTTGGCCTGACGGGTGCGGTTTTTTTAGCTAAACTGTTTGAAGAACTGGCCGAAGGGGTTTTTCGTAATCAGTCGGCTGAAGTGGACAAACGTTTTGGCTTATGGTTACATAGCCTTGCCAATCCGACGCTGGATAAAATTTTCAAGTTTTTCACCAACATTGGCGGTATTTTCAGCGTTTTACTTATGACAGTCACCGGATTTGGCTGGTTGGTTCGACGTAAACACCCCCACGCTGCCTGGATATTGACCCTGGCAACGGGCGGCGGGGTAGTCCTAAACCAGACCCTCAAAGTTTTCTTCCGTCGCCCGCGTCCCTTGCTTTGGGTTAGCCAGGAGGCGCGGCCAGTTACTTTTAGTTTTCCTAGCGGTCACGCTACTGTGTCACTTTGTTTTTGTGGCGGTCTCAGCTGGGTAGGCTACAAGTTTATTAAAAATCCACTGGCACTGGCTGGCTGGTTACTGACTATGTTGGTAATCGTAGTTATGGTCGGGTTGAGTCGGATTTATCGGGGCGTACATTATTTAACCGACGTGGTAGGCGGTTATATCTCCGGCGGTTTCTGGTTGGCTCTGCTGCTAAGTGGAGTTTCGGTTTATGATAGATTGCACCCGCAAGCGGCGCAAACGACAGGTTTATAAAGGTTGGGACAACTATGACAATTGAAGTAAAAACCACTCTTGGTACAAAAATACGCAACTGGCGTATTCAACGCGGCTTGAGCCAGCAAGAACTGTTGGCCGAACGTTTTTCTGAGTCGTATTTAAGCAAAGTCGAACGTGAGCAGATGCACGCCTCGAAAGAGTTTCTGGCTTACGTGGCTTTCCGCCTGGGCCTGACGGTAGAGGAATTAGTAAACGAAACCCCAGAGGCCCCGCCCGCCCGCAAGATGTCGCGGGAAGCCCAAGAACTCATTTTGTTGCAAGCGCGTATCCTCCTGCAAAACAATCAGCACGAGCAAGCCAAAAGCTTTTTAGATCAACTGATAGTCAGTCAACTCCCCACTCCCCTGTTAGCCGAATATTATTATGTTTTGGGGCTAATTGAACTCGAAGCGAAAGATTATAATACGTCGGTTTTGGACATGGAACAGGCGTTAAAGTTGTATGAAGGCGACCTTAGAGCCACGCCGCTTGAAGTCGAACAGGTGCGTTGCAGTTTGGGAGCAGTTCATTATGAGCGCGGCAATTATTTGCTGGCAATTAACTACTACAAACGCTGTTTGCAAGGGGTTAAGGACGGCCCGCTGAATGACCAGGTCTTTCTAGCCAAGCTTTACTACAATCTGGCTAATGCCTATCAACTGGTGGATGAGGGCGAACAAGCCCTGCATTATTATCAGGAAGCGGCGAAGTTTGCCCAATCCGGCGAGAGTTTGAACGACCAAGCCGAACTAGCCTGGGATTTGGGCCTGGCTTATCAAGCTAAAAGTGACCTGCTCACAGCTAGAATTTACCTGGATAAAAGTGCGACGCTTCATGACAGTATTGAGCAGCTAAAATCTGCCAGCGCATACAAGGGGCTATTAGGCAGAGTGTTGGTAGAACGCGCTGATTACACTGAGGCCGAGCCGGTACTTCAGGCGGCCTTAGAGGTGGCGTTGCGGGTACAAGATCGGGCTGGTTTGTGGTCTGGCTATCTTAATTTAGCTTATCTTTACTTCGAGCAAGGCAAGCTAGATTTGGCCGAATATAACGCCCGCCAAAGTCTCGAACGCGCTCAAAGCGAAAAAAGCGACTCGTGGTTAGGTCAGTCTCTAGCGCAAATGGCCGAGATACGGTTGGCCCAGGAAGTTGTTACCGACGCTTTGGATTTGTTTGCCCAGGCCGAAGAAGTCTTGATGCGGATTGAAGCGGTGGAAGTCTTACACAAAGTCTGCTTTCGCTATGCTACCGCCCTGGAGAAACAAAACCGGACGCAGGAAGCGATGCAAATGTACCGTAGGGCTTTTGAATATCAAAACCAGGCCCGCAGTGAAACTTCCTGGCTAACTTAATTGTCTTAACCAGCTTCAACGGCTGGTTTTGGTGTGAGTGACAATACGGTAGTCGCCGGGAAGCTGGGCAAACAGGCTGGCTGGCATTTCGCTTAAAGCTTTCTCGCGCTCGTAGGGGTTCATTTTTTCCAAACGCCGAATAAGATTGGGCAGACGTTTGTAACGCTTGAAGAAACCGGATTGGGCTACCATCGCCAACAAGCACAGTCCGGGGAAGCCCACCAAAGCGGTAAGGCCCACCGCAATTGACTCCTGGGCGTGGTACAGGAACGAACTTAATATTACAAAACCAGCCTGAATGGTTAAAGCGCAACCCACCGACCATCTCAGAAAATATCTCCAGGCGAATTCGCTTTCGGTCATCTTTGCCGAGCCAAAGCGTTCTTTGAAGCCATAAACAAAAACCAAAGCCGCTACCTCGTAACCCGCCACCATCAATATTTCCTGCATCTTGTTCACACTTCCATCTTATTATTTACTACTCAGCAATTCGCTAATTTCTCTCTGTTGCTCACTCAGAGGCATCTTTCGCCATCGCCAAGATATTAGCAAAGATGCTATCGAAATAATATCCAAATTCTATGCCCCCGTTTGGTCAATAGGGCAAAAAAGAGTGAATTTCGCGTTTCGGCCTGCTATAATTATACAAAACAAACGCAAGTCTGCACCTGTTTGAATAACTATTTTGGTGGAGAACTCTTTGATGGATAATAACGAGATTGACCGGGCTTTACACCGTTATTACGAGCAACGCGCCCCCGAATATGACGAGTGGTATGACCGACGCGGACGTTACCATAATCCTGCCACTAATGCGGCCTGGTATAGCGATGTGGGCGACCTCAATCGCAATCTGACGCGGCTGGCGGCCACAGTTTCGCACCAGCCCCAGGCCCGCGTGTTAGACCTGGCCTGCGGTACGGGCAAGTGGACACCCCTTTTCGCGCGTGCTTTGCCGGAAACAGGCCGCGTGATTGCCTTCGATTATTCGGCGGCGATGCTGGCTCAAACCCAGGCTCGTCTAGCCGACGAGGAGCAAAATACTGTGCTGGCGGCCCGTACTCGCCTGGTGTGTGGGGATGCCTATGCGCTGCCCTTCAAAAATGGGGCGTTCGATATTGTTTTCTTCGGTTTCTGGCTTAGTCACGTGCCGCGTGAACGAGTGGGCGAATTTTTGGGTGAGGTCAGGCGGGTATTGAAACCCGGTGGGCAGGTTTTTGTGGTGGACTCGGCACAGGAGGCTAATGTTCCCAATGAGGAAATCTCGAACCGTCCGCTCAACGATGGTTCAGTCTATCCAATTTTGAAAATCCGCTACAGTCTGCCCGAACTGCAAGCTTTACTAGAACGCTACTTCGGCCAGGGCCAGGCTTCGGCCAAACAAACCCGCCGCTATTTCGTTATCGGAGTCGCCAGTAAACAATAAGCAGTTGTCAGTTGTCAGTTATCAGTCAAACATAGCGCACAAGGGTTTCGGTTTTAATTGACAACTGTATCCATTGGCGGAGCAATGTCCCACAAGGCCAGAGGGCATTTGTTGGATATTGCTCTGCCAATAGACGGGCAGCAATCCATTGGCGGAGCAATGTCTAACAAGGCCAGGAGCAGTCCGTCCATTGGCGGAGCAATGTCTAACAAGGACAACTCTCCGCTTTTAGAAGTTACCTACTCAGGACTTTCGCTTATAGCAGAGCTTGTCCAACCCTGCGGGCCGTGACAAGCGCAAGTCCTAACTCTATAAGAAACACTGGCCCTTTGGGGCTGAACGGCAAGCCTCAGTCCAAACTGAACTACTCGCTTGATTAGCTGGCTATAGTATAAACGCTTTTCGGATTTCTGTCAAGTATGGACAAAAGCTAAAAATTTGTTATAATCTTCTCAGCAACATTACATAAGAATCTAATCTAGCCAGAAAATAACCAAAGCTGATTGACCAAAGGCGACGGGCCAGAGTGGGGGTGCGCGGATGGATGTGGTAGCAAGCCAGCTTGAGTATAGCGGAGGAAACAGGCGAGACCGAAGCGAACTAATTTTGGATGCCGGACAATTGATGTCGCCCGCCGCTATCCAGAAAAAGGGTAGCCTTTATCTGATTTTGGAGCCGGATAACGCCGCCTTTCCCATATCGCAGGAAACCCTGGAACTGGCCCGCTCCCTCCAGCAAATCGTCGTCCAGGATTACTATAACAATCCCAGTACCACCGTCACCAGCGCGTTGCGGGCGGCTATCGAAAAAGCCAATCAGTTTTTGTTGAACCGCAACAGCAAGTTACCACCACCAGAGCGAGGCGGTTTTGGTTTGAGTTGTGCCGTGTTGCGCCAGAACGAATTTTATCTGGCTCAAATGCCTCCTACCCAGGCCATTTTAGTGCATCAAGGCCAGCTTAAATACTTTCCTACGCCCTCTGACCGCGCACCAGGGCCGCGTCCCGTTGCTGCCGCCACTCCAGCCGATACCTTGCCCCTGCCCAACGCGGCCAACCGCATCACCACCAGCCAGCCCCGCCGTTCGGCCCAACCCTCGCTTGGACGTTATACCAGCATCGAGCCGAATTTGTTACGCTCTATCTTAGAGGTGGGCGACGTGTTGATTTTTGTCTCCACCGAGCTTGTTCACGCTCTACGGGGCGAACAAACCGAGCGCATCTTTTTGAAGGAGGACGGGAAGGCTGCCCTGTATAGTCTTTCGGATTGGATGCGAACCGAACATATCGCCAACGGTTATAGTCTGGCAATCAGCGCGTTGTCGGATTATGCCAGCACTCGCCAGAACCATTCCCAACCGCGCCGGGGTCAGCCCACCCGCCATTTCGAGCCACCTGCGGCAGCCCAGGATAGCCCTGCCACTTACGATTACGACGACAACGCGGACGAAACCGCCGCGCCCATCCCTGGCCCACTGGCCGCGCCCACTACCGTCAATAAAATAGTAGCGCAGCCGCAACCTGTTCCAACGGGCGACCCCGAATTGATGGCGGTTTTCGATGAGCCAGAGCAGGAACCCTGGTTGCGGCGGGAACAAGATGAATTGCAGCAACCGCCTTACCTGCGTGGCCGTAATCCCAATCCTGACCCTGCCCCGCCGCCCAACCTGGCTACGGCTGAAAACGCCCCCACCGCCCCGTTTAGTTCGCAACCCATATCCCCTGCCCCCGTCAGGGAACGCGAGTTTACTTTTACTACCGATAGCCCGCCCGCCTCGGAATTTAGCCACCAATCGCCACCTCTTTCGTCAAAATCCACCGCCAGAGCGGGGCAAGCGGCGGTTCGACTGGACTATGAGCCAGTTGCTTCTCAGCCTTATTTCGATAGGGCCAACGGTTACGACCAGCCCCACGCGGGGGTAGCAGGCCGTAACCGCCCCCGGTCACGCGCTAATTTTAGCTTATGGCCGTTTTTGCTGCAATATCGGTTTTTGCTTATGGCGGGGGTGGCCGTTTTGCTGGTTCTGGTAGCAGCTTTTGTTTTGCTAGGTAACGCCAGCCAGACCAGTCAGCGTCAAACCGCAGCGGTCAATTATGTGCAGCAAGCTGAGGCCAGCCGTGAGAGTGCCGACCAGCTGGCTTTGTCTGACCCGACGCGGGCGCGAACCCTTATTGAGCAAGCCCGCACCACGCTGGACAAAGCCAAAACCGAACAACCGGACAATCCCAATATCGCACCCGAACAGACCCGTTTGCAACAAACCTTGGATAAAATCAATCGCGTTTCGGTGCCACCGGATTTGCATCTGACCTTTGACGCTACCAGCCTGGGCGCGGGCGTAAAAATCGCGCAGGGAGTTTTAACCGACGATGGCACTCTCCTATTCCTGCTAGACAAAGGGCGGGGCAGTGTCTATCAGTTGGACGCGAATGGGGCGGGTCAGCCCAAAACTATTCTCAAGCCTGGAGACAAGGCCAGCGGGCGCGATTTTGGCAAACCCCTGGCTATGAGCAACCGCCTGGACAGTATTGTGGTGCTGGACGATAAAAACACGGCCTGGGTTTATAATCGGGCTACCAGTGCGTGGTCGGCGACAGTGTTGGGTGGCGCGGCAGGCTGGACAAATCCGGTGCGCCAGATAGCTACTTACGATGGTAATTTGTATATAGTTGGGCCGGGTAACAACCAAATTTTGCGTTATTCTTCGGGCGGCTATCAAGGCAACCCCGACCAGTGGCTGGACCCGGCGGTGCTGGATCAGGTCAATATTGACCGGACGGCGGCTTTCGGGATTGATGGACAGATTTATGCCTTGACTAATGATGGCAAACTGATGATTATGGCGCGTAAGTCCGGCCAGGCCAAAGGCCAAATCAGCCAGCAAGCTCAGGCGGGCGGAAATTTGCTCAGTCCGGCGTTGAACGGGCCGTTGAGTATAAATCCAGCCAACTTCGATTATCCGTATTATTTTATGATAGATGGCGAAAAGCGGGTATTGCAATTTAAGAAAGAAGATAGCAGCCTGGTTCAACAGTATCGGGCGGCGGTAGGTAATACCGAGTTCGACAAGCTGCGCGATGTGGCGGTTGATACTAAGAACAACAAGCTTTACGCCATCGGGGAACAACAAATTTACAGTTTTAGTTTAGCCCAGCCCGATAGTGGTGGAACGGCGGTAGTGACAGTGGGTTTCCAGGGCGCAACTTCAACTCCCACCAAATAGTTGTAGTGATTGGCTGGGTGAATTATAACTTTTATAAAAATTAGGATAAAAATAAAAATGCCAAATACAGATGTCCTAGTGGAGATAGTTATTCCGGTTTATAACGAAGAAGTGATTTTGGAAAAAAGCGTAACCACTTTGCGCGATTATCTGGCTGAACATTTTCCCTACAAATGGCGTATCACGATTGCCAATAATGCCAGTATTGACCACACGCTAGAAATTGCCCGCCGCCTGGAAGCGACCTACCCCGATGTACGGGTGCATCATCTTGACCAAAAAGGGCGCGGACGAGCTTTGCGGGCGGTTTGGAACGCCAGCGATGCCGACGTGGTAAGCTATATGGACGTGGATTTGAGTACGACCCTACAAAGCTTTTTGCCTCTGGTTGCACCCATTATCACGGAGCATAGCGAATTGGCAATCGGCAGCCGTCTGGCAAAAGGAGCGCGCGTAACCCGCCAGTGGAAACGAGAGATAATCTCGCGTATCTACAACTTGATTATCAAGCTGTTTTTCTGGAACAACTTTACCGATGCCCAATGTGGTTTTAAGGCCGGACGGACTACTGTGGTCAAGGAACTGCTGCAAGAAGTGGAAGACCAGGCGTGGTTTTTCGACTCGGAACTGCTGCTGTTGGCCGAAGAAAAAAAGATGCGAATTTACGAAGTGCCAGTGGATTGGATCGAAGACCTGGATAGCCGCGTGAAAATCGCCAAAACTGCGACGGAAGATTTGAAGGGGTTGGTACGGGTACGCCGCCAGCGTAAAATCCGTCAGAAGCAGCGTGAAGACGAAAAAGTTCCCGCCAAAATCTAACCCAAATCTGAGTACCGATAAACACTTGATTGCAAGTAACTATTTATCTATTTGAACGGTATTGAGGTCAAAGCTACTTACCCCAGGTTTCCGTTTGGCTGATACTCGTACCTCTGCTCCAGGCCCAAAGTAGGCCAACATTATCGGCTATGTAAGATTATCAATAGGTACTTGACTAATTAGTTACAGTGCTATATGATGTTTTTGAGGTTAGAAACAACACATAGGGGGTAAAAATGATAGTTAGCAGAATCGGTGAAGTGGCGCGGGAACGCGGTTTTAGTAGTGCTTTGCAATTTCAAAAGGCCACTGGCTTCGCCTACAACACGGCTAATGACCTTTTTAGTGGCAACACTAAACGCATTGGCTTTGATATTCTGGCTAGAGTCTGCGAGGTATTGAAAGCGGAGCCGGGCGAACTGATTACCAGAGTTGAGGTTGACCCTAAATTGGTGGCCGAGCTTAATGTAGCTTTACTATAGGTATTCAGACAAGTGAGAAGCTCGACTTTACCCATTTTTGAGAGCCGCTACACGCTCACGATAGCTAGGGTAAACCAGGTTTTCAGACATGGCCTCTACCGCCACTTGTTTGAAAAATAAGGTCAGATGTAGCTTTTACGTGAGATCCGAGCCCACATT
>JBBQZT010000143.1:0-10558 GCA_038207455.1 Chloroflexia bacterium
AGGTAAGGGTGGCCTTTCTTACCGCTATGTTCGGGTGGTAAGAGTGGAGCCAGCTGCTCCCATTGTTGGTTGCTCAAATCTCTACGTGTCATGTTACAATTCCTCCACGTAGTTATTTAGCATTTTTGGGGCCATTTGTCAGACACTACCTAGCTACCCGTACTACAATTTGTTCATTGCCATACAAAGGTTGATAAACAAAATGAAAAGCATCAGCACTGTTCCAAATATCGTTACCCGAAGCTCGCACACTATAAGTACCATTGGCATAGCTGGCCGTACCAGTTACCCCACACTACCAATATCAGCATCCAGCCAGGGACTGGGCAAAGAGCTATCCAAAAGAGGTGAATTATCAGGTTTTTGAGGGTTAGAGTTACTTGAGGCTGAATTTTCTAGGCTTCTGGCTTTGACCATAGAGGCGAAACCAAAGCTCCTGGATAGACCTAAAAATAGCAGACAGATGGTTATCAAGCCAGCCAACCTTTTGATGGTTAGGGGAAATGGACTGATTATTCGGGTGCGACCAAATAGTTTGACTAATGTGCCGAGAAAAGTAGTCAAGCGCAAGCAAAAGCTCTGCCTCATAAATGCCCTTTCGTTTCAGTAATTAAGATGAGCTAAAGAAATCAAAATGGATATCTAACGCTGTTTAGATAGATATTCTGCTATAATTTATTATTTACTTATTAAAGTCATCATAATTGACAAAATCGAGACGAGCAATAGGCAGTTAATCACGTTTGTAAAACTATATATTTGACTTGTATTGTATGGTTATTTGGGTTTAAGCTGGTCTAGAGAGGCATCGGCAATCACCCGACGGGCGGGCAACGCGAAAGTGTGAATACGGGCGATATATTCGTCTTTGCGGGGGTCGGCAGCCAGATTTTCCTGGATGAGCCGCACAAAGAAAAGTTCGCCCCATTCCCATAGCTGGGCTACCGCATCTGGGTTGTGAGTTTCACCAAGTCGGGTTTGGGCCGCGTGTTCGGCCTCCTGTCTTATAATCGAAGGGTCGTTCTGCTCAATACTGGCTATTAGTTTGTCTATTATACCGACGATACGGGCAGCATTAACTTCATCATCTATTGCTTCACCCCAATTATCACGTGAAAAACGCACGAACTCACCCACGATAAAGGGGTATTTACTTTTGAGCAGTTGTACCAGGTGATCTTCCATTTTTTGCGCCGCCTTTTTAATAGCACCTTATTCCGAATGATGTTTGCAGTATAATCAAAACAAGCTGCTTTGTCTATTGGGCAATTTTTTGGTCTTGATACTGTAATTCGTACAAGCGATAATAATAACCGCGTCTGTCCAGCAGTTCCTCGTGGCTACCTGTTTCCACCACCTGGCCTTTGTGCAGCACAATGATGCGGTCAACGTGTCGAATAGTGCTAAGGCGATGGGCGATTATGATGCTGGTGCGACCCTGCATCAACTTTTCTAGGGCTTCCTGGATTAGAGCTTCGTTTTCGGTATCCACGCTGCTGGTGGCTTCATCCAAAACTAGCAATACTTCGGGATTAAAAGCGATAGCGCGGGCGAAAGCCAGCAGTTGACGTTGCCCTACCGATAAATTTGCGCCGCGTTCTTTGACCTCGTAAGCGTAAGTGCCTTCTAGCTTTTCGATAAAGCGGGCCGCGTTGACAAATTCGGCGGCGTGGCGCACCCGTTCATCCCCGATGCTGGTATCTAGCAGCCGGATGTTTTCAGCAATCGTGCCACTAAACAAGACCGGGTCTTGCAGCACCATCCCGATGTGGCGGCGCAACTCGGCCTGACTGACCTCGCGCACATCCAGACCGTCCACCAAAATCTGACCTTGCTGTACATCGTAGAAGCGGGACATCAAGCTAATAATGCTGGTTTTGCCCGCCCCGGTTGCACCTACAATCGCCACGCTCGAACCCTGGGCAATTTTGAACGAAACGTTTTTCAAGACAAGCTCATCGGGCGTATAGCTGAAAACCACATTGCGGAACTCAATTTCGCCTCGAAACGGCTCTGCAAATATTTTGGGTTGGGGCGGGTCTTGAACGGTGGGTTGTTCGTCCAAAACGCCAAAAATGCGTTCGCTGGCGGCCATCGCTCCTTGCAAAATGTTGTACTTTTCGGCCAAATCTCGAATAGGTTGGAAAGCCCGGTCAAGATACTGGATAAAAGCTACCAGCACCCCGAAGGTGATAATTTTACTCAGTACGTTGCCGCTCCCCACCCAAATAATCCCAGCAGTCGCCAGATAGGTCAAGAAACTAACGATAGGAAAAAATAGTGAAAAAGTCAGACCACTTTTGATAGTAGCGTCGTAATAACTGCGGTTGAGGCCGGTAAATTGTTGGAAGGCCCGTTGCTCACGGTTGAACAACTGTACCACCAACATACCACTCACGTTTTCTTGCAAAAAGGCGTTGATACGGGCCAGCCGCGAACGCACCATGCGATAGGTCTGGCGCAAATATTTCTGAATGGCGAAACACACGAATGCCACCAGCGACAACACGCCGTAGCACACCAGAGCTAATCGCCAGTCCAGCACTACCATAATAATCATCACTGCAAATAGCGTCACCAAATCGCCCAAAATTGCCACAAGACCGTTGGTGAGCAGTTCGTTCAAAGCGTCAATGTCGCTGGTGAGACGGCTCATCAAGCGGCCTACCGGGTTGAGGTCGAAAAAAGCCAGCGGCAAGCGTTGGATATGGGAAAACACGGCCACTCGCATATCGTACATCACACGTTGCCCGACCACGTTCATCAAATAGGTTTGAGAGTAACGCAATCCAAAGCCGAGCAGTAATGTAACCAGAAACAATACCAATATCAGCCACAGACCACCCAAATTGTTGACCGCGATGTAATTATCAATGGCAATTTTAGTCAGGAATGGCCCGGCCAGGTCTGCTGCCGATGTACCTAGCACTAACAGCAGGGCCAGAATTACCTGCCATTTGTAAGGTTGCAAATAGGTGGCAAAACGCCGTACCAACCGCCCGTCGTAAGCTTTGCCCAGGATGTCGTCGCCCTCGGCATCGTCATCAAGTTTCTTTTTGGCTTTAAGCCTGGCTTTGTTTTCGGCTACTGTTTCGGGCTGAAAATCGCTATCGGCAGCGGCGGTTGGATTGCCCTGGCGAGTTGCCTCGTCAGTTTTTTGGTTTTCGGGTTGCACATTCGATGCCATTTTTATATTTTTCCGTAAAATTAAATTTCGCTGTAATCGCCCAAATTCAAACCGCTAAAGGCAGCTGGGCCGTTAATTTTGGTGAAGCGTCCGACCAGTGCGTGACGCAGACTTGCGCCGTTTAGTTGGCTGCCTTCCTCGATAATACTATCCGCCACCACGCTATCCCGAATAACCGCCCCTTTGCCGATAGCCACGTGCGGCCCAACCACACACCTCTCAATTATTACATCTGTGTCAATCCAGACAGGTTCAAGCAAGATGGCCGAAGCATTAACAGGCGGTAAAGGTTTGGTAGCGTCCTGGTGCATTTCTAGCAAAGCGCGGTTGGTTTCCAGCATAGCCTCAAAAGTTCCTGCGTCCAACCAGACTGGCAGCGGGAGTGGTTGTAACCGCGCTCCAGCTTCTAACATTTGGGCAATGGCATCGGCCAGGAAATATTCGCCCTTTGTTTGTCTGCCGCTCTGAATAACTTTTTCAATTGCCCCGAAAAGTTGACGGCCCGACTTAAAATAATAAGGACTACAAATTGCCAGATTAGAAATCGGCTCGTCAGGTTTTTCTACCACCTGCTTGACATAACCACTAGTTTGGTCAAGTACGGCTACCCCGAAGCGACGCGGGTCTTCCACTTCGTTTACAAACAGCGCACCAGCTACTTCTGCGGGCAGGTCATGTAGAGCCAGGAAGTCGGTATCGAAAATGGTATCCCCAAAAACTATCATTACCTCGCTGTCGTCTCCGTTAGCGAAAACCAGGTCGTGGGCCAATCCTATCGCGTGGGCCTGACCCAATGGCTGCACTTGCTCCAGGAAATGCGCTCGAATTTTGCCACTCTGTACATACTGCTGTTCAACATAAGCTACAATCTGCTCACCCAACCAGCCGTTTACAAAAATAAATTCCAGGTCACGCGCACTCGTTTGTAGCTCTATCAATTTATCCAGAATATACGCCAGCACGGGTCGGCCCGCCACCTTCAACAAAGCTTTAGGCCGGGTCAAGGTATGGGGGCGTAAACGTGTCCCCAAACCTGCCGTCAAAACAATAATTTTCAAGTTTTTGTCTTTTCCTTTACAACTGTTCAGCCGTCCTGTTTTTTGTAGGAGGCTGCTCCGTCAGCCGATGGTTTTGGTCTTGAAAGGCTAGAATAAATCGGCTGACGGAGCAGCCTCCTACAAACATTCTGAGTAATTAACCGAATTTTACCATAAATGCCACTGGTAAGAGGCTTGCGGTTTCTCTTGGTAGAAATGGCCGGGTTTGGTGTATAATACGGCACGGGCCAGCAATACCAATGTTATTGATAAAACTAATAAAGAGGAGTGGCGTACATAGTGACCTTTGATAATCGCGCGTCCGCGCAAACCCCCGCATGGGTCAAAAATGCGGTTTTTTATCAAATTTTCCCTGACCGTTTTGCCAAAAGTGCGCTCGTCCCCAAACCTAGCAATCTGGAAAGCTGGGAGAGTCTGCCCACTGCCGAAGGTTACAAAGGTGGCGACTTGTTGGGCGTAGTGGAGCAGCTAGATTATCTGGCAGACCTGGGCATCACGGCTATTTATTTTAACCCTATTTTTCAATCGGCTTCCAATCACCGTTACCACACTCACGATTATTTTAAGATTGACCCGCTTTTGGGCGGTAACGAGGCTTTCCGTAAGTTGCTAGACGCGGCCCACGCCCGCAATATCAAAGTGGTGTTAGATGGGGTATTCAACCATTGTAGTCGGGGCTTTTTTCAATTCAATCAGGCAATGGAAGTAGGGGCGGCTTCACCTTATCTGGACTGGTTTTATTATCGGGGCTTTCCAGTACAGGCTTATAACATAACCAAATGCAACTACGATGCCTGGTGGGGTTTGCCTGCTTTGCCCAAGTTTAACACTAACACTCCAGAGGTACGCGAATACTTGTGGTCAGTCGGACGTTATTGGATGGAGTTCGGAATTGACGGCTGGCGGTTGGACGTGCCGAACGAGATTGACGATGACGACTTTTGGCGCGAGTTCCGGCGGCAGGTCAAAGCGGTCAACCCCGAAGGCTATATTTGTGGTGAAATTTGGAATGATGCCCGCCGTTGGTTGCAAGGCGACCAGTTCGACTCGGTGATGAATTATTTGTTTACCCGCGCCTGTTTGTCGTTTTTCATCCAGAAGTTAGATATGTCTCACATCAGAGGAACTAGCTACGAAGGTTTGATGCCGGATTGCGACGCGGCAACTTTCGGCGCAGCGATTGGGGAACTGTTGGGTTTGTATCATCCCGAAATCACCTTCGCCCAATTAAACTTGCTGGATAGTCACGATACTTCGCGCTTTTTGACGATGGCCCGTAACGACCTGACCGCGCTCAAGCTGGCGACATTATTCCAGATGTGTTACCCCGGTGCGCCATGTATCTATTATGGTGATGAGGTAGGGCTGGCTGGTGGCCGTGACCCGGATTGCCGCCGCAGTTTCCCCGCTCCCCAAGATTGGAATCAGGACTTACTGGCGTATTTCAAAAAGGCCGTCCAACTACGCCACGCCCACCCAGCCTTGCGTATCGGAGATTATAACGTTCTACAAGCCGCCAACAATTTGTACGTTTTCGGCAGACATAACGCCGATGAACGGTTGGTGGTGGTTTTGAACGTGGATAACGCTCCCGCCACCCTGCCCTATATCACCGATACGCATTATTTTGGCAACGGTTTGGTGTTGCACGACTTATGGGACACTGAGGGCCAAGCCTATCGTGTTGTGGACGGTCAAGCGCAGGGACTGACTATTCCGGCCCGTAGTGGGATGGTGTTTGAAGTGGTGAAATAACGGGATTTTCACCGCAGAGAACGCAGAGGGCGCGGAGAGGGAACAAGCAGTAGGTAATGCAAAGGATTACCTTTGGGTCAGGGTGAAACTGCCCTCTGCTTCCGACTCCGTGTTTTCTGTGCCCTCTGCGTTCTCTGCGGTGAAAAAACTGTCTGCTGGTAGAAGAAAGTGAGCAACCGAATTGTTGGAAATTTCGCTTTTAGGTGGTCTGAATATTCGGCTTGATGGCGAAAGCGTGACAGGTTTTGGCTCACGTAAGGCGGAGGCTCTTTTCGTCTATCTAATTTCTAATCCGCAGCCACAAGCCCGCGAAATCCTGGCTGATTTGCTTTGGGACGAACAAACGCGCGAACGGGGACTGTCGAGTTTACGCACCCTGATTACTCGTTTACCCGCCGTTTTGCTGCCCTACCTCAACATTACCCGTCAGACTTTAGCTTTTGATATTAAACAACCTTATTGGTTCGATGTAGCCCGTTTTGTGGGATACTTGCCGACAGCAATTGAAAAGCGGCAGGAGGCTGGCACGGCTTTACCACCTGCCGCTGTTGCACGTTTGGAAAAAGCCGTAGCCCTTTATCGGGGCGACTTTCTGAGCGGCTTTACCTTGCGGGACGCGCCCGGTTTTGAAATGTGGCTAGAAGCGGAGCAGCAGCGTCTAAACCGTTTGTTAATACAAGGCTTAGAACAGCTAATCAATTATCATATCCAACGCCAGCAATATAGCAAAGGCATTGAACAGGCCGTGCGTTTGTTGCAGATTGAACCGATGCAGGAAGAAACCCATCGCCAGATGTTGTTAATGTTGGCTTTGACTGGACAACGCGGGGCGGCTTTGCGCCATTACAAAACTTATCAAGGCTACCTGGCTGCCGAACTGGATATTGCGCCGGAACTGGCTACTACCCAGCTTTACGAGCGTATCCGCGCTGATAACCTGCCTTCAACTGCCCTGGTCGAGTTTAGTGATGCAGCTACGGAAGCACTGACCTCGGCGGCAGCTAGTAACCCGGCTCATATCACTCGCCCAAACCAGTTAGATATGCGCTTTATGCAGCTAAAAAGAGTGAGCTTGTTTGCCGAAACGCCCAACGAAATTTTAGCGGAAGCGGCCAAAGTATTGGACGAGGTTGAGTTTGAAGCGGGCGAAATGATTTTTAACAAGGGTGAGCCAGGGCATTGTATGTATATAATTATTGAGGGCCGAGTGCGTATTCAAGATGGCAACCGGATTATAGATGATAGCGGAGAGGGCGAGGTTTTTGGAGAGATGGCGGTGCTGGATGCCGCTCCCCGGTTGGCTTCGGTCAAAGCTTTGGTACATACCCGGCTTTTGCGGTTGGAGCAGACCGCTCTTTACGATTTGATGGCCGAGCGGATCGAGGTGGCACGGGGAATTATTCGAGTGCTATCTGGGCGTTTGCGTGACCGTCTCCACGACTTGGGCGAACTCCAACAACAAATGCAAAATCTGGTGGTTGAAAATAAAATAGAGTCACCCAAACCGGAAGATACCAATGTTTAGAATGGCCGAACGGGTTCGTGGTACGACTTAGCTGTATGTAGCGTGTCCATTTCTCCCCCAACAATTTTCCATACAGCTTCATATTTAGTACAAAATTCGGCACATCCTCACGGTCTAATGCTTTCCCAATTCTTTTAGTCAGAGTTAATTTCAATCTACTTTTGAAGATCACCAATTCTTCTTCACTCATTACAAATCTTTCCATAAACATAAGTCCTACCTTGATTGCTAGTAGTCGCCTTTTGAACTCTAGCTACCTTATTGAAGCAGCTTTTTTATCAGTCTGCACGTTGCAAACTGGCTTGATTTGCCAGGTGAGGCTTGGTTCTCGAAATGAGACGTTCTCCTTAATTAAGAGCGGAGTTTAGTTTATACTATGTTAAGCATTGGGGTCTTAATGCCTTTGTGTAGCAAAGATTACAACAAATCAGATACGAATAACCTATAATAAACCTATACAAAGGTTGTACAAAGGTTGTACATAGGTTGTACATAGGTGTCACGACTTGAAGTTGGAACGTATATTTCCAACTTGTCATACCATTGTAAGCTCTCAAAGTTTTTTGGTATGAACTTTAAGGGTATTTGAGTAAGTGGCGAAGATAATTTTGAGTTTGACCTCGTTCACGTCAAACATCAACTAGAAAAGAGCCAAATATAAGGTGACTTCTCACAGGCTAGTTCGAATGGAGGCTATAGGGAATAAGGAATCTTATATTCAGGGATTAAAGCTTGCAGCATAATAGGAGAGTTTTCTCCGCCTGCACCCTTTAGAGATATGAGCATAGGCTCTGCGGAATGAAGTTTATGTTCATTAGAGTGCAATACAAACTTCGCGCTTCGCTCAGTAGTCCATGCGGAAAATGCTGTCACTGTCACGGCCCGTAGGGTTGTGAGCGTAGGCTCTTGCGAAGCGCGTAGCGAAGAATTTGTTGCTGCATCTTCTGTAGTAAGAGCCGAGGCAACAGACCCTTCACGCAGCCGAGTGTCCGTTCAGGGTAACAAATTCTATTGCATAGACTACTCAGTGTGACATTATTTTACAGCATTTCAGAGATTCCTTGTTGATTTCCCCCTCACCTCTTCGGACTGGGAGATCAAATAGTAAGTAGTTCAACAGAAAGATCTTCCCTATGCCTTACAGGAGCCGCTCCTAAATCCTTCGGGCAGCGAACAAAGTGAATAGTCCATTCAAAATCCTCTGATGAGAACAGACGCTTGACTTTGTAAAACCTGCGTTCCGCCTCACAAGCGAAAGTCCTAGATATAAGACTGGAAGCTTAAACGGCGTTTTACGTTTGAATAATTTGAATGTCCTTGAAAATTATATAGGAGGTTTATTTATGGTACCTAAGGATGTCCTTAGTTTCGACCAGTACCAGATTGTGTACAACGTTATTTCTTTCACCTTCGCGGCCATGCTTGCATCCTTCGTCTTTTTCATACTGGCCCGTTCTCAAGTTGCTGAGAAATACCGAGGGGCATTGGTGATGTCTGCGCTCGTGGTAGTAGTTGCTGGCTACCATTACCTGCGCATTTTTGAGAGTTGGACAAGTGCCTACGCCTTGCAAAAGGGAGTTTATATGCCCAGTGGCACTCCCTTCAACGATGCTTACCGCTATGTAGATTGGTTACTCACGGTGCCGCTCCTGTTAGCAGAACTGGTTGCAGTTTTGCGGCTACAGGGTGGCAAAGACAAGTATCTAATGGTCAAGCTAATGATCGCAGCTGCTCTCATGATTGCTTTGGGCTATCCAGGTGAAACAGCCGGAGACAACGGAACAAGGTTAATTTGGGGCACTCTCAGCACGATCCCTTTCATCTATATTCTGTATGTGCTGTGGGTGCAGTTGTCCGGTTCAATGGACCGCCAGCCAGCCCCAGTGCGGGTACTTGTGCGAAACATCAGATTTTTGCTGTTGGCAACCTGGGGATTTTACCCGATTGCCTACCTTATTCCGGTTTTTGGATTAAGCGGCAGCACCTCGACCGTAGCTTTGCAGGTCGGGTATAGTATTGCTGACGTAGCAGCCAAGTGTGGTTATGGGTTAATGATATATACCATTGCTCGTCGCAAAACCGAAGCTGATGCCAAAGAAGGCAGCGTCGAAGATAGTAACCACGTTTCTGACAAACTACCTGCTGCGGTAATGTAGTGTTGTGCGTTCGCGGTTAAGCAAACAGCAAAACTGGAGGCAGGGTCGCGATCTTCAAGGGGTATTGCCAGGATAATTTAGCTTGAAAACACTAAGGCTCGAATAACCTTCTACTCTTTGTGAAGTTTAAGCTTTTTTACCTGGCAATACCTAACCGAGTGAAGACTAAGGCTAAAAAAGGTAGTCGAAAAGACTAATTTGTTACGTGTCGCCCTTAGTCTCGCCTTTAATTTGTTAGAAATTGGAGCCATAAACATCGAACGCTCGGTCATCATTGTAGGTTCTCGCACTTTTTACCCGAATGATGCGCCCATAATATCTTCGGGGCCACCCTTGAAGTATTACAAATTTTAAGCTACTGCTTCTTGGTCAAAGCGGCTCTGCTCCACTTTCATATCCTTATAAAGAAATTCCAGCAACAGAGCCTGGCTCATAATTCCACATTTAACACACCTATTTTCACCTGGTAGTAATACCTCAATTGCTAGTTATTAGCCATTTGTACTCGAATTTGCTAGAAGGGTCAATTTTTTGTGTGATCAATCTAGCCTCAAAACGACGAACTAGCAATCAAGGTAAGTATTCATTTAGAAAAGCAAGCGGCAATCGAAATCAAGCTTGCCTCTTTTAATTTTTAGTATTGAAATATTGCTAGTAATTACAAGGAGAGAGAGTAGAAACAGGGTACGCTGTTCTACTTACGACGTTGGCGGCAGCGCGACTTACTGTTGCTCTAAGCTCGACTTTACACAATTATGGTAGTGTCAGGGCTGGGCAATAATTAGAAGTCGCGCAGGTGTTCTATCTCTGATGTAAAATAGGTTTGCAACGCTATTTTTAGATTAGGAGGTATCAGATGCACCTGCCCGAACCTATT
>JBBQZT010000144.1:0-10347 GCA_038207455.1 Chloroflexia bacterium
GGCGGTATCACGATCTGTCCGGTACTCAAGCTTTGCAGACTCCCCGTTCCTTATCATGTGTTTCGACACCAGCCACTCGCGGGCTAATTGAACGGCCAGGGCCAGGTGATTTTTACTCTTATACCATTTTATTAGCTCGCGCTGTGTTTCCAGCTTACTCTGGACATCTTGGGAAGTTGATTCCTGTGGTAGCCCGATTTTCTCAAAAGTTGCGTTGATCAAATTTTTAAGCAAACCAAAGGGTCTGGCATATTGCAGTAAGCTTGCCTCGGCTTTGCCGATTTCTTCGGTTAGCAACCTGACCTCCGCACTCGCTTCTTCCGGTCTGGCTAGTTCAAGGGCGAGAGTGACGTTATCCAATTTATCGGCTACCTGTTCAAGTTGTTTAGCTTCTTCCTGCTTATTCAGACCTTTGGCATTGTCACGCAACAACCCCGCCAGCACCCCGGCATCACCCGAACGTTGGAAAGCCCTTGCGCCACTGCTCCAATCAAAAAGGGCCACGTAGGGAAGTAGCTCGAAAACAGGACACTCTGTCACAATCCCTTTTTCATTTCGCGTTCCAGATTCAAATGCACCATAAAAAATGGTTTTAATTGTTATATTGTTGAAGGCTGCCCGTAAGTAGGAGCAAGCTATAAGCAATAACACGGGCAAGTGACGGAAACCCTGAGTAATATCTATATATAACTCGTCACCATTGCTGACATTTGCGACGATTTTGTCAAAAATCTGCCATAATTCATCCGTGTTTTCACCTTTAGGAATAATTACAGGACAAAGTTCTCCAGCGTCAGGGTGTTTTTCTAAGCTTTCCTTTAATCCAGACCAACTTGCGCTTTCCGCTTCCTTTGTGAGAAGAACTACAATTTTGTCAAACTTTCTATCTTCACGCTGAATTAAGGCGTGAATGGGATAACGTGATGTAAGAGCCTTTCCATCTGAAAACCTGTACATTACCTCTTTGTAACCATCTTTTCCGCCTATTCCGATTGCGCCGATTGCCACAATTGCCACTGGTTTGCCCTTCCTTTCTATTTTTGAATAAGAGCTTCAACGACGGGTACGTGCAGCGTTGCGTACAGCGTCCAAGTTAATAATTTCAGCTACTTCAAAATTAGTGACAAGGGGATTTGTTCCAGGACGCAGGCGGATGATGGTAGGAAATCGCCCGATGCGTCCGTGCAACTCTGCCAACAAAATAGCAGTGATGTAATTCAATGCAGGTAAGTTCAATAGCCAAACTTCAGTCTGCCACTCCTCCGAACTGATGTTTAGCTTTTCAACCAGAGCTATGACTTGGGGCAAGAAATCCTGAGCAACATCAAACTGCACTTTCACATCGCGCACAGCTTCTGTCTTTAATTGAGTAAGGTTCTCGATCTGACTAATCTGAGGATTAGTTAGGGGGTGCGAGAAATTCAATATCTGCATTTTGTCTCACCTTATTTTGTATAGCGTAAAAATCTCTGGAACTTATACTAGATTTGCTACTACCTTTTGCCTGCATTTTCTGCCTGGTTTACCCGAAAGTTTGTAACGGCACGTTAAAATCAAGGTTCAACCTTATTACTCTAGTGTGCAGGTGTCCGCAAAGCCAATATTCACATTTGAAAACCTCTGATGTAATTATGCCATATGTTTTGTAAAAAGTATATGGGTGAATCTACCCAATTTAGCTATAAATTTTGCAGCTTGACACAAAAGCTGAAATTTTCAATCACGTAAAACGAAGTAATTGAAGCATGGACATAAATAGCAGGAAGGAACGCCATTCGCTAAAGTAGAGCTACCAGACGTATCATTTCAAAAAAGCGGGGTACGCTAACAATTAGCCCAACTCCCGCTTAGGTTTAACTTATTAGCACGTGTTTTTATCAAGGTAGCCAAAGGTGCAACCTCGTGGGATTTGGTCAAACGAGCATGGATATAACGTTAAAAACTAATACTCAACTTCGGGTACCCTCGTATAATAAGAGCGTAGTAGTTCAAGTGAAAGGGAGGCCGCAGGTACCCAGCGGCAGTAATCTTGACCGCGTCCCAAAGACTGGCCCCCTTCATTTTGAACAACCTTAAATCTGAACCGTCACCCACCAGTGGCGGCTTTGCTGACCACGCATCACGAGGTTAGATTATAGTTGTTCCCGCTGCTGCTCATTTTATTTAGGTGTTTTTAATTACCAGCTTTTAGGAGGCTGCTATGACTACGGCTCAAACCAAATCCGAGCAAGAAACCAAATCCGTTTATCATTATCAGCAAATGGTCGGGGTAGACATCGCCGCTCAAAGCTTTACCGCCTCGCGCCTGGTACTGGCAAAAGCTGAGGCCGCCAAAACTAACCTGAAGTGGCGCTGACTTTCCCTCAAACCCCGGTCGGTTTTGAGAAATTCGAGCAACTACTGAGAGCCAAAGGCTTTGCACCTCCAACTACTTTGGTGGTGATGGAAGCTACTTCCACCTACTGGATTGGTTTGGTTATCTTTCTACACACCCAAGGTTTTGCCGTCAGTGTCATCAATCCAAACCAGGCCCACCATTTTGCCCGCGCCCAGCTACGCCGTCCTAAAACCGACGCACTGGATGCTCAAATGCTGGTGCATTTGGCCGAAGCTTTAGTGCCAAAAACGTGGTCTCCGCCACCCCAGATTTACCATGAACTGCAACAGCGTTTGCAGCATCGCCACAGTCTGCTCGAATTACGTAAAACCGTTAAGAACCAATCGGGTACCCCCTGGGTGGCCTTAAACGCTTCGACGGTAATTGTAGAAGCAGTGCGCGAGAAAATGCAGAGTTTGATTGATACTTTCAGCCAGCAACTCACAGACGTGGATAAAGAAATTGAGGAAGTAATCAAGCAAGATAAGGCATGGGCTAAATCCATTACCCTCCTGCAAACCATTCCCGGTGTAGAACCTCTAACCGCTTGTTGGCTGGTAGTCGCCACCCTGAATTTCAGTACCTGTAGCAAGGCCGAACAATTGGTGCAGTATGCGGGACTGGCTCCGACTGAGCGAAGCAGTGGCAGCAGCATCCGCGGTCACGCCCAAATCGGGCATAGCGCACCCACAGGGTACCCCCCGCTATTACGAGGGGCTATGTATATGGCAGCAATGAGTGCCTCGCGTTGGAATGCAGTAGTCAAGGCGTTTTATGATAAACTGCGGGCCGCCGGTAAACCAATGAAGGTAGCCCGGATAGCGGCGACTCGGAAACTGATTCACTTGGCTTTTGCGGTGGTAAAAAGCGGCAAAGCGTTCGATCTGGAATATGCGCTGAATAAGCAAGCGACACATCTAGCAAAAGCTTCGTGAGCCAGCCAATTTCAACTATTCAGGTGTTAAAGTGGCGAATACCTTGAAATTGGTA
Source organism: Chloroflexia bacterium (assembly GCA_038207455.1). GTDB lineage: Bacteria > Chloroflexota > Chloroflexia > Chloroheliales > Chloroheliaceae > JBBQZT01. The sequence continues at coordinate 3,368 of JBBQZT010000144.1, forward strand.
CTTGACAAACGACACCGTATCTTTGGGTGAGGTTTCCGCCAAAGTTTGCAAACTATCCCAGGCGGTTTTGCCACGCTCGGTGCGTGGGCCAAAACTGACATCTCGTTTGCGTACCCCTTGCCTGGCTCCCAACTCACTAGCATTGTTGTGCAAAGGAAGCTCCGGGTGTACCAGTACCGTCAAAAGTTGCTCGCGTTGGGCATAAGTTTGGGCAATCCGCTTATCCAACTCAGTGTAACCAGTTTTGACCTTACCCACACACAATTGCTCAAATTCCGCTCGCAACCGCTCGGTGGCTTTTGGATTGGGACACCCTTTGTAGCCCAACAACTGGCGGTAGTAGTCCCAAAATTTAGTCTGGAAAACCGCCAGCCCTTGGCGGAAGTAGGCTGTAGTGGGACAGAGCTTTTTGTAATGCCTACCCACGTGTATCCAACAAGCACTAACTTCGGCAGCCAGCCATTCCCATTGGGGCGCATCGTCCCCTACCAACAGTTCCACGACGGGCCACAAGCTTTGGGCGTGGTAGTACGCCAGTCCCAAAGCGTAACGACTCTGACGCTTAGGCTGCGGCGACAATTGGGGCAAGTGCTGGGCCAACCACTCCTTAAACTCAGCTTCGCTCAAATCGCCCTGCTCACTCGGCTACCCGCGAGCCAACTGCCCTATCCATTTGGTACTCACTTGCCAAGCCGCCAAAAATGCGCGGGCTTCTTCGTTGTAGCGGTAGCGTATCTCCCCACCCAACCAGACCCGCAGTACACTCAGCCGCTGCTTGGTCGGGTTAGTCTGGTAGTAGGTGTAAAGCGGGTTGCAAATGACCAGACAAGCTTGATTGGTACCGTTCACCCGTGTGCTGGTATCATCGAGTTGTTGCCAGGCACTGCTGGCAAGGCCCGCTTCCCACACCGAGTGACTTTCAGCCACAAACTCCTCAGTTTGATGGGTCAGCCAGTTAGAAATAAGGCCAGCCGAGATTGGCACCCCAACTCACCCAGCAGTTGCTGGATTTTAGGCTCGCTCCTCCCGCTCTGGGCGTAAAGGCTCACCACCAAAGTATGCACAGCAGAGCCGTACTGACCCTGCGTGTAACCAGCAGGCAAGTCGGCTAAAAAAGTTTGGTGCAAACTAGGGCTGTAATATTTTTCGCGCCGAAAGCACCCAGTCTCGCGTTGGAAACTTATATCCGTGACCGTGCATTCCTCATAACCCTTACTTACGGCATCGGTGGGCAAGCTGGCTTTATCCAAGCGCAAAAGCTCAATGCGGTCAATGGTTTGGTAATGGCGGGTGTGTTTAGCTGGTCGGGTTCTTGGTACGCGCCGTTCTTTTTCACTAGAAATATCGCCCGGCTTATGGCTGGGCAATATTTTAGGTTTGGCTTGCTCACCTTTAAGATGATTAATCTCGTCACGCAAAGCCTGATTTTCTTCGCGCAAGGTTTGGTTTTTAAGTGTGAGCTTTTCGACCATGTTCAACAAAAACAAGAAGGCTTGGCGCAAAATAGGGTCTTGGATTGTAGTCGGATCAAAGTTAGCTGGCATAGCTGGATTATACCTGATTATCTAGCGGCTGGGGTAATTCTCCGACTTTTTGAGATGATACAACAGAGGTAAAAGTTCTGAAAAGGTTTTTTGCTTTGCTTGTGGTCAGTTCAGCATATAAGAAGCAAAGGGTTGCCAACTAGCATATCGAGGACGCGCGTGCCACCGATGTCGGTGCGAAAGGCAATTTTAGGCGAATTGCTTAATAATGGCTCCGGCATCTTTTGTGATACGGGTTGCATCGGCTAATAACCCGGCTGCACTGCTATAATCATTGTCGTAATCGGCCCGGTTGCGTAGAGTGCGCATTCGCCGCATCAAATCAGCTGCCCACCAATGTACCCTTTTGGGGCTTCTCTCCAATTCGGAGCGTACAATAGTATGTACCCGTATCAAATCGGCAAAAGAACTGCTAACATTGGGGTTATGTTCAACGTCGCGCAGGTAATTCCTGAGTACGATAAAGGCGGCATAATAGGCCCGGCTAATCGCACTGCGTAAAAGAGCTTCCGGCTTTTCACAATCGGGCAATTGGGCTTGCACCACTAAGTCTTCGGCTACCGACAAAAAATCAGACCATTCAAACATAAGCTAAATCCAGAGTGCTACCTTAGCTGAATAAAGGTGCGAAAAATCTAGCCACCAATCAAAATAAAATTTGTCGCGGCGTTCCATTCTTTCGTCGGGCTGGTAATTGTGATTCACCTTAACAAACAAGGTAAACCAATCGGGGACTTCATAATCGGCCACAAATTCTAAGGCAAAAGTAGCCGCGGGGAAATATTCGGCCAATTTTGAGCGGGTTGTTTCCAGGAATGGCCCCAGCTCCGGGTTCTCGACTAAAAACTTAATTACATCCGGCTCGTTGACCAGCGTGTAAAGCGGCTTTAACCGTGCCAAAACTTCGGCTGGCCTCGTGGTTTGCAGATTTTCGGTTACAGACATTGCTGTCCCTCCTTTTGGAAAGCAATTATAACTGTAACCTTGGTCACTTACAAATCAATCAATCGTTTTGGGGCGAGTTGAAGGCGTTTGAGGCTGGTGTAGGTGCTACGCTTGCTCAGGTATAGCCTTTTAAGCATTTGCCAGCACTCAGCATATTCGAGGCAGAGGGTCGCCCACCAGCATATCGAGAACGCGGGTGCCACCGATGTCGGTATGCAGGAATACCATCGCGGCTGGCTCGGCCTGTACTTCGCCTATAATGGCGGCTTCGCAGCCTAGCGGCGATTTTATGAGGCGAAACCTCAGACACTAACTACCGCTTCGAAGTTCTGGATGTCTTCCCGTGAGCCACCCTGCCCATCCCCGTACTGGCTGTAGTTCTCAATAAACTCGATGTAGCGCAGCCACTTCACCATCTTGAAGCCCAGCTGCGTTTCCACTCGCAACCGCAGCGGTGCGCCGTGCGGAACGCTCAATGCCTGGTAGTTCATCTCATACGCCAGTATAGTCTGTGGGAGCCGGGCCATCTCAATTGGAAGCGATTCGTGGAATGGGCGACCTTTTGCATCCAGTTGGTATGAGACGAACATTATGTAGCGCGCGCCCGCCTTGGGATGACAGCGATTGAGAACTTCACTGAGCGAAACCCCGCCCCACTCCGCTACCCCGGTCCAACCCTGGATACAGTGGTGCTTGGTTATTTGCGTCTGTTTGGGCAAGCTCTGCAAGTCGGTCAATGTGAAGTGCATGGGATTATCTACCAGGCCTGTTATCTCCAGTGTCCAATTCTTGAAATCTCCCTCGACCAGTTGCTTGTACTCTTCAGCTTCGGGCGGGTAGCCGTTCAAGAGCAGGGTCGGGGAGATTTCGTCGGGGCGGTATGTCTGCCGGGAACGCAGCCGGAACGAGAGCGTCCGAAGGCCGGGCCGGATTATAGCACCTAAGATGTGCTGCACCGTGCGGGGCGAACGCCTGGAATACCATGTCGTCAGACCCCAGATAAGGACGCTAAAGGCAATTATTCCCAGGCCAATCGCGATAGCCAGCCCCTGATCGTGGTCATGCTGACCGAACACTATGTTGCCCATGTTTTCCCCAAATCCCGTTAGCACAACCAGCATTATGTGTATAACGATAAATACCAGGAAGGCCACCAGTCCGATGAAGTGCAGGCTACGAGCGGTTTGGCGCCCGCCGAAGAGCCGCGCATACCAGGGGAACCGCGCTTCGACAGCGGGGGATTGAGCAGCTCCAGTGAGGATCAAGAAGGGCGCGAGTGCGAAAATCACGCCTGCATAGGCAAGCTGCTGGAGCGGGTCGAACGGGTTGAATGCCGCGGCTGAGGGCAGGTGGAAGGTTGCATACTCGGTAAACGTATGCCAGGACTCCGGCACAATAGACCAGGAGGTGGGAATGAGACGGGTCCAGGCACCACTGGCGAAGAGCAGGACGACATAGACCAGGCCATTGAGTACCCAGAATCCAACCGCGGCAAAGTGCCAATGCCGCCCAAGACCCAGGTTGTTGCCCGGTTGAGCAATCCACGGAGACCAGTCTTCTTCCTGTTCTCTTGCTATCCAGGGGTGTGTCGGATCGATCACTTTTTTGGTGAATTTGACCCATTCGGTACCTGGGATACAGTGGTCATTCCAATAGAGGCGTGGATAAGCGGCCAGGATTTGGATGCCCGCCCGGATAACGAAGCCTATTAGTAAAAAGTTTATCCAATGAGTCACGCGAATCCAGGCTGGGAAGCCGTGTGCGGGATCGGTCATTTGTGTTCACCTCCAACTTGTTACCAAACCCATTGGCGATGCTCACTCAGACTGAAAAAATATTCACAATTTGTGTGGGTAAAGCCAGTGGGAAAGGTCAGATGATAATCCAAAGCTTTACCTAACGTAGCATAAATCAAGCCACCGTAATATCTTCGCCCTGGCTTATTTTGTTGGCCCGTCCATTAAAATTATCAATAGTCAGCAAAAAGGTACTTTCCTCTAAAGCTACGACTTCGTGCAAACGTGGTTCCTCTAACACCAGCAGCTGGCCTTGACCCAACTCAGTCGCAATATTCTCGCCGTGCGGTTCTAGCACGAAGCGAATACGACCACGTAACATCGTCAAGGTAAATGGGCCGGGCGCGTGATGCTCGTGCAAACGGTGGTCTTTCCCGATGCACACCACTACGGTTCGCAGCGTCGCGTCTTTGGTCAGTACCAGCGCGTTGTGACCTTTATCGCGGTATTCGGCTTCGTTATGCAACCAATCAATCACTTGGTCTAAATTAAAGGTCTCCAAAACTCCGTGTAAAAGGCGGCCCGTGCGGTCGGGTCTATTTTCTGTCGTTTCCATTTCTGTCGTTTCCATTGCTAAGATTCTCCTTTTATGTTTTTGTGTCTTTAAGGCAAAATCGGTTACTCCGTTTCATGCCGACTCATCACAAAAGCTGTATCGCTCTTGAAGGTGTAACCCTGGGAACGTTCGTCACAGCTTGAAGTGTTCCCAAAATATTTTCGCGTTTTTGAATTTTCCGTGTTAGTAGGGTCGTAACCCGCTCCAGTGGTAGTGGGTGTATATCCCGGCAATTCCTGGCGCAATTGCTCGATGCCCTGCAAACGCCACTCGGTTAAGTCCTGTTCCCAATCAAAAGTTGTCTTCGGTGGGGGCAACAAGTTAGTTTCATCAGCTTGGTTTATTGTCTTATCCATAACCAAAACCTCCTTTCCTTTATATAGTTACTTAGCTTTTAGATATTAGTTGTTTATTTATCACTACACCTATAGCATAAAGCTTGCCGATAAAACCAAAGATAAACAGAGGGTATCTTCTCAAAAAAGCGGGGAGAGCTAAAGCGTGGCCCAACTCCCACTTAGATTTAACTCAAGGGCGCGTGCGCGTATCACGGTAGCCAAAGCTGCTACCTCGTCGGATTTGGTTAAACGACTATGGATATAGCGGTAAAAACTGATACCCAATTTGCGGCAAGTCTCCGCCAAAGTTTGCAAGCTGTCCCAGGCAGTCTTGCCACTTTCGGTACCGGGTACCCTCGTATAATAGAAAAGTAGTAAGTAGTTCAAGTGAAGGTGAGGTCGCAGGTACCCAGCGGCAGTAGTCTTGACCGCGTCCCAGAGAGTGACCCCCTTCATTTTGAACAACCTTAAATCTGAACCGTATCCAGTGGCGGCCCAGCCGACCACGCATCACGAGGTTAGATTATAGTTGTTCCCGCTACTGCTCATTTTATTTAGGGTTTTTAATCGCCAACTTTTAGGAGGCTGCTATGACTACGGCTCAAACCAAATCCGAGCAAGAAACCAAACCCATTTATCAGCAAATGGTGGGAGTGGACATCGCGGCTCAAACCTTTACCGCTTCGCGCCTGCTACTAACCAAACCCGCTGCCACCAAAATCAAACCCGAAGCGGCTCTGTCTTACCAGCAAACTCCGGCTGGTTTTGAGAAATTCGAGCAGTTACTTTTGACCAAAGGCTTGGCACCATCAGCCACCCTGGTGGTAATGGAAGCTACTTCCACTTATTGGATTGGTCTTGCCATCTTTCTCCACACTCAAGGTTTTGCCGTCAGTGTGATTAATCCAAACCAGGCTCACCATTTTGCTCGCGCCCAGTTGCGTCGCCCTAAAACCGACGCGCTGGATGCTCAAATGCTGGTACAGTTGGCCGAGGCTTTGGTGCCTCAAAGGTGGTCACCGCCGCCTCAGATTTACCATGAACTCCAACAGCGGTTGCAGCATCGCCACAGTCTGCTCGAATTACGTAAGACGGTCAAAAACCAGCTGCACGCCCTAAATGCCTCAACGGTGATAGTAGCAGCAGTGGGGGAGAAAATGCAAGCCTTAATTGAGACTTTCAGCCAGCAACTTACAGACGTGGACAAAGAGATTGAGGAAGTAGTTAAGCAAGACAAAGCTTGGTCCAAATCCATTACTCTCCTGCAAACTATTCCGGGCGTGGGGCCGCTAACCGCCTGCTGGTTGGTAGTAGCCACCCTCAATTTTAGCACCTGTGCTAAGGCCGAACAGCTGGTGCAGTACGCGGGGCTGGCTCCCACCGAACGGAGCAGTGGCACCAGCCTTCGCGGTCACGCCCAAATTGGGCATAGTGGTCACCCTTTATTACGTGGGGCGTTATACATGGCGGCGATGAGTGCGTCACGTTGGAATGCGATAGTCAAGGCGTTTTATGACAAATTAAGGGCAGCCGGGAAACCAATGAAAGTAGCCCGGATAGCGGCTGCTCGCAAACTGGTACACTTGGCGTGTGCGGTGGTAAAAAGTGGCAAAGAGTTCGACCTAGACTATGCCACCAAAAAGCAAACGGAGCAACTAGCAAAAGCTTCGTGAATGAAAACCAGCAGTTTAAGCTATTCAGTTGTAAAAGTAGCAAAGTGCCTGAAATTGGCACTTGACAAATGACACCGTATCTCTGGGTGACGCTAAATGCCTCAACGGTGATAGTAGCAGCAGTGGGG
>JBBQZT010000145.1:0-10065 GCA_038207455.1 Chloroflexia bacterium
TCGTGCATCTTCTGGCGGGCCGCAATCTTATCGCCCATCGCTGCGATTGCCTGGGGTGACGGGCCAACAAAAATCAGACCCATTTCCTGACAACGGCTGGCAAAGGTAGCGTTTTCGGCCAAAAAACCGTAGCCAGGGTGAATAGCGTCGGCCTCGCTTTGTTCCGCCGCCCCCAAAACCGCTTCGATATTCAAATAACTGGCGTGGGGCTGGGCCATACCAATCAGCACAGCGTAGTCGGCTTCGCGCACAAAAGCCGCGTTCATATCAACATCGCTATGCACGGCTACGGTTTCAATATCTAGCTTGCGGCAAGTCCGAATAATGCGCCGCGCAATCTCGCCACGATTGGCAATCAGAACACGTTTAATCAATTTAGAATCTGCTCCTTTGAAGATTTGTAAATATCCAGGTCTTGTCTCAGCCCGTAGGGTTGCGGAGTGAGGAAGCTTGCGAAGCAGCTAAGGTTTTGTTTTCAGTAGGCGCGGATTTTTAGCAACAGACCCTTCGACTACGCAAAGCCTCCGCTCAGGGTGACAATGCCAAAGTTTTAAGCTAATTGAGTTTGACCAGAACCTGGCCTTCCTGGACGGGCTGACCGGGCTGCACCAAAATCTCGCTGACTTTGCCATCTTGGGGCGCACTGACCGGAATTTCCATCTTCATGCTCTCCAGAATAAGCAAATCTTCTTCCTCACTCACGTCCTGCCCCACTTCTACTAAAACCTGCCAAACTGTACCGGAAATCTGACATTTAACGTCGGCCATCTCGCTTGTTCTCCTTTAGTTTTTCGGAACTATTCAGCCAAATACAAAAAAGATTTTAGGGGACACCCCTAGCCCCGTAAGGGAAGTTTCCCTTAACCCTGTGCATAGTTACAGTATTTCAAGAATTAAGTTTGCCCGTAATCACTACGAAAATCGTACCGCCGCTCGTATCGCTGCCGATTAGCAAGTCTGCCTGGTCTGCGGGAATTACGACGACAGCCCCGAAATCTTTGGTTTTGGCATCGGCAATGATAAGCGATTGGGTATTGTTGTCATCTTGAACCTGAGTTACAAGATTTTTGCTCTTGGCCGTATCCTGGAAGGTTTTGAAAATCTTGGTCTGGTCGTCGGGCGTGGTATAAAACTCGATGTTGACATTGCTTGCATCCAGACCCGCACTGCTGGCGATGCTTTGGGCAAAGATGTCTTTGATAGTCGGGTCAACCGTTAGCTTCTTCGCGCCAGGGTAGCTTTGCAAAAAAGCTAATCCGGTTGGGGCTGCCGCAGTCGTTTGGCTGGCCGCCGTCGTAATGGTCGCTTTGCTAGTGGTAGCAACACTGGTCGTAGTGGCCGCTTTGACAGTGGTAGCTACGCTGGTAGTGGCCGCTTTGACAGTAGTAGCTACGCTGGTTGAAGCGGCGATAGCAGTGGTTGGGGCGACAATAGTAGCGGGTTGGGTGGCTATACCAGTGGTAGCTAAGGCTGCGGTAGTAGTCTGAGCAGTTGGCGCGGAAGTAGTAACGGGTTGCGCTGTGATAGTAGCCGTTGCGACATCCGCCACTACTGCTGTCGTTGTGCTGTTATTGCCGCCCGGTTTGACTACCAACACCAGCACCAAAACCACTGCCGCTATCAAAGCCACTAAACCCACGCCAATTCCGGCCCACAAACCCGTCCTACTTCTTTTGGGAGCAGGCGGCTGGTTGCCATACTGGTTGGGGGGGGGCGGGCCACCATAATATTGCCCGGTTTGATAAGCTGGCGGAGGGTAATTGCCCGTTCCAGACGCTGGAGGCGGATAGCTCCCAGTTTGATTAGCGGGAGGCGGATAATTGCCCGTTCCCGGTGGAGGTGGGTAATTTGCTGGTGGTGGATAATTGCCCGTTCCAGACGCTGGCGGTGGATAGCTACCCGTTCCCGGCAGAGGGGGAGGAGGGTAGCCATTCGGATAGTTAGGATTGGGGCCAGAACCGTTAGAGTCGGGCATAATTGTCACCTTTCGTTGCTCACAACGATTTGCGTGGCTTACTTCGCGCTGCTTCCGGTAATCTGCAACAAAACATTTTGGTTGTTCGGCGGCAACGCACCCTTAAAATCTTTCAAGGCCGGGCTGTTCGGGGTAAACATATACAATCCGACCACATGAGTAACGGGCGGGTTGGCACCGTTGCTTTTCTCGAAGCCCAACACCCAGCCTTCACTACCAAGAGCCGTCGCATCGATCACCGCACCGCTACGGTCATTCCAGCCCCGCTTCGGCATCTCGGTGGAGTAAAAAGTCTTGACCGCGTTCAAGTCAGCACTGGTGGCAAAAACTTTCAAATCGGACGGGCCAGTATTGGCATCTTGCACCAAAACCTTGCTTCGGAAGTTATTATCATTTGCCAATTGTGAAAACTCTGTAACAGTCACGCCGTTGTTGTTATAAACTGGCACGGTATAATCGTTGTTGACCTGGATGGGGTCGGGAGTAGAGCCACACGCCGCCAACAGCGTCAAACTCAACAGCAAAACCAGGGCCAGGCCCATTTTCTTTGTACTAACTTTCATTCGAGTTTTTATTCCAACCTTCTTTGCTTCCAACCCAACCTTTTGTAAGGGTTGCCTGGTTCGCGGCAACTTCGGGCCGCAAACAGCTTTTTGTATTTTTATTTATCTTTGAAATTATATCATAATTACCCGCCGATACCAATTTATCTGGTAGCCCCAGGTGTTGATCTCACTCATTGGAATTTGGGTCAGCCGGGGGTTCGGCAGATGGCAGATTGATTGGGCTGGTATCAGTACCAGCACGGTTGAAACGATAGGAGTTGGGGTTGGGAACATAAACTGGCGGGTGAGCGGCGGTGTCTTGCAAGTGACGCAGCAAACGGGCTGGTTGATGAGGTTTGAACTGGGATAAATTAAGGGCGTAAGCAATCTGGCGCGATACCAGCCAGTACAATAGCACCACAAACAAAACTGCACTAACCGATAGCCAGACCTCAAAACGTCCCAACGCGATTAAAATATCAAAAACTCCGTGCGTCAAGATGGCCCAAACCAAACCGCGCCCGACCATTCGGATACGGCGGCGACGCTGCGGTTCAAAACGGGCCAACCCTAATGCTGCGCCCCACATCGCCGAAAACAAGACGTGACCGAGCGTGCTGACCGGGCCACGCAGTAAAATTATCAACGGCCCCTGGTCAAGCAGATAAAAAACATTTTCAAAGCTGGCGAAACCCAAAGCAGCGGCTACCGTGTAGATGATACCGTCCATTTGCTCGTTAAATTCGCGGTTGGGGTAAGCTACGGTTGCCACTACGATAAACTTGGCAAGTTCCTCCACTACCGCCACCACCAGCAAATAAAAAAGGGCAGAGACCACAAAATTAGGGTTTTCGGAAAGCTGGCCTTTGCCCCCGTCTAACGTATATTCAAACAAGCCGGTCAGCACCGAAAACGGCATTGCCAGTAGGAAAACCAAAGCCAGCAGACGTTTTGGCTCTTTTTCGTAAACGTCCTGGCGATAATACCACCACATCCAAAAAAGGGCGGGGGCAAAAGCCAGAGGTAGTAGCAGGACAATCATCGCGCCGCCTCCGCCTAACTAACTAGATTTCAAAAGCTTTTCTGCCACATAGTCTATTATAGCACTACGAAAACGGTGGCACGAATAGGGATACAAAGGGGATGGTTAAAAGGCAAAAGAAAAAGCTACTGAAAACGGCTTCGCTGGCAAATTCCGCATCCAACTTGTATTGCGCCGCATAACCCAGGCAAAAAATAACCGAAGGGGTGGCCGAGTCTATCACAATCACGTAAGTCTCGCGGGGGCCAACTCCCAATAGACGCGCCAGAACGAGGCCAATCAGGGGCGCAAGTATCAACTTGATAAAATTGATAGCCAAAACAGGTACCAAATGGCGGCGAATATCTTTCCACACAATGGTGATACCGAGCGAAAACATCATGATAAACAAGGTCGAGCCGCTAATAATACGTAAAATATCGGTAATGGGCTTGGGTATTGTATCATCATAAAAAAGCAGAGCCAGCACCATCGCTACAAACGGGCCGGAGCGCGGGATAGCCAACAAGTTTTGCCAGCCGAATTTTGAGCCTTCGCCGTAAAAGGAAGCAATCACAATCCCGATTGTCACTAGCAGTACCAGACTGCCCAACTCACTATAAAAAGAATGCTGCACCTGGGTTTTATTGCCAGTAACAGCCGTTAGAATGGGCAGACCCACGAAAGCGGTGCTACCAAACATCGAGGTCAGCAGATACGCACCCATCTGTTTGCGAGGCAATTTTAGAATGCGACCCGAAAAAAAGGCAAACACACCAGAAATTAAAATGGTCAGGTAGGCGATTACGGGAACTTTCAGCAAGTCAGGGGTAATAGCTTGTTCGTGCGACGACTGGATATTCAAAAAAACCAGGGCTGGTATCGCAAAATAGGTGGCGATATTGTTGAGCAATATCGAATATTCGGGGGAAAAGATTTTCAGGGCGCGTCCGCCACTACCCAAAGCTACCAGGGCTACCACTATCAGTAATTGACCTATGATTGCTTCCATGTTTATCCTAAAACTATACTCTTATGTAAAACCAACGACGTGTGATAGACTGATTTATTACAACAAAGGAAAACCTTCGCTTTCCCCATACTCAGGGAAAACGTGGCGAACGGGGTCAGTAACTGTTTTGCGGATTTCTTCCAAAAGCTCCAAAATTATTGTGACCCCACTCAAATTAACTCCCCGTTCCCGCGTCAGATATTGAATAAACTGGAATTTCTTGATGTCGTTTTGAGAGTAACGGCGGCGGTTGGTTTGGGTGCGCGTCGGCACTACCAGATCGTGTTCCTCGTAGATACGCAAAGTGCGCGGGTGCAGATGCAAAATCTCGGCAGCCACGCTCAGGGTAAAAATTGGTTTGTCGTTATTAGCCCGGCTGGAAGTCTGATGACTCCGGCCCGCTCTGCCTATCCGTTCACTAACCTGGCGTGGTGAGAGCGACGAGTCAGCCGCAACCCCAGCTTCCGGGCTAAAATTCTCTGACTGGCTACTCTCTACCAGACTTTCTTTACGGGGACGGCCTGGCGGTCTGCCGCGTAAGACTTTGGCCTGGCTAGGGACTACTGCAAAAGCTTTGGCAGGGTCATCGGCAGCAGGTTCTTCCACTTCCCCCGCACGGGCTTGAGTTTTCAAATTGCTCACTGGTTCCCATCACCCCTTAGCCTGTCTCTGGGCTGCCCCAACAGTCTTTATAAGGAATGCTTTGAAGATTGACACTAAGTGTGTATAGCTTGATTAGCACTAAAGTTTACACCGTGTGTAACATTTTATGTCAACGATACTAGCATAAGCCTTCGGCCCTGTCAAGCTTGAAAGAGTTAGGATAACGTATCCTTCGCTAAGGGTTTGATAGGCTCAGGTGTTGGAAAAAGAGGTTTTGACTGGTTTGCCACCAACTGCCAATCCAGTAATTGCCTCCGGCCACTCCCATCGCTTCGCAAACCGGGGGCTACCACCACTACCATCCGCTTGCCAGCGCGTAGCTGGCGTTTGCGTCCACGCTTATCCAGCTTGATTGTTTCAACATTGTCGGCTTGAGTTTGTAAGCTTAACCAGATGCTATCCAGTTGCAGCACGCCCGGTACCGCGCTTATAGGTAAGGTGCCTCAATCAGTTTCTTGACGGCGTTGATGGTACGTAAACCGACGCTGCCTCCGATGAGGCTACTCCATGCCTGGCTAAGTTGACGTAAACTCTGACCCAAGCCCGTCCCAAACAACACCTTTTGATCTAAATCCAGCCAGAAACGTTTGAATTTCTCTAAAATGGCCCAATGGACTACTACATCTGCTGATACTTTTGGCATTCCAGCATCGGCACACGCAAACCGCTAACCCCAGCCCGTTTCCAGGCTATGCTGATAACGACCAGAGCGGGTGAAATGGTTGGCATCGTCACAACCACAATTGCCACACTGCCAATCAATCGAGCGCATTTGTTCCTTACCAACTCTTAGCCTTCCATACGTTATCAAAATTAACGATGACGACTTTTGGGCTTGACAAGCAGCCTATCTTCTTTTACCATTACCATTCGTACCATTCGCGCTTGTAGTTACGCTTGCCTGGCTGGGCGGTGGGCCTGGGTTTTCTGGAACGAATATTGATAGTCGAACTTTCTAGCGACTGCTAGATATTTAGCTAATTAGAGGAAAAATGAGCAATACTAACGATTGGTATAAAGATGCCATAATTTATGAGCTTCACGTCAAGGCTTTTTATGATAGCAACGAAGACGGGGTAGGTGATTTTCGCGGCCTGACCGAAAAACTGGATTATCTGGAGGATTTGGGCATCAATTGTATCTGGCTGCTGCCCTTCTACAAATCGCCGTTGCGGGACGATGGTTACGACATTTCCGACTACTACACCGTTCACCCTGACTACGGTACGATTTCCGACTTCCGGCAGTTTCTGAAAGCTGCCCACAAACGCGGGATCCGGGTACTGTCCGATTTGGTACTGAACCACACCTCCGACCAGCATTCCTGGTTTCAAGAAGCCCGTCATTCCACCGACCCCATCAAACGCAATTATTATGTTTGGAGCGATAGCGACAAACGCTACGAAGATGCCCGCATCATTTTCACCGATACCGAAACTTCTAACTGGTCTTGGGATCCAGTGGCAAAGCAGTATTATTGGCATCGCTTTTTTAGCCATCAGCCCGACCTCAATTTCGACAACCCTGCCGTGCGTAAGGAAATGCTGAGAGTCATGCGTTTTTGGCTGGATACGGGGATTGATGGCTTTCGGGCCGACGCGGTGCCATATTTGTTCGAGCGCGAAGGTACAAACTGTGAAAACTTGCCCGAAACTCACGCTTATTTGAAGCAAATCCGCACCTATATGGATCAGCATTATACTGGGCGCGTTCTGCTGGCTGAGGCTAACCAGTGGCCCACCGACTTGTTACCTTACTTTGGCAACGACGACGAGTTCCATATGTCCTTCAACTTTCCCTTGATGCCGCGTATTTTTATGGCTATCCGACGCGAGGAACGCCGTCCGATTGTAGATATTATCGAGCAACTACCGGAAATACCCCCGAACTGCCAGTGGGGTATCTTTTTGCGTAACCACGACGAGTTGACCCTGGAGATGGTCACGGACGAGGAACGCGATTATATGTACCAGGAGTATGTAAGCGACCCGCGAATGCGTATCAATATAGGTATCCGAAGGCGGCTGGCTCCCCTGCTAGACAACAGTCGGCGGCGCATAGAATTAGTCAATAGTCTGCTGTTTTCATTGCCCGGCACGCCAGTGATCTATTATGGCGACGAAATGGGGATGGGCGACAATATATTTTTGGGAGACCGGAACGGGGTACGCACGCCAATGCAGTGGAATAGTGACCGGAACGCTGGTTTTTCGCGCACTGACGCAGCCCGGCTCTACAGCCCAGTCATCACTGATCCGGTTTTTGGCTACCAGGCCCGCAATGTCGAAGCCGAACTGCGTACTCACTCCAGTTTGTTACGCTGGATGAAGCTGATGATTCATACCCGTAAAGAAAACCCGGTCTTCGGGCGCGGCGACATTAAATTCCTAGACTCAGCTAACACCAAAGTCTTAGCTTACACCCGCCAGTACGAAGGTCAGCACGTCTTGATTGTCAACAATCTGTCCCGCTTTTGCCAACCTGTCGAGCTTCAGCTAGGCCGGTATCGCGGAGCCACCCCCATCGAAATGTTTGGCAACACGCCGTTCCCGCCTATTGGCGAACTGCCCTACTTCTTGACGCTTGGGCCGCACTCGTTCTACTGGTTCAAGCTAGAACTGCCGCCCGAAGGATTGGCCTGGTAATAAAATTGTGCGCCAACGGTTTCAGCCCTTGGCGTGCTACACCAACCTTTATTTGGTATAATACCAATCCAGCACCAATCGGTTCTTGCTGATTTCGCTACGAGGCAAATCCTCTAGCCGCACAATCAAGGCTTCCTGCGCGAACATTTCCTCCATCGCGGTCTTCGCGTTTTTGTACTCCCCGAAAGTTTTGACCAGTTCACCTTTGACAATCAAAGCATAACGGCCCGGATACTGGGCAATCAACTGGTCACGTTCTTTTTGGAAGAAAGTAAAGTTATCCATCGGTCTTTATTAGCTCCTTTACAATTATTTTGGCAAGAAAATACATTCGGCATCGGTGTATTTTATCGCATAATGCTGCTTGACGGCGGCGGTGATAGCGGGCGAAAAGTAAATCGGCGGCAAGCTACATTGTTTGTCGAAATTGCTGCCAGCTATGGCCGCGAATTTCTGCTGGGCTATCATCCGTACCAGTTCCGTTTCGTTCCAGCGTCCGTAAAAAGTAGCATGAGTTTGGGTAAAAGGGTCGGTGGTGACGAGCGGTTTACGAGCAAGCAGTACCAGAGAAACATTATCGCTATAAACTGGGCCGCTAACGTGGTCAAGAAGCCCGCGCACATTTTCTAAATTTTGGGTATTGGCGGCTGGCGGGACGCGGTACTGCAAACGCAACCAATCAGGGTTATAAAATTGGTTTTGCAGAGTTTCTAAAATTTGCACGCCTGGGCCAACACTGCCCAAAACCGGAAAATCAGTCGTTTTGACCTGGCCCTCACCCACGAACAGCCCCACACTTTGCACTATCAACAGCCCTAACACCACCGGCCAGGCCGCTTTTTGCCAGATTTTTGCGTTCGCTTTTTGCCATAGCTGCCACGCCTGAGCCAACCCTAACCCGGCACATATACACATTGCCGCCGCCAACTCCAAAAGATGGTTGTGGTTGCCGCCGTAAGTCCCCGCCGAAAGCCCTTGTAAAGTGCTGCTACCCAAATACAGCACTGGCAGCCAACCATTATTTTGCCGACAGCCAGCCCAGTTTCCCAATAAATTGAAAAGCCAGCTTACCACAAAAGCCAGAGCCAGCAACACATAAAGCTGGTAGCTTTGGAGAAAACCGCCCATAAATTTTGAGTAGTTTTCAAACGTCCAGGGCAATTGATGAACAATAACATTGTGCCACCAGTAGCCGCCATCGCTCAAGACGTTCATTACCAGCATCGGCCCGAACCCTAAAACCAGCCATACGGCGGCAAAACGCAGAGCGGCGAAGGGGCGGCGCAACAGCACAAATACCAATACTGCGGACGGCCCGGCGAAAGCAGTCTGTTTGGTCAAAACAGCCAGAGCAAAAGCCACCGCCGCCAAATACAGCCAGCCTTCGTTTCTGAATAATTGCAGGCCACGCCCAAAAACTTGACCCGAACTTCTGACTGGAGAAGTTTTCGGCTCTATACCGCGATTGGCCCATTTTGCCGCCGCCCACACCCCTAACAAACTGAAAAACAAGGCGGTCATGTCTGGCTTTACCGCGTCGCCCCAAAAAGCCACCAGCCCCAGGGTGGCCCAAAACAAGGCCGCCGCTACTCCACCCAGGCAGGCTGCACCTGCCCTTTTGTGAGTAAAAGCTTGCTGGTTAATTAATGCTACTAACTTGTACAACAAAAAAGCGATGCCCACGGTGGCAACCAGGGAAATAGCCCGGCCCGGCTTGAAACTAAGGCCACCGAAATGTAACAAGGGCCAGTTGAGCAAATAGTAAAGAGGAGGGTAAGGGGCGGATACAAAACTGGTGGTAGTAGGTTGGGCATAAATGTTCGCGCCACCGTCCATCAAATGCACTTCGGCCACAATCATACCTTCGGACTCGTCGGTCTGAAAAGGAAAATTAAAAATTTGCCAGACGATGTTGAGTGAGAAGATTACTTTGGCAACCAGCAGCAGCGTCGCCAGAACCACCAAAAACCAGATGACCCCCTGCCAAACTAAGGTTGCACGGGTTTGGGGTGGCTGAACTATAATCGTTGAGTTGGTTTCGCTTACTTTCAAGACTTCCTATAAGCTCGACTTTACACAAAATGTGGGCTCGGATCTCACGTAAAAGCTACATCTGACCTTATTTTTCAAACAAGTGGCGGTAGAGGCCATGTCTGAAAACCTGGTTTACCCTAGCTATCGTGAGCGTGTAGCGGCTCTCAAAA
>JBBQZT010000146.1:0-9913 GCA_038207455.1 Chloroflexia bacterium
AGTTGCCAGCTTACTCATGGTGCGGGCGCGGGGACGCGCCGCCTACCGCTTATTTAAATAATTGTGGTATTAACTGATAACAAAGACTGATAACTACTTATGATTAGCCAGGAAGTGCGCCGATTACGGCAGCAATACGAAAAGCAAGGCCAGGGCCATCTGTTCCATAACGTTTTGTTGTTCAGCCGGGTGTTGCGTGAGATTGGCCTTGACGCGAACCCGACGCGCACCATAGATTTGTTGCGTTCGCTGGAATTTATAAATATTGGGAACAAAGAGGATTTCTACGAAGCGGGCAAAGCCATTATGTTGCGGCGGGCCGAGGAGCAGCCGCTTTACGATTATGTTTTCCAGATGTTTTGGCGACGTTGGCCCACCCCGGAAGATTTAGACAGCAGTATGAACGACGTGCCGCCCGAATATTGGGGCGACAAAAAAGAAGCGTCGGACAAAGATAAGAAAAATCCCTTGCCGCCTCAAACTTCCGAGGCGGGTTTGGACGACGAGAAGAAGGGCCGCAGCGAAGAAACTCAGACTGTTAAAAAAGTGGTGGAAAGCAACCAGGAGCAGGAAGGCGACCCTAACGACACGGACAGCGAGAAACAGCAGACTTATAGCGCGTCGGACGTGTTGCAGGGCAAGGATTTCCAGGATTTTACGACGGACGAACTGGCCGAGGCCCGCCGCTTGATGAGCGAATTGCGCTGGAGTTTGAGTTTACGCCCGACCCGCCGCCTTACTCCGTCTCGTCACGGCAGACGTTTGGACGGGCGACGCACAGTACGCCGCAGCCTCAAGTATGGGGGTATGCCCATCGAACTGTCCTGGCGCGACCACAAGTGGAAGCCGCGTCCGCTCGTGGTGATTGCCGATATTAGCGGCTCGATGGATTTGTACTCGCGCTTGCTACTCCAATTTATGCACTCGCTCAAGCAGGGTTTGAAATATACCGAAACCTTTGTGTTCGGGACGCGCCTGACTCGTATCACCCACGAGCTTAAAAGCAAGAACGTGGATGAGGCGTTGCTGGCGGTATCGAAGTCGGTCAAGGATTGGGCGGGCGGTACTCGCATTGGGGAGTCGCTGCAAACGTTTAACGTCAAGTGGGCGCGGCGGGTGATGGGACACGGCGCGATTGTGATTGTGATTAGCGACGGCTGGGACAGGGGCAGCGTGGATACGTTGCGGCAGGCGATGGCGCGGTTGCAGCGTTTGTCGTATCGGCTAATCTGGCTCAACCCGCTCCTGGGTATGTCCGACTATCAGCCATTAACGCAAGGAATTCAAACCGCGCTCGAATATGTAGATGATTTTCTGCCCGCTCACAATTTCAAGAGTTTGCAGGAGTTGGGCCTTTTGCTGGCTGAAGCGAACGAACGAGGCCGCCCTGACCGCAAACAGGCCCGGTAGCCAGTTCGCAAACGCAGAGCAGATTAAAAGAAAAGGAGACCCCAAAATGCGAACGATTGAGACCAACGCTATTGTTACCGAGGACGGTAATCTGATTGTAGCGTTACCTAAAAATATTGTGCCGGGTGAACATCGAGTAGTTATAACAATTGATGAACAACCAGTGGTTAAGGGAAGCAAACCGCCTCTAAAATTTAGGGATTATCAAGTTGGTTTAGTTGATCCAAATTTTACATTTCGTCGTGAGGACTTGTAGAAGGAAATACAAGATGGCCGAAACACTTAGCCAACAAGCGAATAAAACAGGGCCAGGTTCACCAAATGGCGCGAACGGTTTTTATAGCGGCCCACTGCCAGTCGTGAATAGCAATGGGGACGCGCCGCCGAGTTGGGAAGCGTCGGGGCATAATATCAATTACGCGGAGTTTTTGGACTGGGCCGACGAAGATACCTTAGCCGAATGGGTGGGTGGTGATATTGTTATGTCAAGCCCAGAAACTTTTAAGCATCAAGAGCTTTTGGGCTTCATAAACACGATTGTAGATTTGTTTTTGTGTGTGAATGATTTGGGAAGAACCATTTTTCCAAAGTTCCTGATGAAATTACCAAACTCTGCTCGTGCGCCGGATTTGCTTTTTATCAGCAAGCAACGGGAAACTCTAATCGGGGAATACTTTGTCAATGGGCCAGCCGATTTAGCGGTTGAGATTGTGTCACCGGAGAGCGTTGACCGCGACCACAAAGATAAGTTCCTGGAGTATGCAGCGGGCGGCGTGTCGGAATATTGGCTGCTGGATGCTATCAACGATACGGCTGCTTTTTATCAGCTAGACGCAGAGGGACATTATCAGGCGATGCCATTAGACGAACAGGGCCGCTATTTCTCTAGCAGTATCGCGGGCTTCTGGCTCAAACCCGAATGGCTCTGGCGACAACCCTTGCCTAATACAATTAGTGTGTTGGCAACGGTAGGCGGTCAGACCGTGATTGATTATTATAACGCTCACTTACAATCCCCGGACGATGAGCTTTGAAGTTGTAACTATTCAAATAAGGAGGAACAAAGCAGGTGGCGGCAACTCAAGACGCGATTTGGAAAGATGCCATTGTAGATTATCTGGCTGACTTTATGGCTTTTTCTTTCCCTCTCTTTCATCACGATATTGATTGGGACCGCGAAATTACCTTTTTGGATAAGGAGCTTCTCCAACTTCAGGCCGACGATGAACAAGGTACTCAGATAACAGACTTGTTGGTGCAGCTACACCGCTATAATGGCGAAGAAAGATATTTTCTGATCCATATCGAGATTCAGGGCTACTACCAGCCGACTTTTGCCGAACGCCTGTTTTTGTACAATGTGCGGCTGATGCTGCGCTACAAAGAGCCAGTAGTAAGTCTGGTTATTTACACTGACGATAACCCCAACTTTCGGCCTAACCACTACGAGGTGCGCTATTGGAATTTCTATCACGATTTTGGCTTCCCGATTGCCAAGTTGCTAGACTATAAGCAGGATTGGGAGCGGCTGGAAAACGACCCCAACCCTTTTGCGGCTCTGGTGATGGCGCAACTAAAGATGCACGAATTGGGCGGACAAGATAAAATAGAGGAACTGGCGGGCTGGAAGCTGCGGGTGTTGCGGTTGCTGTTGGCACGCGGTTTGGGTCGAGAGGAGATTGTGCGGTTGTTTCGGTTCATCAGCCCGATAATGCGGCTGCCAGAGGAGCGCGAGAAGCAATTCAAACAAGAAGCACGAGCAGTATTGGAGGAGGTAAAAATGCCTTTATTAAGTCCCTTTGAAGAATTAGCTATGGAAGATGGCCGTCTGGAAGGCTTGCAGGAAGCTGTGGTGCTACTGCTGGAGACACGCTTTGGGGCGTTAGAGCCGCAGGTGGTGCAAACCCTAAGCACTCTTTCCGCCGAGCAGTTAAAAGCTTTGCTAAAGGCCCAAACCGCGTTTACATCCCAGGCCGATTTGAAGGGCTGGTTAAACCAAAGTTGAACGTCCCACAAAGGGGAGTGTCCATTGGCGGAGCAATGTCCCACAGAAAACCAGGGGAATTTGTAGGAGGCTGCTCTGCCAGCCGATGGTTCGGAACAGTCCATTGGCGGCAACCACACCCAGGGGGTACCCGCGCAATGTCCCACCAGAAGGTCACGAGCAACGAGCATTGAGCTTAGAACCTGCTGGCTGATAGCTGATAGCCGATTTGTCCATTGGCGGAGCGATGTCCCACAAAGGCAGCTGATAGCTAACACCTTTTATTCCTGGTGTTGCTGTCTGCTGTCAAACTGTCTGCTGATGTTTATACAGGAGAGCAAAAGATGTTGCAAACATCTTTGACCGAAAAATGCGGGTTGCGCTATCCCATCGTGGGTGCACCGATGGCAAATGTGGGCTGGGGACGGCTGGCAAACGCGGTAACGGCGGCGGGCGGGCTAGGTATGGTGGGGGTGGGTAGCGAGGATGCGGCTTTTGTGGAGCGAGAAGCAGCCGTGGCGCGGGGCGAAAACGGGGCGCGGTTTGGTATCGGCTTATTGGGCTGGGTGTTGCAAAAGCGGCCCGATTTGTTTGAAGCGGCAATCGCAGCGCGGCCCTATCTGGTTTCGATTTCCTTTGGTATCACGGCGGAGCAGGTAGCCCGTTTGCACGCTGAAAATATTTTGGTGGCGACGCAGGTTAATACACGGAAGGAAGCAGTCCAGGCCGCCGAGTTGGGTGTGGATTTGATTGTGGCCCAGGGAACGGAAGCGGGCGGGCATACTGGCAAAGTCAGCACGTTACCGCTGTTGCAGACGGTACTTGAGGCAGTCCCGAACGTGCCAGTGCTGGCTGCGGGCGGAATTGGTACAGCGCGTGGGGTAGCGGCAGCATTGGCGGCAGGGGCAGAGGGCGTATGGGTCGGGACGTGCTTTTTGGCCTGCCCCGAAACCACTTTTCCACCCCAGGCGCGGGAACGCATCATCCGGGCAGGGGAAACAGATACCGTGTTGACCCACGTTTTTGATAATATTCGGGGTCTGGACTGGCCCGAACAAAACCCTGGTCGCGCTCTCCAGAACGATTTTACGTCCCAATGGCATGGGCGCGAAAGCAGGATGCTGGACAATCCCGCCGCCCACGCTGAATTCAAACAAGCTCTGCCCGCAAAGGATTATAGTATCGTCAATATTTATGCGGGCGAAGCGGTGGGCCTGATTGAGCAGGAACGCCCTGCCGCCGAGATAGTGCGCGAACTAGGCGAGGGTGCAGAACAACTTCTAAGCGCACGCTATCGCCGCCTTTTTGGTCAGGAGAAAGTAAGATGGCAATCGGACTTTTAGAAGGCCCAGCTTTACAAATAATTGAGCAAAACGGAGAAACCGTGCAGAGGGCAAGTGCGTTACACGGCGAACTAGGTTCAATTTTGCATTGGCGTTTAGCTGATTATGTTTATCCAAGAGGGTCAGGCAAGCTTTTTATTGACCAGACTAGCTTTAAGGTCGGGGGCAGTACACCCAAATGTCAGCCAGACGTGGCGTTTGTGGCGAAGGAACGAATGGCGAAAAGTATAGATAAAGAAGTGCCTTTCGCGCCCGATTTAGCGGTTGAAGTAATTTCGCATACTGACGATTGGAGCGAAATAGCCCAAAAAGCCCGCAACTATTTGAAAGCTGGCACGCAGCTGGTGTGGGCAATTGACCCTTACGAACGAAATGTGTTTGTCTTCCGACCAAGCCAGTTAATGGAAATGCTGAATATGGAAGATGAACTGGACGGCGGGACGGTGCTACCCGATTTCAAGTTGCCCCTTAAAGAGTTATTTGCCAATGTGCCAACGGAAAATGAAGACTAGCAGGCTTAACAGCTATAGGGATAAGTAACACAAATGGCAATACCCCTTGTATTTGTTTTGGTAGCTGCGCTATTCGCCACGAAGAAGCAGGGGCAAGGATGAGAGGTGTAGCAATCTAGGTAGAAGAGGGAGAATTTAATGGATTTTGGGCAAATCCCGTTTGGTGCTACGGATTGGGAAAAGGTAGCGGTTACGGAACATCACGGTGAAACGGGAAAAGCCTGGTGGCGAACCCTTGAATTGGGCAATATTAGGGTAAGAATGGTAGAGTACAGCCCTGATTACAAAGCAGACCATTGGTGTAGTCGGGGTCACGTTTTGCTGGTGCTAGAAGGGGAACTGACCACCGAATTACAAGACGGCAGACAATTCATCTTAAAGCCAGGCACAAGTTATCAAGTCTCAAATGGTGCAGAGCCTCATCGCTCGTTGACAAAAAACGGGGCGAAGTTATTTATCGTGGATTAGTTTGCGCTAGAGGTTATGGTCACTAAATAAGGATTAGAATGAGCAAAGCAACTTATAATATTTGCGAGTCGTATGAGGCTAATTACCAAAACGGGCCAACCTACAACGGGCCGTTACCAGATTTGACCGAGGTCAACGCCGGGCTTGAGCCAGTCGTATTTTTGGGCAAGCGGCTCAGTTCGACGTTGGGCGTTCCAGCCGGGCCATTGCTCAACGCGGCTTACATCAAGCTGTACGCCGATTTGGGTTTTGATGTTTTGACCTATAAGACGGTACGCACACGGCCCTATCCCTCCCACCCTTACCCTAACGTGATGGCGGTGGCGGCCCGACCAGAGATTTTGTTGGCGGGTGGGCCGGATAAACCCACGCTGGTAACGCTTCCCGACGATAGCGGCCCGCTTGACCAGTTGAGCATTACCAATTCGTTTGGGATGCCGAGCCGTGCGCCCCAGGTCTGGCGGGAAGATGTGGGCCACGCCAAAAGTGCGTTGCATCCTGGTCAAATGTTGGTGGTAAGCGTGGTGGGGAGTGGGCAGGACGGCGGAACGCTACTTGATCTGGCCCGCGATTTCGCCCAGGCCGCAGAATGGGCAGCCGAGGCGGGGGCAGACGCAATCGAGGCGAACTTGAGTTGCCCCAACGTCCAGAGTGCCGAGGGCAGTTTGTACCAAAGTGCCGAAGCAGTGGGTATGATTGCCCAAAGCCTGAAAGCCAGCTTGAACAGCCTACCGTTTTTGCTAAAAATCGGCTCACTCCCTACCTTTGAGAAAGTATTGGCAGTGGTGCAAGCGGCATGGCAAGGCGGGGCGGCGGGTATCGCGGCTATCAACACTATTCCGGCAAAGGTGCTGGACGGGGCGGGTCAGCAAGCCTTGCCGGGCGCGGGACGCTTAGTTAGCGGTATCTGCGGGGCGGCTATCAAACCAGCCGGGCTAGAAATGGTTAAGAAGCTGGTGCGGGCGCGAAACGAATTGGGCCTGACACCACGAGATTTCGTGATTGTGGGGGTGGGCGGGATTATGACCGGAAACGATGCCCTGGAATATTACGAAGCAGGGGCGGACGGGGCGCAAAGCGGGACGGGGGCGATGTGGAACCCAAAATTGGCTCAGGAGTATAAGGCGGTGTTGGTTGATACTAGAAAATTCGCCCACGTGTCCTAACTGTCACAAGGCCGACAAGGTAGAAAAGGTCAGTGCTATAGTTGCGGACGGCTTCTCGACCACGCCCCAAGCCGAGGCCGAGCCGTTAGAATGCGCCGGACAAACCTACTATATCCAACACAAAAAACGCGAACCTACGGGAGTGCAACCTGATAAAAGGTCAGATGGTGTCTATAATTCATATAACTGGAATATTTCACCACGCGAACGTATAACTATTTCGCCCCTGGCTGACCGCCTTTTACCGAGTATCGAAGAACCTGATGCGCCACCCGATTATTTCAGCAAGTCGGGCTGTTTGTTAATTTTGTTTTGGCCCCTGAAAAAACTTACCAAAAGATTAACCAACTGGACTTACACCAATCTCCAGGCGGACTACAAACAAAAGTTACGAGAGTTGCCCGAAGCCCAGCGCAAATGGAATGAGCTTTTTTATTGCTATCGGTGCGAGGGGGTCTTTTCAGAACAAGCTGGTTTTATACGGGCGGGTATGATGAACAATTATTTATTTGATTTAGAACTGAACCGTTGGTCTGTACCAAAAACGTAATCTGTCCATTGGCGGAGCAATGTCCCACAAAAGACTAGAATTGTCCATTGGCGGAGCAATGTCCCACAAAAGACTAGAATTATCCATTGGCGGAGCAATGTCCCACAAAAGACTAGAATTGTCCATTGGCGGCAACCACACCCAGGGGGTTCCCGCGCAATGTCCCACAAGACATTTTGTTGGAGGCTGCTCTGCCAGCCGATGGTTTTGTCCATTGATGTGATAAGTCGCTTTGTTGTTTCAGGAGGAAAATGTAACTATGATGCAAAAACTGACTATTCAAGGTTTGAGGGCGCGGGCCGTGAATGTGCCGATGCAACGACCTTTGCAAACCAGTGGCGGCACGGTGACGACTGCCCCCCTGGTTTTGATTGACATCCAGACAGCAGAGGGCATCGTCGGCTCTAGCTACGTTTTTTGTTATACTCCGCTGGCCCTCAAACCCGTCGCCCAATTGCTAACTGATTTAGGGGAAACGCTCAAGGGCGAGGGAGTAGCACCGTTTACTATCGAACAAAAGCTACAAAAACGGTTTCGTTTGCTAGGGCCGCAAGGTTTGACTGGGATAGCGATGGCGGGGATTGATATGGCGTTGTGGGACGCATTGGCAAAGGCCAGCGAATTGCCTTTGGTGCGTTTGTTGGGCGGTGAGCCGCGCCCGATACCCGCTTATAATAGCTGCGGATTGGGTATTATCGGGGCAACCAGGGCGGCCAGCGAAGCTCAGGAGTTGGTGGCGGCTGGCTTTCGGGCGGTCAAGGTGCGATTGGGCTACCCTGACATAGCCACTGACGTGGCGGTGGTGCGGTCGGTGCGGGAGGCTGTCGGGCCAGACGTGTTGCTAATGTCGGATTACAACCAGTCGTTGTCGGTGTCCGAGGCATTGCGACGCGTGCGGGTGTTGGACAACGAAGGGCTTTATTGGATTGAAGAACCTGTCACGGCGGACGATTATGCTGGTCACGCTCAAATCAAGCTTGAAGCCAATACGCCGATCCAGATTGGCGAAAACTGGTGGGGAACGCACGATATGAGCAAGTCCCTGGGAGCGGGAGCTTCGGATTTGGTGATGCCGGACGTGGAGAAAATCGGCGGGGTGACGGGCTGGTTGCGGGCGGCAGCACTGGCGGAAGCGGCGGGTGTGCCAATGTCGTGCCATTTGTTCCCGGAAATAAGCGCACATTTGTTGGCCGTGACCCCAACCGCCCATTGGCTGGAATACGTGGATTGGGCCAGTCCGCTTTTGCAAGAGCCAGCCCGCATTGAAAACGGTCACGCGATTATTTCCGACGCACCCGGTATTGGTTTGGCCTGGAACGAAACCGCCGTCCAACGCTTTTTGTTTTAGGTAACTATGCACCACGTCCATTGGCGGAGCAATGTCCCACAGACAATATCCCACAGGGGGTACCCGGAGGAATCTGCTGCTCAAAATTACACCCTAAGAAAACGAAACTTTAGCCACAGATTCCTCGCAAGCACTGCAACCCTGCGGGCCGTGACAACGAATTATGAGATAGCCGACAGTATCAGTCCTACAAAGGGTCTATAGATAGATGGGTTTATCTGGCCCAGGGTGGTGTACCAACAACTGTACCGTCGGCCATAACTGCCTGTATCCCGACTGGTACGCACACAATCGAGCGGGCTACCCTCTCACTTCGGTTTGATACGGCCATTTGGCTAAGGGCTGGTACACTGATAGCATCACCCGCTTTAAGTTCATTTTCGGTTTCACCTACTCTAATTGTCAGTGTGCCCTCCAAAATAATGAAAACTTCTTCGTGGTCTAGGGAATGGCCCACCCCTTCGGTCTCTGGCGCGACCTCTAGCTGCCACGTTACGAGTTCGCTTGCGCCACGACTAGGGGAGGTCAACCCCCTAAAATAATTGCCACCTTGCTCAAAGATAGGGCTTTGCTCGGCTCTTATGACTGCCATAATTTGTTCTCCTTATATAATTTTGTAACTACTCAGGGGGTCACGGGGGTCTCCCCGTGCGGAGTACAGGGGTGTCCCCTGAAAAATCTTTTTCCCCTTACTTTTCTCCCTGGGTGAGTAGTTACATAATTTTTATCAGCTTGACCTTTACCCAAAATGAGGTAAGATAGTCAAGTAGCTTGACTACTTTTTAAGTATAGCTTATAGCTCTGTAATAGTCAAGTAGGTTGACTATTGTGGGTTTGGTGGGTGGTTTTGCGTTGCTAACAATTCGGCTGTGATTTGGCGACACCGATGGCTGCATCCATTGGTAGTGCGCTGCAAAAATATGAACCTCACCCGACTATTATTTGAAAGAGGATAAAAATTGACAGAAGCGAATAGAAGTTATGAATTGACAGTGCTATTTTTGATGGCTTCGAGAGTGTTGGTAGATGAATTGCATAATCATTTACGCGAGGTCGGATATTCGGATATACGTCCGGCACACGGTTTTGTTTTTCAGTTATTGGCTCCCGATGGGGCAACAATCAATGAAAT
>JBBQZT010000147.1:0-8869 GCA_038207455.1 Chloroflexia bacterium
AATCGCGCCGAGCAGCGGCCACATTCTCAACCTTACCTAAACCACTTAAACTTAACACTATATTGTTGAGTACGGCATTGGCCTGCGGTGCGTTTCCACGTCGTAACTGGCTGGCATCTTCTCCTAATGTTACATCTCGCCGATAATGTAAACTGTTCTCGATACCCCATTCGGCCCGCGCGATTGCTAACAGCCGCTTGGCACTGGCTAGCTCTTGTGGTAAGCTGGTCAATCCATACCGCACTTCCCGCCTGCTTACACCACGCACCGTCGTGTGCCGTTTCAGCTTGAAGACCTGCTCCAGATACGGCCAGGGTAAATAGCCTTTCATTTCGCTACTAACGGTAATACGACGTTCCTCAAGCCGTCCCGGGTACCCATTATGGGTGACTTTTCGATGGTGCGGGCAGTCACAAAGTCGTTGGGCGATGGGCTGTGGCCCTTAGCTAACGGCTCTTTGGCTTCAAATAAGTCTTGCACTTCCGCCCAAGCTCCCGGTTGGTTCTCCTTCAAAAACCACAAGAAATCCCCCTTTTTGGACACCACTTTGACACTCAATTCGCGTTGGCACTGCATGGCATCGCCCACCACCACCAGACCCGTTAGGTCTAAGTGTGCCAGCAGTTTGGGGGCGGCTACAATCTCATTTTCTTTGCACCCAACCTCGATTTGAGCCAACACTACTCCATACCCCACCAAATAAGCAGCCATTAAATAGCGACCCTGCGTCTGACCACCTGGAATAGTGCCACGTAGAGCTTTGCCATCTATTGCCAAAACTAAACTACCCCGCGCCGGAACTTGGGAGGTAAGGTGTTTAGCAAAAAAGCCAGCTATTACGGCCTTAAATTGGTTGATGTCCATCGCCTCACCCAGAATGCGACTCCAGGTAGTGTGATGCGGCATGGTCAAATTCGGCAAGTCAAACAAGTTGGTTAAGTTTCGCGCCTGTAGTTTAGCCCAATGTGCGACAGAGCGAATTTGGTTACGTCCGGCTAGTTTGGCTAAAACGGCGATAGTCAGGAGTGGAGCCAGAGCATAAATACGACCTTTGCAACCACGTTTATCCAGGAGTTTTTCCAGACACACCCGCAAAGCCTGAACATCGAACGTAAAGTCGGGTTAGTCAGGCAGCTTGACCTCAAAGGGAATGGTGGTATATTGCATACAAAGCCTTTCGGTTTATTTTGAGTGAGTAAGAGACCTCAAGTATAAAACCGAAAGGCTTAGTTGTTCAAATTTACTCCGTTTTACCTCTCCCCACGACCTTGCAATGGCACTGGAGATTGGAGCTAAAGTATGTACAAAACGACACGTTTTTTGTCGGTTTCGCTCAAATTATTGACATAATGTATCATTTCAAAGATTCGGGGGTAGGGGCGAGATTTATCCCGCCCATTTTGCTTGAGGCGGAGTAACACGTGGGCGGGATAAATCTCGCTCCTACTTTTTGAGATGATACGACATAATCTTGATTGTCAACCAGATCTGACTCCTCGTTATCGAAAGCCAGGAAGCGTAGCTCCATATACAACGATCAGTCTCATATCGTGCAAAGTTAGTAAAAAACCGAGTTGGCATTATTTGACCGTGAACGCTTTCTGCATAAAATTCTCGGTTTGTTCCTTAATATATAAAGCCGTCGCTCTATAAGTTTCTAGCGTTGTAAACAAGTTCAGCCATTAGCGAAGGTATCTTGAATTTCTTGCAGACTCTTTTCTCAAACCTGGTTGGTAGCTTTCTATTCGTTATAGCGAATCTTGGAGCGGTGTGTTATATCTTGTCTGTGTTATCAAAATCAAAGATGTGACATTAATCACATTAAAGACTCATAAAAATCTATTGCTTTCCCTGGAGGTTTGTAATACAATAGGGACAAAAGTCCTAGTACCATAGAATATTATAGGACTTGATCGCATAACTTGCCAGCTTTTAACGCTACTTAGGACGAGATTACAACGCAATTACTCCAGAAAAAGCACATTAAATATTTTTATATAAACAATGAATTAAGTGGCAGATTGAACTATTGGGGCGAGAAGGAACTTTTAAGTCATGAAAGAACATAGTAGCACTCCTAGATTTTTTATTTTTGCAATTTTAGCAGTAGTAATCATTGGCTTAGTGGTGGGTATTAGTCTGCTGATTGCAAACGTTCGCACCGAGAAACAGTTCCCTGCGACGGCCCAGGCAGTTCAAACTACCGTGCCAGCTACTAATGCCTTGCTAACCACTGTATCGGCTGCCGTCAACACCACTGCGACCAGCCCCGCTACTGCCGACCACTTTGTCCCCAACACTAACTCGGCTATTACTGCCTCTAGCTCTCCAACTGTATTTGTAGATACCGCCTCCGAGGAACAAATTCAGCAACTACAGGTGGCCGATACAATGGTAACGGTTTATATGCCCGAAAGCTTTAAGAACGAACCGACTGTACAATTGATTATATCCCTGACAGACCAGCCCGAAGGCGATTCCTTCAAAAATCTAACTTTGTATGCCGAGCAGCAGCATAGCATCGTAATTGCTCCGGCCCTGGATTATAATCAGAAAGACACGCAGGCGTTGGCCGAAAAAATCAACAACATTGTGACCCAAATCCAGCCCCTTATTCATACTAAAATCAAAAAGCAAGTGGCAATCTTTGCACCCGGTCAGCATCTGCCACTGGCCCAGGCTTATGTCCGACTTTATCCCCAAAATACGTTAGGGCTTATCAAAGCCGAAGGCAACAATTTTGTCCTCAACAAGACAGCCACCACTATTGCCGACCCACAAATCGGCTTTGGCGACGGTCAATAAAACCTTCGTCACAGCCCTAATTTGTGGGACATTGCTCCATCAATGAATCCGACGCTACCAAGAGTCATTACAGAGTTGCAAGGCCCAGGCTGTTTCAGTTAGAATATACTCATGAGATTAACTTTTTTGGGTACGGGAGCAGGCGCACCTTCACGTAACCGTAATGTCAGCGCAATCGGCCTCCAGTTTATCCAGCAAAGCTTGTTGTGGCTGTTCGACTGCGGAGAAGGGACGCAACAACAGGTATTGCGTTCGCCTCTGCGCCTGAGCCAGCTTGAACGCATTTTTATTACCCATCTGCACGGTGATCACGTTTTTGGCTTGCCCGGTTTGCTTGCCAGCCGTTCTTTGCAACAGATGACTGACGCGCCGGTAACGCTTTATGGCCCCGAAGGGCTGACCGAATATATGCAAACAGCTTTGCGCTTGAGCGGCACGCATTTAGCCTATCCGCTTGAGTTTGTAACAGCCCGGCCCGGCTTGCTTTACGAGGACGAACGACTGAGCGTTTTTTGCAAGCAGTTGGAGCATCGTCTGACTGCTTTTGGTTATGCTGTGCAGGAAAAGCCCCAACCAGGCCGTTTTGATGTCGAAGCGGCCAAAGCTCTAAACCTCTCACCTGGCCCGCTTTATGGTCGGCTTAAACAAGGCGAGGTGGTAACTTTGGACGACGGACGTATAGTTGATGGCAAAATGTTAATAGGGCCGTTGCGTCCAGGCCGCAAGCTGGCCTATTGCAGTGATACAGTTTTTTGCGAGGCCGCAATTGAACTGGCGCGGTCTGCCGATATTTTAATTCACGAGGCCACTTACAACGAAGCCGATGTAGATTTGGCTACCCGTGGCACTCATTCGACAGCAAAGCAAGCGGCCCAGGTTGCTCAGGCTGCCAATGTGGATACCCTGATTCTGACCCACTTTAGCGCACGCTATGATGCACACGCCGGACAAGGTATCGAAAGCTTGTTGGAAGAAGCCCGCGCCATTTTTCCCAACACCCACCTTGCCAGTGATTTCATGAGCTACGAATTGTCACGTAAACAGTAATCATTCGTAACTATGGGGTTGTGCTATTTACGCATTATCACCCTTACGAAGGAAGGGTCTGTTCAGGAGTTCGCTACATATGACAGATTGGTCACTCCACAGAGCCTCCGTTCAGCATGATAGAACCCTGTAATTAGCACAACTCCCCAACTATTCAGCCAGGTGTATCTGTCACGACCCGTAGGGTTGCGAACGGAGGCTCTGTGGAGTGACGAATCTCTAACCCCATTTTGTAATTAGAGATTCCTTGCAATCTCGGAATGACAACTGCACAGTATCGCGCTTGCAAAGGCTCTGTTGCTTTCGTTAATTAAAGACACAACCTTCGCAAGATTTGAGACACAGCCATTCGTTAATAGTTGACGGTAGTCCTAAAGTCACTGTACATAAAAATCAGACTGGTTGGTTGGAAACCAGACGGTACTTCAAAAGCTATTTTGCCTCTTTGGGACTTGCCAGGGAACAGAATCATGCTACTCCAGGGGCTGTCCAGGTTGCCAGATTGCGGACTGACAAAATATTGCAAGGGCTGACCATTGCTAAGGGCAAAGCCGTCGGTGCTGCTGCGGATAGCTGTGCTACTACTATCAGTTAGGGTCACGTCCAACACAATAAAGACGTTACCGCTACCAGCCGTCGCGCCCCCAATCGAACTAACAGTTGATTTGCTATTGATGACCAACTGTTGCGAATTGGGCTGACTGGTTGGGGCAGGTTTGTATTTGCTAGTATATTGCTCTGAACCTAGCAAACCTAACTGTACCGGGTTGGTGGACGACTCCAAGTGTTCCTCGAACCGCGCCCTCTCGAAATACTGGACGTTGTGAAGATTGCCGTCCCCCGCCGGTGGTGGCTGATTGCGTTCGGAGAACACGTCACTGACAGGATACCCCTGCTGGGCTATCTGACCGTGTGTGTTCCAATAGTCCAGGAACGCGCCACAAACACTATGGTTCGTCTCCGAGAAGTAACGGCAGTTGTCGGCGGCACTGACCTTGCGCTGACCTGCCCCCGCAAAAAGGGACAGGCTCAAAGCTGCTACACTGGCAAGCAAGACCAGCCCTACCGCAATCCGAGTAAACCTCATGTTCAAATGCATGATAAAAAGCTCCTTCTTTATTAGCTGTTGTAAATCTTGTTGCTAAATTCCAACAAGGTACTTTGCTTCCGTGCTGCTTACAAAAAGCTGGCTACAAAAGCAAAAACTGATAACGTATTTAGCCCACCTGAAACAACCTGTGGTGTATATTATATCACTATCATTTATCGTACCTGGAATATAAGTGTTCAGACTAGAGGTGAATGAATTATCTAAGCGACCCGCTATGTTATAATTCGGGTTGTCGTAGTCAAACGTTACCCGTAATGGTGAGGTATAGCAAAATGCGAAGGCTGGTTTTGGTCAGACATGGGCCGCCTCAACGGGTCGAAGGCGTAGCGGCCCGCGAATGGCAGTTGTCGGAGCGGGGGCGCGAAACCTGCGAAAACTTTTTTAGCCAGCTTGTTGCGCCGGATGCAGCCAGAATACAAATCCGACCTAGCATTATCGCCAGTAGCGTCGAGCCAAAAGCTGTTCAGACCGCCGAGATTATAGCCCGCCCTTTTGGTTTGAGTGTAGAAACGGTGACGGGTTTGCACGAACATGACCGCAGCAACCTGAGCTACCTGGATGCACCAGACTTTAGCCGCAAAGTAGCTGACTTTTTGGCCCAGCCCGACGAATTGGTGATGGGGCTGGAAACGGCTAATCAAGCTTTGCATCGCTTTACCCAGGCAGTGGAGGGCGTTTGCAATCGCACCCTAACTGGTGACGTGGTAATTGTGTCACACGGCACGGTGATGACGTTATACCTCGCTCCGCGTATGAACCGTGACCCGTTTCTTTTTTGGCAAAAGTTGGGTATGCCTGCCTTGTTCCTGCGTCCCCTGCCTGATTGATAAACACCATATCCCCTGACGAAGCAATGTCCCACAAATTGCTGACCTGACAGACGAAGCAATGTCCCACAAATTGCTGACCTGACAATGGCCCTGGTGGAATTTCAAAAGTTTTGCCAATTGGCCTTTTATTTGTTAAAATTTCTAATATAGACTCCGCGTTCTCTGCATCCTCTGCGGTGAAAATGATTGGAGTTAGCTTTTTAGAAAGGATTTTTGATGGCGAGTTTGATAGATTTACATATGCACAGTACGGCCAGCGATGGTACGTTGCCCGTCGAAGAATTGATGAAACTGGCGGCCCGCGTCGGTCTCAAAACGATTGCCCTGACCGATCATGATACAACTGCTGCTCTGGATACGGCCCTATCGGTAGGGCGCGGCCTGAGTATGGAAGTGATACCGGGCATCGAGTTGAGCGCAGACGACGACGGCAACGAAGTCCACGTTTTAGGCTATTTTATCAATTATGATAATGACAAATTCCAAAACGAATTAAAAAAGTTCCGGTATGCCAGAGTGGGTCGGGCCGAGGCAATGGTCAAAAAATTAGGTGAACTAGGCTTGCCAATTAGCTATGAGCGCGTGCTGGAAATCGCCGGGGATGCCGCCCCCCAACGTCCCCATATCGCCGAAGCTCTCAAGGAAGCGGGTTACATTACCACAATCGCTGAGGCGTTCGACAAATATATTGGCAACGATGGCCCAGCCTATGTTGACCGGGTACGTATCACTACCGTCGAGTCGGTGGAGCTTATCAAATCGGTGGGAGGGCTGGCTGTGATGGCGCACCCAACTTATGTCAAAAATTTGGCGGACGTTTTGCCGCCAATGGTGGAAGCGGGTTTGGTGGGGATAGAAGTACACTACGGCCATTATAATGACGCGACGGTAGCCGATTTGTTGAAGATAGCTAAGGCACACCATCTGATTGCGACAGGTGGCAGCGACTTTCACGGGCGACCCGATGGCGGTCAGGTTTATATTGGCGAACACGTCGTTCCTCCGACGGTGATTGACGAACTCAAGGCGAAATTAGCCAGTAGCCAAAATAAGGAGCAGTAAAGATGACTACCAAAGTAAGGGACAAAAGAACCTATACACTGGTAGAATTTACCCGCTTGCCAGATAACGGCAAACGCTACGAATTGGTGAAGGGGGAGTTGGTAGAAATGGGACAACCAGGATATTTGCACGGCAGAGTCGGCAGCAAACTTTGTGGACAACTAGCGGGCTTTGTGGAAGACCACAATTTAGGTCTAGCCTACATTCCAACTGGCTTTGTGTTGGATAACGGCAATCCTAAGAAGCCAACGGTGCGTGCGCCAGATGTTGCTTTTCTACAAACCAGCCGCGTACCTGCAGAAGCCTTGGACGGAGCTTTGCCTCTACCGCCCGATTTAGCCGTTGAAGTGGTCTCACCTTCCGACATTTGGACAAAGGTGGACGATAAAGTTGACGAATAACTGCAAGCGGGAGTAGCTCTGGTGTGGGTAGTTTATTCGCGCCGTAAAGTAGTCTTCGTGCATCAGCCAGACCAACCGATGTTGATGTTGACTGGCCCGCAAGCCGAATTAGATGATAAAGAGGTCGTGCCGGGTTTTAAGCTGAAATTAAATGAGCTTTTTGGGTAACTATTTACCGCAGAGGACGCGGAGAATTTAGAAAAGCTGCCAGGCAATTCCTTCTTACTACCTTCTTATTGTTGTCTAGTTGCGAGTAACCTTTTAGAGTATCATCTCAAAAAGACGGGGAATTAACCCCAGCCACTAGATAATGCGGTATAATCCAGCTATGCCAGATAATTTTGACCCTACTACAATCCAAGACCCGACCCTGCGCCAGGTTTTCCTGTTTTTGCTCAATCGGGTGGAAACTTTGACGAGGCTGGTTCAAACCCAAGCTGAGGAAATCCAACGCTTGCGTGACGAAAACAATCATCTCAAGGGTGAGCAAGCTAAACCTAAAATCTTGCCCAACCAAAAGCCGGGCGATATTTCTAGTGAAAAAGAACGGCGCACTCCCCACACCAGACCTGCTAAACACACGCGCCATTACCAAACCGTTGACCGGACTGAGCTTTTGCATTTGGACAAAACCAGTTTGCCCACCGATGCCGTACACAAGGGCTATGAGGAATGTATCATCACCGATATAAGTTTCCAGCGTGAACGGGTCTGCTACCGCCGCGAAAAATATTACAGTCCTAGTCTCAACCGAACCTTTGTAGCAGACTTGCCTGCTGGTTACACCCAGGGGCAGTATGGCCCAGGTGTGCATACTTTGGTCTTGAGCCTTTACGCCCAAAGTGGGATGAGCGAGCCTAAAATCAAGCAACTCTTGAGCGAGTTGGGCGTGCCGCTCTCGGCTGGTCTTATCTCTAATTGGCTGACCCATCAAACCGAGGTCTTGGTGGCTGAAAGTAAGCCAGTGTTGGAAGCGGGCCTTGCTAGTAGTATGTGGGCGCAACTTGACGATACTGCCACGCGTGTGGGTGGCCCAAACCAAGCCTGTCTGGTCATCTGCAATCCGCTCTACACCTACTACCAGACCAATCCCACTAAAGAGCGACTGACGGTACTGCGGGTGCTGCTGGGCGGAGAGTTGCGCTACCGCTACAACGAGGAAGCCCGCGCATTGTTGGCCGCCTGGTAAGTGCCTGGCAAATGGATAGGGCAAGTGGGTCGCGGGTGGCCTGCGGGCAAGGCTGATTTGAACGAAACTGAACTTAAAGCTTGGTTGGCCTGGCAGCTGCCCAACTTGTCGCTCAAACTTAACCGCCAAATTAGGGAGGCTTTGGGACTGGCGTACTACCACGCTCAAACCCAGTGGCCCGTCGTGGAACTGTTGGTAGGGGACGATGCGCCCCAATGGGAATGGCTGGCTGCCGAAGTTAGTGCGCGTTAAGAAATAAGTTCCGATGGCTAGGCAAGACACCAGGGCTTGATTAAGCTAAAATGGGCGAATTTGTTGCTTCAGAATTTAGTCAAAAAGAAACTTACCCATGCAAAAAAGGAAAGCAAGCCCACATACGAAGCCCGCCGATTAAGCCTTATGCGCCCCGCTCTTGTAAATGTGC
>JBBQZT010000148.1:0-8512 GCA_038207455.1 Chloroflexia bacterium
TGTGGAGCTAACAAACCTGCCCTCTTAACAACTATGGATAGGGGCAAAACCTGGACTAAATACACTTTTGCAGATATTGTGCCTATAAACATAGCTAACGGAGGGGACATTATCTGGCTGCAAGACTCTAACCAGCATATATATTATAGTAGCGACAACGGCCATAACTGGCAACAAACCAACCCCCAATTAAAACTTTGAGTTTGACTGCTATTGGTTTCAACCATCGGTGTCCCGAAGGATAAATCCGGTTACAGAACAGGTTCTGTAATCCACTTACGAACTTTAACAAATAAAATCGGTGCGTCTAGCTCTTTCCACCCACCAAAGTAAAGCTGTCCAGCATCCGGGCGAAGTCGGCGCAATAACTGAGCGACTCGTGGTAGCTGGCATTGTAGCTGACGTTCCAGGCTTGCCCCTGACCCACAAAAATCAACTGGATAGTCTGCACTTGAAAGCCAGGCTGGTCGGTGTTGAAACCAAATACGTAAGCGTCCGTGCCAGCTATTTGGCGGTCTGTCTCGCGCGTCGGGCTAACCGATTGGCCGACGAAATCTTTTTCCACCGTCTTGTAAAAGCCCGCCACATCAGTCACGCCTGTCGGTAGTTTGCGCCCCGTTACGGTCACAAAGACGCGCTGGTTGTCTTTGTTGGTGGCAACAAAAAAGTCGCCCTTGACATCGTTGCGGCTTTGGTTTTTCTGTAAATCCCAGGCGGTTGGGTAAGCCAGCGCATACGGATACACTTCGGACGAAAATGACCTAAAGCCAGCCGGAACAGCCACCGTGTTTGGGTTAGACGTTGGCGGGGTAAGCGGCAGCGCGTTGGTAGCGGCCTGTTTCTGACAGTCGCTTAATTGCAACACGGGCGCGGCAGCCAGGCCCACAGGTGTACCGTTGGCCGGAGCGGTTGGGTTCGCTTCGCCGCAAGCCACCAATAACAAACTCAACAGCAGCCCTAGCCAGACCGCATAGCTAGATATGTGATTATGAAGCGTTCTCATTTTGTTATAAAAGTTTGGCAATCTTTTCGCCCAACCGAATACTATAGTTTTGGCCCCGGTCTTGCGGATAGACGTGGGCCATATTTGCCAGATACAGGTTAGGGATAGGGGTTTGGTGAGGTGGCATTTTGCTCAGGTAATCCAGAGTCACAATCGGTTGGGCATACATAGCTTTGTTGGCCCACACCTTTGTAACCCAATCACGGGAGAAGTTGGGGTTGATACGTTTGATAGCTGGCTCAAACTCGGTCAAAATTTCGTGGCCGCTTTTGCTGAAAAGTGGGTGATCCATGGGTAGGTAATTACCCAAATAAACCAGGATTTGACCGCCATAATCTTCTTTGGGCATCAAATTTGTATGCTCGACTGCCGCCAGGAAAGGGAAATCTGGGTCGTTGATACTAAGCCAATAAGTCTTGTCCATCAACTTCTGATTGAGGGCCAGCACCACGCAATGCGCCCCGTAATGTTCGCCCGCGTTCGCGCCCGTGTATTTTTCGATATACTCGGCGGGCAAATCGGCCTGGGCCAGTTGGGTAAAAATGCGCGTCGGCACGGTGGCTACCACTTTATCAAAAACGTTATCCACTCCGTCGGCCGTGACAATAACTTTGCCTTCGAGTTCACCCGTCCCCTTTTTGATGGCCTGAACGTCGCTGCCCAGGCGTATCTCTGCCCCACGTTTGTGGACTTCTTCCTCCAGCCGCACATACAGCTTATGGAAGCCGCCTTTCATATAGCCGAGCTTGAAAGTGCGGTCATGCAAACGCGACCATAGCCACGACATGGAGATAGTATCGGCCTTGTTACCAAACTTGCCGCGCAAAAGCGGATACCAGACCGTTTCAAACGAAGCCTTGCCCATCCAACGACGCGTCCATTGGGCGGCGGTAGTTTTACCAAACCGGCGATAATCCGATACCACAAAATGCAGATACGCGCCCATCAACCCAGTGCGGAAGCGGGCGAGAAAAGGCATCGGTTTATAGCGCAAAATGTTCAGCACGCCATCGAAAGGATAAATCTGGCCGTGCCGAAAGTTGCTAGTGGGGGCTTTTTTCCAAACCATCATCGGGGTCAGCCCCATCTCGTCAATCACCCGAATAATATCTTTGTCTGTCCCAAATATATGGTGATAAAATTTCTCCAGATAGGCCCGGTCTGCGGGATTGGCTTCATTCGTGACCGGAAACGACATCGCAAGGCCGCCCACGCTGGGAGAGCGTTCAAAAATGGTCACATCATCGCCCGCCTCGGCCCGCCGCAAAGCCAATGTCAAGCCCAACACGCCGCCACCTACAATTCCTAATTTCACAAAAATCCTTTCCTGATAAATATTAAGCCGTGCCGTTGAGTATCTTGCGAGCTAATTCTACATAACAATCCACTAAGGCCGGGTCATATTGTGAACCTTTGCCTTTAATCAGTTCGGCAATCGCTGCTTGGGGGGAGATACCATCGGCATAGATGCGGCGACTAACCATTTCCTCATACGCATCGGCAATAGCAACAATGCGTGCGCCCGCCGGAATTGCGTCACCCTTCAGACCGTCTGGGTAGCCTGTACCGTCGTATCGCTCGTGATGATGCCGAATAATCCGAGCCGACTCCTCCATACCTTTGGCCGTATTGATAATATGCGCCCCAATTTCCGGGTGACGGGCCATCTCCTGGCTTTCTGCGGGCGTGAGCGGCCCGGATTTCCGCAAAATAGAGTCGGATATGCCGATTTTCCCAATGTCGTGGAAAAGGGCGCCGAAATAAAATTGGGTGCGGGTCTGTTCGTTCAAATTGAGTTGAATCGCCATTTGGGTAGTAGTGTGGGCCACCCGCCGACTGTGGCCCTGGCTATCGCGGTCTTTAGCTTCCATCGCGTTCAGCAGAGCGGCGTTGGTTTTTTCGAGCAAAGGCATATACAGCTTCATCGCCATATTTTCACGCCGCAACTGGGCTTCGTTCAAAGCATTCTGAATAGTTGCCAGTAGTTCGCGCTCGGTAAAGGGTTTGGGGATAAAACCTTGCGCTCCACTTTTCATCGCCCGCAGTGCCATCAACGCGGTACCCGTCCCGGTCATCACCACCGACGTAATCAGCGGGGCGCGGCTTTTGAGAGCTTCCAAAAACTCCAGCCCGTTCATACCTGGCATCGCAATATCCGAAACGACCAGATCAAAGGATTGGTGGCCTACCAAGCCTAGTGCTTCATAAGCAGTGGCAGCTACCGTCACCTTATATTCGTGGAACTCCAAAATTTTTGCGGTGATATAGCGGACACTGGCCTCGTCGTCCACAATTAGAACCCGCTCGCCTCCAATCGGTAAGCCAAGTCTGCCTGTGGTGTGGGCCAGTCGTGGCGAAAATTTTTTGAGATTAAGTCCTCTAGTAGTATTATGTTCCCTACCATCAGCCATCGCGATTATCCTTCACTTGCTTTCTTCCATCTCTTCCATCTTCGCTTGATTATACAGAGATTATACCTCTTATGTCTGCTTAAATCCAGTCCGCTCATATTTTGCAAGTATCCTGCCTCTGTACCAACCAACCAATATTTGCTATAATGTCCGTAGTGGGCCGCTGCCGTCCCTCAAACGCAAATACGCGAACTAGGCCAAATAAATAACTTAATTCGGTTCACCACTGCCAACACGGGCCAGTCAGGATTTTCTCCCTGAACTGTCTGACGCAGCGGTGAATAAAAAGAGAGGCCCACTATGGCAGATTTGAATCTGGCTCATTCCGAACCCACCCTTTCGGAAAACGCCATCCTCAGCCCCACCAATGGTAGCCCGCCCACCCGCCAGCATGATATTGAAAGTCTGGCTGACCCACTACGGGCCAGTGTCAGCAAACTTGGGCATATTTTGGGCGAGATTTTGCAAGAACAAGGCGGCCCATCGCTGCTGGCTAAAGTCGAAGAAATCCGGCTGAAATCTATCGAACTGCGCGGCAATTTTAGCCCCGAACGCCAACGCGCCCTGCTCGACGAAACTTCCAACCTCGATCCCGACACGGCCTGGCTGCTGGTACGGGCCTTTACCATGTATTTTCATCTGGTTAATATCGCGGAAGAACATAACCGCTTGCGAACCCTGGTCGAACGCGAGCGCAAAAGTTGGCCTGCCCCACGTAGCGAGAGTATCGCCGCCGCCCTGCACTCTCTCCAAAGCGAAGGGGTGAGTGCCAACGCCATCAACCGCTTCCTGGGCCGGATGCTGGTGGAGCCAGTTTTTACTGCCCACCCAACGGAAAGCCGCCGCCGCACCACTCTACAACATCTGCGGGCCATCGCTAACCTGGTCGAAGAGTTGGATAACCCTAACCTGCCGCCCTCCCTCGCCTTGAAATTTGAAGCCGATTTACGTCAGGAAGTAACCGCTCTGTGGCAAAGCGATGAAATCCGGGCCACTCAACCCACGCCACTGCGCGAAGTTTCCAGTACCCTGTATTATTTCGAGCATAGCCTTTTCGAGATGACTCCGCGTTTGTATCACGACCTGGAAACGGCTTTGCGCCGCTATTATCCCCACTCCGAGTTTACGCTGCCAGTTTTTTTGCGTTTTGGTAGTTGGACGGGCGCAGACCGCGATGGCAACCCGCACGTCACCGCTGCCATCACCGCCCAAACCGCCCGTTGGCACAAAGAAACTATTTTACTATCTTACCAGGAAAGTATGGAGAATCTAGCCCGTCACCTGAGCAACTCCACGCGGCGTGTTCCCGTCTCGCCCGCTCTTTACGCTGCCCTGGCGAATGACCGTCGTTTAATGCCCCATCTGGCTATCAAGGCCGAACTTCGCAACATATATGAAGCGTATCGCCAGAAAATCGGCTTTATGCAGGAACGTTTGCGCCGCACCCTCGAACTGACCCGTGCCGCGAATACTATGGCGCAGCAGGCCATTAAGCTAGGTTTGCCGCCTTCGACTGCCGGGGCAAATTGGGCGGTGGCGGCAAACCGTGAATATGCCTACCATTCGCCCCAGGAATTTTTGCTAGATTTGCTCACCATTGAGGAGAGCTTGCGCGAAAATCGGGGCAAGCGGATTGCTGATGGCTTTCTGGCCGATCTGATTATTCAGGTGCAGGTTTTCGGCTTCCATCTGGCTGGTCTGGAAGTACGCCAGCATAGCCAAAAGCATAGCGCGGCCCTGACCGAAGTTTTGCGTCTGGCGGGGAGCGTGGCCGATTACGAGGCGTTGTATGAGGAGCAAAAATTCAAGTTGCTGGAAAGCGAACTCGCCAATCCACGCCCGCTTATTCCGGCCAGTTTAGAGGCTTTTTCCAAAGATACCGCCGAAATCATTGAGGTTTTTCGGGTGATGAAGCGGATGCAGGACGAAGTAGGCCAGGACGTATGCGAAAATTATGTGATTAGCTTTACCAACCAGCCCAGCGACGTGCTGGAGGTACTGCTACTGGCAAAAGAAGCCGGGCTTGCTATGCTCAACCCTGCTGGCTTGTTAGACTGCAACATCCACGTAGTCCCATTATTTGAAAGTATTGACGATTTGCAACGCGCCCCGGCTATGATGCAACAGCTTTACCGTTCGCCGCTTTACCGCAGCGCGTTGGCTTCCTACCACCATCTGCAAGAAGTGATGATTGGCTACAGCGATAGTAACAAGGATGGCGGCTTTGTGACCAGCAATTGGGAGCTATACAAGGCTCAACACGAATTGGCCGAGATGAGCAGGCACGAAGGGATAGATTTGCGTCTTTTTCACGGGCGCGGTGGGGCTATCGGGCGCGGCGGTGGCCCAGCTAATCGGGCAATTCTGGCCCAACCGCCCGGTTCGCTTAATGGCAAGCTCAAAATAACCGAGCAAGGCGAAATCGTCTTCGCCCGCTACGCCAACCCCGAAATCGCGCACCGTCATTTGGAGCAAGTGACCAACGCGGTGTTGCGTGCCAGCCTGAGTCCGAGCGTGCGGGCGGCCCGGCAGGGACAGGAAGATGAGCAGGCGGCCATTATGGAGCAAATTTCGGGGGCGGCTTTCGGGGCTTATCACGCCCTGATTTATCAAAACCCCCACTTCCTGACTTATTTCCGGGAAGCCACCCCCATCAACGAACTGGGACGGCTCAATATGGCTTCGCGCCCGGTCAGTCGTGGGGTAGGTAGTTCGATTGGGGATTTGCGGGCGATACCCTGGGGTTTTAGCTGGATGCAAAGCCGCCACTATTTGCCCGGCTGGTACGGTTTGGGTGCGGGTTTGGCGGCGTATTTGGGCGCAGCCAATACCGAAATTTATGGGGTCAAGCTTGCCAAATTACACGAAATGTATCACAATTGGCCTTTCTTCCAGACTATGATTGCCAATGCCCAACGCAGTCTCGGCTCGGCAGACATCAATATCGCCCGACTGTATGCTTCGCTCGTCCGCGATGAGGATATTCGGGATGAGATTTTTGGCTCAATCCAGGCTGAATACGAGCGTACCCTCGAGTTGGTGCTGGCAATCACCGGGCAGCAAACTATCCTGGAAGATGTACCAGTGTTAGCCCGCTCGACCCGATTGCGTAACCCTTATGTTGACCCCATTAGCTTTGTGCAGGTAGGCTTGTTACAACGTCTGCGCCAGGAATGTGGCCCTGCCGCCATTGACGAAGACCGCGAACGCTGCGACCAGACTCTGGACATCATTTTACACTCTATCAACGGTATCGCGGCGGGCGTACAGACAACGGGCTAGAATTTTCTTTTCACCACAGAGACACGGAGTTCACGGAGAAAATAAAAGCTGAACTAGCCAGAGCCTAAACATTCAAGCTAATTTTTTAGTACCTCCGTGAACTCCGTGTCTCTGTGGTAAAAGATTTGTAGAGGGTAAAGATGGTGAAGCTAGATTTCAAAAAAACTCTCAAAGAGCTATACGATGCGCCGTCCCAAGCAGTGGTGCTGGTTTCGGTGCCAAAGCTGCAATACTTGATGCTGGCTGGCGTGGGAGACCCCAATACCGCGCCTCAATATCAGGCCGCAGTTGAGGCGTTGTATAGCGTGGCCTACAATCTTAAATTTATGCTCAAGAATGAGATTGATTATGTCGTACCGCCACTGGAAGGGTTGTGGGAAAGCGATGATATGGACGATAAAGCTAACTGGCCCTGGACGATGTTGATCATGCAGCCGGAAGCGGTCACGCCGGGTTATTTTCAGCAGGCGTTGGAGCAGGTAGCCAAGAAGAAAAGTTTGCATAATTTAGACCAGATGTGTCTCGAAGCTCTGGACGAAGGCACTGCCGCCCAAATTACGCACCGGGACCCCTATGCTGCCGAAGGCCCGACAGTCGCCGCCTTGCACCAATTTATCACGGCCAATGGCTACAAATTGACTGGTAAACATCACGAAATATACTTGAGCGACGCACGCAAAACCTCGCCCGAAAAAATGAAAACCATCATTCGTCAGCCCGTCCAGAAATAATACTTATTTGTAAGGAGAAAACAAGATGAAAATACTGATTTTGGGTGGCACAGTCTTTGTGGGCCGTCATATCGTCGAGGCGGCGTTGGTACGCGGTCACGAAATCACCATGTTTAACCGGGGTGAGCATTCGCCAGACCTCTTTCCCAATGTCGAAAAGCTGCGCGGCAACCGCGATGGAGACCTGACGGCGTTGGAGGGCCGCACCTGGGATGCAGCAATTGACCCATCCGGCTACGTCCCGCGTATAGTGGCAGCTTCGGCTGATCTGCTGGCAAACTCGGTCAAACATTACACTTTTATTTCCAGCATCTCGGTTTTTAAGGATTTCAGTACGCCCGCTATGGACGAAAACGCTCCATTGGGTACAATGCCCGACCCCACCTTAGAGCAGGTGACGGGCGAAACCTACGGGCCGCTCAAAGTTTTGTGCGAAGCGGCGGCAGAGGCGGCTATGCCGGGCCGGGTGCTAATCGTGCGCCCCGGTTTGGTTGTTGGCTCCCACGACCCGACAGATCGCTTTACCTACTGGCCGCGTCGGGTAGCCGCTGGGGGCGAAGTGCTGGCTCCTGGCAAACCTGACCATGTAGTGCAATTTATTGATGTGCGAGATTTAGCAATTTGGATTGTGAAGTTGGTGGAGGCGAACCAGACCGGAATTTACAATGCCACTGGCCCAGATTATTCGCTCACATTGGGTCAGGTGTTGGAGAGTTGTCAACAAATCAGCCAAAGCGATGCACACTTTACCTGGGTGGACGAAAAACTGCTTATAGACGAAAAAGTAGGGGCGTGGTCTGAATTACCGCTCTGGTTGCCGGATAGCGACCCGAAGTACGCCGGGTTTGATAGAGTAAATTGTCAGAAAGCTATATCTTCGGGTCTGACCTTCCTGCCATTGGCCGAAACAGTGCGCGACACCCTGGAATGGGACGCAACCCGCCCCGCCGAAGTCACAGCCAACCCAAAGGCAGGGCTTAAACCCGCCCGCGAAGCCGAATTGTTGGCAGCGTATAATCAAAGGTGAAAAGGTAGCTGTTCAAACTTACCCTTAATTTGTAGGCGGCGCGTCCCCGCGCCCGCAC
>JBBQZT010000149.1:0-8497 GCA_038207455.1 Chloroflexia bacterium
AATCGTGCTGGTGGTGACAGATGGCTTGGCGGCCTACCCTAAAGCTACTATAGATGTTCACAATTGAATTTAGAAAAACAGCCTGGCTGGTGAGCCTAAAAACGCGCTCAAATTTCTAAAAGCAAACCTGA
The DNA here is from genome assembly GCA_038207455.1 of Chloroflexia bacterium. Taxonomy (GTDB): domain Bacteria; phylum Chloroflexota; class Chloroflexia; order Chloroheliales; family Chloroheliaceae; genus JBBQZT01. The sequence continues at coordinate 132 of JBBQZT010000149.1, forward strand.
CCATCTATAGCTAAATAACCCTGAGAGGTAAGGTGAAATAAAAAGTGCTGCCTACGTTCGGTGCGCTTTCCAGCCAGATACGCCCGCCGTGTCGCCGGATGATTTCGTGGCTGATGTAGAGGCCCAAACCCAGGCCGTCTATTTTGTTAGTTACACTGTCGCGCACTCGGTTGAAGCGGTCAAAGAGGTGGGCTTGTTGGTCGCGGCTGATACCAATACCATAATCCTGAATACTGATTGTCACTTCGTTGGTAGTCGGGTCAGGCCGAACGCAAATATTGATAGGATGGTCGGGCGGGCTATATTTGATAGCGTTACCAATCAAATTATTTAAGACTTGCTCAATCCGGCCCTCGTCAAAAGTACCCTCAATTACGTCTGAGGAAGTATCGAGCGTCAGTTTATGGTGGCTGGTGCTAACTTGCCGCTGCTCTACGACGATACGTACCAGAGCTACCAGGTCGCGGTTGTAGCTGTAATTCAGCCTCAGCTGGCCGCTTTCGATACGCGAAATATCCAACATTTCGTTGATGAGGCCGTTCATACGATTGGATTGATGATTGATATTATTGAGTAATTGAAGCTCCGTAACTAAATCCGGGTGGCGGCCCACTTTACGTTGCAGCAGTTGGGTATAACCTTTAATTGAAGTAAGCGGGGTACGCAATTCGTGACCAGCAATAATCAAAAAATCGTCTTTCTGGCGGTCTAACTCCTGGCGGGCATTTTCGACCTGCTTACGCGCATCAATATCTAAAACGATGCCCACCAAACGTAGCACCCTCCCATCTGGCGCATAAAAAGCGCGTCCTTTAGCCGCAATCCAATGGATATTACCGTCCGGCCAGACCGCCCGATATTCTGTGTCAAACTCGGCTTTTTGGGTCAGGCTGCGTTGAACCGCGTCGTTGGTGGGTTCGCGGTCATCTGGGTGCAGCACCTCAAGAAACTTTTCGTAACTTATTACAGTTTCTTGGGGCAAACCGAACAAAGCCTTGCATTTATCCGTCCATTCTAAGTGGCCCGTCACCAGATTCCAAAACCATAACCCAATCTTTGCTGCTTCGGTGGCTACCCTGAAGCGTTCTTCGCTTACGTCCAATTGCTGTAGAGCATTTTGTTCGCGCACTTGCAGTTCCTCTCGCTCGGTTTGGGCTTGTTTGCGTTCGCTGATGTCTCTAATGATCGCCAATAGTCCATTGTTTTGACCTGCACTATCTTTCAACAAACTAACCGCCGCCTGGACGTATATTTCCACCCCATCGGCTTTACGCTGTTTAACTTCGCTCTTCCAAACACCAGACTGGAATATTGTCTCCACTGAGGCTTGTTGGTCTTGAGGGTTGAGCCAGACTGTGGTGTAAAGGTCGTCTAAATTTCGGCCTATCGCTTGCTCATAACTAAAACCATAGAGTTGTTCGGCGGCTTTGTTCCAGTAACTAACATTGCGCTGGGTATCAATTGCTACTACTGCGTCACTGATTTGGGCCAGCACCTCAGCCTGGAATTTAAGTTGTTCTTCAATTTGTTTGCGTTCGTTACTTTGTTCTGGCATTTTTTCGTTCTCGTATATTTAGCTATATATTTTGTGACGATATTTTAACACGAAATATTCGGCTTTGAAAATAGTTTGCGTTATAAATTAGTAACAGCCCACCTGTTATTGTCATTCTGAACGGAGGCTCTGCTGCGTCGAAGGGTTTGTTGCTACGGCTGTTGAAAACCGGGAACTTTAGCCACAGATTCTTCAGTTCGCGCTTCGCCAGAGCCTCCGTTCAGAATGACAACCCTAACTGATTCGCTTTCTCCTTTGGCTAAAATTTTGCGGCGTTTGCGAGGTCGCCACACCCGTAATAAGCTAAAAACCAGGAAAACGCTTGCCCCTAGCCAGACCAGGCTACTGACCAGCAAGCCGAGGTAAAACGAGTTAGGGGCGAACTCCAGACTGATCAGGTGCTGACCGGGCGGTAACAAGATTGCCCCGAAAGCGTAATCAGCGTTTGTCAGTGTGCTGTTCGCCCCGTCTATCTGGATTTTCCAGCCAGGATAATACGCTTGACTTAGCACCACATAGCCTTCGCTGGACAAATTGGCTTCCAGTTCGAGCCGATTATTGCTCTGGCCCTTAATCTGCACGCTTTCGCTGGCTGTTGCGCCCAGGCCGTTATCCAAAGTTTTGCCGTTTGCCAGATAAACGGTTTCAGCAGGTTTGAAATCAGCCGAGAGCAGGTTTTTCAAAATGGCTTCGTCGGGCTGGCTGACCGCGTGATGGACAATCCAGGCCCGTCCTAACGTTTGCTGGTTCGCATCTACATTCAAATTTATACCGGGCCTGGTATCTTTAAAAAGCGTCTCCATCTCCAGACCGGGTGGGTCTTCTTTGTTACGGGCAATCACGTAGCCAACGTTGAACAAAGCGTAGGCGGGGGTCTGCCGGAAGTTTTTGCCCTGCTTGACAACGGTGTTCCAAAGGGTGTCGTAACGGGCCAGTTGCAAGGGATTGAACACGCCCTGCACGTCGTCCAAACCAAAAATATCGGCAGTATCGGGTTGCCAGGCTTGGGTTGCGCTGCTGCCCGTCACGTCAATCCGGGCTAGGTTTTGAGGGTCTTGCTGGTGTAAGAAATTGGCGATGGGGGCGTGGTCGAAACCGACAGTGACATCTTGGGTAGTCGGATTGAAGTTGGCGCGGGCCGAAAATAAATCAAAGATTATCAAAGCCAGCATCAGCCCCGCCGCCGTGTTGGGTTTCAGGGTGCGGTGTAAAATCGCCCGCAGCAAAATAGCACTCAGCCCTAGCAAAATAGCCGCCAACACCAGACCGTTGATACCGCGCAATAGCAAGTCGTTGTTATTAGCAGGATTGTTCAAAATTGTGCTGTAGAGCAAGGGCAGTGGGACTAAGAATAAGCCGACGATTGCCAGCCCCGCGCCGCGCCAGGCCCACCTGAGTGTGCGGGCCACAGTCGGGTTTGCCATCGCGGAGGGTTCGGACAGCCAGTTCAAAAGAGCTTGTATGCCCCAGGCCGCCGCCACCGCTCCGCCAAAGTCGGCCCACAGCAGGAAGCGTCCACTGGCCCGCATCAACTTTAGGGCCGGAACAAACTGGTAGAGCCAACCCTGCAAGACTGTAAAACCGGACAACGAAAAAAGCAAACCGAGCACAATTAGTGCGCCCGCGAACCAGCTATATACTTTGGGTTGCTTGCCCACTATCAAACCAAGCGCGGCCAGCAGGTAGCTAAACAACCCCAGGTAGCCCAGCACTTCGGTGTTGCTCCACGCCCCATAATAGTTGGTGGGGTTGGTTTCAAACAAATTTGGTAAAAAAAGTTCGGCCAGACCGATGGGCCACACTCCAAATTGGGTGGAAGTTTCGTAGCTGATACCAGACCGCACCGATAAATTGCCGAGTTCGTAGAAAGGCCACAGTTGTAGCAGGGTCGCCCCCAGCACTATGACCAAAGTGGTAGCTACCAACCCAGCCATAGCCAGCCAGTAACGTTGGGTCGCGCCACCCAAATACCGGAACAGCCAGTTTCGCTTCGTTGGGGCCAAAGTGACAGACGTTTGGGAATTACTTATATAAGTAGGCCGCAGATACCAGGCCAGCACTGCGCCAAAGCCGAGTGTGGCATAAACGTTATAAACAAATAGTTGGAAGTGTCCTGCCAGGAAAGCTATTGCCAATATCAAACCAGTCGCAACGGCCCAGGCCACGTTTCTGCGCCGCACAGTTTGGTTGATGGCTAAGAGGGCCAAAGGAAACCATGTGGCGGTCTCGAACATTGGTAAGTGGCCCAGGTGAGAGACGGCAAAGCCGCTAAAAGCAAAGATGCTACCACCTATAAAAGCGGGCCAGCGTTCCACCTTCAGGCTGCGTAAGAAGGCGTAGGTAAAACTGGCAGCTAACCAGTAATGTAAGACCACCAGCATTTCAGTTTTGGGATAGTCTAGGGGGTGGCCTAACCAAAAAAAGAGCAGGTTCAGCGGGTAAAACAGCCCCGATTGGATGTCGGCGGCGTAGGGCATACCACCAAATAAGTGCGGGTTCCAGAGTGGAAAATCGCCCTGGCTGAAACTCTGACCGCTAAAGACGTACATCGGGTATTGGAAACTCGCCAGGTCGCCGCCGCCCATCGGCATGGTTACGCCACTCTCGAAAAGGGGTCGCCAGAAAAACGCTGCCGTTAGACCTACCAGCCCCCCAACAGCCCACACATCGCGGGCGAATTGGCTGCCTTTGCGTCGGTCTCGCCAGCTTGCAATACCGACTGCCCCGGCCCAAACGATGCCCAGTAAGGCTACAGTTAGCAGTATCGCGGGGTGCTTTAGCATTAAATCTCCACTAGCTTAAACGCCTCGCCGTACTCAAAAGTGTTACCAGCCAGCTTTGCCGCATCACGAGCGCGTTGGCGGATGCGTTCCTCGAAGTCGCCATTAAAATCGAACTGGCTAGGGTGGGCCTTCATTGCCTCAAACTTGGTGTCCATCACGTCCCTGATGTCGGTTACGTAGTCGGGAGCATCTGAACCGAACAGCAGCAATTTCTTGACCCGATGCGGCGTAAGCCCTTCGTCCCGAATTTGTTCGGGGTAGTTGAGGGGCATTATGGCGGTGGGGAATGAAGCTTCCAGGGCCACCTGTCCAGCTACACGATGGTCAGGATGCATCCGATAAAGGCGGGTCAGCCAATCCCAGGTAACAACTACTTCCGGTTTGAACTGGCGGATATACCGCACTATTTCGCCCCGCAGTTGCAGGTTTGCCACCAGTTCACCGTCGTTATAACGCAGGAAGTGGCAGCCTTGCAGACCCAAAACTTTGCCCGCCAGCACTTGTTCTTCTTCGCGCACGCGACCAAGTTCGTCTTTGTCGGCGTTGATGTCTTCACTGCCTTTGTTGCCACTTGTCAGCAACAGGTAGTGGGCGAGGCAACCAGCCTTGACCCACTTGGCAATCGTCCCACTACAACCAAACTCGCCATCGTCGGGGTGGGCAATTACCACCAGGGCCGAGGCGGGCGTTTCCATCTCTTTTTTCAATTCAGCCATTTTATTTTATTTCTTTGCAATTATTCAGGCCCGTGTTGTCTTTTGTAGGAGGCTGCTCCGTCAGCCGATAGTTTCGAGTTGAAACGAAGGCAAAATCGGCTGACGGAGCAGCCCCTTACAATTGGCCTGAATAGTTATGATAAACGACAATTTGTGGCACGGTCTATGCTATTCAGCATATTTGAGCAAACTGTTATCCCAGGCTATTAAGCCGTCATATTATCCACACTACCACCTGACCCGGCAAATTATAACACAGCCCGGTCAAATTTTGCGGCAAAAAAACTAAAAAGAAAATAGTTGTCTTTGGATTTTCCCAGGTGTAAACTTGAGGTTATAAATAGATGCTGGAACGAGCAACAGATAATAAGTAGCAAGTGGTTAGGAGACGAAGTTGGACATAAGTCTAGGAATGATGAATGAGCAGACGATGCGTGTATCGCCAAGTCTTGTCGCGCTCAACCAAATTTTGGCCCTCAGTAGCCAGGAATTGCAAATGGAGGTTCGACGCGAACTGGAAAGCAATCCGGCTCTGGAATTATCGGACGCTCCAATTTGCCCCAGCTGCGGCGATGTTTTGAAAGGGCGGGTATGCCAACGTTGTTTGGTAGATAACCCCAATGCTTTGGGCAATCACGCTCAGGATTACAAAAATAACTCCGACGAATATTCGTATGGCGAAGATTATAGTACACCCGACGAGTCTTATAGCAACGGCTCCCGCGATGAAGAATTTGACCCGATTACGATTGTAGCTGCTGAAATGCCTTTGAGTGAACGTTTGTTATCCGAGTTGGCGGCGGTACTGCCTCGTGAAGATATGCCTATTGCCGAATTTTTGGTGGGCAGTTTGGACGAGCGCGGCTATCTTAGCACCACCGCCGAAGCAGTTGCCAGCACCTTTAGTACCGAGGTGGCGCGGGTAGAGCGGGTGCTTAAAGAGCTACAACTGTTGGCTCCTCCCGGTGTGGGCGCACGCGATTTGCGCGAATGTTTGTTGCTACAACTAGACCATCTTAAAGAGAATGCCCAAGAAATTGCTATCCCAGCCCATGTGGATGAACTGGTTGACCAGTATTTGACAGCGTTGGGCGAACATAAATACGGTCATATCGCCCAGCAGTTGCACGTGCCAGTGGACGAGGTTCACGCGATGCGCGAGTTTATCAAGCACCATCTCAACCCGTTTCCGTCCGAGGGGCAAACTTCCGAGCCGAACGGTCTGCAAACCCGCAGTGGGCGGGCTGGTTATGTAGTACCGGACGTGATTATTAGCGAACACAGCGGTGAGTTTCGGGTAGAAGTAATCGAGTCCAAACGCTTCTTTCTGCGGGTTAGTCCAATGTATGCCAAACTTTCCGGCGATAGTGTGAGCGAAGCGATTAGCTCGTCTGACCGTGACCATGTTAAACAGTACGTGGCCCGCGCCAAATTCTTCATGTCGAACATCAACCAGCGACGCGAAACGATGCTGAAGATTACCAAATGTTTGGTGGATGTCCAGGCTGACTTTTTGCGTGATGGTGTGCGCGGCCTCAAGCCCCTGACTCGTTCGATGTTAGCCAGCTATATCGGAATGCACGAAAGTACAGTTAGTCGGGCGACGGCTAGCAAATACGTGATGCTACCTACCCGCAAGGTTATTCCGTTTAGCGATTTTTTCACCGCTTCTTTGAGTATCAAGGACGTAATTAAGGAAATTATTGAGAAGGAAAGCGGTAATCGCTCCAAGCCCTTGACTGACCAGGATATTGTCGAAAAGCTGGAAGACCAGGGTATCCGTATCGCCCGCCGCACGGTTGCCAAGTACCGCACCCAGCTAAAAATCTTGCCTTCTACCTTGCGCTAATACCTGTTTTACACTGACCCTGGAACACGGAGCAGCCCACAAAGGTTGCTCCGTTCTTGTATAATGTTTGTAATTATACCCAGTTCTGGAAGAACGTGCTAAAGCTTCATAATATTTATAGTAACCGTTATAGAAATAGAAAGCAGAAAATTTTTGGCCCTTTACGAAGACAATACCGAAACCCAATCTCAAATTATCGCAAATATCCCCCGGCTCAACGCTTTTCGGCGCGTCCAATTGGCTTTCGGTGTGTGGGGCGTGCTGCTAATTGTGGGGGGTTGGCTACATAATAATTATAGTGCGTCCATAGCCTGGGGGCTGCCCGCCCTGCTGGTGATATGGCTGGGCTTGACATTGGTTGGCTTTGTAGCCCTTTATTGGCTACAGCCGACGGTGCTACCTTCGGGGCTGCTTTTTGTATGGGCAGGGCTGTCTTTGCTGGGTCTTTTTCTGACCTGGCTTATCGTCTATCCCCTCAATAACGTCAGCCGCGAGTTTGTTTCGGCTTTGTGGCACGCTCTTTTTGCGCTCGGCTATATTATAAGCGGTTACTATATGGATCGGCGGTTATGGTGGTTGGCCGGGTGGGAAGTATTGGCCGGCTTGTTTATGCTGGTCGGCGTTGGTTTTGGAGTTTTGCCTGATGATAGCCTGATTTACCAAAACAAGGGTTTGACTTTTGGTTTGAGCAGTGGCCTCCCCCTATTGATAGCGGCTCTGCCCGTTTGGAAACGACGCTAAAATAATTGCATAGTTATAAAACAGAAGGAAAATAATGTCAGCATCACACGATAACAAACAACGCGGTCTGGAAGTGGGCGCAATTGCTCCTCAATGGAACTTGAAAGGAGCGGATGGCAAGCTAATCGGTTTGTTTCGCTATTTCGGTCAGCCCGTCTTGCTGGTTTTCTTCCGGGGAACCTGGTGTCAAAGCTGTCGCCAACAAATGCAGCAAATCAAAGCGGCCTGGGAACATCTCAGTCCTTTGGTGCAGGTAATCAGTGTAGTGCGGGAAGACGAAAGCAATATCCTGGCTTACCTGGCCGAAAACCCATTACCTTTCCCGCTTGTGTCCGACCCATCCGCCAAAATAATTCAATTGCACAACGTTTATCAGCGTTTTGGTCTTAACGGTTTCCGTATCGCCTATCCTAGCACTATTTTGCTAGACCGTGACCACGTGGTACGCTATTGTTATGTCGGCTTGAGCCAATTTGACCGCCCGGAATTAAACGAAGTTTTGGCCGAAATCCACAAGCTTGACATCAGCCTTAGATAATCTATGGTGAATATTTTGCTTTATAAGTTTGTCAGGCCGCACCCCGATCTGCACAAAGCTGGTGGGTTGGGTGGGAGTTGCGTCAGAGTGTCGTCCTATCACCTAAAAGTTTTGGAACGCGGGGCAGCTTCTTTGGTAACTGTTCAGATTTACCCTTAATTTGTAGGCGGCGCGTCCCCGCGCC
>JBBQZT010000150.1:0-8201 GCA_038207455.1 Chloroflexia bacterium
TAAGCCGCCGCCGCGAGTGGTATTTGAAATCGGCAGCGAAGAAACCTGGAAGGCTGACCTGGAAACCAAGCCAGCTACTTTTGCTAAGATGGGCATCAAGGAATATTTCACTTTTGACCCAACCGGGGTATGGACAGGTAAGTGGCGCAAAAAAGCCCAACTGTTAGGCTGGAGTCTGGGGGCAGACGGTCAACCGCACGAAATGGCTTTTGCACCTGATAGCCGCTTGTGGAGCTATGAACTGGATAGCTGGCTGGCGGTGCAAACAGACCGAACTTTGCGCTTGTTCGACATCAAAGACCGGCCGCGTTTGACTGGTGAAGAAGCCAAAGAGCAAAAAATCTTACGTTTGCAGGAACGTTTGCGAGAATTAGGTCAGAACCCCGACGAACTGTGAGAAATAAAAATGATAGAAAAGCCCGAAGAAGCCGAAAAACCTCAAAAAATTAAAGTGCTGTTGGTGGAAGACCACGCGGTAGTGCGTGAAGGTACGGCGGAACTATTGAACCGCCAGCCCGACATCGTAGTGATTGGCGAAGCGGGTGATGGCGCGACGGCGGTAGAGTTGGCTCTTGCGCTCACACCAGATGTGGTGTTGATGGACGTACAGTTGCCAATACTCGATGGTATCGCCGCCACCCGTAAAATCAAAGCGGCGCGGCCCACTATCGCAGTGTTGGCTCTGACCGCCCACGACGAAGACCAGTATGTGTTTGCGCTGCTGGAGGCGGGTGCGGCGGGCTACCTGCTCAAAACGATACGCGGTGGCGAACTGGCTGAGGCGGTGCGCTCGGTCTTTCGGGGCGAGGCGGCTTTGCACCCAAGCGTGGCAAAGAAAGTGTTGGGGCGGTTTGTAGGCCACACTGGATCAGGCCCGATTGAAACCCACCGCAGCGAAGATACTTTGAGCGAACGCGAACTTGAAGTTTTGAAACTGGCGGGCCAGGGTCTTTCCAACAAAGAAATCGCCGAACGACTGGTGCTTAGTCCGCGTACCGTCCAGGCACATTTTGCCAACATCTTTGCCAAGATGAATGTAGCCAGCCGCACCGAAGCCGTGTTACAAGGTCTTAAACGCCATTGGATCAACCTGGACGACATTAAAATGAACGATGAATAATATTTGAAAAATCGGCGGTCAGAGCGTATAATACAACCATCACGTGGCCCCGTAGCTCAGTGGATAGAGCGAAGGTTTCCTAAACCTTGCGTCGGAGGTTCAAGTCCTCTCGGGGCTATCCCTGTCCCGCTTCATCTTTAACTGTATTGAGCCAGAACCAAATTGTTAGAAACCCACACCAATTTTGCCAGCAGCCCTAATCAACGTTTGCGCCACCCCGATTGGCTGGCGTTGGCCCTGGTTGCGATTGCATTGACGATTGTATTGGTAGTAGTGGTTTTGACCAACTCTTTCCGGTTGATGCCCGATGACCCGCCCATCTATGACCCTGATATTTATCTGGCGATGGCCCAAACCCCGGCTAATCCGCTCAGTCACGTGCCTCCGTTCGAGTGGCGTATCCTGACCCCCCTCGTGGTATCCTGGCTGCCAATGCCCGCACTTTGGGGATTTTTCGTAGTTACAATGCTGGCGTTGCTGGCGTGTGGCTGGCTAATTTACAAAATTTGCGTGGTTCTGTCGGTGCCTCACCCGTTGTGGTCTATCCCTTTATTTTTTTCATGTCACTATGCCTCGGCCTTTCTGGTGCAAAACTATATGATTGTTGATCAGACCTGCCTCTTTTTCGTGCTGCTGGCTTTCTTTGCCCTGTTTACGCGCCAAAGTTGGCTTTACATAATCGCGCTGGGTATCGGGGCATTGAATAAAGAAACTGTGCTGGCGGTGGCGGTGGCGGGTCTGTTTTATCAAAAGGCTGGCAACACACCAGATTCGGGCAACTGGTGGCAACGTAACTGGTGGCTGCTAGTAGGGGCGGGTCTGGCTGGTGGGCTAACTATCGGGTTGCGCTGGCTTATTCCGGGGGGCAGCTATAGTTTGCTGGGCGAAATCAGCAAGAATATCAACCTACGGCTGTCCGGGCATCTCCCACGCCAACTTTTTAGCAGCGTCGCTTTGTCTTTCGGGCCGACGGTGCTGTTGATATTTTACCGTCCCCGCCACACTCTGGATTGGCTGCGGCAGCATCGCGCTCTGACGGTTTATTTTGTATTGGCTGCGGCCCAACTTATTATCGCTTCCCAAAACGCCCGCCTGGTAGTGTATGGCTTTGTCACGGTCATACCGTTGGTATTGGTCAAGCTGGATTTGCTGGCCGCGCGTTATAAGTGGAGACCGTTCTATCTATACAGTGGTATATTAGCGGGGCAGCTAATTTTTTACACTATTTTTTGGCCGCACCTGTTTTTTTGGAACTGACGGAGCAAATAACGCCAGAGGTAATCACAAAGCAATGAAACTTGTCAGCTTCCAGTTGCGTATTACCAAAGATAATAATGAAGAGTGAAACTTTTTGGCTCAGTATGTGCCTGATAGAGTGTGGCAAAGAGCCTGTAATGAAAAGTGAGCGAGAACGGGAAACCGGGAAGGACGAAGATATATGAGCTTTGATTTTAATAATTGGCAGGATTGGTTTCGTGGCAAAGATGGAAACCAGCAAAACCGTGACAATCAGCGTGGCTACAACCAGCCCAACCAAAACCAACGCGGCTATGGGTATAATGAAGGGCCGAACCAAAACCGTAACCAGGAGCAAAAACGCACCGTAGTTGAGGAATTCCAGGCTACTGGGCAAAATTTGGTGGAGCAGGTGCAGAAGCTATTTCACGAAAGCAACGTGCGCCGGATACGAATTAAACGCGAAGGTCGGGTTATTCTGGATGTTCCCGTGGTGGCTGCCGTTATTGGTGGAGTGTTAGCTCCAACTATCGCCGCATTGGGTGGAGTGGCTGCCGTCGCTACAAATTGTACTATTGAAGTCACCCGCGATGAGACTGCGCCTGTCCAACGGCAACGCCAACCCGAAAACGAACCACCGCGTCCCCGCGAACGTTACGATGACGCATCGTTTCGCTAAGATAAAACAGCAAGCTAATTATTAGCACTGAACAGGTAAGGCGCAATTTGACCTTGCCTGTTTGAGCTTGATTCTCAAATATAAATGTTAAACCATACAACCCAAACCGAAGCTGTTGTAGCCACTGCCACGCTCAAAATTAAGCTTGTTACACGTCAGGAATGGCAATGGGCGTGGGTCTGGTCAATTGTGACCGTTGTTTTGACGATGTTGCCGTTTTTGTGGGCCTGGTTGACTGCGCCACCGGGTTCGCAGTTTATGGGTTTGCTGTTTAACGCCGCCGATGGCAATTCCTATCTTGCCAAAATGCAGCAAGGTCATACGGGCTGGCTTTTTCACCTCACTTATTCCCCCGAACCTTCGCAAGGGGCTTTTATCTTCGTGCCATATTTGTTGTTGGGTCGTTTAGCGGCGGTTACAGGTTTGTCCAACGTGGCAGTTTTTCATGCGGCCCGCCTGTTGTTTGGACTGGCCTTGTTGCTGGTTAGCTATCTTTTTATCAGCAGCTTCCTGGCGGAAATTCGCCAGCGACGTTTGGCTTTTTTGCTGCTTTGCTTTGGGGCGGGCATCGGCTGGCTGCTTTTACCTTTTGTGGGGCTAGACGCTTCGGTAGATACCTGGGTGGCCGAGTCGCTCACTTTTTTCACCATCACGGCTAATCCCCACTTCCCCCTTGCGACGCTGCTGTTGCTGCTGGCGATTATGGGGCTACGCACTGTTTTTCAGGTGGCGGCCCGCATTCGCTGGCAAACAGTAGCGAAAACCGCCCTAATTGCCTTTTTGCTGGGTTGGGTACACCCTTTCTTGCTAATTTCATTGATTGCGATTATGGGCGTGTACTTGTTGCGGCTCAATCTGGCGGCCCGCCACTTTACGTTGTCCAGTTGGCTGGCTCTGGCGTGGGTGGGACTGGCAGGTGCGCCCGGCCCGCTTTATACTTACCTGGTTACTAACACTGACCCGGTGTTACGCGCCTGGATGAGCCAGAACCAGACGCTTTCTCCCTGGCCCTGGTTTTACCTGACTGGCTACGGCTTACTCGCAATTTTGGCCGGTTTAGGTGGGTGGCGGGTGGAGCATCGGCGGTGGCCCGGCGACGAGACCCGCCAGCAAAATTTGCAACTGCTTACCACCTGGGTAGGTGTGACCTTAGTTTTGTTATATGTACCAGTTAGCTTTCAACGTCGCTTCGTAGAAGGACTGCACTTGCCCGTTGCAGTGCTGGCGACGTTGGGCTTTCTGGAGGTACTTTGGCCCTGGTATAGACAACATCGGCCCAAAGCAAAGCTCGCGCGTTGGTCGGGTCGTCTGCTGTTGTTATGCTCGGTTTCGACCTTTGTGGTTCCCCTTTTATTTACGCCTTTTGGGAACACACGTTTTGACCCCATTACAGGTGTATCGCACTTTTTATACTATTACGATGATGAAGTGGCCGGATTTAGCTGGCTGGCAACGCATACCCAACCGGAAGATACTGTTATGGCTGGACCAGTGGACGGCAGCTTTATTCCGGCTTGGGCGGGCAACCACGTTTTTTATGGTCATAGGTTGGAAACAGTTGACAACCAGCATAAACTACAACTGTTGCGCCAGTTTTTCCAGGTTCGCACTTCCCCCGCTGACCGCAACCAGCTTATTCAACAATACAATTTACGTTACCTTTATTACGGGGCAGAGGAAAAGAATTTATTTACCACCGCCCCGCCTTTTGACCCGACTCTGGCAGGTTGGCCCGTCGTTTTTCAGAACCAGCGTGTGAAGATATACAAGTTGACAGCTAATTGATTTTTTTGAGGGAATTTTTGGCTAACTCAATCTCAAAAGTAAAGGTAATTGACGGCGGTTTCTCCACTACCCTGCAAGATGGCGGCAGACCACGCAGCCGCAGTTATGGTGTCCCGCCCGGTGGTGCGCTTGACCGCTGGGCCTGGGCCACAGCCAACCAACTGGTTGAAAATCTGCCTGGTGCGGCTGCGCTCGAAATTATTTTGCAAGGCCCAACCCTGCTATTTGAAACATCGGCTTTGGTCGCGCTGGGCGGGGCAGATTTAAGGGCGGAGCTTTCCGATGGGCGTAGCGTTCCCCCGTATCTGTCTTTCTTTGTGCGGGCCGGGCAACGGCTTACTTTTCGTGGCTTAAAAAGTCAGGCGAGCAAATGGGGACGCTGTACATATCTGGCAATTCACGGTGGATTATTCGCGCCGCTTGTAATGGGCAGCCGTTCGACCTATCTGCGGGCCGCTATTGGTGGTTACAATGGAGAGGGTCGCGCTCTGATAGCTGGAGACACCTTAGAAACCTACGCTCATACTTTAAAACATCTGTCCGAAGGAGCGGCTCACTTCTTGTCACCTGCTCAACGCCTGGCTTACGGGCCACAAATCAGTTTGCGAATAGTACCTGGTCCATACCTGGAAAATTTTGCGCCCGAAGCCCTATCTACTCTACTGGCTAACTCCTACACTCTTACCAGCGAAGCAGACCGGATGGGTTTTCGACTGGAAGGGCCAAAGCTTTGGCATCTACATCCCGACCTGACCGAAATCGAGTCTTGCCCGGCAGTATCCGGCGCAATTCAGATACCCGCCAACGGTCAACCCATCGTTTTGATGGCAGACCATCAGGTTACGGGTGGCTATCCCATTATCGCCAGCATAATTTACGAAGATTTGCCCCTGCTGGCCCAACTCTTACCAGGCAGTCAAGTCGCTTTTCGGCTGGCCCTTTAGCCACACGAGCCATCAGTTATCAGCCGTCAGCTATCAGTCAGTAGCAATTGGAACTTAGATATAAATACCTGATGCACAACCCAACCGACCCTTTGCGGGTCACTGCTCCGCCAATGAGCTGCCCCGAACCATCTATAAAAAAGAATACTTCTTTTGGCTTTCCACTCTGAACTCCGTGTCTTCATGGTGCATAACCAGAGAGCTTCGGGCCAGCTTCCGAAGGTTCTAAGCCCGCTCCTGGCTGCTGACTGATAACTGATGGCTGATAACCGATAGCGCGTTGGGTTGGAGAGCTACCCGCAACTGGCGGTCAGCCCCAAAACCTTTGGCGGGCCACTTCAAAAAGTCGCCCATTCCATGCATCAACTGGTCGGCCAGCTTGCCGGGTCTGCTACCTGTTAAAGAGACTGTATGCAAGCGTACTTCGTGCGGCTCAAAATCTATCACCCGGAAATCATTGGTACGCAAAGGGGCGGCGGTCTGCACAAAGTTCCAATTGTTTGACCGCACGATACTGTTGGCGTGGTTATGACCGCAAAAGTAGAAAGCCGCACCGTGTTGCTTACGGAAAAAGGCCAATTTCACGTCTCGGCTATTATCAATATTGAGCATCGGTAACGCGGCCCAACGGGTGGCTCGTTGCAAAGGGTGATGACCAAATACGAAAAGCGGCAAATCTCGGCTATCATCAATCTGCTGTTTGAGCCAGGACAGTTGCTGCGACCCCACATAACCACCGTGATCTTTGAGACTTTTTTCTTTAGGTGTATCTAAAACCACAAAGGGTGCGGCCTGGCGGTCTAAGCAATGGCTGCGTCCGTTTTGAGGATTGAAATATTGGGTAAAATATGGCTGTGGGTTGCCAGTCCAAAGCGCAATCTCGGCTTTAGTTTGTTGCAACAAATCGTGGTTGCCATTGACCGTCACAAAGTTGAGACCAACGCGGTGGGCGCAGGCGTGCAGCCCCTCAAATTCTTCCGACGTACCGTTATCCACTGTATCGCCAATCGCCAGAACTACATCGGCCTGCTGCTCCAAGACACTGCTAAATAACATTTCGTAATACTCATCACACGCCTGGCGCAACGTCTCGGTATTATAAATCGTATAATGCAAATCGCCCAGAACAATAAATCGCACCGCACCTGTCCTTTCTTGTGTTATCCTATCCACGATACCACAACCTGTAGAGCAAGTCCAGGTTTCAAACTCCACTTAACTATAATTTAACCGTAATTTAAAATCTGCTAACACTTTGAAAACAAGTTTTAACACTATCTTCCTCATAAGTGGGCGCGTGGTGTCTAAGCCCATTATTCTTGTGCCAGGAACTGTTAGCCAGTCCCTTGTCAATCGTTACCTGGTGGTACTCAAAATAGCTCTCCGCAAAAAGAAAACCTTATGGCATTTTTGTGGCTCAAAAGCTTATGATATAATAGAAACTGCGAAATTGGTAAAATCCAAAGGGAGTGAGGTAAAGCAGAATGACAGTAGCCATCAGTCGCATCGAACGCTATTACGACACCTACGAGGTGGAAGGGGAAGAGATGGGTCAAAGCGATGTACATTTTGATACAGTCCATTATCTGATTTCAATTTTGAAATGGCTTTTTCACGGTCAAAAGGTGTATATTGCTGGCGAATTGAACTTGTACCGCACTCCTGACCCAAAGGAAGTGCCGCTCTGCCCGGACGTGGTAGTGATAAAAGGCGTAGCACCGCGCGAGTTGAGAGGCGCAGATTTTTCAAGCTACCACGTGGGAGTAGATGGGCCACCGCCTGTTTTTGCGATTGAAGTAGCCAGCCCCAAGACCTGGAAAGCCGATCTGGAAGCCAAACCAGCCTTATATGCGGCCTTCGAGGTGCAAGAATACTTTGCTTGTGACCCCAACTCAAAGGCGGTGTGGACGGGTAAATGGAAGAACGACAAGCGGTTGCTAGGCTGGAAGCTAAACCAAAATAATCAGATGGAACTGATGGCAGCTAATGCTAAAGGGCAAATGTGGAGCGAACAGACTCAAAGTAATCTGATTATGGAGAGTCGTAGTTTGCATCTTTACGACACTGACGGCAAGCTGCGGTTGACCGAAGCCGGAGCCGAGTACCAACGGGCCGAGCTTGAAAAAATTCGCTCTGAAAAATTGGCGGCGTTTTTGCGAACACAGGGTTATAACCCTGACGAGGTACTTTAAGTTCTAAGAAGTGTTTAGAGTGGAAATGTGAAAGGGTTGAGCAAGAGAGGAAAGCTAGAATGACAGTAGCCATCAGTCGCATCGAACGCTATTACGACACTTATGAGGTGGAAGGGGAAGAGATGGGCCAAAGCGATGTGCATATTCGTACTATCCGTTACTTAGCCTTAGTCTTGCAATGGCTCTTTCGCGGGCAGGAGGTGTATGTGGGTAGCGAAATAAATCTGTACCGCACTCCAGACCCT
>JBBQZT010000151.1:0-8156 GCA_038207455.1 Chloroflexia bacterium
TCGTGTAGCTTTTAGTATTCAAACTGGTTAAGACTTATCGACCCACTGATAGACAGATTTTTACAACCAATCTTAAAACCAATACCGTACAAATAAGTTTGAATGAGTGTTCCGCCAGGTTAAATTCAAGTTGAAGTTAAAGTCAATTCCAAGTGGCAAGATGCTAATTCAAATCTATTTGCACGGTATCGAAGCTAAATGTGGTTTACGCCAATATTAGAGTTGGCTGGCGATATATGTGGAATTGGACTGGAGGGGAGGTTTGGGACGCACGACCTCGATAGTGCAATGGGCTACCAACGCACCAATCGCCCCCAACGCCGCTACTGCCGGAGCCAGGAGCGCACCGATTACGCCCACCGTCACCGGAATCTCGATTATGGTATGTCCGTCCGGGTGTTTCACGATGATGCGGCTCACGTTTCCTTCGTGGATAACCTCCCGCACACGCTCGGACAAATTCTCGCCTCGTACATTAAACTGCTCACGATGTTCAACAGTCGAATTAGGTGTCATAGTTTTTGACCTTTCTTTGTTGCGGGTACTTTCCCGCTTATTTTTGACTCAGGAATTTTTGGCACTGACCGAAATAGTTCCGGCGATTTTGTCGTGGAGCGTCTGCTTGTCGGGATCCCACAACACCCACAAGTAGCCAATCAGGAAAATGCCACTAACGAAACCCTGCACCAACAGCCGGATAAAGGCTTTGCTGTAGCCCGGCGGATTGCCGTTGGCATCAATAATTTTTATCCTGGCTACTCTGTCGCCTACCGTGCCACCTTTGCCCACCAATATAAGGTAGTAAGGCAGGTAGATAGAAAAGATGCCAAGAATTATTATTATCAAGCCCAACGCCAGCGTGCCACCGTTCACGTCAGCACTAACTACTGCATCGTTGGCATCTTTAACCACATTGGTAAAGCTACTGACTATCAAAACGGTACCAATAGTTATGACAATAGCAAACAGGATGGATAGCAGGATGCCATCAATCAAAGTCGCTACTATCCGTTGCTCAATGCTGGCTGGGGTTGGCCGACCCACTGCTGACCCACCATAACCATATTGACCTTGATTTGGGTAACCCGGCTGGTAGCTCTGTGGCGGTTGGTAGCCAGGAGGTGGGAAGCCACGCTCCTCATAACCGGGTTGCCCCTGGTAGCCGCCCGCCCCTGGTTGATTTGGCTGGTAGGGTGGTGGCTGAACAGGTGGGTAAAGCACTTTTTTTACCTCAGACATGAAATTTCTCCTTTGACACTCAAATCCCAATTGTTGTGTAACGACATAAGGCATAAGGGCTGCAAACGCACTTCCTTGTGCTGAGTACAATCAGGTTAAGTGCGTTACACAACTTTCGGAATTTAGTCTCCTTTGACCTATCCACATCTTACAATTTAATGGTGAATATGCAGGTAGATACAGGTGAACACCAGGTAAATATTTAGTTTCGATTTTTAGAAGGGGTGATTTGACTTTAGGCCATTGTTGAGGTGGTTCGACAGCGATTTGATAATGTGTCGAACCTAAGCCACAACTGGTGATAATAATTCAGGGTGGCAAGGCAAAGCTTCCGGGGTGATTGGGCAACACTTGGCTACAGTAGCAACCGTTGTCAAGCCTCCAGCAAATTGTTTGAGACTAGAGTGATCGCACTGATGGAAAGGACGCTCATCTTGGGCTAAAAGATGCGTTAAGGGGTTGGTTTCTGACACTACTTTATCCAAAATGTGCTTGAGAATGTCACCTATTTTGCCTTCGGGGAGACTGCAAAAAGCGTATAACACCATGCCTTCGGGTTTGATAACACGCAAAAGTTCCTGTAGAGCTACTCGCGGGTCGTCCATAATCTCAATTACCCAGCTACAGGAAACCAGGTCAAAAGTATTGTCTTCAAAAGGGAGGTGACTTAAATCACCCTGCTTGAATTCGACGCGGGTATCATGAATTTTAGAGCTGGCTACTTCGAGCATACCTACCGAAGCGTCCAGGGCTATAACTTTACGGGGCTGGCTATGCGCCAATATTGCCAGCGTGCGTTCGCCCGTTCCCGCCCCAACATCCAGGACTAATGCTCCTGGTTTAATGTAACGGGTAATAAGCTCATTGTAATAAGCCATAGCTGGGGCTGCGATATGGTCATCCCAGACCTTGACAAAATTATCGTAAACCGGGGCCACTTCATCATAGGCAGTGTTGGTCTCACCCCGATGCAATTGCAACAGTTTAACAAACCCTTTTAAGCTGTTTTTGGTATGCGCCTCCATCTTTCTTTTCCTTTTCCTTTCGTTTTTATTTGTAACTACCCACCGTACCCGTCACGGCCCGCATAAACGTTTGCTTTCACGACTGCTATTTGTGACCGTCTAGCTATCCCAAGAAAATCTGTCGAAGTTGTTCACGCGACTGGTTAGCCAGGTCTGGTCGTTTAGCCGCGAAATTGTGGTTGAAATAAGTTTCTCCCCAACCGTTCCAGATGATAATTCTATTTAGCCTTGAGTGCTATGGTCAGTAAAAAGGCACTTTCTTCTAAAGCCACCACTTCGTGCAGTCGGGGTTCTCCTAGTACCAGCAGTTGCCCCTGACTTAATTCAGTCGAAATGTTGTCGCCGTGTGGCTCTAAGGTAAAAGTAATCCGCCCACGCAGCATTGTCAGAGTAAAGGGGCCTGGGGCGTGATGTTCAGGCAACCGTTGGTCTTTCTGAAGACACACCACGACGGTACTTAGGGTTGGGTTTTTGACCAGGGTCAGCGCGTTATGGCCCTTGTCGTGATATTCCGCTTCACCCTGCAACCAATCAATTACCTGGTCAAAATTAAAAATCTCTAAATCTTCGTGTAAAAAGCGACCCGTGCGGTCAGGTCGGTTTAGGATTGTTTCCATTATTAAAAATCTCCCTTTGAATGTATGGTTGTAAGATTTAAGCAGTTTTGTCTGGCCCTTTAGCCAGGGGGCCTATCTCTTGTTTTCCGGCACACCTGCTCATCACAAAATCGGTGTCGCTCTTGAAGGTGTAACCCTGAGAACGCGCCTCACCACTGGAGTCGCTCCTGAAATAATTCTGGTTTGTTGAGTTTTCGGTGTTAGCCGGGTCATAATTAGCTCCGGTGGTAGTTGGAGTATAGCCCGGCAATTCCTGTCGCAACTGTTCAATACCCTTTAATCGCCACTCGTCCAAATAGTCAGATTGCACCCAAGAGTTCATCTCAAACTCTGGCTTTATTAGTGGGTTGCCCGTTGCCTTTGAAACAGCGGTTGGCACGATGGCCGCGAGTTGCTCGGTTATTCTAGATGGTTGAGCCACATTTGTTATTGTCATTGTTATTGTCCTTCCTGACACTAGCTCCATATTTCCTGGAAAACATAGCCAATTTGAGTTGGCTTTATCTTACTGTGTTTTGGTCGCTTTAAGGATATTGATATATTCCCTAGACGACCAAAATT
Source organism: Chloroflexia bacterium (assembly GCA_038207455.1). GTDB lineage: Bacteria > Chloroflexota > Chloroflexia > Chloroheliales > Chloroheliaceae > JBBQZT01. Next base: position 3,443 of record JBBQZT010000151.1, read on the forward strand.
TCGCCAATGGGCGGGGGTGTCCGCCCTGATAGGGCAAGCCATCTTTTACCCAGCAGCCAGAGTCCCAAACCAACCACCCACAGGATCAAGGCCGCCCCAAAGCCCAGAACTACCGACTGAAAGGTGATTTGTTGATCACCTAGCCTGACGCTCTCAGGCACCACGAGCAATGTGATAATCGCTAACAAGCAGAGGAGTGTTCCTACTAGATAATAGGCTTTTATCTGAAAGAGAGCCGCCAGGGGAAAGAAATGAATGCCAACAATGAGAGCCATAATCGGAAAGATTAAATCATTGCGATTGATAGCACCAAAGATACCGCTTACAATCCATATTGATAAACCCTCAGTGGCGAAGATAATGCGAAACCAGATTCGCTTCCCCTTCCATCGCAGAGCCGTTTCCTCCGCCACCTGTTTCGGTAATCGCTGTGAAGCGCGGCGTAATGATATACCGGCACTAAGCAACCCGATCCCTATAAGCACGGCCACAAGCGATAGCCAGAGCCAGCCCCACCCCTGCAATCCCACTATGCCTACACCCGCCCACAGCGTGCCAAAAAAAGCCATGAAAAACACACCAGAGGCAACGCCGCGCACAGCATCTCCAGGGATAGTCGTTGATGTTTGGTTCATACAGCCTACCTTCTTCCTAGTAGCTTCATCTGAAAGCCCAAATTTGAGCTTTTCCTTTGACCTGTCCACATCTTACAACCCAATGGTGAATGTCCAGGTAAATATAGGTGAATACCAGGTAAAAGTTTGGCTTTGACTTTTGGCGGCCAAAATACCGAGTTTTAGCCTTTTACCATTTGTACACCCGTTTTTACCTCATTATTTACCTGGCCCAATCATAATGGAGTTAGATGATTAATGTAAGTAAGGTAAAAGAAAAAATAAGGAGGTCGGTTTTATGGAAATCCACAAAATAGTCGTGCCGTTGGACGGTTCAGTTCTAGCAGAAAAAGCTCTGCCCTTCGCCACTAGACTGGCGAAAAGCCTGGATGCCGAGCTTTTGCTATTGCAGTCTGCCAAAGCAGGTGCGCTGCATCAGGATATGGCGGAAAGCGAGCTAAATACTATGAACACTGCCGAGGCTTATTTGGCGCAGGTGCGTGAAGCCATAACCGACCCAGCCGCCGCCACCGCTATGGCACCAGCGAAGGTGCGAAATTTGGTAATCTACAAAGAGCAAATGCACGAACTGCCAGAGATGGCGACCTTTGAGAAGGCTGATTTGATTGTAATGACCACCCACGGACGAACCGGACTATCCCGCGTGGTGATGGGTAGCGCGGCCAGCACTATCCTGCAACATTCCACCCTGCCTGTAGTGTTGATACGCCCGGAGATGATAGATGAGGTCGTACCTTTGCAGAACATTCTGACCAATTCCGATTTCGCAGAGGCAGAACTGTCCGCAGGTGAAGAGCGGATCGTGGTCACGCTTGATGGTTCAGCCGAGGCCGAGTTAGCCCTACCACCAGCCGTAGAGTTGGCGCATCGGCTAAAGGCCACCCTCTACCTTTTACGGGTAATTCCGCCTTTCACGCCGCTTTATTACGCCGATTTTGTCGCGCCATATCAATATGACGAAAAGATGGTCGAACAAGAGGGCGCAGCCAGCCGCGAGACCGATTACAAATATTTAGGCACAGTACAAGACGGCCTGGTAGCCCAGGGCTTGAAATGCGTCAAAGTGGTGCGAGAGGGTCAGCCAGGCCCGGTTATAGCTGGTTACGCGCAGGCTCTTCAAGCCAGTATGCTAGTGATGGCAACTCACGCGCACAATAGGGCCGGACGTATGCTGCTAGGAAGCGTAGCCGAGGAAGTAATGCGGTTGAGCAATCTGCCGGTACTGATGGTCAACACCCGGCTTTATCGTAAACCTCCGGTGCAGACCGCTCCCGTGCTGGTTGCTGCTAGATAGATCAGTATCTTCTCAAAATGTAGGGGAAGCTGTGCTCATCACTGTGTCTGCCCTTTACTCTCGACTTGTTAGCCGAAATGCGGGCAGGCACAGGGGTCAGCCCTACTTTCACCACGAATTGTTGAGATGATAGGGGTGATACGGAAGAAGGAACAAGTTATGAACGAGAAAATTAAAAATAATCCAGCTACTATCATTATAGGCGGCCTGGTTGTGATTGCGCTGGTTTCTTTAAGCCTGATGTTCGGTGGAGGTATGATGAGTGGTGGGCTTATGATGAACGGCTATGGCTGGAATGGTTGGTCTTGGGGGACAATGCTTTTAGGAAGTTTAGGGATGGTGGCTTTCTGGATAGCGGTGGTGTGGGTTATAGTTTGGCTGATGCGGCGGAATAGTGACCCAACAAGTAGCGATAGCCAGGTGGATAGTAGAACAAACCTTGAACTTTTACAGCACCGCTTCGCTGCTGGTGAAATTAATCAGGCTCAATATGAAAGCGCACGTCAAGGATTGGGCTTGTAGCTGGAGGTGGCATAATGGGGTCATCAAAATTTTAAAGGTTTTTGAGAGGTAGATTTTTAACCTATATGAATATTTCAGCCTACAAATGGGGTGCAAAGTTTTATGACCTTTTCTGGCGTAATTTCACCGCTAGAACGCTTGAACACATATTGCTAACTCTCGATTTCAAACAGTTAGATAGCCAGGAGCAGCCAAAGTGTTTGTTGGATATTGCCTGTGGGACAGGCGAACTTGAGCTACGCCTGGTGCGTTTGCACCCTCAAATCCAGCTAATCGGGCTGGATAGCAGCCAGGAAATGTTGACCCAGGCCCGGCGTAAGTTAGCGGGGAATTCACAAGTAGCTTTTGTGGAAGGCAATGCTACGCTTCCTTTACCTTTTTCGACGGCTAGTTTTGATGTGATAATTTCAGCCAATGCTTTGCACTATATAGCCGAGCCGAATAAGCTGTTACAGGAAATCAAACGGACGCTTAAACCAGGTGGGCAACTGGTAATTGAGGATTTTACGGTTCACGGACGTTTTTTCTGGCCGATTTTTGAAAGACTTATACGGCTGGTTGATCCACAACTTTACAAAACCTATAGTCTAGCCGAGTTAAACCAGTTCGTGAAGGCAGCTGGCTTTACTATTGAGGGGAGTGGGGGTTTTAAGATTGACCTATTGTGGCGTGGAATGTTTGTTATTGGGAACTAAAAATAACAGAACTTCCGTGTTATGTTAAATCGCAGAATTATGGGAGAACTTATTATGTTAGACAACGAAGAGAAAAAGCCTGCTTTGGCTTTAATCCTGGCCCGCTTGTTTGTAGGCATGACAGTGTTATTCGTCCTGGCGAGCAGTTTAGATGCTCTCCTTACTTTTTTGTTTCACTTCGTCCTGCCACACCGCAAATTATTAAGGCACTCGTTAGCTAATGCGCTGTTTGACCAGACGCGGGATTGACTTGATGGCTGCTAACTGATAGTATTATGTCCAGCAAACCTTTAAGCAAGCTGAATTTCAGAGGCTGAGGATTTTTGGACGTGGAAGTGCAAGATTTATTAAAAAGTGGCACGGACGAGGCCCAACAAGACCCACCGCTATCGGTACGAGCGCAACTTGCAGCCGACATCCGGCTGCTCCAGCAATTGCAGGCTTTGACCAGTGCTATTCTGGAAATTTCCAGTGAACTAGACCTGAATACCGTGTTGCAGCGCATTGCTGACATCGCCCGCGAGTTCGCCGGAGCTTCGTATGCCGCAGTAGGCATTGTCAACCGAGCTGGTGTCATTACCTCTTTCATCACCAGTGGTATCTCCCAAGAAGAGCGTGAGCAAATTGGTTCCCTTCCAAGTGGTCACGGGTTGTTGGGTATTTTGATTAAGCAGGGCCAACCGCTTAGAGTTCGAGATGTGTCCTTAGACCCGCGCTACAGCGGTTTCCCATCCCATCACCCGCCTATGACCAGCCTTCTGGGTCTGCCAATTTCCCTTAAAGGCCGGGTAGTAGGCGACCTTTACCTGACTGATAAAATGGGGGCGGCTGAATTTAGTGTCGAAGATGAGTGGTGGATGACCCTGTTTACCCAACAAGCGGCGGTGGCGATAGAAAATGCTAACCTTCACAAAAAGACGCGGGTAGCCAGCCAACGCGCCCAAACCCTCGCGGAACTGACCAGTGCGCTCAACCGGGCGACGGAGCCGCACGCTTTGTTCCAACAGATAACCCAGGCCGCTTGTCTTTTGCTAGAACTACCCGCCGCCGCGCTTTATTTGCTAAATACGCCCCGCACTCGTTTTGAATTGCAGGCTCAGGTGGGTTTGAGCCAGCAGACCCCAGACCAGTCATTCTTGCCCCTCAAAGCTTCGATTGCCGCCCAGGTTTTAGCCAGTAACCAGCCAGTAGCAGTTTATGATACCCACAGCCTGGCTGAAATCTATTTTCTGCCGATGGCAACTGGAACAGGTCCGTGTGCGCTCTTAGTCGTACCTATCCGCCAACACGAACTATCTGTGAGCGGGGTAATCGAAGTTTATGCTCACGAACCGCGTTTTTTCAGCCACGAGGAAGTGGCTCTCCTGGAAGCCTTTGCCGGGCAAGCAGCTCTGGCTTTGGAACGGGTACGGCTCTACCAGCAAAAAGAGGAATTTCTCTCGATGACCGCCCACGACCTGCGTGCGCCTCTAACAGCGATTAAAATGAGTGCGGGTCTCCTGGAAGCCAGCCTACCCGCCGCTTCGCCTCAACCTTTACTACAACTGGTAGCCAATATCCACCGTAAT
>JBBQZT010000152.1:0-8071 GCA_038207455.1 Chloroflexia bacterium
GAGAAATCGCCAACGGTTGAAACCGTCGTCTAGGCAACCCAAACCTGATGAATCAGGTTCTAATAACACGTTTTAACGTGTTTGGTGTACTTAGATGACGGTTTCAACCGTTGGCTACTATTTTGCTCTGAGGAACAAATAAATGCAAACACTTAGGGTGGCCCTAATTGGCGGGCAGCAGTACGACACACTTTATAGTTTGCTGCCACGCTTTGAGCAGGAAAGCGGTCTCAAGGTGCAGATGGAGGTGCAACTACCGCACCCCGAACTCAACGCTCATATAGCGGATAATTATAATGCTCCCACGCCCAAAGTAGCTTACGATTTGATTTCTACTCATATCAAATACGCTCCGTCGCAACAGAAATTTTTGCGCCCGTTGGACGAATATTTTACTGCTCAGGAACTAACTGACTTTTTGCCTACCGCCCTGAAAAATTGCTATCTTGAGGGCAAGCTTTACCAAATACCACGTAACCTGGATATGCGTTTGTTGTACTACCGTAGCGATTTGGTACAAACGCCGCCCCAAACCTGGAACGAGCTTTTGGAACAAGCCGCATCTGTCAATAATCCGGCAGCGGGCATTTATGGTTACGTGTTTCCAGGTCAGTATAGCGGTTTGTTCGGTACGTTTTTCGAGTTGGCGGCCATGGCGGGCGACCCTTTGTTTGGCCCCAACTTCGAGCCGATAATGGGGGCGGGCGCAGAGGCAGCTTTGGAATATTTGCGGCAGTTTTACGTGGGTGGTCTAGTGCCGCCTCAACTTCCCGACTGGCACTACGACGAAGTTTCGACTTTCTTCCGGGAAGGTCACGCTGCCTTCGTGTGCGACTGGCCCGCTTTTTATGGCTTGTATCTGGCCTCGCCCGTTGCCGACAAATTTGAAATGGCGATGTATCCGTTGGGTGCGAGTGGCGAACGTCACGTTTATGCGGGCGGGCATAGTTTCGCCATACCAAGCACCTGCCAGAATTTAGACGGCGCGTTGGCTTTGCTACGCTATTTGACCAGCCACGCAGCCCAACTGTTAGAAGCGCGGCAAGGAGTTTTTCCCACTCGCCGCGCGGTATTAGAGCAAGTGATAGCCGAGTCGCCCGTTGGTTCGCCAATGCTCCGACGCTGGCAACTGTTACAGAAAACGGCCAGCCATTATATGTTGATGTTTCCTAAGTCGCCACGCTACCCTTTGGTGGAAGACAGTTTGTGGCCCACTGTACAGGCGGCGATTTTGGGCAAAGTTACGGCGGCCCAGGGAGTCGCGCAGATGCGAACCCAGGTGAAGGAGATTATGAACGATGGCCGATAGATTTGATTTCGCGGGCAGGACGGTGATTGTGACGGGCGGGGCAAGCGGTATCGGGCGAGCAGCTTGCGTCAAGTTCGGGCAAAGCGGGGCTAATATTGTAGTTAGCGACTTGAAAATTCAAGATGCCCAGGCGGTGGCGACGGTAATAAACGAGTTCGGCGGCACGGCGATAGCTATTGAAAGCGATGTGCGCCACGCCGATAGCGTCGAAAATCTGGTCAAGCAAACAGTCGAGCGGTTCGGCAGACTGGACGTTTTTGTAGCAAACGCCGGAATCGCTTTGGCGAAAAGCCTGGAAGATACCAGCAGTGCCGAATTTGACCGGGTGCTTGATACGAATCTGAAAGGTATCTTTTGGGGTGCGAAATTCGCGCTGCCGTATATGAAAGCCCAGGGTGGCGGGGCATTTGTGGTGACGGCCAGCAAAGTTGGCTTGGTCGCGCAACTGGATAGTCCGATTTATTGCGCTTCCAAAGGCGGAGCGGTGCTACTAACCAAAGCTCTGGCTCTGGACTATGCTAAATATAATATTCGGGTCAACTGTGTATGTCCGGGCATCGTGGACACGCCCCTGCTCGAAGACTTTTTTCAACAGCTACCCGACCCCGCAGCCACCCGCGCCGCTTTTAGCACTGCCCAACCGTTAGGCCGTCTCGCTACTTCGGAAGAATGTGCCGACGCGATTCTTTATCTGGCTTCGGATGCGGCCAGCTTTGTGACGGGCGTAGCTTTACCAGTTGACGGCGGTTTCACAGCCCAATAACTTTTCTAGGGTGCGCCTCGGTTTGCTGTGGTTGACCGCCAACGGTTGAAACCGTCGTCTATCCAAACCAAACCCACTTTAGTGGGTTCTAAAATATATCCAATGCTTATCACGCAAAGGTGGTATTCATAACCTGATTTATCAGGTTTGAGGTGACTAGACGACGGTTTCAACCGTTGGCGATAGTTAGGCTACCTTTTACGCAAAATTATGTATCACAGCCATTTTCGGTACGGACTTGACGCATCTGCAAACCTGTCGTATAATGTGATTAATATAATTGTCTGACAAATAGACCGATAATGGTTATAGCCAGGCTCAGGAAACGAGCCAGATTTTACAAAGAATGAGGTTATTTTGACCGTCTTTAACAATTTGATAGTTACTGCCGTTGCTGCGTCGCTGTGGTCAGCTGCTTCCACCAATAACGGGGGCAAAGCCGAAGTTGGATCGCTAATCCAAAGCAATGGTCGGGCTAAAAGCAATGTGCATTTGGAGACCTTACGGGTGCCGCGTGCCAGCGAACTGGTGGCCGAACGGCTGCGCTCCCTGATTGTGATGGGCAAAGTCGCAACCGGGGATAGTTTGCCTTCCGAGAAAGAACTGGTCAACCAGTTAGGCGTGAGCCGCGCGACGTTGCGCGAAGCTTTGCGGATGTTGGAAACCGAAGGTTTGATTGCCACCCGGCCTGGGCCAAAAGGTGGTATCGTGGTACTCAGACCGGACGCGGCTAATCTTACTCGTTCTTTGGCTTTACTGTTGCAGCTTGAGGAGACTCCGTTCGAGATTATTTTTGAGGCACGCCGTTTGCTTGAACCCCTTTGTGCAAGTCTGGCTGCCGAACGCGCTACGCCGCCCGAAATCGAACAGTTGCGGCAACAGATTGAGATAATGCGCCAGAGTGTTGGAAATGTGAGCAGTTATGTGGCGGCGCAACTAAGTTTCCACCTGACTGTGATAAATGCGGCCCATAACGATGTGTTACGGCTTTACACCATTTCGGTGGGTGAGGTAATTTCAAACCAGACGGCCAGTGTGGGCCTGACCGAGACCGAACAGCTAATCGGCCTGAAAGCTGTCGAAGGAATTTTGAGGGCTATACTAGGTAAAAACGGCAAATTGGCAGCCCGGCGGACAGAATCACACCTGCACGGGTTTGAAACCATTTTGTTACAAAGATTGGCTGTTGCTAAGAATTAATTTGTTGTAAGCAAAACATGAGGAGAGACTATTTTGATTTTTCAAACTTTGTACACCCGGCTGGAACGGGCGCGGTGGAACATGGACGACCTGGATTTTTCCACGGTTGACCGCACGAAGGTAGATGCTGGTTTGTTGCACGACATTACCCACGTTTGCCTGACCGAACTCGGCTCTCTGCCCGCCACCAAAATGTTTATTCGGGATTTTAACCATAGTGCCGATTTCCAACGCTTTATTTCGGTGTGGGCTTTCGAAGAAGGTAAGCACAGCCTGGCCCTGGAAAAATGGCTCAATGCCAACGATGTTTTCCTAGAAGAAAGCCAGATCAACCAGGTGCTGATGGATTTTGAGACCGCGCCCTGGATCAACACTTTAACTATGCACTTTTTGGGTGAACAAAGGTTGGGTATGTGGTACGCGGCTTTTAGCGGCATCGGGCCGGGGGCGAAGGAAAGCAACAAGGTCTTGCCGGAGCCGCTTTTGCGCCAGATTTTACAATTGATGGCCGAGGACGAGTGGAGGCACGCCGGAGCTTATTTTGCTTTCTTGAAAGAAGACGTAGCACTTCACCCTGAACATTTATTAAATATCGCCAAAATGACGCTGTGGATGCTGCGCGGTAAATATCGTCACCCCACCAATATCACTGTGCCTTCGGTAATGGAAATTCTGCCAGACCCGCAGTATCACGTCAATTTGATTGACCGCTATCTGACTCCCGCCGCTGAACAAGCGATGGAGAAACGGGTTTTGAACTGCGTCTCCATCCTGGCTGATACCGAAATCAGTGATGTGCGCGGGCTAGTGCGTTTTATGAAAAACCGCTTCGGTAGCCATAATACCGAAAGCCAGACTATTGCACCGGAAGCGGTAGCAAGCTAACCAATAAGCCAACAGCTAGACAGCCGACAGCCAAACCAGCAACAAAAGGTTTTGACTGTTAGCTGTCAGCTATATGGTTGGACATTGTGCGGGTACCCCTGGGTGTGGTTGCAGTCTGTGGGCAGAGCTATATCCTACAATCACCTTCCTTTGAATTTACTCCGTGTCGTCAACTGGTTGTCGCGGTGAGTAGTTACTTTTAACCTTCGATCCATTTCAAAACTAAACAAAACGTTTGCCAGTTTACGGTGATTAACCCACTAGGAAATAGCGTTGGCAATCCAACCTAAATCCATCATTCCGTTGTTCCTCCCCTTTGGCTATCTCGGACTTTTTCAGGTTCAAGTGTCGTGCTATACTGTACTCAGAAAACAAATTTAAGTCAAGGGGAATAAGCTAAACATGGATGAAACTGACTATGGGAAAGCGACGCTGGCTTTCCGAATAATCCGGCTGTTGGTACAGTGGCTCTTTCGGCTGTTGTTCCGCGTTCGCATCGAGGGGCGGGAAAATTTACCAAAAGGGGGCGGCTATATTTTGGCCGGGAATCATCTTAGCTGGCTTGACCCCTTTTTAATGCTGGCTTTCGCTCCCGCCACGCCACGCATTTATTTTACGGGTGATAGGCACAATATGACCCGCCCGGCCTGGAGGCGTATTTTTACCCAAAGTGTGGGTGGCGTGATTTTGGTGGAACGTGGCGAACATGGCGACAAACTAAACGAACAGGTGCGCGAGGTGCTACAGGGTGGGGGAGTGTTGGGTATTTTTCCCGAAGGCAATGTTTCCGAGACCGAGACCGGACAGCTTTTACCCCTGCACAAAGGGGTGGGTTATTTCGCGGTGCATAGTAACGCCCCGATTGTACCGATGGCTTTTCACGGCACCAAAGAACCGTATTTGGGCAAGCGGCTGCGGGTGATTATCGGGTCGCCCGTCCCCGCCCGTAGTGGGGATAAAGAAGTGGCCGCCGAGCAAACCGAAGCGGTGGGTCAAGCAATCGGGGCTATTTTGCCGCCCCCGCCCCACGAAAAAGCTGGTCAGATCAAACTTCTGCACGACTTTTTTACCTATCTGTTTATGACACCAGCCGAGGTAGCCGAAGCTAAAGCACGGGCGCGTGAAAAAACCGCTTCAATGATTAATTAGAATGAAACGCCAACGGTTTCAACCGTCGTCTATTAACCCCAAACACGTTAAAACGTGTTGTTAGAACCTGATTTATCAGGTTTGGTTTGTTTAGACGACGGTTTCAACCGTTGGCGACTATTGAGAATTACCACATCGGTTATTGACAAATTCGCTTTTTAAGCGTTAGTATAGACACAGCCTTTAATTCGCTTTTTATTAACAGCAAGTGGATAAGCGGGCGGCATTGAGCAAGGAAAGATTATGCCGGATATACCTACCTTAGCGGGTTCAATCGGGAGTTTTGTGTGGGAGCAAATCCTCAAACCCTGGGGCGTATGGGGTTCGATTGTACTGGTGGCTGGCCTTTTGCTTTGGAAGTTCGGCAAACAGGTTTGGGATGAACTCAAAAAACAGTTTGAAATAGACCTGGTTAAAGCGACTGCGACGGGCATTAAGGTGCTGGTGTTACGTTTTGCCCCCGGTTTTTACCGCCGTTACCGCCATCAAGTTATTTATGATCACCGCCACCTTGACGAAAGCGATCAGGCAACAGGTAGCTTAGATGCTTCGGTAGCTTTGGACAAAGTTTTTATTGAGCTAAGAGTAAGCCCCCAAGAGGTGGAGCAGGTCAGTCACGATTTGTTGGCTAAGTTTAATGCCGACGATGACCGCACTATTTGGAACTTTCTAAAAACCCAGCCTAAAACCAAAAATGCTAAAAAACTAGATGAACCGCCTGGTGTTACCCCGCTGGTAGTTATTGGCCCGCCTGGTTGCGGTAAATCTACGCTGCTGCATCACATCGCCCTGAAATTGACTAAAAACGAACAGCGTCGCCATCGCCAGACTGCTTATATTCCTATTTTTATTACCTTGCGGCAGCAAGTTACTAATATTTTGGACGCAAAAACTCCGACCCTTGCCACTTTGGTAGAAAAGCAGTTAAGCCCGAAATTGAAAGTTCTGAAAAAAATACCCCAGGGCTGGTTTGAACACCATTTGACCAAAGGAAACTGTATGGTGTTGCTGGACGGGCTGGACGAAGTAGCTGACGATAAACAACGGATTGCGGTAGCCAATTGGGTGGATAGCCAGCTACGCCAATACCCAGCTTCCCGCTTCGTCCTGACGGCCCGGCCCGAAGGCTACAAAAGCGCACCGCTCAAGGTCAGTCGTCTAGTCATTCAGGTACAAAATCTGCAACCCCCACAGGTCGAGGGGTTTATTCATAATTGGTACAAATACCTCAAATATGACGGCCCAACTGGTAAAAAGGATGCTGGGGGTTTGCAGGCTGCCGAACGCGCCGCCAACAAGTTGCTTGACCAGTTGCGCCGTCGTCCCGATTTGACCGCTTTGACAGTCAACCCCCTGCTCTTGACTTATCTTGTGCGCGGATATAACGATGGTGATTATTTGCCCGCTAATCGCCTCCAACTTTATAAAAAAATCTGCGAGATAGTGTTGGGAGGGCGAGATAAATCTAAAGGTTTGGAAATCAAAAATCGGTTGGCGGTTGACCAAAAACAAAAAGTGTTACAGGTTTTGGCTTCCGATATGATGGAAAAAGGCAGCAAAGATATTAGCTGGGACGATGCTGTGGCTGTGGTGGAAGGCCCGGTTAAATCCGCTCGTGGCAAAAGCAAATTAACTGCCAAAGAATTTTTGGATGACGTAGTTAATAACGGCTTTTTGGTGGAGGATGAACCCAACCAATGGCGATTTACCCATCTGTCGTTCCAGGAATATCTGACCTCAGTTCAGTGGCTAGAACCATCTAGTCAGGGGTGGGTGGCAAGTTACGATTGGCAGGAGCGGGTGCAGGAAAGCTGGTGGCATAATACCCTGCGCTTTTATTTGCTTCAAGACCATCAAACCCCGATCCCCCTGGCCTGTCTTGCGATTGACACGCCCCAAACTTTGGAATTGGCAGCAAATATACTGGCCGAAAACCCCAATTTGGATGAAGAAGTGGCGCAAGCCATCGAAGCGCGGCTGGCAAAGGCTTTGAACGAACCAAATAAAGAGTTTAGACGGGTGGCAGCTACGGCCCGGCTGGAAAACCGCCTTAACAGCCTGAATACCAAAGAAGCGTGCCAGGTTGACAGTGAATACATTACCAATCCCGAATATCAGCTTTTTGTGGACGAAAAACAGGCCGAAGGTTCTTATTATCAACCCTACCATTGGATAATACCGGAATTTCGGGCGGGTGAGGCCGATCAGCCTTTGCGGGGCATACCATATAGATATGCAAAGGCGTTTGCTGACTGGTTAAACCAAAAATATGGTGGGCTGGCGACCAGTTATCGCTTGCCAACTTTGCAAGAAGCAAAGCAATCTGGGACGGCAAGTCGCTATCAAGATTTGGCAAGCTGGTATGCAGACACCGACCAACACGGATTGCTGGGCATAACCGATGCAATGATTCAAGCGGCTCTGATCGAGTTTGAAAAACCGGGCTTGAGCCTGCCCCTACCTGATTTCAAAATCCTCGCCCTCGACCTCGCCCGCGACCTCGACCTCGCCCGCGACCTCGACCTCGCCCGCGACCTCGCCCGCGACCTCGACCTCGCCCTCGCCCTCGCCCGCGCCCTCGCCCTCGCCCTCGCCCTCGCCCGCGCCCTCGCCCTCGCCCTCGACCGTAGTTTCAAAAATGTAGCTGAATTAATCAGGTCGGGCGAGACCAGGGAAGCTTTGCAGGTAGCCCAGGATTTTAGTAAATCAGAATGGTTCAATAATTCGTTACCGCTACAGCGAATAACCAGGTTGTTAATAGATTT
>JBBQZT010000153.1:0-7250 GCA_038207455.1 Chloroflexia bacterium
TGCTAACGAAGGTGGAGTTAGAAATGCTACTGACTTGGTTAAAGTTGGCGAGGGTCGAGAAACTACTGCCGCCGTTGTTAGCAAAAGTGCTGTTAGAGATATTGTTGATATTGCCACCGTTAATAATGGCCGAACCATAACTCCCGGCAGAATTGGCACTGAAGGTGCTGCTGATAATGCTACTGATGATACCAGTGCCGAAATTGGCTATGGCTCCTCCGTTATTGGTGGCAGTATTGGAGCTAAAGATGGTGCTAGTGACGGTCAGGGTGCCACTGTTGGCAATGGCCCCACCGTCAGTGGCACTGCCTTTAGTTAAGGTCAAGCTGGTAACAGTGAACTTGGCCCCACTACTAACATTAAATATTTGATAGGCATTGTTACCACTGATAATAACGTTTTGTCCGGTGCCATCAATAGTCAAGTTTTTGGTGATGCTAAGGGAGGCAGTCAGGGTAATCGTGCCGCTACAGCTAAAGTTGATGGTATCGCCTGCCGCAGCAGTGCTAATAGCGGAGCGCAAAGTGCTATCGTTACAAGTGGTTAAAGTATTAGTGGCAGCGTAAGCGGTTGATGGGCTATCCTTTTGCCAAAACAGCCCGCCAGCAGTTGCTAGGAGTATTGCCACAAACATTAATAATATTTTAACGTAGCTAAAGCTCATTCTAAGCGATGACATGATTGTAAAATTCTCCTTATGTGCGATTTTATCTAAAAGATTGCAATAGCGTTTTCAGACAAGCCCATTTTCTCGTGCGTATATGATAGCTTGAACGCGGTCACGTACTCCTAACCTGGACAGAATGCTGGATATATGATTTTTAACTGTACCTTCGCTTATAACCAGTTGATGAGCAATTTCCCCATTGGATAAGCCTTGCGCTGTCAGTTGTAAAACTTTCAACTCGCGTTCCGTCAGCCTTACATTATTGGTAGGAGTCCGAGTTGAAGTTTCAACTTGGAGTGAGGTTGAAGGCAACTTGGGAGTAAGCCGCTTAGAGTGGCTACCGAGTGCAGCCACTATTTTTAGGGCCACTGCTGGGTCAAGCTGGTAAATACCTTTATGTACTGCTATCACCGCCTGAGCCAAATCCCCTTCTGGTATGTTTTTTAGCAGATAACCGTTAGCTCCAGCCTGCAAAGCCTCCATTACATATTCTTCGTCATCAAACGTCGTCAACATCAAAACCTTGCAAGCCGGAAACTGACGTTTAATATGAGCCGTTGCTTCCACTCCGTCCATTATCGGCATCCTCACGTCCATCAAAATAACATCTGGTTCCAATTTCTGAGTTTTGGTAATAGCTTCCTGCCCGTTACTGGCTGTACCTACTATAATCACTCCTGGTTGCAAACTTAACAACGAAGCGATACCCTCACGTAGCAGGCGTTGGTCATCCACTATCAATAAGCGGACTGCGGGCTTTAACAATTCTTCTTCAGACATATTTTTAGCATTTCGGTTGATCACTTAATTAATTATGGATTTTCAACGATGCTGGCTGTTAGCCTAGTGCCATTTCCAGGTTGGCTCTCTACACAAAATTCTCCACCAATCATTTCAAGCCGTTCCTGTAATCCGCACAGACCATAACCTCCATTACGGTTGGCCGGGATGTTTTGTAGGTCAAAGCCCTTACCGTTGTCCTCTATCGTCAGCTGCACCTTTCGTATTGTAAATTTTAAGGTCACTTTGGCCCAACTAGCCCTAGCATGGCGTTGCACATTGGTTAGCCCTTCCTGAGTTACCCGGTAGAGTACCATCAAACTTTGTTTCGAGAAATCTGCTTCATTACCGCTCACTTCCAAATCTATAGTTAGTTGCTCATTTTGGGAATTGGCTACTAATATAGGTAGGCTTCTTTGTAGGGAAAATAGCTCTTGGCTTGTACGTAACGATTTAACCGACTCACGCACATCTTGTAAAGCTTCGTTAGTCAGCCGTCGCGCATCTTCTAAAGCTTGTTCTGACTCTGCCGGGCTTCTGTCCTTAAAGGCGCGAGCTTTACCCAACTGCACGCTAATAACCGTCAAGTAATGACCCAGGCTATCGTGAATATCGCGGGCAAGGCGATTACGTTCTCTAGTGGCTGCCAACTCTTCTACTTGCAATTGGGATTGTTCAAGTTGGCGTAACAATTGCTCGGCTCTAGCGCGGCTGGCTTTTTCACGTTGCAAGGTGTTAGCTGTGGTCATTATTAGTATCAGGCAGAGGATAAAGAGGTTTATAAACAACCAGGGCCGAAATATTACAAAGCCAGAAGAAGGGAAAAATAGCACCCGGCCCGCCAGAAGCAGGCATACTATTATGCCCACTCCAACAGCCACTCGGTTGCCAAAATAAATCAGGGCTGCAAAAGGGATAACTAGGTACAAGAAGAAGGAAATTTCATTAGGGTTGACCATTGTAATCAATTGCACCAAACCTGCTCGGCCTACCAGACAGCTAATTGCCGCTCGAAAAGGTATTTGTTCACCCCAGAAGAAGTATTCATAGCGATCTAATCCTAGCAAAATCAAAGTAGCTGCTACTACCATGATAGTCTGCCACCACAGAATTTCTGATCTGGTTACTCCTGGTTGCTCCGTAAAATAAAGCAGACTACCACAACAGGCTAGATAAATCGGGGTGGAAATCCAATCAAACGGCCTAGAAATAAGCCAGTAATGCCCACTACGATTACTTACATTGAGATTTGGTTTGACTTGGGTAACACCCTTGGTTTTAGACTTGTTTTCCAGTCTTCTTAACCTGTTCCGTTCCGTTTCGTTTGCTATCATATTTAAATAAAGGGCTTTCCTATACATTTTTTCTTCTAAATCAAATATAGCAGAGTAATGCCCAAGTAACAATATGCCATAAGACACCTGTCTTTAGACACCCCTAAGAAAGCTCTGGCCTTCCACAAACAATGGGGAAATTTTGGGCGGTAACGATTCTAATGTTCTAAAAATGAAAATGTAGAGCTTATATTGCTCGTTTCTTGTTATCAGAAGTATTTTTTAGACCTTAAATGGCTTTAAAGTGCGTGTTATCAGCAGTTCCGGCTGCTTGTAGTGCCAGGGCTGTTGCAAGAATAACCAAACCGAACAACTGGTCGGTTTCAGACGAAATAAGTTTTCACGATGGCGGGTAAAACAGCCCCAAACCAGTTGATTTCGCCAGCTAAAAGCTGGCGACTTTGACTTTTTATGACTTTCCCGCCGTAATGCACCGCTATATTCGGACTACCAAGGCTATCGAAAGCCTGTTCTCGAATATACGTAATCGCACTGACCGAATTGAGGTCTTTACCAATGAAAATAGTTGCTTGGCAATTGTGTGGGCCGCAATGGGCCAAACGCTGGCTCTGAAAAGCAGCACCGCAATGGCCGCTATACGGGTTTGGCTATCAGGTTACGCCAATTATATTTGAGTAGCTGGCGTTAGACCACTTGACATAAATAAAACAAACACTTATAATTTTCCGAAGTAACAGTCAATAGAAAAATTAGATTGAAGGTAAGCATCATTATGAGCATGGCAATCGAGACTGATGACTCTGCTAGTAACAAAACATCTTCACAAAGCTTAGACGCAAAAAGAGCAGTTGCAGCACGACAGGTGAAACCTACTTCGCACATATCATTACAACCAACCGCAGCACAGGAGTGGCGACGACAACCACCGCCACTGCCACCACCAAATACACGTTTGTCCAATAAACCACATATTCCTAGTGAAGTTTATTATCAAGCAGTAAGCATCGCTAAACGTTTGACCGAACCGCATCAATCCAGCATTGGCAATCTCATATTGAAGTTGGGTCTTGATATAGGTTTGAAAGGCAAAAATGCGGGCGTGGCTTATTGATAAAAAAGACGTTTTGCGGACCAGTTTTTGGTTTGTTCCAACGCTGATGGTGGCTGGTTCAGTTCTCCTATATGTTATTACCATCAACTTGGACCGGTCAGGTTCTTTCACCAGCCAAATTTTTAGCTGGCTATATACGGGTGCTCCCAGTGATGCCAGCACGCTTCTCTCGGCTCTGGCCGGTTCTTCGATAACTGTAGCTGGCGTTACTTTTTCTCTATTAATCGCAGCCTTAATTTTAGCCTCATCTCAGTTTGGCCCTCGCCTCATACGCAATTTTATGCGTGACTTAATAAATCAGGTGGCCCTCGGGATTTTTAGCGCAAACTTCATCTACTTCCTTTTAGTACTTCGTACGGTAAGAGGCGATGCCGATAACCCCTTTGTCCCGCATCTCAGCGTAACGGTCGGAATTGGACTGGCTTTTATAAGCCTTGGCGTTTTGATCGCTTTCATCCATCATGTAGCCTTATCGATTCAGGTAGCCTACATTGTCGCTGATGTCAGTCACGATCTCAATATTTCAATAGATCGCATCTATCCACAGCTGTTGGGTTCGGAAGGACCGGCCGATCAAAGTCCTCCCGACTTACCGCTCAATTTTGAGCAAGAAGCCCTGGCGGTAGAAGCAAATAAGGGAGGCTATATTCAGGTAATCGATACTACCACGCTGCTCAAAGCCGCCATCGGCTACGATCTCTTAATTTATCTCAAGTGTAAGCCGGGCGACTTCATCACACCCGGCCAGATTTTGTTAAAAGTATGGCCCAGGGACAACCTTGATGCGACCGGTATCCGGCGCTTCCGCCAGTCTTTCATACTTGGTAGACAGCGCACCACCACTCAGGACGCCGAGTCTGACATAAATCAACTGGTGGAACTTGCCATTCGAGCTCTCTCCCCGGCCATAAACGACCCGTTTAGCGCCATGATGTGTCTCGACCGGTTGGGTCAGGCCCTGGTAAAGCTGGCTAAGAAACCATTTCCTTCTCCCTACCGCTATGATGCCGCCGGCAAGCTAAGGATAATTACTCAGGCTCAGAATTTTACCCAGTATGTCCACGCTGCCTTTAACCAGATCCGCCAGTATGGCAGTAGCAGTGTATCGGTAACGATCCGGCTACTCGAAACGCTGGGTTATATCGGGGCTCACACCGAAGACAGTGAATACCGGGCCGCGCTTCTCCACGAGGCTGTTATGGTTGAAAGGGTCAGTAAAAAGACCATCATTGATGAATGGGATCAGGAGTCAATTACCAAACGCTACCAGAAAGTCCTGGAAATCCTTGATGGCCCCTAGCCCCAATACCTTTTAAGTAAGAAATGAAGAGAGGTAAAATTTATGGCATACTTTCAACTGCCTAAAATAATGATTGAAAGGAGTAATAATTTCGATATTGTCAGGTTGGTAAGCGGTGAAGAGCAAATTGTGAGATACTCTCATAAATTCTTTCTTTTAAACTTTTTAAGCAATGAGAGCAGCGTATTCAACTGAAAACCAAACCGACCAAAACCCAGAAAATTAAGACAACCCCATCTTATAAAGGTCATCGCCATCCAACTCCGATAATTAAAGAAGCAGTCTGGCTCTAATTTAACTTTGCTCTCAGTTTCCGAGAGGTCAAATTGATACTGTCACGGCCTGGTATTGAAGTAACTTATAAGGTATCATCTCAAAAAGTCGGGGATTTGACCCCAACCACTAATCAGGTATAATCCCTCTATGCCAGATAACTTTGACCCAACAACAATCGAAGACCCGACCCTGCGCCAGGCTTTCCTGTTTTTGCTCAATCAGATAGAAGCTCTGACCACCCTGGTTCAAACTCTGCAAGCCGAAAATCAAGCTTTGCGTGACGAAAACAACCATCTCAAAGGTGAGCAGGGCAAACCTAAAATCTTGCCCAATCGAAAGCAGGGAGATATTTCCAGCGAAAAAGAACGGCGCACTCCCCACACCAGACCCGCTAAACACACCCGTCATTACCAAACGATTGACCGCACACAGCTTTTGAGGGTGGATAAAACCAGTTTGCCTACCGATGCCGTACACAAGGGCTATGAGGAATGTATCATCACCGATATAAGTTTCCAGTGTGAGCGGGTCTGCTACCGCCGCGAAAAATATTACAGCCCTAGTCTCAACCGAACTTTTGTGGCAGAGTTGCCTAGTGGTTACACTGAGGGTCAGTACGGCCCGGGTGTGCATACTTTGGTCTTGAGCCTTTACAGTCAAAGTGGTATGAGTGAGCCTAAAATCAAGCAACTCTTGGGAGAGTTGGGGGTGCCAATTTCGGCTGGCCTCATTTCTAACTGGCTCACTCATCAAACTAAGGAGTTTGTGGCTGAAAGCCACTCCGTGTTGGAAGCGGGCCTTGCCAGCAGTGCGTGGGCGCAACTCGATGACACCAGCACGCGGGTGAATGGTACCAACCAAACTTGTCTGATCATTTGTAACCCGCTCTACACCTACTACCAGACCAATCCCACTAAAGAGCGGTTGGCGGTGCTGCGGGTGCTGGTAGGTGGCAATTTGCGTTACCGTTACAACGAAGAAGCACGCGCATTGCTGGCCGCGTGGAAAGTACCGACTAAATGGATAGCGCAGTTGGCTCGCGGGTGGCCGCCTGAGCCGTGCGATTTGAGCGAAGCTGAGTTTAAGGAGTGGTTGGCACAGCACCTGCCTAAATTGTCGCCGCAGCATAAGCGTCAGAGTCGTTACGCTTTGGGCCTGGCTTACTACCACGCTCAAAGCGAGTGGCCCGTCGTCGAGCTTTTGGTAGGGGACGACGCGCCGCAATGGGAATGGCTGGCTGCCGAATTTAGTGCGTGTTGGATCCATCTGGGCCGCCATTACCAGAAGCTCAGTCCCACCACTGCGTATTTCCGTCAGGTGCTGGCGACTTTTGGGACTAAATTTTGGGTTTACTATCGCCAGTTGTTGAGCTACAAAGGGTGTCCCAGCCCAGCGGAAGCGGTGCGGTTGCGTGTGGAATTTGAGGAGTTGTTTGGGGGTAAAGTCAAGACTGGTTACACGGAGTTGGATAAGCGGCTTGCCCAAACTTACGCTCAACAGGCGCAGCTTTTGGCAGTGCTGATACACCCGGAGATTCCGTTGCACAACAATGCTAGTGAGTTGGGAGCTAGACAACGGGTGCGTAAGCGAGATGTTAGTTTCGGCCCACGCACCGAGCGCGGCAAAACTGCCTGGGACAGCTTGCAAACTTTGGCGGAAACCTGCCGCAAGCTGGGTATCAGTTTTTACCGTTATATCCATAGTCGTTTAACCAAATCCGACGAGGTAGCACCCTTGGCTACCTTGATACGCGCACGCGCCCTTGAGTTAAATCTAAGTGGAAGTTGGGCCACGCTTTAGCTCTCCCCGCTTTTTTGAGAA
>JBBQZT010000154.1:0-7133 GCA_038207455.1 Chloroflexia bacterium
TTGGGACTGGCTGTACGCTCAACAAGGGTGTGCTATACCCGGTTTTAAAACATGGCCCCCACAGCTACTTGTTTGAAAAATAGGGTCAAATGCAGCATCTAGGTAAAGCAAGGAGCAATATTTTGTACAAAGTCGAGCTTAAAAGTTGTCCTAATAGTAACTATTCAGCCAGGCGTAATTGTCATTCCGAACGGAGGCTCTGCGAAGTGAGGAATCTCTAACCCGGTTTTCAAATGAGAGCTTCCTCACTACGTTTGGAATGACAATTACGCCTGGCTGAACAGTTACTCCGAATGACTGATAGCTGAAAACTGATAGCCCGATATTCCCATATCTTTTAGCCTCTCATTGGGTTTATAATAATAAAATACATTTAGAAGGTACTGATAGCTACCTTGATTACCTGGAATATCGAGGCCAGGGTAGGGCGGCGAAGCTCCCCTACATGAAAAAGTTTTTATGGTCGGAGGCAAGCAGCAATTTGTCACTCTTAAAACGAATCAACAATGAAGAAACCGCTCCGGTGCGCCCCGAAAACAGCAGCCTGACTATGCGCGAAAAGGAAAGCCAACCCATCGCCGAAACCAGTCAGACCCGCTTTAACACGGTAATGCGGGAAAAAGCTAAAGAACTGGCCGTGACGCAGGCTACCCAGCAAGAAAAAGTGGCTCTGGACGTGCGGGTACGTATTCAGGAACGCCTGATTAACGAGCTTGAGCGCAAAAAGATTGCAGTCAGCGACGAACGCATGGTGCGCCTGACAACCGAAGAAATTTTCTCCGATGTGCTGGCCCAGGAACAGATTATGACCCTGACGCGGCTTGAACGCGCCCAGCTTCTGGAACTGATTCTGGCCGAGGTGTTGGGTTTCGGGCCGATAGAACGGCTGTTGCACGACGACACCATCACCGAAATTATGATTAATGGCCCTAAGCATATATACGTTGAGCGCAAAGGTCGTTTGACCAAAGAGCCGATTACTTTTCAAAACAACGACCACGTCATGCGGATTATCGAACGCATCGTCGCTCCACTAGGGCGGCGGGTGGATGAAAGTTCGCCAATGGTGGATGCCCGTCTGCCCGATGGTAGCCGTGTCAACATCGTCATTCCACCGATTGCGCTTAACGGCCCGACAGTCACCATCCGTAAGTTCTCCAAAAAGCCGTTTACCGTCGAGGATTTGATTCGCTTCGGCACAATCACACGGCCCATCGCCAACTTCTTGGAAGCCTGTGTCAAGGGGCGGCTCAACGTAGTAGTATCGGGCGGCACGGGTTCTGGCAAAACTACCCTACTGAACGTGCTTTCCGGTTTTATCCCTGACGACGAACGCATTATCACCGTCGAGAACGCCGCCGAGTTGCAATTGCGCCAGGAACACGTAGTCTCGCTGGAGTCGAAGCCCGCCAATATCGAAGGCATGGGCGAGGTTAGTATTCGCGACCTGGTTATGAACTGTTTGCGTATGCGTCCCGAACGTATCGTGGTAGGCGAGTGTCGTGGTGGCGAAGCGTTGGATATGTTACAGGCCATGAATACAGGACACGATGGTTCGCTAACCACCTGCCACTCCAACAGCCCCAAAGACACCATTAGCCGTCTTGAAACTATGTGTTTGATGGCCGGGATGGACTTGCCGATACGGGCTATTCGAGACCAGATTGCCAGCGCGGTACACCTGATTGTCCATCAAGAACGTTTGCGTGATGGTACACGTCGCATCGTGAGCGTGACCGAAGTAGATGGCATGGAGGGTGACGTTATCCGTAGTCAGGAAATTTTCCGTTTCGAGCAGAACGGTATAGATGAAAACGGCAAAGTGATCGGCCAGATTCGTCCCACTGGCGTGCAACCCCGCTTCCTGGAAAAGTTTGAGGAACGCGGCGTGTATTTGCCACCGGATACCTTTGGATTAGCCGGGCAGTTACGCGCGTTTTAATTAGTAGAAGGTAAGCCCAAATAATGTCAGCAAACAAATTTTCCGGTATTATACCAATGGTGGTACTACTAGGTATATTTAACCGTGAGGCGCGGAAGCTAGATAAACGCTTGTCCGAATACGCGGGGAGCGAAAAAGATGCTACTCAAGTCACAGGAGTTAGCGCGTCTAGCCGCGAAATCGTCAACCAACGCATCGAACGAGCTTTGCGCGGCAGAGGGTTTACTGACTCGATCAGCCGCAAATTAACTCAGGCCGATGTGCGCCTGACGGTGGGCGAGTTTCTGGGCCTCAAAATCGTTAGTGCGGGTATAGCTTTCGGATTAGGCTTTTTGCTTGGGCGACAGTTGGGCTTTTTCGCTTTTGTGGTAGCTGGCGTGGTAGCTGTGGTTGGTTTGTATGTCCCCGATTGGTGGATTAACCGTAAAGCCAAAAACAGAATCAAAAAATTTAACAATCAGCTAGGTGACACTATTACCTTGTTAGCTAACGGTTTGCGCTCCGGTAATAGCTTCTTGCAAGCCGTCGAACTGGTTTCCCATGAAGGGGCAGCCCCTATATCAGACGAATTCGAGCGGGTGGTGCGCGAAGTGGGTTTGGGCCTCTCCACTCGCGAAGCTTTGGCGAACGTGCAACGGCGCGTACCCAGTGATGACCTGGATTTGCTGATTACAGCTGTCAACATTCAAAGCGAGGTTGGCGGCAATCTGGCGCAAATTTTGGACTCTATCGGTCACACTATCAGGGAACGGGTACGTATCAAGGGTGAAATTAAGGTGTTGACCGCTCAACAGGTTTATGCTGGTTATATCATTTCCGGTATGCCCGTGGCTCTGGCCCTGGTGCTTTACCTGGTTGCGCCGCAATATATGACCAAAATGTTCGTTTGGCCCTTTATCTGTATGCCCATTTGCAGCGTCATCTTAATTTTAGTAGGCTTTTGGGCCATTATGAAGATAGTAGATATAGATATTTAATAATTGTTTTGAGGAAGCAACGATGAACATAAATCTTTTGCTTGGCTTGCTGATAGCCTTTGGTGCCGTGTTTTTGTCCCTTGTGGTAGCAATCATGGTAGGCAGACGGAGCAATAGTCCGAGTGCTATCGAGCAACGCCTGGCTGAATATGCTGACGCGCCAGTGCCATTAGATAAATTGGAATTGGAAGTCCCTTTCAACGAGCGTATTCTGCGACCAGTTTTGCGGGGTTTCTCCCTGGCTCTATTAAACGTCACTCCTAAACGGTCAATGGAACGGCTGCGGCGCAACTTGCAAATAGCAGGCAACCCTAACGGGATGCAACCTGCCGATTTTATTGGTATGCGCGTGCTATCTTCACTATTGATGGGCGGTTTAGTGACCTTCCTGCTGGTAATCAGCCATCAATCGCCAACGCTGCTAATTTTAGGCGGCATCGTTTTTTTTATGATGGGTTTTATGTTGCCTATTTATTGGTTAGGCGGCAAAATGAAAAAACGCCGCAAACTGGTTTTCCGCTCTTTGCCCGATGCGATTGATCTGTTGACCATCAGCGTTGAGGCCGGGCTTGGTTTTGATCAAGCCTTAACCCGTGTCTCCGAAAAATGGGATAACGATTTGTGCCGCGAGTTCAGACGAGTCTTGAGCGAAGTGCGGGTGGGCAAGCCGCAACGTGAAGCCCTACGCGATATGGCGACACGCTGCGATGTGCCAGATTTGAGTGTATTTGTGGCCTCGATTGTACAAGCGCAACAATTGGGTGTTAGTATGAGCCGGGTACTTCGCATTCAGGCCGACCAGATGCGTATTCGCCGTCGCCAAATCGCCGAGGAAATGGCCCACAAAGCCCCCATCAAAATGTTGTTCCCGATGGTTTTTTTGATATTTCCGGCCATGTATATCGTAATTCTTGGCCCTGCCGTCCCAACTATCGCCAAAGCTATGTTCACCTAATATAAGTATGAAGATAGCTAATGCGACACGCGGCACTGCTTTGATGGCCTATGGCAAGCTGGCTGACAACTTTTTTACCCGGCTGGTAGGGTTATTGGGCCGCAAAAATCTGGCTGTAGGCGAAGGTCTAATCATCACCCGTAACAATAGCGTCCACTGCTTTTTTATGCGCTTCCCAATTGACGTGGTGTTCGTTTCAAAGGAGCAGCGCGTCGTCCACCTCTATAACTCCATGAAGCCCTGGCGCGTCAGTAAAATCGTGGGTAAAGCCGACTACACGATTGAGCTAGAAGCCGGAGCAATTGCCCGCAGCCAAACTCAGGTCGGCGATTTGTTACAATGGCAGGACGAAGCTTGAATTTCCCCGCTCTGATAGAAAATTTCCTCGATTTATTTTACCCACCGCGTTGTCTGGTTTGCGACAAGCCGGGTGCGTATGTGCATACCCTTTGCCGTTCCCAAATGCCCTTTCTGGTTGAACCACTTTGTCGCGGCTGCGGTGTGCCTTTGCGTTTCGACAGCACGGGCAAATATACGTTGCGGTGTAATTCACCAATTTGTAGTCTGCCCGAAAGTGCCAGAGCCTTAGACCGGGTGGTTTCGACTTTTGCTCACACGGGCGGAGCAAGGCAGGGTGCGGTGCGCCTCAAATATAGAGGTATAGCTGGTTTGGGCAAATGGTTGGGCGTGGAAATGGCTCAGGCTGCTCGTAAACAAGGGCTAGATGGTTTGGAGTGCGTCCTGCCCGTGCCGCTCCACCCAAAACGACTGCGGGAACGCGGCTACAACCAAGCAGCTTTGCTGGCACGGGCAGTAGGACGCGAATTAGGGCTGCCCTATCTGGAAAAGCGGCTGGTGCGCCAGCGTTATACTCGCTCGCAGGTAGGTTTAGGGGCGGCCCAACGCGCTCATAACGTGGCCGACGCTTTTGAGTGGCACGGTGCAGTCTGCGATGGTCAGACCATTTTATTGATAGACGATGTTTGCACAACAGGTGCAACCATTAACGCTTGCGCCAAAACTCTCAAAGCGGCTGGAGCAGGTCAGGTACTGGCTCTGACCCTGACCCGCGAATACATTCTTTCCCTGTAGCGTTGGTCAATTATAGTTGGTCACGCACTAATTTGGGCTGGGGGCGATGGTATTTGTTGATAGCTTCGAGTTCGGTGGGCTGAAGTCCGGCGGCCAGACCCAGGCATAACAGTAAATCCTGGAGTTCTGCTTCGCTCAGGTCGCCAATTATAATGCGGGTCTGGTCGTCAATCAAATCGTAGCGGTCTTGGGTCTGGTCGGGGTCAATATCCACGATATGACGCACCCGCCAGCGTTGGGTTTGATATTCCATCTTATTCACTCCAGAGGCACGAAGTACACCTTGCACTTTACTCCTCCAGCTTGCTTTTTCCAGACAATTATATCACAAGAAAAGTAACTATTCAGGGGGTCACGGGGAACGCCCCGTGCGGGGTTGGTACTACTCTGTCAAGCTGGTTTTGAATAGTAGTGATTAGCAGACCGCCAACGGTTCACCCGTGCCGGGTACAGGTAAACCGTCGTCTATCCAACCCAAACCAGCTAAAGCAGGTTGTTAGAACCCACTTTAGTGGGTTTGAAGTGGGTAGCCTGTGGATGCCTGCACCCGGCACGGGTGTATCCATAGGCGAGCTATTCAAATGGTCGTTGACAGAGTAGTACCCGCTTGCGGGTGGGGTGTCCCCTGAAAACTCTCTTTTCCTCTTACTTTTTCCTACCTGGCTGAATAGTTACCAAGAAAAAGCAGTTTTGTTGGATATGGCTCTGCCCATAGATGTGGGGGGACAGTCCATTGACGGAGCAATGTCCAACAAACACCTGACCGGGTAATGACCTTGAAATAATAACCTCACAGTTTGACGTTTCTTACTTTGGCTGTTACAGTAATAAGTAGTTCAACCAGTTCGGTGAAACGTTTGGGGAGAGGAAAACGAAGGAGTAATAATTTGCCGCAGGTAGATTCGGTACAGGAATTAGGACAGGTTTTTTTGCCGCTGAGTATCAATAATAATGGCAGCACCGCCCAACCTTACTATTTTATTTTGGATACTGGGGCGGGTATGAGTGCGATTGACCAGGCGGTGGCCGACCAGTTGCAACTTCCAACCATAGGACAGACCGAATTAGCCGGGACTGCGGGTGTGTTGCAAGTGCCGATTAAACAGATGGACGCAATTACGCCGCTACGCCGGGTACAGCAGGTTTCGCAACTGACCCAACACGGTTTGATTGCAACGGTGCAAGACCTTTCGCAATTTCACGTGCCAATGCCGGGTACGCCAGAAGCCGGGCTTTTAGGTAACGATTATTTGCGCCATTTTGTAGTTGAAATCGAGTTTGTGCCGCCCGCTTTGCACATTTCGCGGCCTTATGGCTACCTGCCTGACGGAGTAAACGCCAATACTTACTTAGATATGTGGCTGGACAGCAATAAAATTATGCGGGTGCGTGGCAAGCTAGACGGTTGGCTGGAGGTGGAACTACGTCTGGATAGCGGCGCGGCCACTTTGCAAAATATCTACGGGCCGTATTTGAACTTGCCCCTCGCCGTTTGGAAACAGCTTTGCGAGAAACGGCCCGAATATAATTTTTATACCCAATTAAGTGCCGGAGGAATGGGCGGCATAGTCAGTTTGAATGTGGGGCGCATTTCGTCTTTTGATGTAGGGCCGCTCCACTTCGAGCAACCGAGCGTGGTGGTGCAGCCGGAACAGGGGATTTTCGCCCGTTCCGACGCAGTGGGTTTTATTTCACTGGCTTTGTTTGAGCCGGGCCATTGGTTGACATTCGACTACGCGGCGGGCCGGATTTACTTGCCGCCCGTCGCGCTCTAAATGCTAATGCGATAGCCTAGCCCACCGGAACTACTTCCAGCCCCGCGCCTGATGTCACCAGACCGCGCACGCTGCCCCGAATACGTTCAAGTTCGACAGGGATAACCTTGATAGCGGGTGTACCACTGCTCATATCGGCGTTAAGGCCCATCAAGACGTTGACCGGAGCTTCCCTGAAACCACCTGGCGCGAAAGCCAGACCTTCGGGTTGGGCCGGACTGACCTGGGCCTTGATTTCCAGCGAACCGAGGGCCGATGTGACCCGCACGATGTCTCCATTGGCAATACCATAACGGCGGGCATCGTTGGGGTGCAGTACCAATTCGGGTTCGGGGTCAAGCACCGCCAGCACGTGATTGCGCCGCGCCATTGTCCCCGTCCGGTCTGCTGAC
>JBBQZT010000155.1:0-7078 GCA_038207455.1 Chloroflexia bacterium
TTGTGGGACATTGCTCCGCCAATGGATACCCTTGTGGGACATTGCTCCGCCAATGGACGTTTTCGTTTTCCCGTCATAATCCCTTCAAGCCTGACGGGATGACGGGATTATAGTGTGATAATCTGTAACTTTGCCGCTTATTTAGGGGGAAACCAAGATGGCTTTATCTTTATCCGAAGCGAAGATATTAGCGGAACTGGCCCAACTACTCTCGCTTGAAGCCTTGCCACCCCTATCAAACGTAAGCCAAATAGGATTTTATGTTGAGGCTGATACGGTAGTCAGACTGAGTTTGCGCGGAGGTGGCTTGACCGATTTACCCGACGCGCTCGGCGATCTGGCTAACCTGGAGTACCTGGATTTGAGCGGCAATCGGCTGACCTCGTTGCCGTCTTCATTGTGGGAACTAAGCTGTTTGCAAGTTTTGGTGCTGGGTGAAAATCCTCTGGCCGACCCTGTGCCGGACACCATTGCAAAGCTGTCTAACCTGACCCAACTTTACCTGCACAACCTGGGGCTGAAAACCCTGCCCGCCGCGTTGGGCAGCCTGAGCCAGCTTTCAATCTTAGACCTGGGACATAACCAACTGACCACGCTGCCCGACTCGCTGTTCAACCTGACCAGGCTGACTTTCCTGTATTGTAGCCATAATCAACTCACTTCTCTGGGGGCGGCGATTGGAAAGTTGACCAATTTGATTTATTTTGGCATCACCCACAACCAATTATGGGACTTACCTCTGGAGATTGGCGACCTGACCAGTTTGCAGGAACTTCGACTTTACTATAACAAGCTGACCACGCTACCGGATACAATTGGGAAGTTGGCTAACCTCCGAGAATTACACCTGAACAATAACCTGCTACAAACCCTACCTGATAATCTGGCTGGTTTGACCGCTTTAAGAGTGTTAGCCCTGGCGGACAACCAGCTAAGGCTGCTGCCTACCACGATTGGTGAGCAAAATAGCTTAACCCATCTGGATTTGCGGAACAACCAGTTACGTGAGTTGCCGGATTGGTTGGGCCAGATAGACACGCTCACGTTTTTGGATTTGCGGGCCAACCACCTCCGAAGCTTACCCAACTCTTTGAGCCGCCTGCCACACCTTGAGAAATTCGATTTGCGTTGGAATAAATTGGCGGAGTACCCCGATTGGCTTGAGGATTTGAGACAGCAAGGTTGCAGCGTTTTTGTGTCGTGGTGATAGCTATAAAAAATAACCAAACTTAACCGAATTGGTCAAATCCGAGGCAACTACTTAGTTGCCTTTTGTTTTATTGTGTGCTAAACTTATAAAGAACATAAGTTCTAATGCCGTTTTCGACTGGTTCGATTTTTTTCAGGAGCGACGCTCCAAAAGGGACACAAGGGACAAAGCTGATGGCATTGGCAGATAGCCACCCAACCACACCTGCTCCTCACATTACCATATCGCGGGCTGACCGGGAGCGCATCAAGGCTCAAATTATATGGTGCATCCAGGAATATCTACGCCAGCATGGTTGCAAAGAGCAATGGCTGCTCGAACGGGCCGGAGTTACTCATAGCGGCCTCTGGCGGATTTTAACTGGCAAAGTTTCCCCTAACGAACAAACTCTGCGGAATTTGGCGACGGTGATTGGGCCAGAATTGCTCATCGTGGCGGGCTATAAGCTGGACGAGCCAGCCGCCCACCGGGAGACAAGGGCGCGGCCACTCAAGATGAGCCAGCCAAAAGACCGGGAGCTAGGCTTATTGCTAGGCCATTTAGGACAGATGAACCCCAAAGCCCAGCAGATAATCAAATATATTTTGCGCGAAGATTACCATCAATTACTCGAAAAGGTTGGCCCAACGGGTGTTCCGATGGACAAAGCCAGCGGCGCGTCTTTGCTAAAAAAAGGAGCAGATGTTATGTCCGAAAACATTAAAAAAGTGCTAATTACCCAGGATTTCCCGGCGTTCGACTTCAAATTGGTGTCGAACGAAGCCATCTTGCGGGCCAGAAGCTTGATTCGGGAGTTCGATTTGCACCGTAATTGGGAGACATACGTGGACATCGGGGGGTTGCTCACCAAGTTCGAGGTGCGCTTGATGGAAGATTTGCCCGCCAGCACCTGGGGCTTCACGTTGGACTTGAAAGACAAGATTATCGTGGCCCTCAATGACCAGTTGGACGCGCCTCTGTTACGTTTTGTGGCGATGCACGAAATCGGTCACGTAACGATGTGGCATCCTGACCAGTTGCAGGCTTGCGTGGTGGAAAGCCAGGCCACCTATGACCGCTTCGAGGCCGAGGCCACTACCATCGCCGCGTTGGTTTTAGTCCCGCGCCTGCCCCTTTTGGCCGATCTGGTCTTTGGCTCGTTGAGCGTGGAGGAGTTGGCCGCCCGTTTGCTCGTGCCGCCCGCCCTGGTACGCATCCGGCACGAGTTGTATTTTTACACAAATTTCTAGCAAATTATTCACCGCCGAGAACGCAGAGGACGCAGAGGAAAGCCAAA
This sequence comes from Chloroflexia bacterium, assembly GCA_038207455.1. Lineage (GTDB taxonomy): Bacteria > Chloroflexota > Chloroflexia > Chloroheliales > Chloroheliaceae > JBBQZT01. The sequence goes on from JBBQZT010000155.1 coordinate 2,487, forward strand.
AGAGGGTAATGAGAGAGATTATGTATTGGAACAGGCTGAACCAATCCCTCGTTTCCGCTTTGTCTTCTTCTCTACGTCGCAAACTCCGCGATGCTAACAGCGCAATGCTGATTTAATCCCTTATTTCCGCTTTGTCTCCTTCTCTGCGTCCTCTGCGGTGAAAATTACGTACAAAATGTGGATAACTTCTGTTTTGACGGAACTTTGAATCGGTGAATCAAAAGTTGGCCCAACTTTGAATTGCCTATTGCATTTTTGCAGGAAGTTTGGTATTATGAACCCGCGAAGATTTTTTATCTTTTTCAAATCAATTCTGGGGGCTGCCTTTTACTTTTTAGCCGGAAGCAGCAGCAGTATTTAAGGGCTGAGTATTCAGCTAAAGGAACGCGGGTTGTGATGATTTTACCAAAGGTGGCTGCCGATACAAGCATCAACGGCCTGGGCGAACGCAGTGCCGAGCATTTGCTGTTTTACAACTTGTTTGAAGAGCCGTTTGTGATTACGGGCGTGAACCAACGCTTTTGCTATCTGTCCGCCCAACACCGCAGCGTCGTCGAACGCTGTCTGACCGTGATTGAACGGCGGCTGGGCTTTGGCGTAGTGTTGGGGGCGGTAGGGAGCGGCAAAAGTACGCTGGCTCATTTGTTGTTCAGCCGTCTTAGCTCACACCCGGATTACGCCGTCGCTTTTATCAACGACCCTTCGACCCCACCCGCTGGTTTTATTCGCAACGTGTTGGCCGAATACAAACAGCCCAATATTGGCCGCCAGCTAGAGCAGCTTAAAAACTACTTCAAAGAGTTCGTCTATAACCAGGTATTAGAGCAGGACAAAAACGTGGTGCTGCTGGTGGACGAAGCCCAGATGATGGAGAGCCGCACTTTGGAACTGGTGCGGGTGCTGCTCAACTTCGAGGGCGAACACGGCAAGTTTGTCCAGGTGCTTTTGTTTGGGCAGGACGAACTGGGCGACAAGCTCAAACGCCACAAGAATATCGAAAATCGGATTATGGGGGTGGCCCACCTGGAGCCGCTTGACCAGGTGGAGACGCAGAATTTGTTGGAGTACCGTTTGTTCGTGGCGGGGCGCAAAAGGCCGCTTTTCAATAGCGACGCGGTGCGGGTAATCCACCAATATTCGAGTGGCGTGCCGCGCAGCATTTGTGGGATTGCCGATGCCGCCATTATGCTGGGCTACGAGGCGGGCAACGAGATGATTGACGAGGAAATTTCGTTCGAGGCCGCCCAACAGGTGATGTTGTAAGAGTAGCGGGCCAGCAGTTGTCAGTCGTCAGTTATCAGTCAGCAGCCGGGGAATTTGTCATTGGCGGAGCAATGTCCCACAGAATATCAGGACTGAGAGCCTTTCATAATTCGTCTAAGTTGCTTAATCGCCAAGCAAACTGTTAAGCTTTTATGAGTATCCGATGGTTCACCCGTGCCGGGTACAGGTAAACCATCGTCTATATACCTCAAACACCACCCAGGGGGTACCCGAACGTGTTATTAGAACCTGATTTATCAGGTTTAGGTTGTATAGACGATGGTTTACCTGTACCCGGCACGGGTGAACCATCGGCGCACCCAAAGGCTGCAACCAACCTTAATTATGAAAGGTTCTCAGGACTGACAACTGACGACTGCATTTGTTGGATATTGCTCCGTCAATAGATGGTCTTGACTGATAACTCATAACTGACAACTGACGGCTATATAGGATTATTTATTATGACGGCAAAATATACCATTCAAGCAGTTAGTGAAGCGCAAGCCCAGGGCCAGGGTCTGTTCCGCTATATTTCGCCCGACCTGATTATGCCCAACCCCAAACAGCCGCGTCGCACCCTGGAGCCGGAAGCTTTTGCCACTTTGCGCGAGAGTATCCGGGAGCGGGGCATTTTGCAGCCGCTTTTGCTGATGCGGGGCGAAGAAGGCCACTACCTTTTGATTGCCGGACAACGACGGTTGGCTGCTGCCCGCGAACTCGGTCTGGTGCGCGTCCCCGTGATGATTTTGAATGAGGCGCGGCCCGATTATCTGGTGGATAGCTTGTTGGAAAATATCCAGCGCGAGGAGTTGAGCGGGATTGACGAGGGCCAATCTTTTATCGCCCTCAAAGAAGAATTTAGCTGGTCACAACGCGAGATTGCCGCCCGTATCCACAAACACGAAAGCTACGTCAGCGAACGGATACGCACGGCGGAACGCTTGACCGCCATTACCAAAGAAATTATCGCGGACGCATTAGATGATGACGAGAACTTGGCACGTGCCAAGTTTTCACACTCAATTAACCGCAAACTAGCCCTCTTGCCGCCATCGGAACAAGAGGAGTTAGCCCGTATGGTTGCCACGACGCGCAACATCACGGCCCGCCAAATCGAAGGTCTGGTGCGTCAAAAACAACGGGCGCATGAAACCAATCCCGAAAGTAATCAACTTGACATAATAAGCGAAGCCCTCAAGGTGGTAGCAAACACGTCCGAAGCGGCTGAACCTACTACTACTACGCCACGTCCAAAGGGTCGTCCGGCACGAGCCAAAACTGCGCCCGTTGGTCAACTAACGCTGGATGCGGTGTGGGGGCTGGACTTGCCAGCAGGGGCTGAACCCAAAAAGCCCCATAAAAAGGAGGAGACACCCAAAAATTCGCCCAAAGCGGCTCGATTAGAGTTGGAAATAGATTTAAGTGAGGGGACGTTGGCGCAGTGGCCGCAACTGGCAAACTTGCTTGGCACGTGCCAATCCCCCAAACACCGCTCCAACTTGCGTCTGAGCCAGATTGTGAAAGCGTTGGGCTTATAAAGAGTATAAAACAAAGAAGAAGCCGCTGGCTGGCAACCGATAGCTTCTTCCATCTTTGACACTTATTTACCGCCTTAAAAGGTGGCGTGTGGTGCGATAGGATTAAATCCGTAAAATTTAATTCTACCTTTTGGTTTCTGTAAAGAAAGGTTAGCACAATCACGCCTCCATGTCAAGGCCAGGAGGTTATTTTTGTGCGTGAAAATATGACAATGGTGGCCGAAGCGTTGCCCAAATTCGCGGGTTTTTGGCAGCCCGAAGCCAATGGCCGCTTTACCATGGTTCCCAACCAGTTTTTCGACGAGATTGTGCCGAACGAGCCAGCCAGCGTGACCAAATTGGTGGGGCTGGTGATCCGGCGCACGTTGGGCTGGCAAGAAGCGGACGGGCAACGGCGGCAGCAGGCCCAACTTAGCTATAGCGAATTCCGGCGTGAGATGAATATGTCCAACGATGCGATAGCTAACGCTTTGCAAATCGCGCTGAATAAAGGCTACATCGTTAAGTTGCGCGAGGGCCGGATGAATACCAAAGATGGGACAGGCGTGGGAGCGTTTTATGGGCTGGCCTGGTCTCAACCCGATACAGCCGAGGTAGTAAATCGGCTGACGGAGCAGCCTCCTACAAATACCTTCTCCGCGCCCAGCCAAAAGCCTACCCTACCAGCTAACACTGCGACCCCTGCACCGACCCAACCGCATACGGCACACTCCGGTGAGCAGAGTGTACAAGCAGCACGCTCCGATAAACAGTGTGTGGCACACTCCGATGAGCAGAGCGTAGGGGCTGGTCTGGCACACTCCGATCTTCGGAGAGATATAAACAAAGAGTCTTTTGAATTAATAAATAAAGTCGAAATAAAGCGCACGTCCGAACCTGATTCGACCTTCAAGCCAATTCAGGCAGGTTTATCAGGAGCAGAAGAAATTGCACCACAGAGACACGGAGTTCACGGAGCAATCTCTCACAGGGGGATAGGGGACAGTCCATTGGCAGAGCAATGTCCCACAGAGGTTGGTTTGTTGGAGGCTGCTCCGTCAGCCGAAGTGTCCATTGACGGAGCAATGTCCCACAAGTTGCCTTCGCCCGTTCTCTCTGCGCCCTCTGCGTCCTCTGCGGTGAAAAATCCTCTGCCCGTTGCGCCGGAGATGTACCAACGGCCCGGCTCGGTATATATCCAAAATTTGGTGCGGGACATTAGCCGCGACTTTGAGGATGCTGACCACGCTGGGCCTAATATCAGCCAGGCGTTGAACCTATGGGCCGCACGGGGTTGCGACGAGCGCGACTTTACGATTTATCTGTACGAGGCCCGCAAACGTACCCGTGCCAATCTGGGGCCGAGTCAGACGACCCGCCCCAACCGGATGCCATATTTCTTCAAGGTGTTGCGGGACGTGTTGCAACCAGTAGCTAACAGCTAACAGCCGGACAGGGGGACACCGATGGTTCACCCGTGCCGGGTACAGGTGAATTATTGGCGATTACTGCGGTAACATCAGTGCAAAAAACTGACCCGCACCCGACTGATAACTGACTACTGACGACTGCTATGCTATAATCGGCGGGAATAGATGCTTGTCAGCGCGTAATACGTAACCAGGAAGTAAAAAAGGGTAAATTATGATGACAACCGAGGCCCCGCCCAAACCAGAACTGAGCCAACCAACCCAGGCTGCACCGGAAGCCACCGCTACCATCGCCCCAGCCGTCGAAACAGAAATGGTGGAAGTGGCAGGGGGAGACCAGCGATTCAACGCGGAGTGGCCGCTCAATTGCGATTGGCCG
>JBBQZT010000156.1:0-6802 GCA_038207455.1 Chloroflexia bacterium
CAACGCTATCCAGCTGGATGCCCAATTCATTAGCACGGAGACGCAAAGCTTTAAGCAACCTTTCGTGGCCGCGCTCTTCAAAATAGTTGACCCAGTGCAAATCACTTAGACGGTCTGGTATCTCGCACGCTTCAAGTTTGAGGGGGATTATGAAGATGGTGTTTTCCGGCATAGAATCGGCCCGGTCAAGAGCTACCTTTATTTCATGCTGGACAAAACCTTCTTTGGTAATCGAAGTGGGTGATAGGCAAACCAGGATTACGTGGCTTTCTTTCACCGCTTTTTCGATTTCGTTGCGCCATTTGAGGCCAGCGGTTATATCTTCTTCGTCAAGCCAGGGTTGTAGCCAGGGTTCGGCCTGCAACTTACGGTACAAGGTTCGGATTTGCGCTTTGTCTCCCGAAGAATGGCACAGGAAAACTCGCAATTTTGAGGGTGGAAGCTGCTCGGCCATGCTTTGCTCCGTTACAATGGTACAATCAACCAAAACTTTACTGCTTCTGTAAACCAACCTATTATAACGCAGAGCTTTAATTCTGGCTACTTTAATCCATTGACGAGGTGTGCGTCAGATTTTTGCATTGCTACACCGATGGTTGAAACCATCGGTGCTGTCAGAACAGTCCATTGACAGAGCAATGTCCCACAGAACACCAGGGCAGTCCATTGGCGGCAACCAGTTGACGCAATGTCCCACAGAATACCAGAACAGTCCATTGGCGGAGCAATGTCCCACAGAATACTAGAGCAGTCCATTGGCGGAGCAATGTCCCACCAGATGGCTAACAGCTAAAACCTTGCGTTTCTGGTTTGGCTTTCGGCTGTCTAGCTGTTAGCTGCTTGCCTAGCGTAGCTCGTCTATTTTTTCGGGGGTCAAACCGACAAAGAAGTAAGCGGGTTGGCAGGTGTGCAAACCAATCTCGGCGCGACCCTGCCACTGCTCCGGCCCGCAGTTCCACTCGCAAGCCCAATCCAGCAACACCGCCACCGAAACGCCCGTGCGCCGATTGTAAAGCACACCGCTTTCGCTTTCAAAGCTGGTGCTGGGACACATATTTTTCTCGAACTCGACTCCGTGAAATTCGATTTCCCCAATGTTCAGACCCCACTCGCGCAGCTGCTCCTCTAGCTGGCGCACCTGTTCGTAACGATAGACCATCTGTAGGGGACGCAAGTTTTTGGGCATCTGTTCCCGCATGGTTGGGTTGCCAATCAAAACGCTTTCGCCAAAACGGGTATTTTTATTTTGAGTCATCTTTCCCAGCATAGCCGCCGCACCTCCTTGTTACTACCTGCCACAGTTGATATTACGCTCTTATTTTGTAACTATTCAGGCCAATTGTAGGAGGCTGCTCCGCCAGCCGATGGTTTTCAGTTGAAATGACCGTCAAATCGGCTGGCGGAGCAGCCTCCTACAGAAGACAACGCAAGGCTGAACAGTTACCTTATTTTAATAATAAAAGTTGGACAAGTCAACAACAAAAGTTGGACAAAATCAAGCAGTAATAACTCAGGGTTGCCGCCACAAACGTCGCCACTCATACAGTCCGTATTCAATCAGGGCCGTGTCTCCCATCTCTTGCCCAAACAGTAGGGCGTGCAGAGGCGCGAGTTTTTGGTAAAAACGGCAGCGTTCCGCAAAAGTAGTATCATTGGCAGGAACAGGGTAGTAGGGCAGTAAATCTTGCCACAAGTCGTAGGCGAGGTCTCCTATCGCTACCTCGCCAAAATCTATAATACCTGTAACTTGTTGACGGAGAGGGTCAAGCAAAACGTGTTCGGGGTTGAAATCGCCGTGTATCAAGCTGGGCCGGAACTGGAAAAAGCGGTCATCGTCCAAAAAGTCCTCGAAGTGGGAAGCCAGAGTATCCTGGCTGGCCTCGTCCAGCAGCGGATAAATGGCATAGCGAATAGCGGTGTAAAAATCTTCTAAGGCCGTATGCCAATCTTCATTCGCAACCCCGGCCTGGGTCATAATCATCGGACGCACCCCTAACTGGCTGGCTTGGACAACGGGAAAGCTATGCAGGGCGGCCAGGAACGCGGCGACGGGCGGTTGCCACCAGTGCGCCCCGACAATTTCGGGCGGTTGGTCTGCCAAACTCTCGCCTGGCAATTTTCGGTATCCGCCGAACGGTAGTACATCGCCGCCAGGGGCAGCAGCTACAAATTCAAATTGGGGAACAGGCAGGGGTAAAAACGAACCAAGCGCGTTTAATAAGGGCACCTCGGTTCGCAGTAAACGAGCGGCTACACTATCCCGTTTGGAGAAACGGAAAAGCCACTCGCTGTTGACCTGGATTACCACACTGTCCCACCCTTCGGCCAGATACTCCAAACTACGGACGGGCAGGGCTGGGAAGTTCTGGAACAGCGCGGCACGGTATTTTGCCAGCGACGACGATTCTATTTACTCGCCTCTAGATCGCTATTTTTTTTAACTGCCGGAGCAGGGCTGGTTTTCGGGTCAAATTGAGCCGCGTCCGTACTCATTCCGCCCGCACTTTCGGGTTTGATACTTTCCAACTTCTTGTCTGCTTCCTCTTTGGTCGGTTTATGAGTAGCAGTTTGCTCTTGAGCCATAGTTAAAATCTCCTTTGCTTTTATTTTTGGCGCATAATATGGTGTGACCGCGCCTTTACACAATAACATCTTACTTGATGTTACCGCAAATGTTGTACCAGGGCTGGGTCAGTTTTGGGTGGTGTTTGGTTTGCTTAGACGACGGTTTTAACCGTTGGCGGTTTATCTACAAAAACTGGCGCACACCGGCCAGGGTTTAGGATGAAGATTTTTGGGCAATATGTTACAATCTTGCCAGACACGACCCCTAAAGCAAATAAATAATCAGACAACGCTCGATGTTGAGAAAGGTTTTTTAATGAGTATGGAACAGCTGGCCCGACGTTCGCAGGCCACCTTTGAAACTTTTGTTGGTATGATTTATTTTGTGCCAGAAGGCCCAGCCCGCTATGCCCCATTAGGTCTGGACAAACGCCAATATTATTTCTGCTCTCGCGCTTCGGCAATGGGGGCGGTATCGGGGGCAGTAGTGGCCGCCACTTTCTATAATTTCAACCCCCAGGTAGTGATTCCTTTAGTAGATAACGGTTGGAAAATAGCCAGCCCTGCCGCAATCGGCCACGAACGCACGCTGGCAGTGGGCGAAGCTTTAGGACGTTTGTTGGCTCCGGCGGAAGGCGAAGCGGATGTGCGCGGGAATATCGAACCAGCCCTGGCTCTGGTCAAACGCGCGGCTGCCAATTTGCTGCCGGACGGACGAAATTTGTTTGCGGCTTATCAAGCCCAGGAATGGCCTGAAGAACCCACCACCGCCCTATGGTGGGGTCTAAATTTGCTGCGCGAGTTCAGGGGCGACGGGCATCTAGCCGCTCTCTTGCTGGAAAATATTAGCGGTCTCGAAAGTTTGCTGCTCCAGGTGGCCTACAAGCCCTTGTTGCCTTTAGCATTGCTGATTAAAAGCCGCGCCTGGGAGCCAGCCGCCGTCGAAGCAGCCCAAGCCCGTCTAGCCGAACGCGATATATTGCGGGACGGTGCGTTGACAGCTTCGGGTCAGGAACTGCGCGAACGCATCGAGCAACTGACTGACCAGATGGACACCGCGCCCTTTCAGAATTTGGGCGAGGCCGACACTCAAAAATTGCTAGACCTGGTGCAGCCTCTGACCCATACAATCCTGGCTCACGGCGGTATTCCTGGCCGTTCCGCCCCGGCCAAAAGCTAATTTTTCGCAATAATTCAGGCTATCTATAGGAGGCTACTCCGCCAGCCGATTTGATGGTCATTTCAACCCTGAAAACCATCGGCTGGCGGAGTAGCCTCCTACAAAAACCACGTGGGGCCGGATAGTTACACTTTTTCAAGTTCAGTGCCGAAGGAGAAAGACCCACAGATGAGCGAGATACTACAACAACTGATAAACGAGGTAGCCCTTGACCGCTACCTGACCGCACATCTGCCTGCCTACACCGAAGCTGGCGAGGCAAAACTGGTGATAGAACGGGTCAGCGCGGGGCATTCCAACGAAACGTTTATAATCCACAAAGGGCCGCAGCAATGGGTGCTGCGCCGTCCCCCGCTTGGCCCGCTTCTGCCCACAGCCCACGACGTTATTCGGGAGTTCCGGTTGCTGTCCGGTCTGATTAACACCAATGTTCCCGTCCCGCGTCCAGTGCTGTCCTGCGAAGACACCACGGTGTTGGGTGCGCCTTTCTACCTGATGGCCCGCGTGGACGGGGTGGTTATGCGTACCCACGTGCCGCCACCTTTTGCCGACCCTGCCACACGGGTAGAGTTGACCCGTGCCTTAGTCCAAAATCTCGTTAGGCTACACGCGGTGGATTGGCAAGCGGCAGGGCTGGCAGGGTTGGGCAAACCAGCCGGGTATCTGGAACGTCAACTACGCCGTTGGAGCGACCAGTTGGAACGCGCCTGCACCCGTGCCATACCCGACCTGGACGCGGTGACGGTCTGGCTAGGCGCGAATTTGCCAGTCTCACCGCCAGCTACCATCGTTCACGGCGACTACCGCATAGATAACGTGATGTACGCCAAAGCTTTGCCCGTCCAATTAGTGGCTACGCTAGATTGGGAAATGGCGACGATTGGCGACCCGTTGGCCGACCTGGGTTATATGCTGTCGTTCTGGCGCGAACCGGGCGACCCACCTTTTCCGATTCAGGGCGATTTAGGTCAGGTTACTACCGAACCGGGCTTCCCCACGCGGGCCGCAGTTATCCAGATGTACGCTGAGATGAGCGGGCGTGAGGTTGACCCTCGCCAGATGGCTTTTTACACCGCCCTGGCCGTCTGGAAGCTGGCGATTCTGCTGGAAGGCAGCTACACCCGTCATCTGGCCGGAACGACTGACGACCCTTATTTTGGGTTGATGCGCGAAGGTGTACCAGCGTTGGGCCGGCGCGCCCTGGGAATTTGTCACGGGCAGGAAACCTAGCTCCTTTCACAACCCGGCGGGCAAAGTCAAAGCCACAAACTCAGCCACTATTAATCCCAGTGCTGTTAAAATGAGAAATATCGAGCGACCTGAATGTTTTGACATAAATTACCTCTTTGCAAAATTTAGAAGGCAAAAACCCCAGCGTTCAGCGTCAGGGTTCAGGGTGCAAAAGATGAACCTTATTGACTAATTTCCTAACTCGCTAATTAGCTTATTGCCAGTACGTGCATCGAATATGTCATAGGCTTTTGAGTAACTAATGTTTGTGCCATTCGGACTACGTACAGTAAAAGTTCCGTTCAAGGTTACTAAACACTGTAAAGCACTATCCGGTAGTCCAGTGCTATCGTCCCCAATTCGAGTTCCAATCTCTTTCTTGGTAAGAAATTCGACTTTCTCAATAGAAAAGGCAGAGGTTGAAATGATTTTAACTCCTACACGATTTGCCAGAACAAACTGTCTTATATCAGCCTCATCAAAGGCGGCTTTAGTAACGTCACTCAGATTCAAGTGAGGCTGTACTGCTGGAACGCCTGTAATTTTGCTAAGTGGTTTGCCGTCAGCAATGGGTGGAGGCAAACTCGGCCCTGACTCCTTAGCAGGTGGGCTAGGAGTTAGAGCTAATATTGTAGGACTAATACTGGTTTCCCTATTACCTGCACTTACGGCGGCTGTTGAGATAGATAAAGTCAAAGCGACAAAACCAGCCACTAGCAAAACCACTCCTGGCAAAACGAGAAACATTTTGCGGCCTAAATATTTTGATATAAATTACCTCCTTGCAGTAGCTTAGGGATAGCAAAAACCCCGGTTTTTATGACCGAAGTTTTTATTCCTACATACATGAACTGACGTTTACTTATTGGTGATGACTTGCGGCGTTATAGGATAAACCTCGACAGGTGGGCCATCCAGGTCAATATCAGTGTCGTGAAAAAGTCCCCCCCAGCCCATTATGTGACCATTCGGCTCCAATAATTCCCACATTGCTCCGGCTTTCACATTACTCTTAGGAAATCCCGAGCTTCCGGTCCATTCCACGTCGCCTTTTAACACTACCAACCACATTGGAACATTTGGGTCTTTAGGATGAACATCCGGGCTTAACCGTCTATCAAAGTCGCCTTCAGTAGTCAGCTTGGATCGCACTCTAGTGGGCATACCTTGCAATCCCATTTCTTGAGCGGTAGCAATTGCTCTCGTCTCAATTTGTTGCTGCGTCAAAGTGCCGGGTCTGGCAGTAGCTGCTTGAGTTGATGAAACAACCGCTGCTGCTTGAAAAGATGGACTTGAGCCAGCCTTTTGAGGTAAAAGGCTGGTAGTCAACATCGCTACCGCGATTACAACTCCACACACAACTGCTACTAAAAGCAAGCTCACAATCAGAGTGCTTTTCTTCATAATCACCACTCCTTTTATATTTTAATATAATTTCTAATTGTTGCCAGACACTTTAAAACTGTTGGTGCTGTTAATAGCATCAACGTGATAAGGGGCATCCTGATACGGATTCCAGGAGGGCCAATCAGTCCAACCACCATAATGATTAGCCGCATACTGACTACCAATACAACTAGCCGGACCCATACCCTGATTGATGGTGGAAGTTTCGCCCCCACACGCAACATAGGTAAGTTGATAACTGGCAGGCTTACTTGCAACAAGAGTACCATTAAAGAACAAATCTTAGCTCGACTTTACCCATTTTTGAGAGCCGCTACACGCTCACGATAGCTAGGGTAAACCAGGTTTTCAGACATGGCCTCTACCGCCACTTGTTTGAAAAATAAGGTCAGATGTAGCTTTTACGTGAGATCCGAGCCC
>JBBQZT010000157.1:0-6589 GCA_038207455.1 Chloroflexia bacterium
AGAGCCGCTACACGCTCACGATAGCTAGGGTAAACCAGGTTTTCAGACATGGCCTCTACCGCCACTTGTTTGAAAAATAAGGTCAGATGTAGCTTTTACGTGAGATCCGAGCCCACATTTTGTGTAAAGTCGAGCTAAGAGAGTGTTTTAAAAGCCTTTTATAAAATAAACCCCTAATTAAAACAGTATCATCTCGTATCTTCTCAATAAGTCGGGGTAAAAACAGCTTTTCTGACTATGTTGAGAGAAAAATCGTTAGCATTAAGCTAATTCTCCCCGACTTATTGAGAAGATACCAAAAAATGTACGTCCGAAATATAAGTACCCCCGCTTTGGTGACGGTGTAAAGGGGCGTACCAGCGTAGTTTTCAACTTTATTACTAGCTGCCATCGCTACCGTGTCGGTGATAAAGGTAGAAAAGCCCGTTGTGTTGTCGGCCATAAAAACTCGCTTGCCATCTTTATCCACTAACGCCAACAAGTCGTAAGGTTTACCGGAAAGCTGTTTGAGACCCACCAAACTAAGGGCCGAGAGCGGACTACTAGCCGGGTTCGCCGTGTCAAAATGTTGGTTGGAGGTGCCTTTGTTGTTTTGGTCAAACATCCAAAAGCCCTTACTCACTTGATTGGACACTAACTTGAGGTTCGAGGTCAGGTTGTTGAAATAGTCGCCCGCTTCTGCGGCAACGATGGTGGCCGTTTCGCTGTTGCTGGCGGTGACTTCGTGGGACAGTGCGTCGTGGGCAAAAAAGAGCGTGACCGCACCCAAAATCGAAAAAGTTAGCAAGAACAACAAAAACAAAGCCAGCAGCAACCTGTTTTGGATACGCCTTTGCAAACGCTGGCTGATAGCCTTGAGCGGGTTTGATACTATATCGTTATATTACCTTGTATTTGAGTTTCAGAACATCGCATCAATCAGGCTGCGCCCTTTAGCTTATAATTACCCAGGCCGCAGCTGTCAGGTGTAGGCTTACCAGGCTAATTATACACCAGAGCTTGACCCATTTTGATTAAAAGATAGTATAAGTTTTTGGTAAATACTAGGGAAGTTTAGATTGGCCGAGTGGAGTTGCCTTGAGTGGCGCGACTCAGTAAGGTCAGGGTGATACCGAGAGCCAGTATAGCCCCGGCGTTGACTCCAAGCTCAAGCATGGCGTGATTGAAGTTTTCCCCTTGCACGTCGCCCACCGAAAGCCGCGCCCCTATCGAAAGCACGCCGCGTGTGGCCGATATGATGCCGATTGCCAAAAAAGGGGTGAGCGAAGTAACGTGGGCCTTGAGATATTGGATAATTGTGCTTAATACTTCCATTATAATCAGTACCAGTAGCAAATCGGAAACCAGACTGATGATAGTGCTGGCAAACATACCGGGTGCTAGTTTGGAGTCCGCTGGGTTCAAAGTTAGAATGTCGTTGACGGAGTTGCTGAAAGACCAGAAAGTATAGCCGAGAGCCAGAAGTGCGCCCAAAATAAAGCAGATACCTACGATGGCGTAAACTATTGCGTCGGCTTGTTCAAGCAGGTTACCTGTAGTTACAGCCAACCGCGCCATCCCATCAGTGCGGTCTTTTTTATCCACCGTCACAGACGGCAAAGCCTTTTCATCAGCATTATTATCAGCATTATTAGTAAATTGTTCGGACATTGTTCAAAACTCTTTCAAAATCAACCTTAACGTATTCCGATAGAGATAGCGGTTACGAGCATCCCATAGACATATAGGGTAGTGCCAGTCGCGTTGTACCAGATGGCGCGGCCTTTGGGGTCGGCCAGAAAGCGGTTTTGGAGCGGCAGCTGCACCAATAAGAATAACAAAACCAGCAGCGCGTTGAACCATTTGCCGTCTAAAAAAAGCACCAGGGCCATAGCGATTTGAGCCACGTTCATAATAGCCAAAGCGATCCAGGAAGCGGTTTTAGGGCCGTACTGCACTGGGATGGTGCGGATACCCATAATAATGTCGCCTGTAATACTTTTGAAGTCGTTGATAGTCATGATGCCGTGCGAACCAAATGAATATAGCGAGGCAGCGATGAGGCTCAAACCGCTAATAGCTTGCCAACTGGCGGTATGATTAGGGCCAAAGGCTGCGCTTCCGGCCAACCAGGGTAAGCCTTCATAAGAAACAGCTACCAGAGCGTTGCCAATCCAGCCGTTACGTTTGGCCCGTATCGGATGCACGCTATAAGTGATTGCCAGCAAGAAACCTAATGCCGACAGGATTGCGACGGGCGCACCCAGCAAAACCGGAATAACTACGCCCAGCACTGTTAGCCCTACTATGGTAATCATCACCTGGTTTTTGCTGACTTTGCCCGAAGGAATCAAGCGGTCTGGCTCGTTGATGGCATCTACTTCACGGTCAAACCAATCGTTCAGCACTTGGGAAAGACCGCACAAAATTGGCCCGGCCAGACCAATCCCCAACAGCAGTCGTAAAATGTTTTGAATATCGCCCCAATCCAGCCCAGCCGCCACCGCCCCACACAAAAAAGCCCACATCGGGGCGAACCAGGTAATCGGTTTCATCAAACGCAAACTATAGACCAATTTGGTTCTAAAGCTGCTTTCGCCTTGCATCTGGACAGCGGTGACTAGCCCGGATTGCGTAGGGGGCTGTACAACGGCGTGGCTCAAATTGCTTTTATTTTTTGGAATACCGGGCTTCCTCACCATGTTTGCTAATCTCCCAAAAGTTTGCGCCCATTCCGCGTGCTATAAGGTTGGATAGGGTCTGGAATAAAAAAATGTGTCAACTTCTCTAATATACCACGCCGAAAGAATGTGTCAAGCAAACAGGCTACAAAGATTATAGTGCAAAATTCTGCACCACACCCGTTAGATTAGCCCGGTTGGTTTGGGTTGGCTGATAAGGTATAATACTGCTATGGAAAAATTTGACCAAGACACAACTAAAAGTGGAGCGGCTTTGATTGCCCAGTTGCAACGGCGTTTTGCTGGATACTGGCGGCGTTTGACTGCCCCGACTGCAGACGAAGATTTTGACCCAGCTGCGTCGGATAGCTTTGTAACGGAATATCTGGCGAACCTCAAGGAACGGGCTTATCTGGAACGCACTATCGCCAATCAGTATCGCGGACGTTATCTGCTGGAATTACTTCAAAACGCGGTTGACGCGATGCACAAACACGTTACCCTGGTGCAGCCTCAAAGCCCTGCAAAGGCTGATGACGAGCTAGAATATGATGACGAGGTTTTTGTAGCCGGGCTGGATGGTTATCGCTGTCAGGTTGAACTCACGCCGCTGGCTCTGTATGTGGCGAACGACGGCCAAAGTTTTGATGAAAACGATGTGCGTGGAGTGTGCGCGATGGGCCAGAGTACCAAACCTGCCGGTGAGTATATCGGCTACAAAGGCTTGGGCTTCCGAGCCGTTTTGGAAATAAGTGATAACCCTGAAATTTACTCTGGTGCGTATCAGTTCGGCTTTAGCGCAGTCCAAACGCTGGGTTTGCTTGGCGAAACTACCGTTAAACCGGACGCGCAGGAAATCCCGATTTTGACCGTACCCTTCTTGCGCTCGGCGACTGACCCTCAATTACCAGCCAGCGAACGCACAGTGCTGGAGCGGTTGCAGCAAGCTGGCTATGCTACCATTGTGCGTCTGCCTTTGAAATCTGCGCTCGCCGGATTGCATTCTGAGGTGCGCGAAGCCTGCCAGCAGCTTTTAAGCGACCATACCTTGCTTTTCTTGCCCTATATTACCGACCTTAGTGTGGCAATTAGCGATGACGGTTCGGGCGTGGCGACGACCATTAACAAAAGTAGCCGCGAGGTGATAATCAAACCGACAGAATTAGCCCTGCAAGTGCGGGTATCGCGGCTACTTTTCCGCCAGACCGAAACTTTGACTGGAGCGCGACAGGCCCAGGCCGCTATGCTGGGTGCAGGTCAGACTGCTATCACTCCTCAAGATTGGCTACTGGTAGAAGCGCGGCAACCCTTGCCCGTCACCGACCCGCAACTAATTACGGCTTTGGAGGACTCTACCTGGCAGGGCGTTGAACAAGTAGGTATGGCGGCGGCTTATCCCCTGGCTCGGTTGCCCTGGGGTGGCGGCGATGTTTTTCTCAAGCGGCGGGTGGGGGCTTTGCCTTTTTTCGCCCATTTTCCTACGCAGGAAGGTAACGGGTTAGGGTTGGCCGTGTCATCCGATTTTTATTTGTCGGCCTCACGCAAACAAATCGAGTGGGACGTGGCTTATAACCAATGGCTGGCGACGCGCGTGGCCGATTTTATCTGCGGCCCGGCTCTCCGCGCTGTCCATTACCTTTATCCAGACGATGCAGCTTTGGTAGAAATCCTGGCCGACTACAGCTACTACAACGATAGATTTGGGCGGGCTTTTCGGGAAATTATGGATAACAACCTGACCCACTCCGCTTTTGTGCCAGTGGGTAACGGCAACTATATGCCACCGGGCCGGGTGGTTTGGACACCGCTTGAACAGGCCGGGGTCTTGATTTTCCGGCGCGTTTTCCGTTATCCGGGCGAGGAACTGTACTATCCGGTTTTGCAGTTGGAGCAGGTGCATTCGGATAGCTCCGACACGGGCTACCGCAAAAAAGATTATGACTACGACAGCCAACGCGATTACGACTATGGGGGGAGTTACGACTACGATGACCGGGATAGCGATAGGTATGACACAGAACGGCAGGCCGAGCCTGAACCTGCCCCTGAATTTGATTACAAACGTATCCGGCAATTTTTGGGCAGTTTAGGGGTCAAGAAGTTGTCGTCTGCGTTACTACCCGCAATATTCAGGCTGACTTTGCAGGGTTGGGATAGTGGCTTGATTTTGACCGGAGAAATTTGCGCGACCCTGGCTTTGTGGTATGCCGAGCTAGGCAAGGGTCAGGAAGGGGCGGTGGCGCAGCGTCGTTTGCTAGAGCAGGCCCGACCTTGCAAAGTTTTACCCACCCTTACCGCCGGGTGGCAGCAGCCCGACAACCAGGAATTCAGCTTTGCCGATGCCACTTTTGCTGCTAATCTGGCGGACGAGTTTGATGCTGATAAAATTTTCAACCCCGTCCGCACCAGCCTTCTAGCCACCACCCGGCCCGGTCAGGCTATTTTGGAAATAGACCCTGCCGCTTACGATCTGCCCGAATATACCGAGTTGGTGCGCGACTGGTTTCGGGCTTTGGGGGTGCGCTAAAGCAGTATAATGAGAAAAGTTTGAAGTTATGTTAAAAGGATTGGAAAATGAACTTACCTAAGACAGCTAAGATTCACGAAGTCGGGCCGCGTGACGGTCTGCAAAACGAAAAAAGTCAGATTTCGACTGCCGACAAAGTGGCATTGGTGGACGCGCTATCGGCGGCAGGATTGAAAAGTATCGAGTTCGGCTCGTTTGTCAGTCCGAGATGGGTGCCGCAAATGGCCGATAGCGACCAGGTGGGGGTTCAGATACGGCGCGTGGCGGGGGTGAGCTACCAGGGCTTAATTATGAACCAACAAGGATATGCGCGGGCAATGGCTACCCGTGTAGATTCGGTCAACGTGGTCTGCGCGGCCAGCGAAACCCTCAATCTCAAGAATATGAATGCTGGAGTAGAGGTCGCTCTGGAAAATTATCGGCCTGTCATTGCTCGTGCCTTACAAGACGGGGTGGCAGTCACGGCCTATGTTTCGACGGCTTTTGGCTGCCCGTTTGAAGGCGATGTACCCTTTGCTAACGTGCTGAAGGTCAGTCAGAGATTTTTGGAGATGGGAGCGGGGGAAATTATTTTGTCGGACACAATTGGTTCGGCCCAACCGCGACAGGTGCGCGAACTACTAGCACTTCACCTGGAGCATATTCCGCTCGAAAAGATAGGGGTACATTTCCATGATACACGCGGCCTGGCTTTGGCGAACACCCTGGCGGCTTTGGAAAGTGGTGTCAGTCGTTTTGATGGTTCGGTAGGCGGGATGGGCGGTTGCCCGTTTGCTCCCGGCGCACAAGGTAACGCTACCACAGAAGATATGGTTTTTATGCTGGAAGAAATGGGGGTCAGCACGGGGGTTGATGTTTTGGCCCTGATAGAAGTAGCTCGTACCGTCGAAAAATTGTTGGGCCGTCCCTTGCCAGGCCATCTCAAGAACGCCAAACTCAAACCGAGCTACTTACAGCTTTGAGTGGTGGGTAGCAACATTTTGTTATGCTCAGTTACCCGCTCCCGTATAGTCACTCGTTCGTTTTGCGCGTCTGCAAATTCTCTCAATTCGTTGGTACGGGCCGCAATTGCAAAGTAAGTTTGGGCCGCCGCAATCTCTGGTTTCTCTGGATCACCGTTTTGTGCTATCAGGTAGCAGGCAAAACGACTCAAAGTATAGTCTTTAACCTCGCGGGTGGCCTTTGCGCCCAAAGAAACGATTTTGTTGGTGTCAACAAAATGGTTACTAACATTTTGGTATCATGTCAAAAAGGCGGGGAGAGCTAAAGCGTAGCCCAACTCCCACTTAGATTTAGTTCGTTAGCCCGTGTTTTTATCAAGGTAGCCAAAGCTGCTACCGCGTTGGATTTGGTTAAACGGCTATGAATATAACGGTAAAAGCTAAGACCCCACTTGTGGCAA
>JBBQZT010000158.1:0-6391 GCA_038207455.1 Chloroflexia bacterium
GCACAGTGGTAATAACAGCCAGGAAACCATCATCTCGGTTGGTAACGTCAATCTGCTCAAGAAGCAGTTTCAAGTGCCGTTGCCTGCCGGGGTTGATGGCGCACCGCTTTATCTTAGCCAGGCCAGCACTATTAGCGGCACACGAGATTTGCTGCTGGTGACTACCAATGTCGGGCATTTGGTGACTTTAGATGCTCACACTGGTTTGCAAATCTGGTCAAAGCAGTATGGCCCTGGCGCGTGTATTATCAATAATAATGCCGGGCGTAACGAAACCTGTTACACCACCTCGTCACCCGCCCTCGACCCCAACCATACCTACGTTTATAGCTACGGTCTGGATGGCTTCGTGCATAAGAATAAGGTTTTCGATGGTGTGGAGATAACGACGGGCGGCTGGCCCGAACTCGCAACCACCAAGCCCTTCGACGAAAAAGGCTCGTCGGCCCTGTCCGTCGCCACTATTGGGGCTACCAATTATTTGTACGTAGCAAACGGTGGCTATCCTGGCGATGCGGGCGATTATCAAGGCCACTTAACGGCTATAAATTTGGGCGATGGTTCGCAACACGTTTTTAACGCCCAATGCAGCAACCAGACTGTGCATTTTAAGGAAAGACCCGCTACTCCCGATTGTAACCAGGGGCAGACGGCGATTTGGGCGCGGGTAGGTACTGTCTATGACCCGGATACCCAAAAGATTTATATGTCCACTGGCAACGGTACTTTCACGCCGGGCAGCTTTGGCTGGGGCGACACCGTTTTCGCCCTCCACCCGGACGGCACTGGCACGGCGGCGGGCAACCCCCTAGATAGTTTTACCCCGTCCAACTACGCCCTGTTGCAAAGCCAGGACGCAGATATTGGCAGTACCGCCCCGGCTATCTTGCCTACTTCCAACTATACCAACACTAACATTGTTTACCCGCATATCGCTTTGCAGTCTGGCAAGGAATATAGAGATAGCAGCAATGTGTATCACACCCCTACTTTTTTGCTGAATCTGGACAATCTGAGTAATAGCAATCCTGCCGCCGCCGGGCATACGGGCGGAGCAATCGGCGCACCCCTAGACCTGGCGCAGGGTAACGAAGTTCTGACCGCTCCGGCGGTGTGGGTAAATGGGCAAACTACCTGGGCTTTTATCGCTAATGACAGCGGAGTTTCGGCTTACAAATTGGTGATTGATGGTGCAGGAAATCCAAGCCTGACCGTCGCCTGGAATAAAAACTCCGGCACTTATGCCGGAACTTCGCCCATCGTTGCCAACGGCGTGTTATACCTGGTTAAACCCAATTCTAACTCTAACAATAAAACTACTATCCGCGCCCTTGACCCGCTTACGGGCAATCCACTCTGGAGTGATAGCACCAATGTGGGTGTGGTTCACTGGTCAAGCCCAATTGTCGCCAACGGTGTGCTTTATATCGCCGATGGTGGACACACCGCCCCCGGCCATCTAACGGCTTACTCGATTAACGGCGTTGACCCGGCTCCGACCCCGACCCCTAACCCTACCCCGACCCAGCCAACGCCTACGCCGACTCCCACCGCGCCCGCACCACCGCCAGTCGGTTATAGCTATCCCCTACCGTTTGTAGCGAATGCCGCCAACGGTTTTACCACCTTTTTGTCGTTGCAAAATACCAGCAGCAGTCCGGCTTCGATTGCAATTCAATATTATGCCAGTAACGGCAGCCTGCTTAGTACCGACGCGGATACTTCTCTTAATAGTTATAGTTTGTGGAACCCGGTTACAAAGCTGACGTTGGGACAAAGCGGCACGGCCATTGTGAGCAGTAACCAACCGCTAAATATCGTGGTGGCCGAGGCTACGCCCTACGGTGGCAGTGCTTATGTTCTGCCCGGTACAGTCGGAGCAAATCTGGTTTCGCCCCTGGCCTTGAACGGAGCGTATGGCTTCACTACCCAGCTAAACATTTTTAACGCTGGAGCTTCTGGCAGCAATGTCACGGTGCAGTTTTATAGCAACGCTGGCAGCCATCTTGGTAACGCCGACCAGATTTTTAGCCTGCCCGCCCATAATTCCAAAAATATTGACGAAACCGCTATCGGTTTGCCCGCCGGATTTAACGGTTGGGCCGCAATCGTGGGAGATGCGGGCGCGAACCTGACTGTTCAAACGCTTGAACAAAACCCCGCCAGTCGTTTTGTCGCCATCATCGGCAGTGGCACACCCAGCAACCAGTTGTTTGCTCCGGCGGTGTTTAATGGCGCGTTTGGCAACTTTGTGACGGGGAGTAATTTGGTCAACCCCAATGCCAGCCCGGTTATAGCCAACATCACTTACCATGACGCAGTGGGCAACCCTATCGCCACCGCCCCTTTTACCATTCCGGCTCACGGCTCGCAGCCTATTTACCACGCCGATACCAATGGAAACGGCTTACCCTCCGGTGGTTTACCAGCCCATTTTGCTGGAACTGCCAGCATCACGGGCAATGGCAACCTGCTGATGGTGGTCAACGAAGATGGCGGCACCACGGCCACAGGTAGCCGTGAAAGTGGAGTCTATCTCGCGCCGGGGTCTGGCAATAGCCAGCTAGGATTACCCGTAATGAGCAACGGTTACATCGGCTTCTACACCGGCGCAAGTATTCTCAATACCAGTAGCAGCCCCATCACCATCGCCATTCAATATTACGATACGAACGGTAACGCTATTGGTGGCCCCCGTTCCCAGCCAATCGCCGCCTTTGGCACTTACTTTATCTATCAAGGCGCAGAGAACCCGGCCCTGCCCGCTAATTTTTATGGCAGTGCTATTGTGCGCGTGAATGGCGCAACCAACTCGGTGGTGGCTATTACTAATGCCAGCAGTGGGCAGTTTTTTTATAGCTACGCCGGACAATAAAACAATTACAACGCTAATGTTGTCTTATGCTAAGAACGAAACTTTATATGCTATAATTTCGTAGAGATATTAGCTGGTTAAGTAGAAATAAAGGAAAAAGATGGCGCAGGCCAAAGAATCACGCAATGCCCCAAATGCAGCCTCCGTTTCCTCCCAACCAGGGAACGCGGCCTCACTTAACGAGCAGGCATTGGCGGGTAATAATTCGAGTGACGCGGTGGTAAACACTGCCCCGTCACCCTTAGAAGAAAGCGAAACTCAAGTGAATAGTGCAATGGTGGCTTTGAGGCCATTTGGTAGTGCTATTGCTTTGAAAAGTAACGTCGGGAGCGATGTGGCGACTATTGATGCGCCAGTTGTGAACGAGGCCAACCGCGAGGACGAAACCTTAGTGCGGCGGGTTAGCGCGGGCGATACCGAGGCTTTTGCCCAGATTGTGGATCGGTATAAAGTGGCGGTTTATAATTTGTGCGCCCGAATGCTACACGACCCGGTGGAAGCCGAAGACGCGGCCCAGGAAATCTTTTTGCGTGTCTATAATCAAATCAAGACCTATACGCCAGGTCGTCGCTTTTCCACCTGGATTTTGTCTATCGCCTCGCATTATTGTATAGACGTTTTGCGCCGTCGTCGTCCCACCACTGATCTGGATGCGATTGCCTTTTGGAAAGCCAGTGACCGTCCAGAACCCGAAGAAAATGCTATCACGCTGGAAACCCGTGATGAAGTACGCGATTTGCTCAACAAACTGCCTGAAAAATACCGCAGTGTAACCGTGTTGCGCTACTGGCAAGATTTGTCCTACGACGAAATAGCTCAGGCTACTGGCTTATCGGTGCCGACGGTCAAGACACGCCTGTTTAGGGCGCGGGAACTGTTGGCTAAAGAAATCGAAAAAGAGCGTCGCAACGGCAACGATATGGGTAGGCGCGAAGCAGCTGTGGGGAAGCCTAGAACGGCTAAGGCGAAAGTAAGGGGGAGTCAAAATGTCCTGCCGTGAAGCATACAAACTGTTATCACTGTATTTGGATGGGTTAGTGGACGCAAGCGATACGCGCCGCCTGGAAATTCACGTGGCGGGTTGTATTAAATGTCGCGGAAAGCTGGATTTGATGAAGCAGATACCGGAGATATTACAGTCGGATAAGCTACTTGCGCCTTCCGAAGATTTCACCAAGCTGGTGATGCAGCGCGTAGTGATGCAACAGGTGGTAGTTAGCCGCAGTGACAAAAATGGGACTAACTTTAGCAGCTATTCTCGCACCCAGGTCAGCTATGTTAGTTCGCAGCCCCGCCAAACCAAGACCTCTGAGCAATCTAAACATACCGAGCCAGGCGATGACGAACCCGAACCCGCCAATATAATCAGGCTTGACACCCGCCGCAACCAACCCAAGACCGTACCAGGTGCATATTTGTTGCGTTTTACCTCGATGGCCGCCGCGTTGGTTTTGGGCTTTGGTTTGCTGGCCTATCTTTTTGAGGTCAATGGCGCGTCCAGTATATCGGCGGCTTCTAGTAGCCACGCAGTAATGGCTTTTGCAGATTTGCTCACCAGTTCTTTTTCTAGCCCCTGGCAAGTGGCTATCGGTGCTATTGTCTCCGCCATTATCATTGTCACACTCTGGCTGCGCTTAGTGCGGATGCGTAACAAGAATAATTAATTCAGAACCCACTATAGTTTGAACGCCTGATTTCGATTGGTAAATCAAGGATGAATAGTTGGCGACCAGCGTTAATCAATTAGCAAAAAGCGAAGATAGAGGCGGGTACTATAAGAGCAAACCGTGGAAGTCAACAGCTGCCGCCTCTCGACCAGTTCAACCACTTTTAGTAGGGTTGCTTTTACTACTGGCAATCCTAATGCTAAACGCCTGTGCTGCTAATCCAGCCTCAATTACTCCCGTCTTTACACCTACTTCCCAAGTGAGTGGTGGAGACGCTACTGCTGCTACACCAGCTATGATTATCAATACCAGTACCAAACAATTGTCGTCGCTGTCAGCAATTGCTGAAGTTACGATTACCACTACTAAGCCAACGGTTGATGAGGTTGCCTCCACCCCAATCCCTACAATCAGCCCTAATTCACCAACCCCAAGCTTGACCAGTACCAACACTCCAACCTTTCCACCCCCGCAGACTACCTCACCAGGTGTGGGAGTGGTAGTAAACCAATTGGTCGCCACTAGCGGTTGTGGGCGGCTTCCCTCTGTTGAGCCGGGTACAAGTCAGGCCCAAACTATCGCGGCCTACCCAAGCATGGCGCGGGGAAACGTCACCCGCAGCTATCGGCTACATCTACCAGCTAACTATAAGCCTGACCAAGCCTACCCAGTGTTGTTAGTTTTTCACGGACATGGAGGCGATGCGGCTGGAACGGAGACACAGACAGGTTTCTCT
The DNA here is from genome assembly GCA_038207455.1 of Chloroflexia bacterium. Lineage (GTDB taxonomy): Bacteria > Chloroflexota > Chloroflexia > Chloroheliales > Chloroheliaceae > JBBQZT01. Next base: position 5,279 of record JBBQZT010000158.1, read on the forward strand.
GGTCTGGCAGACCAGCAGCACTTTATAGTCGTTTACCCACAAGGTTTGAAGGATGATGACAACTTGCCAATGTGGGCCAGCGTTGGCCCCGCCGCCGACTACGGGATTGATGAGCTTGTCTTTATTAGTGACCTGCTGAACAAACTCCAAAAAGAATTATGCGTCAATGCCAAACGAATTTACGCTACTGGTTTCTCGAATGGTGGAGGCATGAGTAATTATCTGGCTTGTAAACTGGAGGGACGGATTGCGGCGGTGGCTCCAATTGCGGGTAACTACTTTGCTCTACCTGACGGGGGTTGCCAGCCAGGGCGGGCGGTCTCGGTGCTTGTGATTCACGGCACGGCTGACAATGTGATTGCTTACAATGGTAGGCCGAATAAAGAGTACCCCGGCTGGCCGCTCCCGCCGATACCAGACTTTTTGAGTGAATGGGCCAGCCGCAACGGTTGCGCTAAGGCTGCGGTGACATTCCTGGATACAAAAGCAGTGAAAGGCCAGGAGTGGACAGGCTGTAAAGATAAAACGGGGGTGGTACACTATCAGATAAAAGGTGGTGGTCACGATTACCCTGGTTCAATTGAAGCGCGACCCACTGGCGAAATAATTTGGACGTTTTTCAGCAAACACGAATTACCAACAAATTGATGAGCGAAATATTGTATCATCTCAAAAATTCGGGGGTAGGGGCGAGATTTATCGCGCCCAAAATGTGGTATAGCCACAAGCAACGGTGAAGCTATGGGGCGAGCTAAGAAATGAGTTGCAATAAGAACATCCATTTGGCACCATAGTTTTATGGAAACAACAATACTAAAAAATTGAGGAGTAAAAATTAGCGTGACGCTGCACCTGATGGTTGGTCTTCCATGTAGCGGAAAAACTACCCTTGCCAGACAACTCGAACGTAAATATTTGGCTCTCCGCTTTACGCTCGACGAATGGCACATTCGGCTGTACGGACAAGACGCAGCTGAAGAAGAACACGATGCCCGACATGAGCTAATTGAAGCTATTCAATGGGACGTAGCAACTCGCGCTTTAATTCTTGGTGTAGATGTAATTTTAGATTTTGGCTGTTGGGTACGTATTCAACGCGATGAATATCGTTTA
>JBBQZT010000159.1:0-6317 GCA_038207455.1 Chloroflexia bacterium
GTAAACCGTCGTCTATTCACCCCAAACCAGCTAAAGCAGGTTGTTAGAACCCACTTTAGTGGGTTTGAAGTGGGTAGCCTGTGGATGCCTGCACCCGGCACGGGTGTATCCATAGGCGAGCTATTCAAATGGTCGTTGACAAAGTAGTACCCCCTGGGTGGTGTTTGGGTTGAATAGACGATGGTTTACCTGTACCCGGCACGGGTGAACCATCGGTGTCTCGTACCGATTTTAATAGTTAATGTTCTAGGATTTGCGCTTGTCACGGCCCGCAGGGTTGGACAAGCTCTGCTAAAAGCGACAGTCCTATGTTCATAAGTAGGTTCTCAAATGTTGCTATTGCTTACTACCTCAAGGTGTGTTCTAACCTGATTTATCAGGTTTAGAATCCCTTTGCCGATGGATGAATCCATCGGTGCATCTGTTGACATTTCCTGGGCTTGACCGTAATATTCTTGGAGAGGAACGAAAGGAAGGAAAAGCAAATGCGGGCAATGCTTTTGACCGAGGCTAACCAGATTGACCAGAACCCACTGAACCTGACCGAAATACTCGACCCCGAACCAGGGCCAGACCAGGTGCGGCTCAAAGTCCACGTCTGCGCTTTGTGCCACACCGATTTGCACGTTATCGAAGGCGACTTGCCCGCTCACCAACGCCCCGTCGTGCCGGGCCATCAGATTGTTGGCGTGATTGATAAAATCGGGCCGCAGGTGACGCGCTGGCAAATCGGCGACAGAGTAGGTGTTCCCTGGCTTTATCATACCGACGGCACGTGCCGCTACTGCCTCAAAAATCAGGAAAACGTCTGTCTGCACGGCCAGTTCACGGGTTACGATGCCAACGGTGGTTATGCCGAATACGCTATCGTCTCGCAAGATTTTACCTATGCTATCCCTGCCGCTTTTAGCGATGTGCAAGCCGCCCCGTTGCTTTGCGCCGGAGTAATTGGCTACCGCGCCCTGCGTTTGAGTGGGGCTAAAGCGGGAAACAAACTTGGAATGTGGGGCTTCGGAGCTTCGGCCCACATCACTATTCAGGTAGCCCATCATCTAGGCATTGAGGTGTATGTCGCCACTCGTGCCAAAGCCCATCAAGATTTAGCTCTGCAATTAGGCGCGAAATGGGCTGGGGCATCGCTGGCTAACGCCGCCCTCCCCGAACCGCTGGATAATGCCATCATTTTCGCCCCGGCAGGTGGCCTGGTATTGGACGCGCTCAAAGCCATAGACAAAGGCGGCACGGTGGCTCTGGCTGGTATCTATATGTCACCCATCCCTACGCTGGATTACGGCCTGATTTATGGCGAACGTATCTTGCGGAGCGTTGCCAACAGCACCCGCCAGGACGTAGAAGAACTGCTCAAAATCGCCGCCGAAATCCCAGTCAAAACTACCGTCCAAACCTTCAAATTGGAAGAATTGAACCACGCTTTGCAATTGCTCAAACATAGCCAGATTGATGGCGCAGCCGTAATTCAAGTCAGCGACGAGCTAAAACCCGACCGGAATAGTCAATAGCGATTTTACCCTTAGTTTGTAGGCGGCGCGTCCCCGCGCCCCCTCGGTATGAAACTGGCAACACTGCGGGCGCGGGGACGCGCCGCCTACAACTGTGAATGGTTTTAATTCGTTTACTCCAACTCTGAACACTATCTAGGGAGATGTGCTAGTTAGAAATTAGCCAATGGTTGAAACCATCGTCTAAGCAACCCAAACCTGCTAAAGCAGGTTACAATAGCCAGCTTGTCAGGGTAATCTTAGGCCGTTTGCAACCCACTTGAGTGGGTTTGGGTTGCTTAGACGATGGTTTCAACCATTGGCGCACCTTCGCTACCCTTCGTTTACGACCCGAAGGTTGGACAAAGCTAACTAGCACAAGCCCCTATCTAATAGCGATTTGCTTGACATCTGATTTGCGACTATAATCCAAATACTAAATGATTCTGACTGACAACTGATAACTTTACTTACAGCAAGGAGTAATTAATGGTAACGACGCAGTTGCCCCAGGTGTTGAGCGAGTTGGCGGAGTTCAATTTGCGCCGCTTCGGGGAATATACGATGGTGTATTACGAAGGGCAAGCCTATACTAATACGAAGTTGGCGGAACAGGCGCGGCGGTTGGGGACTGGTTTGCAGATGCAGGGTGTGCAGCCGGGAGACCGGGTAATCGTGATGTTGGTCAATTCGCCGGACGTGTTGGTAGCATATCAAGCCATTGCCCGCATCGGCGCAGTAGTAGTGCCGCTCTTGCCTGTATTGAAAACGTCCGAAATCCAGCATATCGCTTCCAACTGCCAGCCGCGTGCAATTATTACAAATTTGCCGTTGGTAGCAACAGTGGTGCAACCTGCTCTGGAAGCGGCCAATTTGCCTGAACCAGCTATAATCATTGCGCTGGGCGAACCCGCAGCGGTACGGGAGGCTGGCCTCGTTAGTTATAGCGAGTTGGTGACGAACTCCGAACCGTTGCAGGAAGTAGCCCAATGCCAGCCGGAGGATTTGGCGATTATTCTTTATACCAGTGGCACTACGGGCAAACCCAAAGGTGTGATGCTCAGTCATCATAACCATATCCACAATTTGTTGAGTGCGGCTGACCAGGATTACCTGATGGCTGATACCATCAACCCACCCGAACCTGGGCTGGTGGCTTTGCCTCTGGCTCATGCTTTTGGCTTGAGTGTTGGCAACCTGGCAAATTTGAGCAGTAACCCGATTGTGTTGATGTCACGTTTTGAAACCCAGAAAGCTTTTGAGCTAATCGAAAAGTATCAGGTGCAGCGGATGCCCGCAGTTCCCGCGATGCTAGTGGCGATGCTCAATTATCCCGATGCCGCACGCTACGATACCAGTAGCTTAAAATCCGTTGTGAGCGGCTCTGCTCCCCTGCCCGAAAGCGTGCTGTGGGGTTTTCAAAAGCGGTTCGGCGCGACTATCCACGAAGGTTACGGTTTGACCGAGGCCACCACTGCCGTTTCGGGCCACCGCGACGATATGGTTATCAAACCAGGCTCGGTGGGCAAACCCAATGGGGGCAACGAGGTACGGATTATAGATACGGAAGGCCGTGTATTACCGCCGAAAGAATTGGGCGAGGTGGTAGTGCAGGGCGGCAACGTCATGTTGGGCTACTACCAAAACCCCGAAGCGACGGCCAGTGCTATCCGGGACGGCTGGCTACATACGGGCGACGTGGGCTACCTGGACGAAGACGGTTATCTTTACATCGTCAGTCGCATCAAAGATTTGATTATTCGCAACGGCCAAAATGTCTATCCGCGTGACTCCGAGGAAGTTTTGGGTCAGCACCCTGCCGTATTGGAGGTAGCCGTCGTGGGTGTACCTTCGGCTCAATATGGTGAGGAAGTCAAAGCTTTTGTGACCCTACGGCCCGGCCACACGGTTACGCCTCAAGAATTAATGGATTTTTGCAGGGAGACGTTAGCAAACTACAAAACTCCGGCCTACATCGAATTTGTGGAAGCTTTGCCCCGCAACACCGTAGGCAAAATCAACAAGCGGGCGTTGCGCGAGACAGCATCTCAGGTTTCACCATCAATACCATTCAAATAAGCGGTAGGGGGAGCGTCCCCGCGCCCGCGCTGCGGCCAAACCTACAAACCGTGTGGGCACGGGGACGCTCCCCCTACAATAAATTTTCTTATTTGAATAGTATTGGTTCTGCCATAGGGTAGTGAAAAATCGAGGTTGAATAAGATGGCTAATAACTATAAATTAGCAAGCTCCTTTGCTTCCTTACCGTTGGTTTGTACCCTCACTCCAATTGAATTGGGGCAGCGAGAACAAACGGTGGCTAAAATTTTGGCTAAAGCGGTTGAGCGACAAGAATTACCCAACGGCTATGCTTTTCGCTTTGAAAGCGAAGCATCCACTGTCTCCGAGATTGTAGAGTTTGTATTAGGCGAGCGAGAGTGTTGTCAGTTCTTTCGCTTTGAATTAGTTTTCGAGCCGGGTTTAGGCCCACTATGGTTGCAAATTAGTGGTGATGACGGCGCGGCAGTAAAACAACTACTTGATAACTAAACGACTCAAAGCCTGGAAAACGGTAAGTATTTTCAGCCTGTCCAACCTTGTTCGGGCCGACAGGCCCAAGTCTATTAAGGAGTAAATACGAATGGCAACGATTGAGATGCCCAAATATAACACGGTTGAGGTTGACCCGATTACCCTGGACATTATCGAGAACGCCCTCCGCAATATCCGCTTCGAGATGGACGCGGTGTTGTTTCGCACCGCTATGTCGCCTGGTATTCGAGAGCAGCACGATGAATTTCCCCTAGTTTGCCACCCCGACGGGCGGATGGTAGTGGGACAGTTCGGGTCGTATGTGGACGACTTCCTGGCTCATTATAGCGGCACAATCGAGCCAGGCGATATTTACCTGACCAGCGACCCTTACAAGGTGGTGGGGGCGATTTCTCACGCCAACGATTGGCTGGTATTGATGCCGATTTTCCAGGACAAAGAATTGGTTGGCTGGTCTTCGATGTTCGGCCACATGACCGACGTGGGCGGCAAAGTACCAGGCAGTCTTCCGACGGACGCAACCAGTATTTATGAAGAAGGCATTATTATTTCGCCGTTTAAGCTGTACCAGGGCGGCAAGCTCAACGAAGAAGCGTTGGGTCTGATTCTGAACCAGTGCCGTTTGCCCATCTGGAACCGTAGCGATTTAATGGCGATTGTGGCCGCTTGCCGTACCGCCGAGAAGCGCGTGTTGGAACTGGTCAACCGTTTTGGACGCGATACCTATATCACCACCCTTAACCGTTTGCTTGACCGCACCAAAGCGGCGATGGCCCAAATTATCCAGATGCACATCCCCGAACAAGCCGTAACCTTTGAGGATTATATTGACGATGACGGACGCGGCTATGGCCCGTTCAAACTTAGCTGCAAGATGTGGCGCGAAGGCAGCGTGGCTTATTTCGATTGGAGCGGCACTGACCCGCAAGCCGATGGTTCGGTCAATTTCTTGATGAACGAGCATATGTTCAAAATGTTTGTGGGGATTTATCTTATATTGGTCTATGACCCGCAGATTTTGTTCAACGACGGTTTTTATGACTTAATCCAGGTTAAAATACCAGAAGGGACGCTGCTCAAACCGCGTTATCCTGCCGCCCTTAGTTGTCGCACTCACGCTTTGGGCCGTATCTTTGACGTGTTCGCGGGCGGGCTTTCGATGAGTGCGCCGCAATATTGGGCCGCCGCCGGGTTTAGTAGTAGCCCCCACATGATGTATAGCGGTTATGACAAACAGGGCGAGTGGTTTCAACTGTATCAAATCGGCTTTGGCGGCGTACCGGGTCGTCCGGCGGGTGACGGAATGGACGGGCATAGTATGTGGCCCAACTTTACCAACGTGCCGAACGAATATCTGGAAAGCTATTTCCCATTGCGTATCGAACGCCACGAAACGGTGATGGATAGCGGTGGAGCGGGTCTGAACCGGGGCGGCAATGCCATCCAGATTGACTATTTGTTCCTTGAGCCAGGCGACATTTCGATCCACGATGACCGTTGGCTGACCTACCCCTGGGGCATCATCGGGGGCAAGCCGGGCGCACGTAGTCGTAAAATCTTGCTGAGGGCCGATGGCTCACGTCAGGTTTTGCCAAGCAAATGTGACCGGGTGAAGGTGCTGGAAGGCGATTTGTTGCAATATATTACCTGGGGCGGCGGCGGCTGGGGCGACCCGCTTGAACGCGACCCCCACAAGGTCAGTCTGGACATAGCGCGGGGGCTGGTATCGGCTGCCAAAGCCAGAGCGGACTACGGGGTAGTGGCGGACGGCGAAACTTACGTGGTTGACAACGAGGCGACGACCACGTTACGGGCCGAGATGAAGACCAGCCGGGGTGAAGTGGGCAACTACGACTTTGGGCCGGGGTTGCAAGCGATTATTGCCAACTGCAAAGCCGAAACCGAGCTTGACCCACCCTTGCCGCCGACCTTCAACGCCCGACGCGGCAGTGGTTTCGGTATCTCGTCCGAAAGCGTGGTCTTTGCAAAATAGCGTCTCCATTGGAGGCAACCACACCCAGGGGGTACCCGCGCAATGTCCCACAAAAACAAGGGTTGTCCATTGACGGAGCTTTGCCCCACAAAAACAAGGGCGGGGCAGTTTGTTGGATATTGCGCGGGTACCCCCTGGGTGTGGTTGCCTCCAATAGACGGTTCCAGTGTTGTAATTTTAGGAGCAATATCTTTCTTTTTTCTTTTATTGTAAATTGTAGGCGGCGCGTCCCCGCGCCCGCAATTATGCCAAACGTACAGCTTGGGCGGGCG
>JBBQZT010000160.1:0-5664 GCA_038207455.1 Chloroflexia bacterium
CGTGGTTGGCTCTCCTAATCCGCACCACGTTTGGCCTGACCGAACCTTAATTTTTCGTAACTACTCAGGTGTTGTCATTCCGAGCGAGGCACGAGTGAGGAATCTCTAACCCAGTTTTTAAATGAGAGATTCCTCACTACGCAGAGCCTCCGTTCGGAATGACAGGTGCGTAGTTACAATTTTTCTAAACTCAAACTACTTGTTTGTCAACCTGTAAAATCGGAACGAGCCAAACTCCGCCTTCTTAATAAACAAAGACCGGAATTTGAGCATATAGGGCAAAATAGCCGCCCGCTAGTTTCGTCATCGTTCTGACCAAAAACTAATTCGGCGGTTTGCATTGCCTGGCGTTGTGCAATCTGCCTTGTCCTGTTACTCGCTTGTATATAGACACCAACAATCGGACAGTGTTACACTTTTTCAGCATAAAAAGATGGTGCAAAAATGCAAACCGCGATTAACTATGTTGGAAATAGCACCTTTGCCACTGTCCAAATTCAATTACACCTACGGAAGTTACTTCTAGCTGATAATTTCTTAGGCAACACGCCCCTGCTAGTAAGACAAAGCAGCCAAAATGCTAATGAGAGAATGTTCCTATTGCAAACTTTGGTTGATAATACCAGAAAACCCAAAGCATTGCAAGCTAAAAGGCTTAAAACGTGGGTGCGGTTCGGATATTTGCATTGCTAACGGCCTGGCTTTAATTTGGAAGCACCAATGGATAAATCCATTGGCGTTTTCAAAGACATAAGCCTTTTGACATAGGCACTTTCAGTCTTAGTATAATATAATGTATTACAATCGTTATTGTAGGCGGCGCATCCCCGCGCCCGTGCTGCTGCTACAAACCGTGCGGGCGCGGGGACGCGCCGCTTACAATTTATTTGAATGGTATTGAGATTAAGCTACAAACGAAAGGAAATATATAAGTAGATGGAGATAGCCCGTTCTATCGTGGTGGACAAACCAGTGTCGGAGGTTTTCAGCTATGTTACCGATGTAGAGCGCGAACCCGAATGGGCCTCCGGCATTATCGCGTCCAAAATGCTAACCGAACCGCCTTTTGGCGTAGGTTCACGCAACTCCGCCAAAGTCAGATTTCTGGGGCTGCACTTTGATACCACTAATACCGTGCTTGAATATGAACTTAATCGGTTGGTTGTATCCAAACCTGAGTCCGGTTCTAATAACGCTATTTTCTACTATATTTTCGAGCCTGTTTCGGGTATCGCGGGAGAGCATAGCACGAAATTTACCATCAAGCAAAAAGTCGCGCTTGGTGGTTTGATGAAGCTGTTAAAGCCGCTAATCGGACGCTGGCTAGATAATTCGATGCAAAAAGATTTGCAGACTTTGAGAAAATTGCTGGAGTCCCAAACATATTAGGGTTGGCGGTTAGCCTTGCGGGGGCGTGTCAGCCAGATTAGATAGCCAGCTACCAGATTTACCAGTGTCAGGAGCAAAATAAAGCTCGAAAGGCTGACGGCTTGCTCCTGGCTGTAACCCAATTTACCCAAAATGCCTATCAGGGCAAGGTCGCGTACCCCGATCCCACCCACCGAAAACGGTAGCAAAGCCGCTACCGTCGCCAAACTGCTGGCCGCGATAACTTGCAGGGGATTGAGATTAAGCCCTAACGCCAACGCCAATAACCAGATACGCCCCAATGCTAAAAGCGAAGCCGTAATAGTAAGCAAAAACACCACCAACATTTTTACCTGTTGCACTTCATCTGTAGGAATTTTTGGGCCTATCCTGCTATTTGTGTTGGTAGAAACAATATTTTCGGTGGGTGGGGGCTGCGTCTGCCGATTTTTCCTCAAAACCACTTTCAGAGCTATGTCCAGCAAACGATTACGTAGCGCGGGAACGGCCAATACCACCAACGCCGCGATAGTACCACCCAACAACACTACTAATGCCGGAAGCTCGCCTGCAAAGTCCGCGCCTAACAGTGATAAACCACTGGCCGCCAGCATTATCAAAACCGCCACGTCGAAAAGTCGGTCTAGCACAATGCTAATCAGGCCCGCACTCAAGCTCAGGCCGTGTTCGCGTAAATACCACGCCTTAATCGCGTCTCCGGCCTGCCCTGGCGTAAAGCTTCCGGCGGACAAACCGATAGCGTATAAGCGGTAGGCGGCCCCGAAAGGCAAACCTAAACCCAAACCCTTGAGAATAATTTGCCAACGCCAGGCTTTAAGTGCAATAAAAGGCAAAACCAGGGCTACGGATAAAATTACCCAAATCAGGTTCGCGTGCAGTAAATTGTCAAATACTTGGGCCGGGTCTAATTTGAGATGTAGCAGGAACCACAGGAGTAAAGCCAGCACAAGTAGGCGCACGGCCCACACCAGCCATTTAGTGCGGCGCGGCTGCGGTTCAGTAGGCACAACGGGGATTTCTTGGGTCTTATTCAAGCTCAATCCAATAGCGGCGACGGTGGGTGAACTTGCCCCTGAGTTCGCCTTCTATTTCGTTTTCAAACTTGCCACCGTTATGCTCGATAATCTTGAGCGACGCGACGTTATCCGCATCACAGGTAAGCAAAACGCGCTTGAGGCCGAACGACGGCGCAAGCAGCAAGCCCAACTCTAAAATGCGCTTACCCAAACCTTGCCGCCGTTTGGAAGGTCGTATCTCGTAACCAATATTGCCACCCCACTTTGCCAGTTCTTCGTTCATTTCGGGCCGGATATTCAGTTCGCCCACATATTGGCCTGCGTCAATCAGCCAGAAATGTGAACTTGGCACGCGGCCTGCGTCAATTTTGGCCCAATCCGCCAAGTCTAAAACACTCTGGACAAACGCCCCAAAGTCCGGCGAAATAACCGCCAAATCTTCGTTTAGCTTGCGGCCCTCATCGTGATATTCGCGCAAAGCTATCAGATAGCTGTCTCTATATTTTTCGGACGGAGTTACAAGTGTAGTCATTTTATTCTACCCGCTCCAGTTCTTTGGACTGGACTAATTTGTTTGTTATGTCAATTTGCTCCGGCTCAAAAACAGGATAAGCCTGGGCGATACCGCTTTCCTGGCGGCCTGTACGTTCAAAACGCAGAGCGGCGATTTGCTCGGAAATCAAGCTGAACAAAAATATCAACACACTTACGCTTATAAGTAATACCGCGCCATTGGGAATATGGTGGTCTTTGGCAATAACTACGTTCAAAAGGCCGTAAATTATACCCGCCACGAACCAGATGGTAGCCAGGGGCAAAAAAACTTTGATGGGATTATAGAGGGTAATCATACGCAAGATGATAGTGATAAATTTCGTGCCGTCACGTAGCGGCTTAATTTTGCTTTTGCCCACCCGTTTGCTGGCTATTATCGGCACAAATTTGACGTTGTAGCCACTTTTGATAAAACTCATGGTAGTGGTAGTGGGATAAGAAAAACCGTTGGGCAATAAATGCAGAAATTCCATTACTTTGTCCCGCTTGAAACACCGGAAGCCACTGGTTAAGTCCGGTATTTTCATTTCAACCAGATAAGAGGCCAGTTTGTTAAAGGCCCAATTTGCGAAGTCGCGGTGTCTAGCACTATCGCTGGCACTGGTTCGCGCCCCCACCACCAAATCATATGGGCCAAGATGCTCCAACAATCGGTCAATATCTTCGGGCGAGTGTTGGCCGTCGGCATCCAGCAGCAGCACGTATTCGCCACGTGCCGCCCGAATACCAGTTTTGACCGCCGCCCCGTTGCCCTTATTATAGGGATGACGGACGACCCGCGCCCCGGCTTGCTGGGCTACCAGACCCGTGCCGTCATTTGAACCGTCGTCCACCACCAAAATTTCGCAGCCTGGTTTGGTGGCCTGTGTCCGTGTAATCACGTGACCAATCACCGCCGCCTCGTTATACGCGGGTATTACAATTGTTAGTTGTTCGTTTGGTATCATTGGTTTCCAAGTTTTCAGTTATCAGTCATCAGTTAGCGGCCATTATCCATCGGTTTTGTGTGACTGTCATTCCGAGCTTGCAAGGAATCTGTTGCTAAAAGTTCGTCCAGATTACATCAAAAATCCTAGCAGATTACTCACTTTGCGTTTCGCCAGAGCCTCCATTCGAAATGACAACCCCTGAATATTTACAACTGCTTTTGACTGTCAACTGCCTACTGATGACTGAGAACTGCTTCGGGTTCAGGCTGGACCTTGGCGTGGGCAAGCCTGGCTCTCGCCACCTGTTCGCGGTAATGCACGTGTTCTTGCCGCACCATCAACCGCCACCACAACTGTATCAGGTTTACGCCAGTGCGCCACAAGCGTGGGAAATTAAAAAATTGACTTTTACCGTAAGCTCGATGAAAATGATGTACTGGCACCTGAGCGAACTTGAACCCGGCATCTTGTAACTTCTTGACCAGTTCCAAACAGATCGTGCCTGTGTTGCTGGTAAGCTCGATTTCCTCAAAACAACTACGCCGGATCAAACGAAAATCGCAATCGGTATCGCGCACATTAAGCCGGAAAGCCACCTTAACCGTCCAGTGGTAAAGTTTGCCGATGATAACCCGGTGCAAAGGGTCGTGCCGCTCGATTTTATAGCCGTTTACCACATCAATATCGGGTGTAAGCAAAGGCAGCAAAATTTCCAGTTCGTGTGGGTCATACTGGGCATCGCCATCGGTGTAAAAAATCAAATCTTTAGTGGCGGCGGCAAACCCACTACGTAACGCGCCCCCGTAATTGCGGTTGGTAGCGTGATGCACGATGCGGACTTCATGGGGATAAATGCGGGCCAGTTCATCCAATACTTCCGGTGTATAATCCTGGCTGGCATCGTTGATTACAATCACTTCGTAATCATCGGTCAAACGCCGACAGGTCACAAGCGCCGCCAAAACCATACTGGCAATGGTGCCGCCATCGTTGTAAGCCGGGAAAAAGACCGAAATGCTGGGGCGGCTAGGCTGGCTAGTTTGCAATTCTTCCAATTTTGTTCTGCTTATCCTTTTGTAAGACCAGTAATATATTTGTAGGCGGCTATTTTTGAGCCGATTGCACATTACATACAAACAATCTCAGCGGCCCGCGTACAGACTTCCTGCAAATTGCTAAATTCTATTCCGATATTCTACATTATATGACGCATTAGAGCAGTAAAGGTTGCGGCTTAAATTTTTTTGGCAGGTTTTGCAGACGACACAAATATTTCGTAAAGGCTATTGTGCCAAATGAACGCTCTTATTTCAACTCGTTATTGAGCTAGTCCCTTAGCTTCACCGTTTTTGTGGTTATACCGGTCCTTTAATAATGGCTGACACTAACCAAAGTGTTGTAACAGTTGTTAGCTTAGACTTCCAATAGTTAAGCTTTATCAAAAGTGAGTCTGCGCCATTTCCTTATCGTATTTTACACCAATACTACAACAGCCCTAACTTTGCTGGTCAACTCGATAGATTAAAGTATAGGGAAGTTCTTCGGGGAAAGGAGGTTCAAATATTCTAAACCATTCTTCAAGTTTTGTTTCTGGAATATAAAACGTGCCTGATGGGAGATTGGCATTTCTAGCAACAAGGCGGGATAGGAGCATTTGCTTGGAAGTATCTAAATAATGAATCTTAAATTCTGTCCCTAATTGCTCCGCACGTAAACGATATTCATCGCGTTGAATACGTACCCAACAGCCAAAATCTAAAATTACATCTACACCA
>JBBQZT010000161.1:0-5615 GCA_038207455.1 Chloroflexia bacterium
AGAACGTTGTTTTAATCGGCTCAAGCAGTGGCGGGCGGTAGCCACGCGCTATGATAAGCTCGCTTCGCACTACCAGGCTGGACTGACCATTGCGATGATAATGTACTGGTTGAACTCTGATTTGTCACACACTACCTAGCAGGAAATACGTTGCGCTGGCTTGGGCTGTTACAAGCGTCAAATTTTTGATTTTTGCCAACCTTAATACAATTGACCGTAGATAAGAGGAAGGGTTACCACGATAGCCTCAATTACCCAGCAGCACAACCACCACCGACAATTTTTAAAATACGCCCTTGTTACCGTAGTTTTTGGGGTGATGGTTTATTTTACTATTTGGGTTGGTCAACCCCCCAGTTTTGGCGGGTAGCCAGATCAGCATGAGCAGTTCGCTCCGCTCAATCTTCGTCTTGGCCTCGCTGCAAACACGCTGGAAAAGCGTAAAACTACCTTTAGGGCCGCCACCAACTATCCCCAGGCGTTAAGCCCTCAGCTTGCTTTTGCCAACACTTATTATGCGTATCAGGTGGTAGATGATGGAGGTCTCGCCACACCTGCTATTTTTAATAGCTATAGCGGCAGTGGGGCAAATGCCACCAACAATTGCAGCTTGCGAAGTGCCATAAATTTGGCTAACAACACTGCTCACGATGCCAGCCGTCCAAACCTGATTATACTTAAAACCTATTCCAACGGCGGAAGTTATATTGTAATAGGTGACAATTACCACGCCTGGGTAACGACCTCTACTTGAGCAACGACCCAGCATTGGGCTGTCCTGGTGGCTATGCCAACATTAGCACTTTAGATTTTCTGCACAACCCAGCTCTCAGCAACGGCCTGGTTCTGAGTACCAGCAACTATTTGAGCGGTATTGAAGTTATAAACTCCCCGGCCAACGGTATCGTCATCGAAGGTAGCAATAACAAGCTCACTTGTACCTTCAGTATAGGCAACACTGGTAACGGTATCATTATCGGCGCGGGTGCTACCAACAATAAAATTGTTGGGATGGCTGGCAACGGGGTATTGCTGGCAATCTGGAACTTGGCTCGCTTTACAATGGTGGCTACGGCCTGGTAATAACTGGTAGCGGTGCTAGTGGTAACAGTCAAAGCGTTACCCTTACCATTAATGCCGCAAATCTAACTGCTGATGGGATTTATGCTGCCCAGGTGACTTTTAGCGACGCTGCTGGTCCGATAGACCAGGTGGTGTTAAATGTGACTTTAACTATTGCTAACTTCAATTACAGCTTTTATCATGGAAAAAGATACCACTTCTGACCAAAAATTGCACTCTAATCACGCCTTGCTATGCTTGATTGGACAAAAATGCTGTCAATATCAGCTTGCCAGCCTGTCAATGTGCTAGAGATGCAGGCTGTGCTTAAAATCATCTTTCAAAAGACCTCTCGTGCTATTGCCCACGCCTTTACTGAAATTATTAACAATATCTTCCTGAGCTAATTCTTCTCAAAAGACCTCTCGTGCTATTGCCCACGCCTTTACTGAGGGGCCGCTCATTGTGGACATAGACATTACAGGCTTACCTTGTGGTCGCCATCTGGAAGGCAGGAACCAGATGCTTATTTCCCAAACCATATAATCAGGCAAAAAAAGCAAATGTCAAACAATCTCGAATATTCTTTGTGTTATTCCCTGGCTCAGAAAGAAGTTGAAGATCAGACACAGCAGTTTGCAGTTATAAGTATTTGTGGGACATTGCCTCGTCAATGATACATCGGCTGGCGGAGCCGCTGCGCGTCCTACAGTTGCCTGTGGGACATTGCTCCGTCAATGGACTTACCTGCGTCTGTTGCTCTGTTCCGCGCCCCTGCTTACTTGCAAAGCCCAGAAGATGAAGAACCAAGACGAAAAGGGAGGATAATAGAACAATGCGTTCAAAGTCTGTTGGGCTGTGGCGGCAACCAGACTTTCTAAAGTTATGGGCGGGCGAAACCATTTCGCTAGTGGCTCTCTGTTGTTGGCTATCCCACTTTTGATAGCTGCCCAATTTATAACCAGTTTTGTCAGCCCGATATACAATATTACTCAGGTCAGTCTGCGTCAGGCCATTATGCCGCACCGCATCCAGGGCTGTATGAACGCCAGTATGCGCTTCCTGGTGTGGGGGACGATACCAATTGGCTCGCTTACAGGAGGCATTTTGGGTGAACTTATTGGGCTTAGAGCGACCCTGGTGGTAGCGGCAGTCGGGGCAATGTTTAGCTTTTTGTGGGTGTTGCTTTCGCCAGTACGTTCCTTGCGCGAACAACCTCAACCCGTGGCCGAGGAAATAGGCTCATTAGGAGCCAAAATGTAATCAAACCTCCCACCTATACCCAAAAGTCCGGGGCCACTTGTAACCAGTATCTTGCCTGTGATACTATGGGCAAGTGGTTTTTGTTTGTGAATTTTTAGGGCAAAATATCGAAAGCCCAGGCCAATATGCCAAAGCGAAATCGGGTAACACCACGTGGCAAAATCGAAGCAGACCCGGCGCGTGGCACGAAGATGGGCAATCGGGGCGGCTGTTTGCACAACGAACAGCAAGAACTTATTACGTCATACACAAATAAACACTGGATAATCTGCAAAACCGAATACAAAGACCGCAACCGCACTGTGATGTCACCCGGTCTATACACTGAATTATTCTTTCTGGACGAAGCAACTGCATTGGCGGCGGGCCATCGGCCTTGTTATCAGTGTTCTTACCAAGACTTCAAAGAGTTTCAAAGGCTTTGGGCGACCGCCAACCCCGCCGAAGCTTTATATAATCCTGAGCCAAAAGTAGATGTGATTGATGACGTTTTGCACCGGGAACGTTTGACCACTGCCAGGCTTAAAGCAAATATGGAAAAGGTGACTTACGAAGCGCAGCTTGCCGACCTACCAGATGGTACTTTTGTTATTTGGGGCGACGAGAGCGAGGCACATCTGGTGCTGGATAAATGGCTGCTTCGCTGGACATTCGAGGGTTATGCCGAACCAATAGCTCGCCCGACCGAGGTTGAGGTGAAAGTGCTAACGCCTCAATCAATCGTAAAAACTTTGAAACAAGGTTACAAACCTGCTATTCAGCACCCGTTTTTGAAAGGTAAAAATAGAAATGACCGCCACTCTAGCTAACCCGGCCACCCTTGATACTGCCGACCTCAATCTGTTAATCACCGCCATGAGCGCAAATTTGAAAAAAGCTGTGATTGCCACCGACGACAAAATCAAGCTGGTGTTGGTCAGCTTGTTTAGTGGCGGACATCTGCTGTTGGAAGATGTGCCAGGGGTGGGTAAAACTTTGCTGGCTCGTAGTCTGGCGCGTTCGGTGCAATCCGCTTTCAAACGTATCCAGTTCACACCAGATTTGTTACCTGGCGACATCACTGGCTCGTCCATTTATAACCAAAAGACGGGCGAGTTTAGCTTTATGCCCGGCCCGATTTTTGGCAATATTGTGCTGGCGGACGAAATCAATCGGGCCACCCCCCGTACCCAATCGGCTTTGCTAGAAGCGATGGGCGAGGGTAATGTTAGCATCGAAGGTCATACTTACCGTTTGCCGCGCCCTTTTTTCGTCATCGCCACCCAAAACCCTATCGAGTCGTATGGCACTTTTCCGCTACCCGAAGCCCAACTTGACCGCTTTCTGATTGCGCTTTCGATTGGCTACCCTAACTTCGAGGCCGAACTGACCATCCTGGAACGCGAGGAACACCGCGACCCTATCAACGATTTGCTGCCAGTTCTTAGCCCGCAGCAGGTGGTGGCTTTGCAAGAAGCAGCCCGCCGGGTCAATGTAGCCCGCCCGCTCAAAGAATATCTGCTAAAAATAGTTACTGCCACCCGCGAACACCCCGAAATTGCCCTGGGAGCCAGCCCCCGCTCGGCAGTAGCGTTCCAAAGAGCGGCCCAGGCGTTAGCTCTGGTGCAGGGCCGTGATTTTGTTAAGCCCGACGACATCAAGGAACTGGCTGCGCCCGTCCTGGCGCACCGTTTGATGGTTCGCAGTCGCAACCGCCAATCTGCCGCCGATTTGGTGCGCGGCATCACCCAAAAAATCCCCGTCCCTATCGGTCAGGCTTGAGGAAGTACAACCGCCCAATCGTAATGCAATTTGGTAAAGGGGCTTTACTGACCCGCTTCGCCTGAAAAGGTTGCCAAACTTAACCGATATTTTGCCTGGTTTTTGCACGCCCTTTACACAAATAAACCATAATAGCGAGGTAAGCCTAAATTTGCCAGGCTTATTCTATTTTTTGTAGTAGGCTGCTCTGTCAGCTGATGGTTCTTAACCTTAAAGCAAAATACGAAAATTGAGAGGATAAATTGGATATAAGTCAACACGTGAGTCGCCGCCGCTTTTTGAGCAGAGCGGCAGGATTGGCGGGCCTAGTGGCGGGCGGCACGATTTTAGTGGCTTGTGGGGAAACCGCTACTCCCCCGGTCACCACCAGCGCGGTTGCCACACCTGCCCCGACCATTACGACAGCAACGACTACGACAGCAGCGACCACCACGCGGGCAGTTCAGACTACCGCCCCGGTCACTACTGGCGCAGCTACCACAAAAGTGGCAGGGGCTGCTACTACAAAAGCAGGTGGCAGCAGTACAACGGCGGCCTCGACTGACCCGAATTTTGCTGATGTGGGCGCGATAACAGATTTCGCCGACAACAACCCGCAACCGATAAGCCTGAATTTACCCAAAAAAGGCACGCAGGAAAACGGCTACGTGGTAAAAACTGGTGGTCAATTTCTGGCCCTGAGTGACATTTGCACCCATCAAGGCTGCGAAGTAGGCTGGGCAGCGGCGGACAACTTGTTTGAATGTCCGTGTCACGGCAGCAGGTTCGACCTCCAGGGTAACGTTAGTAATGGCCCGGCCAACCGTCCGCTCAACCAATTCCAAACCAAAGTCGTCAATGGGCGGCTGCTGGTTTCCTACAAAAGTGCCAAAGCCAGTAGCGGGGTCATTGCAGGCTCGTGAGTAAAGCGGTAAAGTTGCTCGTTGGTTTTCAACCACAGGTTCTTCACTTCGCAGCAACCAGTTGATGCCTCCGCACCGGGTACCCCCTGGGTGCCTACGGGCCGTGACAATGCGGCTACAACCTTGCACTGGCCCCATGGCACTTTTTGGAGTAAGTTTGGATAAATGGTTTGTCAGGTAGTATAATAGAATATATGGCAAACGGAAGGTTGTGACTAGCATTTTGTCTGCGGTGTTTCGCCGTGGCAGTCCTCAAGCCCAGCATACTTCATCGGCCACCACTATCACACAGCACTGTCCAGAGTGCTAGTGGGTGACCTATTCGCTGAGAAGGCAGTAGCCCGATCTCGGACATCCACTAGCACTCAATCCAGTGCCTAAAGTGAGCGGAGCCGATCCCCAGGTTGTAAGTAGTCAAATTTTCCGTTTGCCATATTTTTTTGCCTGGCCTGAATATTTCCGGTTAGTCCGATTGTGGACATTGCGCGGGTACTACTCTGTCAACGACCATTTGAATAGCTCGCCTATGGATACACCCGTGCCGGGTGCAGGCATCCACAGGCTACCCACTTCAAACCCACTAAAGTGGGTTCTAACAACCTGCTTTAGCTGGTTTGGGTTGTATAG
>JBBQZT010000162.1:0-5596 GCA_038207455.1 Chloroflexia bacterium
CAACAATTAGGTACCAATGTGCCACAGACAGCGAAGTGCCGGTTTCAGTCCCCTTCAACGGGGCAATCGAAAAGCAACAGCTTCGGGCACTCGTTCGGTTGGGGTGGAGGGAGGTTTCAGTCCCCTTCAACGGGGCAATCGAAAAGCAACGTTACCTCACTTGTTTCTTGCTTTAGATAAAAAAGTTTCAGTCCCCTTCAACGGGGCAATCGAAAAGCAACCCGATTAAGTTGCTAAGAGATTTTACAAGAATTTACCCATTTTAGCTAAATAACGGCCTCTTGGGGCTTCCTGTGAGGTCATTATAGCAGAGTTTGGGGGTTTTGCAATAGGCCAAATGTTCGATTTTCGCAAACCTATTTTCTGCATGGCTCACGGGAAGAGGTTTGCGAAAGTTTTTTGACCTCAAAACCTTTACAAAAAGGCGTTTTGAAGCCTTTTCGAGCCACTTTTCCAAATATCTGGAGAGGGTTTGCGAAAACACCGCTCTAAACGCCTTTTAGAAGCGAGTTGCGCCTTGACGATAGTTATTAAAAAGAGGTCAGATGATTGAGTTGGCTCTCTTTTTACCAAAGACAGGCCCAAAATTACAACATAGCCAATTTATCCCATATTGCATTTTAGTATTTTTCGGTTAAAATAAAACTGCCATCTACTCTCACATCAAATCCAACGGAAGCTGTGTGAAAGATAGAGGTTGACGAAAGATACCAGTTATAGGTGTGGCTTATTTTTAATGGCTATATGATTGAAACATATATTTTTAGCTTATTTGTAAAATATATGAAATCAGTTGGGTAAGCCCTATAGTAGAGTTTGAAGCTAAATAACACTATGTCTAATAATTTTCAGCCAAATATGGAACTACAACTACATCAGCGTCTGCTAGGTGGAGATAAAATTGCATCTGCCGAGATAGCGGAGGCTTTTATTGACCGCCTTGTAAAGCATCTTACTTTCAAGTACCATCAGACTGATGAGCAGGAAATTGCGGATGCGGCCACTACCGCCCTGATGGATTACCTCGAACACCCGCACAAATATAAACCGGACCTACGCACCTTATATGGCTATCTCAAAATGGCGGCGGAGGGCGATATGAATAACGCTCTGGCAAAACAAAAAAGACGAAACAACCATTTCAAAACGGTTAGTTTGGATGATGTCGCACTTTTAGGTTTAGCAGGGAATGAAGATGTAGAGAACGAAATTATTGCCCAGCAAGAAGCCCAGGCCAAACTTGTCGAAATACGGCAGAAGCAGGCCACTACTAATGTACTTATTGCTGACGACGCGCGTGACCTACATCTGCTGGCTCTGATGGATGCAGGTATTGGGCGCACCAGCGAATTTTCCAAAGTGCTGGCAATCACCCATTTACCAAAAGATGAGCAAAAGCGCATCGTCAAACAACACAAAGACCGTCTGAAATTACGTCGCAAACGCAAACTATCGGGTTAATTTGGTAAAGTGCAGACAAAGCAGGATAACAGATGAGCAAGGACAAGAATTTGAGCAAACAGGACCAAAACCCGCCCGAAAAGAACCAAACAGAGGCTTTATTAGCATATATGGCTCGACGGGCGGCAGGGCGTAGTTTTTATCTAGCTTCAGCTTTAGAGAGTTTCCAACACGCAGAAAATCTGGACGAACCAGGTCTGGTGAAATTTTTGGAAATTGAAGCGGGCCAGTTAAGTCGGTTAGCTTTGTGTGGTCGCCCCGACGTGACGGATAAAGTTAGCTTCGCCCACGATGTCAGAACCATTGCCACCAAGTTTAATCTTAAACCAATGTTACTGGCAAAATTGCTCCGAGTGGCCGCCGTTTACGAGGCTAATCGAGAGACCACACCAATTGCTGATAATTTCTTGATGGCTGCCCTTGACCGCGAAGACGATAAATCTGTTACCGATTTTAATACGGAAGCTACAAGCGATGATTGAACTAGGGTTAGCAGAACTGGCCCAAGGCTTTTGGGACGAAGCTGGCGGGTTTAACAGTGAGCTTGAAACGGCCATAGTGATGACTATGCCGATTGTACCTGCCCCGATCAGCCAGCTTACTGTGTATAAAGTTTTGGATTGGGTAAGCCAAAAAGGGGTGCAGTTAGCAGGATTGGAAAGTGTGCGAAACCGACCTTTGCGGGCTTGCCTGATTGCCAGGGGTGCGCCAAACAACTTTATAATATGGGACGATAGCGACCCAGCCGCCGACCAGCTTTTTAGCCTGGCTCATGAGTTAGCTCATTTTTTGTTGGATTATGAGCAGCCCCGTCAGGAAGCTTTGCAACGTTTAGGGCCGCAGGTTTTGGAAGTGTTTGACAACGGGCGCACGCCTACAATTGCGGAACGGTTACACGGTTTGATAGCAGGAGTCCAGGTGCGACCCCAACATCATTTTATGGAACGGGCCGCGCAGGGTGATATTTTAAGCAGACAGGTTTTGGAAATCGAAGACCGGGCCGATATATTAGCCCTGGAACTGTTAGCCCCCCAGGAAAAGGCTTTGCTTCTGGTGCAGGCTGCCATCAAGGGCAAATCGTTATACGCGCAACGTTTAGAAGCCGCCGAGACGGTTTTAATTTCCCAATATAAGTTAGCTCCAAACGTTGCCAGAGCTTATGCCGGGCAGTTGCTTATCGTAGTGGGTGGCAACCAAAGTTTCCAGGAGTGGTTAAAAAGTTGAGTCGAACTTTCGTGGGCGGATGAGAATAAAGTATAGAAGCGTAAATAATGGCAAAGCAACCCGCCAAAATTACAAGCAAAAGGGTGGCTAAAACGGGGTGGCAGCATGAGTGCCGAAAAAGTGGCTGACGATAATTCTAACGACGAGGTAGCGGCGCACCTGGGCGAGACGCTGGACGCTATTTTGAATTTTAATAGCTGGAGTGATGGCGACGATTTGGGCGCGTCTTATGATCGTCTCGAAAACCAGGTGCATGAAGCTATCAAACAGCAGGAGCGCGTCAACCGCCAAATAGACCGCCGCGTGTTTCCTTTGATTGCCGCCCGCCCTGGCGCACCCAAAGGCGCGGGTCTGTACAAAGTCAGCCTGGAGCAACTCAAATTGACCCATCACCATCTCTTGTTCAACGGGGCAACGTTAGCGGCAGACGGAACGGTAGTCGTGCATGACACTTTGCCGATGACGGTAGCTCAAATTGGGGTGTGCATCGTCAATTATCAGGGCGACACGCGGGAATTCAAACGCCAGCTTTTTCAGCGCGATGTACGAATGGTTGAGCCTGACCCGGTGGAGGAGATGGTGGCACTTTTGGAGAAACGTCAGAACCGGGCCGCGTTAGGTTACGAGGAGGAGCGTGATGAGCTAAACCGATTAATAAGGCGCGGCTTGATGGCTTATGGCGAACGCGGGTTGTTGTTGGAGACGGTGGGCAAACGCTGGGCGATGGGACACGGTACACCTGTTCCCCGCGAATTATTGGCTAATAGTTTGCAGCCGCTACTTACCCGCAGTATGGATTTGTTACAACGGCTGGTTTTGCAGCATCAAAAGTTTATTTATGTGCCGAGTGCGCCCCGCGAACGATTGGTGTTGACTTTGGGCGAAGCGTTAGGGCCGTTGGAATTTTTGATAATAGATACCCTCCATCAGCAGATGGAAGATTGGGTAAAAAAGTCTAACTATACGGTTAGTGTGGGCCGCAAGGTGCGCCAGTTTGTAGATGAAGTCGGGCCGCAGGTGGTACGGGGGGTCTATCGAGTTTCGCCCAGCAGTCCGGCCCAGGTTTTTTATGCTCACGTTGACCACGCCCAGGAAGCCGCCTTGATTGCGATGGCTGATAGTGTGTTGCAAGAGCATCGCGGCTTTCCAATGCTGCTGGCTCTGGCCGATACTTTGTGCCGCACCACTTTCGAGCCAGAAAGCTTCCGAACCATCGTCCAGCAAACCTACGCCAAAGCGGGACATCCTTTCCGTTACCAAATCGAGCGCGACACGAGATAAGCAGTCAGCTATCAGCTATCAGCCAAATCCATAGGACAGTTCGGGCTGCTAGTCAAAGACTGACGCTAATAGCCTATAGCTGTTAGCTGATAGCCAGAAAGAGGTAGAAAATGTTGGAAAAACGCACAGTAGGCCGCCAAAATTTCTTATATATGGACGGCGGCGTAACTGACGATTTGAACGAATTTGAGCCTTTGAACGTGGGCGAAAATAAGGTAGCCGAAACGGTAGCTTCTTATGATGCGAATGCGGCGGTAGCCCAGCCTCTTGACCCGGCTATTTTTGAACGAATGCGTGAAACGGCGGCGGAAGTGGGCGGCCCCTGGCAACCCGAAGCCGGGCTGGAGGACGTGATTGCCTGGACGATGTTTGACAGTCCGGGCAGCGATGACAACACTATCACTATTTTGTTGGAGCGCGAGAACATTCGGCTTACTCCTTCGCAAGCGATGGTGCGAATTGTCAGCCGTGACCAATCGGATAGCAGCAACCGCACCTATTTGGGGATTGTGACCAGTGGCCCTTTCGCCGACCCCGACGGGTTACGAGCCGACGCGCCCCTAATTATTACCACTACGGTCAAGGGAATGGTTTTTACCCCACAGTATCACGGACGTTGCGAGGTGGAACTGATGGGCGAGGAGATTGACGGCCAGTTGATGCCGCCGCGCTTTCGACCTCTGCCCAAAAGTCCAGTGTGGGTTTTGAGCGAAGCAGAAACGGCCCATTATCTCAAGGCGGAGGGTGACATCAAGTTGGGCCGGGCCAGCGGTCACGAAAATATCACGGTGGGTATTCCGAGCGACAAGAAAAGTGTGCTGCCCCGCCACACAGGTATTTTGGGGACGACGGGCGGTGGCAAAAGTACGACGGTCTCGCGGCTGATTGGCGAGGCGCAAAAGGCCGGATACGCTGTTATCGTGTTGGACGTGGAAGGCGAATATACTTTTCTGGCCGAACCAACCGAAGACCCGACGATGTTGACGGCTTTGCAAAAACGTGGTCTGAAACCGGAAGGCATCCAGAAGCCCTATATTTTACATCTGGTGGGCCGCGAAACCGCCAACCCGGATTACAAATACAAACGCGCCTTTAGCTTGCCCTTTTCCAATTTATCGCCCTACTTCTTGAAAGAGATTTTGGATTTGAGCGAACCCCAGGAACTACGCTTTTTTAAGGCTTACGAATGGACAAAACAGTTGCTTCGTGATTTCAACATCTATCCCACTTCTGGTAACGCTGCCGAGGAGATGGAAGCGTTGGCACTGGACGAATTTGACACTGGCGTGCCACGTATGCGACTGGAGCATTTGATAGATGTGGCTTCGTATTATGTTCACGAATTGCAGCACACCAAGAGTAGCGAAGGCAAAGGGCGGGGCAGAAAAGAGGAGCCGGAAGAAAACGAGGCCGATGTGCAACCAGCTTATCTGCGT
This sequence comes from Chloroflexia bacterium, assembly GCA_038207455.1. Lineage (GTDB taxonomy): Bacteria > Chloroflexota > Chloroflexia > Chloroheliales > Chloroheliaceae > JBBQZT01. The sequence goes on from JBBQZT010000162.1 coordinate 5,403, forward strand.
ACTCCCGAATTTCATCAACAACGACATAAGCTGGCGCAGCGCATCAGAAAAGAAGGGCAGGACAGCGCGGTGAGTTGGTTAGCACTTTTGGCCCGGTTGAACCGCTTGCGTCGCCTGAATGTGTTTGACCGCGACAACGATAAGGACGGCCAGAAGGTTGCGCCGTTGGATTATCCCAAGATGTTGCAGCCGGG
>JBBQZT010000163.1:0-5594 GCA_038207455.1 Chloroflexia bacterium
ATAAGCGGCAAAGTTACAGATTATCACACTATAATCCCGTCATCCCGTCAGGCTTGAAGGGATTATGACGGGAAAACGAAAACGTCCATTGGCGGAGCAATGTCCCACAAGGGTATCCATTGGCGGAGCAATGTCCCACAAGGGTATCCATTGGCGGAGCAATGTCCCACAAGGGTATCCATTGGCGGAGCAATGTCTCACAAGGGGAGTTTGTTGGAGGTGCATCAACTGGTTGCCGCCAGCCGATGTTCTATCCCTTAAAGCCAAATTGTTTTTGCTTGTAGCTCGAAGCTCATTGCTCGAAGCTGCTTAATTTTTTGATTTTTTGCTCGATTTGTTGGGTCAGGTGGAGCAGGTTCTCGGCCCATTCTTCGGGGATAGCCGCGTCCACGTCTTCAAGTTGGGCCAGAGCCATGTTGAGGTTGCGGGCAATGCCTTTCAAGATGCGGGTTTGTTGGGCGGCTTTGGTCAGGCTTTGGGCGGTCTTTTGGTTGGTCGCCTCGGCTAGAGAACTATTATCAAGCGTGTCCGGCCCGCTTTTGGTCTGATGCACGTTCTGGCTGTGCATATCCAACACCTGATTGAGCGACATTTCGCCCTTTTCGACGGCGGTTTTGACCGAGGCGGGCATCTTACCCAAAATAATATAGTTCTCTACTTTTTTCTTGGACATTCCCGTAGCCCGCACGATGTCCCGTACCGAAAGGCCGCGCTGGTTTTGAAAATAGTTGATGGTGGTGGCTATTTTTAAGGGCGAAACTGGTTTGCTGGTCGAATTGGAAGTCACCAAAAAGCCAATCATCTGCTCCTGGCTCAAATCCACCAGCACGACGGGTACAACCGGGTCGTAGCCTTCGTTGTCGGCCAGATAGCGCAAAGCTTTGGCCCGACGGTGGCCCTGGATAATAAAATAGTCCTCGCCGTTGCGGGTAATAATGATGCCGCCTTGATAGCCGTAGTCGCGGATGGAGTTCAACAAGGCCACAAAGTCGTCATCGTCGGTGGTTTCCGCTGCATCGTCGCGCTGTAGATATTGGTAAGGGTTGTTTTTCAGGCTATAGATGCTGATGGTGGCGTTGACAATCGGTCTGGCTTCGGTCTGGCCGGACTGCTTCTGAACTTCCTCGATTTGTTTGAGGGCTTCGGTTTGCTCCTCTTTAACGGCCTGATTCACGGCTGCGCCCGTGCGAAAATTCTGGCGCAAGTTGGCAAAACGTCCATTACTCATTGGTGTGGCTCCCTTCCTAAACGTACCAGAAATTCGTCCACCAATTCGTCCATCACGCGGCGCAGTTCTTTGTTTTTGATGGCGATATAGCTGGCCCCGTCGCCTGGAATATTGGCGTAATCGCTGCGGTTGGGGATGCGAGTGACGAAAACGCTGTCCGACTTGAACTGTTCGTTTAGCTGTTCCAACGTGCGTTTGGTTTTGGATAAGCGCGGGTTGAACATATTTAGCACCAGACCCAAAAATTTGATGTCGGCGTTGACGTTTTCCTTGATGTCTTCCATACGGGCATCGGTAATGACGCTGCTTGCCATAGGCAGGAACTCGGCCACCACAGGCACTAAATAGTGGGTGCTGGCGGCGAAGGCGTTGATGGTCAGCTTGCCGTCTATCTTGCCTGGGCTATCCAGAATAACGAGGTCGTAACGCTGGCGGACTTTTTCCAGGATGCGTTGCAGCCGGTTTTCGCTGCCACTTTCGGCCACTAGCTGATTTTCGACTTTGGAGGTGTTGGAGCCGCCCGGCAAGAAGTCCAGACTGCCACCACGTTCGGCACTATAAAAGTTTCCTGGTACAATGGTCTGGACAAATTTAGTTATGTCAAGTTTGGTGTTGAGTAGTAAATTGCCCACATTATATTCTTCGGCTTTGGCCTGAGCTTCTTCGGTGAGCAGTAGCCAGACGCTACTGCTGATATTGGGGTCGAGATCAACCAGCAACACTCTAAAGCCGCGTCCGGCCAGACCACAGGCTAGACTGACCGCGATGGTAGTTTTGCCTACGCCGCCCTTAGCCGAAGCGACGGTGACAATGTCGGCCTTGCGGGAATTATCGAGGGAAACGGGCTGATTTTCGCTGACGGTAAGTTTTGCCACCTGGCTCTTTCCTTTCGCTTGTTTTGGGCCTTCTGTCGTATCGGTAGGACGGATTGTGAAAAAGGTAACTAGCGTCTCATTAGTAGGACAGATTGTGAAAAGGGTAATTATCGTTTTTGCGACTATCAACCATTTCTTGCGATAGAGATATAGGGCTAAAGCGATTATATCGGTGGGTCACGAGCTTGTCAAGGGAAAGAGCCACGAGCCACGAGCCAGCAGGTGGAAGGTTCTAGCTCGAAGCCCCTTGCTCATTGCTCGTAGCCCTTGAAAGATTTAGTTTCACGGGAAACAGCCCGAAAAGTTGCTTTGGCCTACGATTTGAAGTATCCTAAATATATTTGTAGCTATGACTTTTGTACCATCTGTTCGGTGGGGCTTGGGTTTTACTGGAGTGAATAGTTAGATTAGCAAAGCGCAAAGAAGGAGAATTTATGATGAGTGTGGCAAAGCGACTGACTTTACGACGTGTTCAGGTCTGGCTCGGCCTGGTGTTGCTGTTGAGCCTGATGCCGCTGACTACGGCTCTGGCCGACCCGACTATCCCAACTGCCAGTTTTAAGGCTAAGTGGCAACGGGCCGATAAACCAGTGACCGACAATAGTGCTAACCCGGCGCGTAGCTGGCTGTGGGGGCCGGAGACTTTCTTGCCCGCCGCAGGTAACACCGAACCCTATACCGAAAGTGCGGGTGGCAAGAGGGAGGTTTTGTATTTTGATAAAGCCCGGATGGAAATCAACGACCCGACCAATAATCTGGTGACGAATGGGTTGTTGGTGCGCGAACTTATTTCGGGGCGTGAAGCTACTGGCAACACCAACCAGCTACAGCGACGGGCTGCCGATGATATTCCTGTCGCGGGCGACCCTGCCGGAAACGCAGGCCCGACTTACGCCAGCTTTAGCAAACTGGTGACGCTTAATAATGACAATCCGGCCCTGTCGCGTCTGGATAAACCTGTGAGCGAAAGTATTGATAAAGCTGGTATGGTTGGTACGGTTGGGGGGGATTTGAGCAGCAAGGCCAAATATATCTACTTTGACCCAAACCTGAAACATAATATCCCGGACGTATTTTGGAACTTTATGAACCAAAAGGGGACGATTTATCAAAACGGCCAGCTTAGTGACCAGCAGCCAGTGTTGGGCGATAATGCAACTATGCCCTGGCTCGACGCAACGGGTCTGCCGATTAGCGAGGCGTATTGGGCTAAAGTGACGCTGGCCGGGCAACCCAAAGACGTGCTAATCCAGGTGTTTGAGCGGCGCGTCCTGACTTATACGCCGTCGAACCCGCCCGCTTTTCAAGTTGAGATGGGCAACGTGGGCCGTCACTATTTTAGCTGGCGGTACAATCCCAAGTACGACCTGAACGGTTCGCCCACTCCGACTACGCCTCCCATTGCCACTACTCCGCCGCCGACAGCCACGCCTACACCTACGCCGATTGTACCCGTGCCGCCAATTGATTGCACGGTAGCTAAGGTTGATGACGATACGAATGGGGCGTACACTTATCCCCGCTGTGGGCCAGCCGGGATGGAAATCATTTTGGGGATGACGGTGCAGCCTGGAGAGACCGTCGAAATTAGCCCAATGCCACCGGATGGTACACACCGCGACTCGTTTATGGTTGTAGCCAACGACAAGGGCGTAATCAACGAACTGTACAAAACCGCGCCAACTAGCGTCAATGGTCAGTGGAGCTTTAAGTTTCACGCTCAAACCAGCAACAAAGATGCCGTTGCCTACGTGGTGGTTGCGCCGCCCGTGACCAAACCGACAGCGTTTGCCTACCCGCCAACGGTTAATATTAACGCGGTGGTGGCTTTTGTGGTGGTGGGTTTTGTGCCAGGGGAAAAAGTCACAGCGATGGTGTCCGGGCCGAACGGAGTCGCCAGCCAGCCAGTGACGGTGGCGGTGAGTGATAATGGTGGCGGTCTGACTTTGGTTTTCCAGCCACTGCTTGCGCCAGGGAACTGGGTTTTCCATGTGGAGGCGGTCAGCGACAAGACTCGTGCGGCCAATGTTGATTTTGTGGTAGTAGAGAAATAAAAAAGAAGATGGGCACGGTGGGACTCGAACCCACACGACCGAAGCCGGGGGATTTTAAGTCCCCTGCGTCTGCCAGTTCCGCCACGCGCCCGTTGGCAGCATTATAGCAAAAAACAGCTGCGAAAACAAACAGCAGCTACGAGCGGGTGAGGTTCATAATTTTGCACTGCTAATAACTTGGCTGTGCTTTGGCGACACCGCTGGATAAATCCAGCGGCAAGTAGATTCCAAACCCAATAAATTGGGTTACGACACAGGATTTTCAACCCACTTTAGTGGGTTTAGAACCCCTTCGCCGATGGATTTATCCATCGGTGCTGCGTGCAAAAAAATGTGACATACCCGCCACGAGCAGCAGGGCTATCCCAAACTATTGGTCTTTTTAGCTTTGCGGGCTGGCTTTTTGCTCACCTGTTTTTGCAGAGTTAGAAGTTGCTTCGGGGTCAGGGCGGTCAGAATTTGTTTAAGGGTTAATCCAGCTAGAATTTCTTCGGGTGTTAGTCTAACCAGAAGTTGCTCCGGTGTTAGTCCAGCTAGAATTTCTTGGGGCGTTAATCCCGCCAGGCGTTGTGCGGGTGTGAGGGCGGTGAGGATTTCTTGGGGCGTTAATCCCGCCAGGCGTTGTGCAGGCGTGAGGGCAGTCATCAACGCCAAAGTTTTCTGCTGCATTTCTTGGTTAGTGGTAGGCATCCACTTCAGAATGAGTCTGTTCCACGACTCTTGCAAACGAGCCGCTTCTTCTGGCCCATAAGCCGCAAAGATTTCTGCCACTGTAATATTCATATCCACCTCGTACCTTCCCTCTCCACGCATTTCAAACAAAAAGCTTAACATTTGCCGTCCGCGCTTTCGCACCAGCCGCCGGACATATCTGTTCTACATCGGGCTGTCGGTCAATGTAAAACTATCAGTTGGCAACTCCAGCTTATTGGTCTTTTTTGGCCTGGTCGTCAAGCGATGCACTCAACTGTTTAAGCAAGGCCAGCCGTTCCTCCGGGGTTAGACCCGCCAAGCGTTCTTCGGGCTTGAGACCGGAGAGGCGTTCTTCGGGTTTAAAACTAGCCAAAACATCTTCGGGCTTGAGACCGACCATACGCTGCTCTGGGGTGAGTCCGGTCATCATTGCTAGAGCCTCTTGCTGCATTTTGGGGGTAGCTCTGGGCAGCCACTTGAGTATCACCCTGTTCCACGACTCCTGGATGCGGGCCGCTTCTTCTGGCTCATAAGCCGCCAAGATTTCTTCCACTTCTATGGTCATTTCGTATAACTCCTCTCCACGCATTTCAAACAGAAAATTGAGCAGTCTCCATTCCTGGGTGTCTATCAACTGCCGGATATATTTGTTCCAGACTGGACTGCTGGCTGGGGCAAAGGCCAGCCATTGGTAATAATCTGCTTCGATGGGCATCTTCTCGCAGACCACTATCGCCACGTTTT
>JBBQZT010000164.1:0-5144 GCA_038207455.1 Chloroflexia bacterium
TTTGATAAAACGGTTGTAGCCATGTAGTGCCACATCCTTGACGCTGACCAGGGGCAAGCCAGTTAATTCGCTAATAGCAACCTCGTTGGTGGTGATTAGCTGGAAAGCGTCGGGGTAAATCTTGACGTTGATGGGCAAATCATCGCACATGGCTACGTAGTCTAGTAGCTGCTGCTGGGACGTGCCACTGGCGGCCACAATCAATTCGGTAGGCAGATAATAACGCATCAATTCGGGCAACTGGTTGATATGGCCCAGCAACGGCACGTTTGCGATTTGCTGGCATTCGGTGTGGTTGGTATCGCTGTCAGGCTGTTCGCAAATAACTCCTTCAATCACATAACCGAGCCTCGGCGATGCCTGAACTTTACGCACGATACGCTGGGTGGCCTGACCTGTGCCAACCACCACCAGGCGCACCTGAGCCGCTCCGCGTCGCAACAAAAACGACATCAGGGTGCCGAAGACCACGCGGGCTGCAAAGCTCACGCCCAGCACGCCTACGAAGGCATAAACCAAAATCAGGCGCGAGTATTGGAAATTCGGGCCGAGTATGACTGAGTTCAGGGCGATAGCGATGACCAGACCAAAAACCAGAGCCGAAACCAGGCGGTAAAATTCGTCAATCCGGCTGTAGCCGCGTTTGAGTCGGTAGAGGCCGCGCCGTTGATAGGCGAACAAAATCGAACCAGTGCTAACTGCCCATAATAAGGGGTCATTTTCGGGGTGGGAGGCTATATAAATTTCGCCTAACGGCAACCAGTGGCGGGCTTTGTAGGCCAGAAATAAACCCAGGCCAACCATCAGCCAATCTAGTAGGAAAAGGCCACCATTCAAAATAGTGTGCCAACGCCCCTGTGCAGCAATTCTAGCTTTGGCGGCTCGGCGTTCCGGCAAAGCCTTCGTGGTGACAAGTATTGGGTTTTGGCTAGTCTTTAACATACTTAGCTTACCCGTCTGCTGGCTTTGGGCCGCAAAAAGTTGACGACCAGAGCCAACAGCCCTTTTGCCACGATGCCAAAAATAATAAACCAGTTCAGCAGTACAAAGGTATGAGGGGCGTAGTGTTTGCGGTAAAAAATATACATCGCATGGTAAAAATTGATGATTGCTCCCACGCTGCGCTGTTTGCTGCTTTCGCCTTTGTAATGAATAACCGTTGTAGCCGGGTTGTAAAAAACTTTCCAGCCGTGCGCCTTGACCCGGAAAGCCCAATCCAAATCCTCGCCATACATAAAGAAAGCTTCGTCCAAAATCCCGGCCTGGGCAATCGCCTCGCCGCGTAACAGCATAAAAGCCCCGCTCACGCTGTCAACCTCGTAAAGCTGATTGGGGTCACGATTGGTCAGGTTGTAACGGGCAAAGACGGGATGACTCGGCCACAGTTTGCTCAAACCCAACATCCGGTAAAGCGAAACGCTTGGTGTTGGGAAGCTGCGCCGACAAGCCAAATCCAGCTGACCGTTGCCTCGCACCAGCTTAGGGCCGACGATACCTGCCTGGGAGTGGGTTTGCATAAAATCATACATTTGCTGGAAAGCGTCGGGTGGCACAACGGTATCCGGGTTGAGCAACAGAATATAACGCGCCTGGGGTTGGCAACCGATATAAAGCGGATCAGGCGAGCCAGAAGATGGCATTGGGCAAATCTGTCGCAGAGCCAGGTTGTTGCCAGCCGAGAAGCCCCCATTTTGACGGCTCTGGATAAAGGTGAGGTTTGGCTGGAATGGAACAAATTCATTTTGCACCATCGCCGCGCTATCGTCTTTAGAGGCATTATCTATTACCAGCACCCGCCACCGAAAATCACACAGGCTGGCAAAAACCGAGTGCAGACAGGCGCGTAGCAAATCTTTAGTATTGTAGTTGACGATAACAATGTCCAGGTCGCTAATATAGCCAGACGTGTCGTGAACGCGGGCAATCAATGGCTCGTGGTCTGGTACGGCTTGCATGGACAATGTTTCTGGCGATACTGACAAAAAATAATGCTCCTCTAGTAATCAAAATATCACGGCTACTTTTCAAACGTAGCAGCCGCTCAAAAGTTGCCTGGCTGCCGTAGCCGTTAAAACTGCTGAAGTTATTATCTACAATTATAGCAAACATCAGGCCGCAAATAAAATCCGAAGGCGAGTGCCTTGTGTGACATTGCTCCGCCAATGGATACTTATCATTTCGAAGGCGAGTGGCTTGTGTGACGTTGCTCCGCCAATGGATACTTATCGAGTGCGAGTGGCTTGTGTGACATTGCTCTGCCAATGGATACTTATCATTTCAGATAATCGAAGGCGGCACGGGCCATTGTGCGTGCGCCAATCGCCATTGCCTGCTCGTCAAAATCGAAGCCGGGGTGATGGTGCGGAAATACTTCGCGGTTGGGTTGGGCCGCCCCCACGATAAAATAGCAACCCGGCGCGGCTTGCAAAAACAAAGCCATATCATCGCTGCCCATCGCCGGGGTCATCTCAAAAACGCTGGCCTCCCCCAAAATGTCAATCGCGCTTTGGCGCACGTGGGCTACCATGCCCTCGTCGTTGACTACTGCCGGGCAACTATAGCTGACTTCAAAATCAATTTCGCAGCGCAACGACTTCGCCACCCCTCTGGCGATTTCCTCAATTCGGCTAATCATACGGTTGCGTAGAGCCATGTCGAAGCTCCGCACCGTGCCAGTCAGCGTTACCTGGGGCGCGATGGCGTTCGAGACGAAGCCGCCGTTAATTGTGCCGAAGCTAATTACTGCTGGGTCTGCCGGGGAAACTTCGCGGCTAACGATGGTCTGGATAGTGGTGACGACATAAGCCGCTGCCGCAATCGAGTCAATCGCTTTTTCGGGCTGGCTGCCGTGGCCGCCCTTGCCGCGTACCTTCAAAATAATGTTATCCACGTTTGCCATCGAAGCTCCGACCTTCATCGCCACTACCCCAACGGGCGAGTTATTCCAAAGGTGCAGACCGATGGCCGCGTCCACGTGTGGGTTTTCCATTACGCCGTCTTCAATCATGGGTTTGGCTCCGCTGACAATTTCTTCGGCTGGCTGGAAAGCGAATTTGACCGTCCCGGCCAGTTGGTCACGGTGTTCGGCCATCAGCGAAGCGACGGCGAGGGCAATCGAAACGTGTCCATCGTGGCCGCAGGCGTGCATAACGCCGTGATTAAGGCTTTTATAATCGCTTTCCGGTTCTTCGACAATGGGCAAGCCGTCCATATCGGCCCGTACCAGCAAAGTTTTACCCGGTTTTCCGCCGCGTAGCAAGCCTACCACGCCGGTTCTGCCCACGCCCGTTTGAACAGCGTCCAGGTTCATCGCCCCTAAACGTTCGGCTATGATGCCCGCCGTGCGATGTTCCTGAAAGCCGAGTTCAGGGTGGCGGTGCAAATCCCGCCGCAATTTAATCATGTCGGCGTTACGGGCCTCTATCGCCCGGTCAATTTCAGCATTATCTATCACAGTATCCATTTCCTTCTCTCCTTTACCGTTACAATCCAAAGGCAGGCCAATGTTCCACCGGGTTTTTTGTAAGAGCGTGTCTAATATTGTCATTCTGAGCGGAGGCTCTGCCACCCAGTGGGTACCCGGAAAAATCTGTTTTGAGTTCAAAGTAATAGACCCTTCACTCCGCAAAGCCTCCGTTCAGGGTGACAATACTCCATTGTTAGACACTGCGCTGTTTGCTGCTCCGCCAGCCGATGGTTCGGAAGACAATCCATTGGCGGCAACCAGTTGACGCAATGTCCCACAAAAAATCTATCTATTAGTAGAGCAGTGTCTCACCTTATAACTCTTAATGCTTATGCAAGTAAAAGCAGCCTAGCGCATAGTTATGGTATGATTATAACAAAAAGCCGTCAGTTTGCACGGTCACGAAGAACCGACGGATGAATCCATTGAAGATTATTCGGGCTGATACAAGACCGACGCTTGAAACATCGTCTAATAGGTTACAAACCTGATTCATCAGCTTACAAACGGCTCTTTGAACCCATCAACAGGAAGTTGGCCCACTTTCAGATTTAGCACTTTAGACCGGGATACTTTTAACATAGTTTAACCGAGTGGATAAATTGGCTGATCGTTTGGACATATTACTGCTAACTAACCTAAAAATCCCGTTTTAGACCGCTATCCATCAAAGTGGGCTTATTTCCTGTTGAAGTATAGGAGACCAAATATTCTAATGGTAAATCATGCAATATAAATTTACTCCGAATAGCGAGAATTATGAAGAATATACCGCAGGTGCAGTTCTTTATGCTGTCCCTGGATATACTGCTTTTCCGATTAGGTTGGCTAACGAGATTTTTCAGCGTTGTATGGCATTTCGGGTTGCTGATGGAGAATCAGAACCTTGCATTCTTTATGATCCTTGTTGTGGAGGTGCCTATCTTCTGACAATCTTGGCTTACTTTAATTGGAATAGAATTGAGCGTATTCTTGGTTCGGATATTGAGCTTGAGGTTTTACCTCTTGCCGCTCGCAATTTTTCCCTTCTCAAGGTTGATGGACTAGATAAACGGATCGAGGAACTTACATCAATGTCTCGACAATTCGGCAAACCGTCTCACGCTGAAGCTTTGAAAAATGCCGTAATTCTCAGAGAACGTTTAGTGGAACGCTCCCAAACACATACAATCGAAACACGTTTATTTCAAGCGGATGCTACAAATAAAATGGCAATGATTACTGAATTATTTGAGGTAAAAGTTGATGTAGTGATTACGGATGTCCCATATGGTGAGCATTCCCACTGGCGTTCTGATATCATAACTTCATCTTTAGCAACGGATCCGATTCACCTAATGTCAGAATCATTGTTACCTGTTTTATCAGCGAAGGCAATAGTGGCCGTCGCTGCCTCTAAGAGGAGTCGTATTGTGCACGAGAGTTATCAGCAATTAAAAAAGTTCAAGCTAGGTAAGCGTCAAGTTGTTTTTTTGAGACCGCGCCCAGCATAAGCCCTGCTTAATGAACACTAATAAAATAATCCGTGTATTGTACAAACCAAGTAGCCAATGGTTGAAACCATCGGTCATTTGACTGACAACTGGTAACTAATAGCTGGAAAAGAAATGAGTGAACAAATCAGTTTTTTGTGGGAATGCGGCAAATGCGGCACGGACCACGCCGAAGAAATAATGTT
>JBBQZT010000165.1:0-4902 GCA_038207455.1 Chloroflexia bacterium
GATGAATAAATGATTGGCTCAATTCTTCTTCCTCGGCTGGTAAATCATAATACTGCACCGTTCGTTCAATGCTTACCGTCATAATCCTGCCCTCACTTGAGATATTTCACCTGATTTCGCGCCAGCCTATTATACCAAGTCCTATCATTTCGTCAATGGACTGAGTAGTGAGTCAAGCAAGTCTTCTCACCACTGTAGGAGGTGCGTCAACTGGTTGCCGCCAGCCGATAGTTCGGGACAGTCCATTGGCAGAGCAATGTCCAACAAGCCTACTCCTACATTTGAAATGATACCCTTGCTCCACCAGTGGATACAGAGCCGCAACCTTAAAAACCTGTTAAACAGTTATTAACTACCCATTAATAATGCCCTGATAGACTGGACATAATATGCTACAATAAGATACTTAGAGTTTTCAGTAATAAGGATAGAGGAGTACCAATGAGTGTAACGCCTGACACTCGACAGCAAACCTCGCCGGAGGCTGTCAAGGGGCAAGTTGTGACCAATGCAGTCGGTAAGTTGGTGGCAGCCCAAAAACGCAAGGCAAAATGGGAAGAGTTGGGTTGGGCCTTGATTTATATGACCCCGGCCCTGGCTATCTTTATCACTTTTACCTTTGTGCCTTTTTTCCGAGCCATCTGGTTGAGCTTTTTTGTTACCGACCCCAAAGGCGACACTGCCCGTTTTAACGACGTAAAATACTACAGCCGTATTCTCAACCTGGACGGTAGTGGCCGTGACGAATATCTCAAGAGTATTGTTACTACCGTGCAATTTACTTTGATGACCGTGCCGCTCGGTATTGTCTCGGCGTTGGGGCTGGCAATCCTGGCGACATCGAAGGTGCGGGCAGTAGAAGTTTTTCGCACTATCTTTACTAGCAGCATCGCCATTTCGGTTGCCAGTGCGGGCGTTATTTGGGCCTTGATTTATAGTCCTCAAGTCAGGGCGACGCAGTGGCTTTTGGACTTGCTTCACGTCCAGGCCAATAGTTTGCTCAACAGTCCCATTACTGCCCTGGCCGCCATTGCTTTTATGACAGCCTGGACAGCACTTGGTTTTAACTTTATCATCGCCCTGAGCGGCATCCAGGCCATCCCGCAGGACGTGTATGAAAGCGGACTGATTGATGGGGCGAATGGCTGGAAAGCCTTCCGCTTTATCACCCTGCCACTGCTTACGCCCACTTTGCTTTTCCTGTTGATTATCTCCACTATTTCTTGTTTCCAGGCTTTTACCCAGTTTCAGGTTCTAATTGGGAATGATGGGCCAGATGGCTCAACCAACGTTTTTGTGTTGGGTATTTTCAACTCCTTTTGGAAAGATAACCGCTACGGCTTCGCCTCGGCTATGTCGGTAGTCTTGTTCGCCGTCTTGTTGGTACTGACGCTCATTCAGTTCCGTTTATTAGATAGAAGGGTGCATTACCAATGAGCGCAAACATTGCTGGCTCCGCCCGTCGCGAAATCAACCCAAGCCAATATCAAAGGTGGCAACTGTTAAAAAATGTAGTTATTTATTGCTTGCTAGTGTTGGCAGCCTTAGCAGTGCTATTCCCGTTGTTCTTTTCGTTATCGCTGGCGGTGCAGGGGCCGACCCTTACCCCCAAATTGATACCAGATTTCAGCAAGCTGGATTTGAGCGTTTTCGGTACAGCCTTCAGCCAGGAGCCAAATCTTGGGCGTTGGATACTAAATTCGTTTGTAGTAGCAAGTGTGGTGACGGTGGGCCAACTAATCACTTCGTCCCTGGCGGCTTATGCGCTGGCGACGCTTGATTTTCCTGGTAAACCGCTTTTCCTGTTGCTTTTCCTGGCGACCCTGATGATACCCTGGGAGTCCACTATTACTAGCAATTATCTGACTATCACCAGTTGGAACTGGAAAGATAGCTACCAGGGTTTGATTGCCCCCTTTCTATCGAGCGGTTTCGGCATTTTCCTGTTGCGCCAGTATTTTATGACCCTGCCTCACGAACTATATGAGGCGGCGGTGTTGGACGGTTGCGGGCGCACCCGCTACCTGTGGTCAATTTTACTACCGTTGTCGCGTCCGGCCCTGGGAACGTTGGCCGTTTACGCTTTTCTCAACACCTGGAATCAATATTACTGGCCCTTGATTATCATAGACAACCCGGAATGGCGCACTACCCAGGTTGGCATCACCGCTTTTCGTTCGACGGAAATATCGGTTTACAACCTACAAATGGCCGCTACTCTTATTGTGATGCTACCCACTTTAGTATTACTGGTAGTTGGTCAACGCCAGCTAGTGCGCGGCCTGACTTCGGGTGCGCTCAAAGGCTAACAGCTAAATTTGGTGGGACATTGCTCCGTCAATGGACTGTTTCTGTAAATTGTTTTGGTGGGACATTGCGCGGGTACCCCCTGGGTGTGGTTGCCGTCAATGGATACTACAAGAAAATAAAATGCAAGAAGGAGAGAAAGCTTGAAACGAGTTAAAAGCACCGTAAACCTGCTAGGGTTGTCGCTGGTGACAATGCTGCTAGCCTTATTATTGGTGGCGTGTGGGGAAACCGCTACCCCAGCCGCAACCTCAGCCGCCGCTACCACGGCTGCAATGACCAGTGCCGCCGTGATGACCACGACGGGTGCGGCCACCACTGCCAGTGTCGCTACTACCGCCGCCAACACCGCGACGACCAGTGCCGCCGTGATGACCACGACGGGTGCAGCGACGACCAGTGCCAGCGTAGCCACGACCAGTGCCGCCACTACTGCCGCTGGTGGGACTGCCGCACCCGCTCCTACCATCACTCCTTTGCCGCCGATAGCCCAGCCAGCCGGTTCGGTCAAAATTACCTTTTGGTATGGTTTGACTGGCGCGAATGGCAACGTGGTACGCCAGGTAGTCAATAAATACAACAGCAGCCAAAGCAAGTATTATGTTGACGCTATTTCGCAACCTGACTATGACTCCACCATTAACAAGCTGAACACCAGTTTGGCCGGGGGCGCGTTACCCAATGTCGTCCAGATTTACGATGTGGGTACGCAGCGAATGATAGACACCAAGCGCATCCTGCCAGTCCAGGATTTTATTGACAAGGACAAGCTTGACCTGATTGGAGACCTGGAACCCGCCGTGCGTAACTATTACACCATTAACAATAAGCTTTATTCGATGCCTTTCAATAGCTCGGCTCCCGTGATGTATTTCGACAAAAACGCTTTCAAGGAAGTCGGACTCGACCCCGCAAAGAAAATCTGGACGTATGACGAGGTGTTCGACGCGGCCCAAAAATTGACCAAGAAGGACTCCAGTGGCAAAGTCACTCGCTATGGCGCAGACTTCACAATTTATAGCTGGATTTTCGAGCAGGAACTAGCGGCGCAGGGGGCTACTTTTGCCGACCCCGCCAATGGCAGACAAGGCCGCGCCACCAAATTGGTTTTTAACAACGATGCGGGAGCGAATTGGCTCAACTTCCTCAAAAAAATGCTGGATGCGGGCGTGGGCCATAGCGATGGGCGCGATAGTGGTACGACCAACGGTAGTACCCGCGACACAAATTTTGTGACGGGTGCAGGTGCTATTACCTTCAACAGTATCGCTTCTTTGCGCGGCTATGTAGCTTCTGCCGCCTCTAACGGCGGTAAGGTTGATGTAGGGGTGGCTTACATACCACGTCCAACCGAGGCCAAGGGTGGTGTAATTATCGGGGGTGCTTCACTATGGATTACCGACCAGGGTAATGCCGAGCAGCAAGCGGCCGCCTGGGATTTTACCAAGTTTACTGCACAGCCAGACATTCAAGCCTTCTGGTCCAGCAGCACTGGTTACTACCCGATACGCAAAGCTTCTTATAACGTGCAGGAGATGAAAGACACGCTGGCTAAGTATCCCCAATTTAACACAGCCGTCGAGCAGTTGCGGGCCACCGAAGCGAGTCCGGCCACAGCTGGAGCAACCTTCGGGACGTTTACCGCTACACGCTTGAACATTGAAGCTTCAATGGAACAGTTCCTGACGGGCAAAATTGCGACGGCCAAAGACGCGCTCAACCAGGCGGCCAGCAAGTCCAACGACGCGCTGGATGAGTACAACTCAACTGTAAAATAAGTTTGGACATCCATCAGTTTTCAGTTGACAGTTAGAGTCGGGAGAATTATATGAAGCATGGACATAATTCGGTGAGGTTATTGGCTGATAATATACCCAATTATAGCAGTTACCAGTTACCAATCTCAAAAGTATTACGCTTAATAGATTATCAAGGCCGTGATACTCGTGCTTAGGAATTATGTCCAGCCATCAATTATATGGTAAGAAAAAGGCTTTGGAACAATTCCGAAGCCTTTTCATTTGTAACTATTCATCCAACCTGTTTTTGTAGGAGGCTGCTCCGTCAGCCGATACTGCTGTCACTCTAAGACCACAAACCATCGGCTGACGGAGCAGCCTCCTACAAACAGCCTGAATAGCTACTTTCATTTTAAGATTTTAGGGTAGAGGCCGCTGCTCATACTTGTGAGGCAATCCACGACTCAGTTACTGCCCATTACCTTTTAATTGTCGGCGTAACTCGGCCAGTTCCGCTTCGGCTTGCTGCGCTCGTAGTTCGGCTTGCTGTCGTTCAGCCTCCAACTGCTGCCGTTCAGCTTCCCGCTCGGCCTGGTTGCGACGGACTAATCTTTTGACCCGCCGTACCTGCCGTTGCGCCTGCTCTGCCACCTCATCTATCGTCAAACGTCGTTTGTTCGCTTTGTCGTACAACCGCAAATATGGGTCATCATCCACTAGCTCGATAGTCAGCCAGCTTTCTAACTCCTCGCTCCACATTCGTCCGTCTTTCGCCAGCGTCTTCGGCTCGAACAAACCCGTTACCCCTTTGCGCTGCCAACCCAACAACCGCCCCCGCTTGCGCCACTCCTTTGAC
>JBBQZT010000166.1:0-4530 GCA_038207455.1 Chloroflexia bacterium
CTACCAAATTCAGCAAAAACAGAAAAGCTTGGCGCAGGATGGGGTCTTGGATTGTAGTCGGGTCAAAGTTATCTGGCATAGCTGGATCATACCGCATTACTTGGCTGTTGGGGTTCATTCCCCAGTTCTTTGAGATGATACACATTGTGCCTGGTTTGTTCGCAAGATTTCATTGCACGCTTGATTGCCACTTCAAAATTACGCTATTCAATGTAACCCAAAAGCTTACTCAAGTCTCTTGCCGACCAGTATTCGGTGTCATATGGACTGGTCTGCCGGATACTGTCAAAGTCTGGTGCTGGTTGCTGTTGCCGTCCTTCGTTACTCAAAACTTGTTCTCCCCGCGCTTATTATTTATTATTGGAAGGGCTGTAACAAATGTAAGACTAGAACGACCTTTGTGGTGGCTCACTTCCTGACCACAGCACTGCCCAAATAAATAATCCCTGAAATGGCAACCGTCCCCACTGATAGCCAGGCGAGTTCATAAAGCCGCCAAGCTGAACGTTGGCAACAGCTTGATAGACATTGGCAGGGAAAACCGCGATTAACAACGCAACCAATCCCAGTGTCGAAAATCTACGCGAACTGGGGATGAGCAAACCAACACCACCCAAAATCTCGCACGCGCCGCTAACATAAACCAGTTGCAAGGCGGCTGGGAAGAGGGGTGGCATTATTTTGGCGTAAGAGTCAGGGGCGACGAAATGAAAAATTCCGGACGCGATAAAACCTGTACTGACTAACGCCCGCACAATACCGCGCCCTGATTTGAATTGACCAAGAAATGAACCCATTATTCTCCTCTATTTTCTCAAAGTGTTAGCGGGCTTGTCGTCGCCATAGCCAAAAGCTACTCAAGGCACATACGCCGCCCAAAAGCAATAGAATTGGCAAAGTCAAGTCCGGCTGGGCTGATTGGGCTGGCCCAAAACCCGTCGCGGGCGTACTCGGCGCACCGTCACCCACGTCAATATTGGTCACACGGGTTTCGGCTTCGGCTTGCAATTTGGTTATAGCCGCCGCAAAGGGAGATTTTAATAACTGGTTGATACCCGTGACTTTGACATTTTGCACCAATATCGCGCTATCAGCCGCCTTTGTTATCAAAAAGCTGACGGTACGGGTCTGGCCCGCCGGAATAAGGGCGGGTACCCAGGTCAGGGTGTTGTTGACTGCCGAAACGGTGATATTGTTAGCGGGCGCGACTACATTGCTAACCCGCGTTCCATTTTGCAGGTTACACACGATGGTATGCGAAAAATCCAGGTCATAGGTAGTCAAGTTGCTGACAATCATCGTGATATTAAATTGGGTAGGGTCGCTGGTGGAGGGGGTAGTACAATAGACGAAGGTAGCCGTACCGGGCGCGACATTTGCCTGGGGACATTCGGGAAACTGAGGGGCGTTAGCTGAAGTACCAGGATTCGGGGACGGTTGGGTAGCCGCCTGAACCGAATTGACAGGTGCAACCAACCCGGTCAGGGTCAGGGCCAGTAGCACTAGAGCAGTCATTAGCCGCAGCCGCCAGCCGAGGTTTCGCAAAGTTCCGAGTTGAGAGTACATAAATTATCGTCCCTTCTTAAATTTAGCAGTGAGCAACGGGCCACGAGCAAGCAGCCAAATATGACCACAAAGATACGCTATTCAGTCTAGTTTAGTATAGTTGCTGGCGCGTAACTCATAGCTCATTGCTCATATCTTATCTCTACCCATAGCGTAAAATATTACTGATTTTGATGCGGGCCGCGCCCAACGCCGGGCCGAGGCTGGCCCCGACGGTCAGCAGTAAGGCGAAACCAAAAGTGAAAAGCACAAATTGGGGCTGGAACGTGAAATCAACCGCGAAGGCACTCTGGCTAACCAGATTGATCAACAGTTGGGCCAATGGCACGCCCAAAACTAAACCAGCTACGAAACCCGCGATGCCCAGGAATAAACCTTCGGTCACAAAGATTTGTACCAGGCGGCCATCCGAGCCACCGATACTTCGCAAAACGCCTACCTCGCGCCGCCGTTCCAGCACGTTCAAGGTCAAAGTGTTAATTACGCCAATCGCCCCGATAATAGCTATTATAACCACCATTGCGTATAGTAGCAATTGCAGAATAGCCGTGATTTGCAAAGCACTTTGGCGGTCACTATAAGCGGGTAGCACCTGGGGACGCTGGTCGCCTAAACGTTTGCTGATTTGGGCTAATGTTTGGTCAACAAAAGCCGGGTCGTGCTGGCTCATAGTGACGCAAAAGAAGGTAGCCGTCCCTTGTTTGTGCAGCAAACGATCAACCTCGTCCAGCGAAGTAAAAATCTTGCCCGTCGCGGTGCTGCCCAAATAAGTGCTATTGTCGTCCAGCAGCCCGATGACCTGATAATTTTCGCTGGTTTTATTGACATCTATTTGGATAGTCGAGCCAACCTGAAGATGGTTGAGGCGGGCCAGATTGGTTGTGACCAGAGCCACGTAGTTTTCGTTTGGCTCAAACCAACGCCCGGCCACGATGGGTTTTTGGTAAATGGTGGTATCGGACGGCACGCCCCACAAGCGGGTGGTAGTAGTTCCGACAGTGACCCCGGTGCTGACCCAGGGTTCGACGGCGGTGACACCTGGAATAATCTTTATATAATTGGCAAAGTCTTCGCTGGTGGCGTTGGTGAATTGAAGCCAGGCATCCGCGCCATAGACGCTATACAAACGGTTGACGGTGCTATCCACCGACGCACTGGTGATTTGTGCGCCCAGGAAGGCCGCGCAACTGAGGCCAATCACTCCAAAGGTAATCAGATTGCGGGTTTTGCGGCGGGCCAGATTACGCAAAGCCAGGGCTATGAGGGGCGGCAGGGCGGTCAAACGGGCCAGCAAGCGGTCAAACCAGCCCTGACCGTAGCTGCTGCTGATACCGTAGTTATCCAGAGCTTGCCGCACGGAAATTTTGGTGCCGAGCCAGGCCGGAAACAACGCCGAGAGCATAGTTACACCCAAACCTACGAGGAGACCCAACAGTAAGGCCAGGGGTTGAAACAGGAAGCGGCTCACGTCGAAGTTAAGGGCAGCACCCAGGAAGCTCAAAATAAGTTTGCCCAGGGCGAAGCCGCCGATTATACCCAAAAAGCTGCCTGCCAGCCCGTACAGCCCCGCCGTGACCACATACACCCCTAAAACCTGTCTGCGCCCGGCTCCCAACGCTTTGAGGGTGCCGATTTCTCCAATTTGCTCCGCTACAATCGCCGACAAAGTGTTGGCAACCAAAAAGCCACTGATGACCAGACCCACACTGGAAAAAATCAGCAGCAACAGTACCAACGTGTCCAGTTCGCGTTTGCCCAAATAGTTGTTGAGATCACGCCCGAAGTAGCCGCCATATTGCAGGTTGCGTTTGTGGAAAATATTTTCGATGTCGCGTTTGGTGCTATCGCGCTGGGCCAGATCGTGTAAGCGGACTATAAGCTGGTTGTCGCCCGCGATGCCCAACATCTTACGCACGTCCGAGCCAGTGGCAAAGGCGGTGCTGCTATTGAGGATGGAGGCACTCGGATAGGCCGGGCTACGGGCAAAGCCGCTTACGACTAGCGTATCGGTTGGCTTGCCCGTATTGGATTTGTAGGTGATGGTGTCGCCCACACGCAAATTCGGCTCAAGCTGGCGCACCGATTGTTCAAAAGCGATTTCCCCGGTATGGGGTGGATGGCCTTCCACAAAATCCATCCGGTCAATCGGCACGTTGTTATAGTCGTCCAGACCAAAAATGATAATATCGTTCCAATGGTCGCCTAAGCGAAACTGGGTGTTGAAGTCGGCCCGACGCATTACCTCGGCCACGTTGGGCAGCTGCTGCACGGCGTATTCGGCGTTGGACGGGATATTCCAGACCCACCAACTCATATCGTCCTGGCTGCTGTTGGCATAGTTGTAGCGTTGGGCCTCGGTCATATTTTGGGCCGTCGCCACAATCGACACAATTCCGGCCACGCCCACGAAAATGCCCAGCACGGTTAGCAGCGAACGGATTTTGCGTCGCCAGATGTCATTGATTGCTTTACGAAAAGTCCAATTCATCTTTTTGCCAAAATTGTCAGAAGCCCCGGCCCGTGTTATAATCGGGCGATACCATTAACCTTAAATCTTAGATAGAGGTGGCCGTGAGAGATAGATTCACCGGGATTTTCCAGGCGGTACGTCCCCAGGCAGCAACCGAACAGGTTTATGCGCTGCTAACTTATGCCCCGCCCGCAGTCTCGGTGGCCCTGGACGATATTCGCCGCCGCTATGACCCGGCCTTCAAGGACGGTATCAAACCCCACATTACTATCAAACGCCCCACGATGCTAGGCCAGCTCCCCAACCTGGACGTGATGGTACGCGAACTGAGCCAGGTAGCCCTGCAACTCAAGCCTTTTGAGGTGGTACTAGACGGTTATAACACTTTCACTAAGCCTGATACCAACGTGGCCTTCTTAAAGGTGGCTGACGAAACCGCTTTTTGCAGTTTGCACAACCACGTGATTGAGGCTCTGGCTAAAGTATATCACACC
>JBBQZT010000167.1:0-4450 GCA_038207455.1 Chloroflexia bacterium
TTGGGTCATTGTTTTTTGCTCACGCAGCACTTCTAAGACTGTTTCTGCCTTAAATTTGGCAGTAAAATTTTGGCGTTTTTCCATAAGTTTTCTCACCTAAAAATCGCTAACCCAACTGTCCGAATTCCTGGTTCCATTATACTTAGTCCATCTTCAATCTTGATGGGAAGATTGGCCGACGCATTTACAGTCGAAGTACCACTTGCAGGCAAAGTCAGCCAGCCAGACGCGCCAACCGTGTAATTCACCTCAAGTGTCCAGTTAATATCGGCGTTGAAAGCTAGAATATTCAGAGTTTGCAAAGCAGGGGTATTTTTACCTGGTACGTAGTTGAAATTGAAGCCGCTCGAATTTGTCGCTAAAGCGGGGTCGGTTTGATTAAATTTACTAAGCTGGCCGTCAGCACTGCCCAGCCACTTATTATTATTGTTATCAATCGTGATAGCGTCAAAGCCTATCCAGAAAGTTTTTGTCAAGCTAGAAGGGTCTTGGAAAGTTTGCCAGGTGCTGCCGTCAAATTTGCTCAACGCGCCACCCGAAGCAGGATTATCCGGGAAGCACAAAGTTTGATTGTTTGCACCTACCCACACGCTGCCCTGACTATCTATAGCTATAGAGTTTACCGAGTTACCAATCAAGCCGGAATTAGAGGTATTATAGCTTTCCCAGGTGCTGCCATCAAAGCGAACCAGACCGTACCGCGTGCCAAACCAGACGCGGCCTGTGTTATCTGGCACAACGGCGTTGATATAATTATCCGGCAAACCCGAATTAGACTTGGTATAATCTGTCCAATTACTACCATCGAACTTGCTCACTCCAGCGTCCGTGCCAAACCATTTGTTGCCGTGGCTATCTATGCCAATCGCTAAAATCTGGTCTGAAAGCAGAGGAGAGTTGCGGGTAGTATAGCTGGCTAAAACGTTGCCCGTGTGTGTATCCACCTGCACCACACTGGTGTTGATGCCGCCAGCCCAAATAGTGTTGCCTTCGATTGCTAAAACGTGAATAGCCGAAGATGGCTTAAAGTCTCGCCAGGACGGGCCACCATTTATCTTGGGAGCAACTTCAAGCGTTAGCGGTGTGGCAGTGGCCGCCGGAACGCCTAGCCCAACCCACCCTAATAAAATTAGGCTAACAAATATACGCCTGACAATCATAAAATGCCTTTTTCGATTGATATTGAAGTGAAAGGTATTCCTTGCCTACTCAAGGTGGGCAGTACATAATTTAGCAGAGTTTTGAAATTATGGTCAAAGGGGTGAATGGCATCCAGGAGCAGATGCGGGAGTGTCCAGGGTTGGTAGTAGCTTTCGACCCGCAACGCCTCGTCCCAGCCAACGGGTGTCCAGCCGCGCACCATTTCGGGCCGCTGCTCTAGTCGTGTGCGCCAGAGGGCGCGGTCACTACATTTGCAGACGATAGCCAGAAACTCTGCTCCGCGCTGTTCAGTAAAATCTTTGGCCTGATGACGAAAATCTTCCAAAGGGAAAACCGCGTCCAAGATAACCGAAACCCGGTGGCGAAGATTGAGTTCGGCCAGATCGAACATCATCTTGTAAGCGGTGGAGCGGGGAAAATAGCCCAGGTTTAGCCGTTGCAAAGAGCGGTCAAACTGGTCTTTGGGAAAGATAGGCCAACCAGTCTGCCGGGCCAGTTGATAGCTGAGGCTGCTTTTGCCTACACCGGGC
This sequence comes from Chloroflexia bacterium, assembly GCA_038207455.1. Taxonomy (GTDB): domain Bacteria; phylum Chloroflexota; class Chloroflexia; order Chloroheliales; family Chloroheliaceae; genus JBBQZT01. The sequence continues at coordinate 1,692 of JBBQZT010000167.1, forward strand.
GGCCCACTAAACAGTACCAGCCTGGGAGGGTCGAGCTTTTTGGAAGTGTCAGGCTGGCTAACATCTGCGGCCATTGTTGTCCTTTTGTAAAATCAAACCATTCTGGCCCGTGCCACGCCCGCCCCTTCGAGCCGTTCCCAGGCGGCGGGACGGTCTGCCAGCAGCATTGCCAACGCTTCGGATGGGCCGACGATTTCCGGGCCAGTGCCGTGCGTCCACTCAAAATCGTTGGCAACCAGGCGCATCCCTTGAACCTTTTTGGCTCCTGCGCCCGCCCCTAATGCTGTTTTTAGCACGGAGCGCATACGGGCAGGGTCTTGGGGGCGCGACAGTTTGAGCGGCCAACGAATATCTTGCTGGTGTACCCAACTATCATACAACACATAGCCTGCTATAGGGCCGAGCTTGAGCAAACGCGGGGTTTTGATACTTTGGAGAGTTTCGGCAGCCAGCCGCGAGATGGGCCAATCGCGCCGTTTGGCAACTTGGCGGGTATTGGCCTGTTCAGGGCCGAACGGCAACTGAAAAAAGTCCCGGAAGTCGTGATAGTTGCCATTGAGATGAGCCACCACGTCGCGCACCCGCCAACCTTCGCACAAACTAGGGGTGTTCCATTGTTCGGGGGTCAACCCGGCGCACATTTGGGCCAGTTCGCGCCGCTCCGCCACCAACAACTGTTCAGCTTCGTTACTCATAGTTTCTTTCTGCCTTTATATGGCTACAAGCTTCGAGCTATGAGCCACAAGCTTAGAACCCTGCGCCTACTTGCCCGTAACTCGTGGCCCGCTGCTCGAAATCCATTGACAGAGCAATGTCCCACAAAGGTTTTTAAGCTTCTTTGGTTTCGACGCGCACGCTTTTCATCTTGTCGCCGCGCCGCACGCCGCTGACCAATTCCTGGCCGCTGGTCACCTGCCCGAAGACGGTGTACTGGTTGTCCAGGAAAGGGGCGGGAGCGAGACAGATATAGAACTGGCTGCCCGCGCTGTCAGGGTTGGAGGAACGAGCCATCGCCAACGTTCCAGTCAGATGCTTACGAGAATTGAACTCGGCCTTGATTTTGTAGCCAGGGCCGCCCGTGCCGTCGCCATTGGGGTCGCCGCCCTGGATAACGAAGCCGGGTTCGACGCGGTGAAAGTTCAAGCCGTTGTAGAAGCCGCTATTCGCCAGCTTTTCAAAGTTGGCAACCGTGTTGGGGGCCACATCGGAGTAGAGGTCAAACACGATGCTGCCACCTTTTTCCAGTTCAATCGTGCCGATTTTCTTCTGAGCCATTGGTTTTCTCCTTTATTTATTTTCCACTCGTACAGTTTTCATCTTATCACCCTGTTTGATTTGCAGGACGATATTCATATCGCTAGTGACTTTGCCAAAAATGGCGTACTTGCCGTTCAAGCCGTCCACGCTAGGGTCGCCCGCCTTACCCGTGACGATGTAAAACTGGCTGCCACCGCTGTTGGAGTCGGCAGCGCGTGCCATAGCCAGCGTCCCGAAGTCGTGCTGGAGTTTGGTGGTAAACTCACCCGGAATATTGTAGGGTTTGGTATTGGCCGCATCGCGTCCCGTGCCAGGGCCACCCGAACCGTCGCCATTGGGGTCGCCGCCTTGCACTACAAAGCCAGCTACGATGCGGTGGAAAGTCAGGCCATCGTAAAAGCCGCGATTTGCCAGCTTCTCGAAATTTTCCACCGTGACTGGGGCTATGTCGGGGTAAAGCTCCATTGTGATACTGCCGCCATTTTCCAGAGTGATGGTGGCAATCTTTTTCTGACCAGCCGCCAGCGGGACGAGTGGCGTGCCGGGAATGTTGACGGGCGTAGGCGGCAAAGGCACGGCGGTGGGTTCGACGACGCTGCTACCAGTCACCGCCAAAATCAGATTATCGTTGGGTTTGGCGACGGTTTGGAACTCCGGCGGCAGATTGGTAATGGTTGGGCCGAGCGCACCAAAGTTTAGCACTACTTTAACCCCGTTTTTCTGGAAAACATAGACCGCATTGCCCTGGCCGGACACCTGATTATTAGTTTGATAACCAGCATCGGTAAACGCCTTCTTATAATATGCTTCGATTTTGGTCAGGTCTTCGGCGGTGAAATAAACCAGCAGTTTCTTGGCCGTAAAATCGCCCAACGTCGGGTCGGAGCCGGAAGCACTTTTAAGGACTTGTTGGGCAGTGGCATCGGAGGCAATAGCCTCGCGGCTGCCCGGATAAACCAGATTGGGCAAATCGGCGGTGGCCGTCGAATTGGGTGTCGGAGGCTTACTGACCTGGGCAGCAGCCGTGGTAGGCACATTCGCCCCAGTTGGGGGAGTGACTGCCGCGACAGTAGTAGCGTTGCCCGCACCAGATGCCCCCGCTGCGCTAGTTGTAGCCGCCGCGACAGTGGTGGCGTTGCCCGCGTTAAAAGCCCCAGCTGTGCCAGCAACTGCGGCCTTCGTGAGTGTGGCGGTACTGGAAACGGTAGGGCTGGTCTCTCCGCAAGCTACCAGTAAAATAGAGATTAAAAGCAAGAGGGGGAAAAAGGCGGGGTAATAAGTACAAGATAGGGGACGGCGCACACAGATTGTGATAAAAGACTTCAAAAAACTCTCCTCGTTACAGTTATATTTGTATATTTGTGGGTTAGTAAACCCATAATAAGCAACAGAGCGTTGCCAATTTTACCTGTTATTGGTGGCCGCGTCAACCTTGCTATTGACAACTTTTAATTGTTACTCTATAATGCTAGTACCAAAGTCCCTAGTAGTACCAGGGACTA
>JBBQZT010000168.1:0-4268 GCA_038207455.1 Chloroflexia bacterium
AAAGTGGATTCGTAAAGGGGGTAAACGAAAATTGTCTGGTAAATGTGAGGTTTGCGGCAAAATTCCTGGTTTTGGGCATAATGTTAGCCACTCTAACCGCAAAACCAACAAAATGTGGATGCCCAACATCCAACATAAAACGATGTTGCTCAAGGGTGAGACTACGCCTCGCCGTATGTATATCTGCACTCAATGTATGCGTACCCAGCTAAAAGACCGGGTATAGCATTTTAAGGTTGTAGTTGTTCAGGTTTGTAGGAGGCTGCTCCGTCAGCCGATGGTTCGGGACAGTTCATTGGTAGCAACCAGTTGACGTAATATCCCACAAGCCGCCCCTACAATCAAAACCCGCTAACGAGACTTATTCGAGTAACTACTAAAAGCTATAAGGATTAGAAAAGTGTCAGTTGCATTTCAGGTGTGGGTGGCATTTTTTTGGTTCTGCCTCTGGCTTTGGGTTTGACCATTTGCTCCTCGCTGAGTTGAGTCTGGGCGGCAGACTTGTTGGAAGGTAAGGGCGCGGAAGGAATAGTTTGGGAAGCTAAGCAACTGGCTAAGTTGAAGTCAGGTTGGGCCAGTAATTCGGGAGCAAAAGGCAAGCCACCCGCTTTGATTAGGGCAGCGTTGCCGGGTGATGGGCTATCTATGGGCAGACGCACCAAAAGTGGCACCCACCCGGCTTTGAGGTTTTGGGTTGCGCCGTGCCAGGTGCCGCCTTCACTTTCCGATGCTGCCACCACGAAGGCGTAGCGCGACAGGGCATAAATAAGTTTGTTGCGTTCCATCGCGGCCCACACTTTGAAGCTGGCTTCGGGGTGGTGCGGTGTTAGCAGCAGTAGTTGGTTGGTAGCGATAGCTTCCCGAATTTCACGCTTGCGTATGCGGGCGGCCAGACTATCTGCCAAAACCGCGACTGTCGTACCTCCGGCAGCGATGGCGGCAGCCTGGGCCAGTTGGTCAACGCCTCGCGCCCCGCCCGAAACGATACCAAACCCGTTCTCTACACAATGTTGACTTAGCTGCTGGGTGAAAAGCGTACCTGTTTCGTCTATGTCCCGCGAACCGACGATAGCCACGCCCACGCCCTTTAGCAAGCTCAAATCGCCTGCGCCAAACAACACGGCAGGGGCATCTTCTTTTAGCAGCGTTTTGAGTCGGGCCGGATAAGCAGTCTCGGCCCGCGTTGTTACCCAAATGCCCAACCGCTCCAGATTTTCCAGTTCGATTGCCAGACTGCCACCCGCTGCTATCAGTTTAGTGAGACGTGCGGTTTGAGCATCGGTCAGACTTAGTTCGCGTTGCCAATCGGCGGGCGTAGTTTCCAGTAAGGCTTGTGGTCTTTGCAACACCGAATTTTGCAAGGTCTTTGCCAACCCGTTCCACTGTTTGAGGGTCAGAGGCGTGAGCGCGTCCTGACCCTCGCTCGGCAGATGGCGCAGCGCGATAGACGAACACAACAATAAAATTGCCTTACTATCTTCGGAAAGTCCCTGACTAATCATTCCAAAAAATTCCTATCGTTCAACTATCGGCGGCGTTGGTGGTGACGGCCAGCGCAAAAGGCCAGACTGGGCCACTTCCTGCCTCGCGCAACAACGCCCCGCAGAGGGTCAAAGTCCAGCGCGAGTCCACCATGTCGTCTATCAGCAAGACCGGGCCGGACGGACAGAGGGCGCGTACCTGGAAAGCGTTGGCGATGTTGGCGGCTTGCTGGTTGCTATTCTCCATCGTCTTTTGTAGGGGCGTATCCAGCACCTTTACCAAGACTAGCACAAACGGTAAACCCAACCCGTGGGCTACTCGCCGCGCAAAATCTGGCACCAGTTCGACGCGGCGCAGCGAAGGAACAGCCGTGACCCAGGTGGGCGCGGGTTGCGGTTGCCATTGCTGTTTGACCAGTTCGATTACAGCTTGTACCAACTCGTCATCGAAACGAGTCGCCAAATATTTGCCCTCGCGCACCGTGCGTCCCCACCCGGCATCGTTGTAGATGGACAGACTACGGCCTACCTGATTCTGGCTTTCGACCAGGATTTTGCCCTTCTTGCCATTTTTGAGTCCACCATTCGGCCATTGCTTACGCGGTTCAATAGTTTGATAATCTTTGTGTAAAAATTTTATGGCCGCCTGCACTAACTCTTTTGAGACCACGTTTGAAAAGAAAGGTGTAGCGCAGTTGGCGCATTTGCCGCAAGCCGCCGCAAAAGGGTCGTCCAGTTCGCGGGCCACAAATTCCATTAAGCAACCAGGATGAGACACAAACTGCTGGATAAGTTCAAGCTCCTGGTAGCGGCGGGCCGTAACCTGACGGCTTTTGGCAGTATCAGGTGTCCAGGCGTTGGCGGTACGGAAATATACGCTTTTGTCTTTAGCCACCGCCCCTTCGATTTCCAAAAGTTTGAGACACTTTTCGATTTTGCCCATCGAAAGATTGAGTTGGGCCATAATCGCGTACAGACCCAAACCGTCGTCCGAAGCTTCCAGTACCGCCAAAACTTGCTGCAACTGCTCCTCGCCTGGGAAAGCCGTATTGATAAAATACTCCTGGATTTCGTCGTCTTCACGCCCGTTGAGCAAGATAGCAAAGGCGTTCTGGACAGCGCGGCCCGCCCGCCCAATTTGCTGGTAGTACGAGACGAGCGAACCGGGACGCTGATAGTGTACCACGAAGCCTAAGTCTGGCTTGTCATAACCCATTCCAAGCGCGACTGTTGCCACCACCGCCTTGACCCTATTTTGCAAAAGCTTTTGTTCGGCTACCTCGCGTGCCTCGCGCTCTAATTTACTGTGGTATTCTAATACGTCGTGGCCCTGGGCGTGTAGAAACTCGGCTACGCGACGGCAGTCTGCTACAGTCAGACAATAAATGATACCCGCACCAGGAAGTAAGGACAGGTTTTGGGCCAGCCAACCTAACCGTTCCGCCTGGTCGCTTAGACTGATGGCTTGCAGACGTAGCGACGCACGAGTGAGGGGGCCGCGCAAAACTTTGATGGTGCCGAGTTGAGATTGCACATCCTGGACAACCCGATTGTTAGCGGTAGCGGTGGTGGCGATAACCGGAACGTTTTTGGGTAGGTTTTCGACAATACCCACGATGCGGCGGTAGTCGGGTCGGAAGTCGTGACCCCAATCCGAAATACAATGGGCCTCGTCAATCACCAGCAGCCCAATACCGCCGCCCCGATTGATAGCGGGCAAGGTTTTGGTTAGGAAATGTGGATTTGCCAGCCGTTCGGGGGAAATCAGCAGCACGTCGCATTCGCCCGCTTGCAACTGGGCTTCGATTGCGTCCCAATCTTCCTGATTGTCACTGTTGATGGCGGTGGCCCGGATACCGATGCGCTGGGCCATCTCGATCTGATTACGCATCAGGGCCAGCAAGGGGCTAACCAACAGCGTGACACCCGCGCCCATATCTCGCAGAAGTTTGGTTGCCAGAAAATAGACGATGCTTTTGCCCCAACCCGTGCGTTGCACCACCAACGTGCGCCCGTGCTGATATACGGCGAATTCGATGGCTTCCCATTGGCCTGCGTGAAACTCTGCCTCTCGGCCAAGCATCAGTTTGAGCAAAGTTTCAGCTTGCTGTTGCATAAGTAGTTCTCCTGGTGTATCTAATATCAGATGTAAGTAGATAATAATGCTATTGAATTATAACAAACTTTATAATTTCTCATTTGTCATTCCAAGCGCGGCACAGGTCAGGAGTTCGTTGCTAATATTTGATACTTTTGGCGGACAGTTTTGAGCCACAATTTCCTCGCGCAACCGTGCAAGGTTCGGAATGACAAAACCGGAGTAGTTACCAAGTTTTCAGATATTCAACTACCAACGATGGGTCGTCAGAATGCCCGGCTTTTGTATATCAAAGCCAGCCTTAATTATCGTCCTTGTCCACCTTTTCCTTACCTTCGGGCTGATGATATTGTTCCGCATCGGATAGGGCTTTTTTTACTGCATATACCAGGTCGTCCACGTCAAAAGGCTTCAAAACCACTCCGATGTTTTTAGCTTTGAGATGACCTTCCAATTCCTTGAGCAATCTGATTTCGGCTGAACAGACTACAATTGGAATATGCGCTACGGCTCTGTCCATTTTCATCTTTTGCACCAGTTCCCACCCTAAAGCTTCCTCGCCGTAAAGCTGATCCACAATCAGCAAATCGGGATTGACCTCTTTGACTACCTTCAAGTCTCGCACCTGATAGGAATGCAGACTGACCCGAAAGCCTTCTCCGGTCAAAATGAGTTCGAAAAGCTCCAAA
>JBBQZT010000169.1:0-3764 GCA_038207455.1 Chloroflexia bacterium
CCTCTCAAATTTTTTGTGGGGTGGGGGGCCCCCCCCCCCCCCCCGCGTTTTTTTGCGGCGGGGGGGGGGGGGCCCCGCGCCGCCTACCGTAAAAAATCTTATTTGAACGGTATGGGCCTTAAAACTAACCTTGTGGGACAATAGAAATAGTCGTCAGTCGTCAGTTTGCAGTCAAAACCGGAGACACCAATGCGTAGTCTCGCCTTTGTGAGACAAAGCTCTACCTTTGGATTGTACCAAAATCCGCTGACGGCAACCACACCCAGGGGGTACCCGCGCAGCTTCCACCAAGGGCAATCTGTGGGACATTGCTCCGCCAATGGACATCGGGTGCGACTCCTATGCTATAATCGGCTGGAGTAATTGCTTGTCAGCGCGTAACACCTGACCAGAAGTAAAGGGTAAAATTATGATGACAACCGAAGCCCCGCCCAAACCAGAACTGAGCCACCCAACCCAGGCTGCACCGGAAGCCCCCGCTACCATCGCCCCAGCCGTCGAAACAGAAATGGTGGAAGTGGCAGGGGGAGACCAGCGATTCAACGCGGAGTGGCCGCTTAATTGCGATTGGCCGCGCGAGATTGGGGAAGCTTACCGACGCGGGCCGGGGCCGTACACCGTTAAAAACGTGACGATATTGTTGGAGGAGGAGCCGCTTGAACTGTACAATGGCTGGCTGGTGTGGCAAGAAATGACCGATGCCGTCGAACGGCGCGTCGCCGCCCAAATAATGGTAATTTTAGATATAGTAGCGCGGGCCAGAGAATTTGGACAGAGCTATCCCGACCAGGTGGAGTGTTATCTGGCAAACGAGAATGTCATCAAGCCGGACGTGTGCATCATTTCAGACCGTTTGTTTGAAGAAAAGGTGCGCTCGGTCAAGAAGCCGGACAAAGATGGCAAACACATGATGTTGTACGGTGCGCCAGAGTTGGTAGTGGAGATACGTTCGCCGTCGAACCGCCGCACCAAAGAGAAGCTCAAACGGCAGGACTATTTTGACAACGGAACGCAGGTGATTTGGGATGTGGAACCCAAAAAGCATATCATCTGGGTGTATGAAGCCGCCACTCCTGACCAAAGCGTGGAGTACCAGGGCAAGGCTGAGATTAGCTGTGAGGCTTTGTTTCCTGGCTGGAAGCGCAAAGCCTCGGACTTTTTCAGCAAGAGTTTGACTGCCGAGCAAATCGTGGGTGAGGAAGCGGCTAAGTGGCGGGCCGAAAGCCGGAGTGAGGGCCGGGCCGAGGGTGAATTGGAAACTTTGAAAAAGGTGTTGCTGCGTCAATCCAGCCGCCGCTTTGCGAGTGAGTCGCTACCTGCCGACCTGGAAAGCCGGTTAGACCTGCTTGATGCGGCCCAATTGGAACAGTTGGCGGACACGCTGGCGACCAGCCCCGCCCTACACGACTGGCTGGCGACCTTCCCGCCCGCTTGATAAATGCCCGCTGGTTTTATTCGCTATGGACGCACCGATGGATAAATCCATACGGCAAATAGATTCTAAACCGGATTTGTCCATCGGTGCGTTGCACCTTCTTCCGTCCCCTTTTCCCCTCTGCGCTCTCCGCGCCGTCAACTGGTTGCTACGGTGAAAAAGTGTTAAGCGCGACTAAACTCCCCCGACGGCTGAAACTGGACGTGATTGCGACGCAGAATTAGCCACACTACGGGTACGGCGGTCAGGCCCAGCACCATACAAATCACCATCGAGAAGGGCGTGCCACCCCACCCGGCCAGCCACCCCGCCAACAAACCGCCGATAGGAGTTGTACCAGCGAAAACCATCATATACACGCTCATCACCCGACCCCGTAGCTGGTCTGGCGCGGTTAGCTGCACGATGGTGTTGGCCTTTGCCATAATCGTAATCATACTCGCGCCCAGCCCCACCATTCCCAGCAGCGTCAGCCAGAACCAGGGCGACAGAGCGATAAGAACGCCAAACGCGCTAAAGCTGACCGTGCCTTTCAACAAGCTGCTATGTTTAGGTTGGTTGCCTTGCGCCGCCATCAACAAGGCTGTAGCCAACGCGCCCAAACCCAGGCCCGCCATTAGCACGCCGTAACCGTCCGCGCCCACGTGCAGATAGTTTTTTGCCAGGAAGGGTATCCAGACGTTAAAATTTATGCCGAACGTACCGATAATCCCGACTAGCACCACGACGGAATAAATAGCCGGAGTGTGGAAAGTATAACTCAAGCCTTCTTTCAAATTTTTGCCGATTTTGCCCGTCGGTTTCCGGCCCGCCCCCACGTGAAATTCGCTGGTACGCATCATAAACAAACATACAATCACGGCGATATAGCTCAAACCGTTGAGCCAGAAGGCCGGAGAGATGCCCACCACTCCGATTAAGATACCCGCGACGGCAGGGCCAACCACTCGCGCCGCGTTGAATATGGACGAATTGAGAGCGACGGCGTTCATCAAATCTTCTTTGCCCACCATTTCCGGCGAAAACGACTGGCGCACGGGCATATCAATGGCGTTAACCAGACCCAACGACGCGGCCAGCACATACACTTCCCATAGCTGCACGATGTTGAGGGTGGTTAATACTGCCAATATGAAGGCTAAAATCATTGCCGAGGTTTGGGTGACGATAAGCGTAGTACGCTTCGGCAAGCGGTCAGCGATGATGCCGCCAAACAGCGACAAAAACATTACGGGCAAGAATTGCAGGGCCGTCACCAGACCGAGCGCAAAGGCGGAGTTAGTCAGTTGCAGCACCAGCCAGCTTTGGGCCAGATTTTGCATCCACGTCCCAATCAGCGAAATTAGCTGGCCCGTAAAAAATAGCCTATAATTGCGATGCTTGAGGGCCGCGCCGCCTTTGACAAACGTGCCGCCGATGCGTTGCCAGATACTTTTATGTTCGCTCCCGCTTATCGGTCTGGCTTCCGCTCCATTAACACTGTTATAATAGGTAGAAGGTGCAATCGGCTTCTCGATTATGGGTGCATCAAAGGGCTGCTCGTCGCTCACCACTTCCACCCGCTCCGCTCTTTTTCTAATTAAATCCATCTTCATTTCTTTATAAAAATACCTTTCTTAATTAGTTATCAGTCGTCAGTTATCAGTCAAAACCGTTTGTTCTGTGTTTTACTGAAAACTGACGGCTGACGGCTGATAACTCTCCAACCTTTACGTTTACGTTAGGGTTATTGTATTGATATATCAACGATTTGTCAATAGCCAAAGGGCGTATGTTTGGGGTAAAATATGTTATCATTCGGGCGAGAGCCGACAATTGTCAGCCGTCAGTCGTCAGTTGCCAACGGTTGAACGACAATGGGAATGCCGACGGTTGAAACCGTCGTCTATACAAACCAAACACGTTAAAACGTGTTATAAGACCGTATCAATTATAAATATCTGATAAAGCAAGTCCTAACAACCTGCTTCAGCAGGTTTGGGGTGATTAGACGTTGGATTTATCCAATAGCGTTCCTAACCGTTGGCGGTCTGCAAATGACTGACGACTGACGACTGCTTACTGACGACTAAAAAAAGGTTCGACGAAAATGCCAACTATCAAACTGACCGCGCCGGAGCGGGCCAAACTACGCCAATACTTTACCGATAAGTTCAGCCTGCCCGAACTTCGCAATCTGGCCTTCGACCTGGATGTTGATTATCAACATATCCCTCACACTACCACTCTCGAATTCGCCCCCGAACTAGTTAGGAATTGCGAACGCACGGAACAACTGCCGGAATTATTGGAACTGGCTTTGGAGCTACGACCCAACTCCGACATCGCG
>JBBQZT010000170.1:0-3578 GCA_038207455.1 Chloroflexia bacterium
GGACTTTGAAACATTGTGGGGCATATTAGAGCAAAGTTTGCATAAAACTCAAATCAAAGATTTGGACGCAATTATTGAGCGCAAACGTCTGGAATGGGGCGAGGGCGAAGTCTTCCAACAGTTTGTAGCAGATGCAGTATGTAATGCCAGTTGGATAGAAGGTAAAAAACCCAAAGATGAAGAAATTAAACAGTTAATAGTAGCAGCCAGAAGCGGGCAGCTTTCAGATGTAATTGAGCTATATACTGAAATCCTCAAAAAGAAACCTAAAAGCGATGAAGTTTCATCAAATAAGCAGCAGGAGGCAGCCAAGTGAACGAAACCGAAACTACTAATAGTACCGCCAGTACCGACCTATACAAGCAGCAACGCTTTTTCTTTATGGCCCTTGACCCGATCCATATCGGTACAGGCGGTTATCGCTTGGGCCGGGTGGATATGACGATTGCGCGTGAACCGGGAACAAACTTGCCTAAAATACCCGGTACAAGTCTGGCCGGGGCCGCTCGTTCTTACGCCGCTATGAGTTATGGCCGCCCTAAAGCGGCTGGACAACACAAAAAATATCTGAAAAGTCTTAAAGAAACCAATAAAAATGCCGCGGATTGCGCTATTCTCTATACTTTTGGCACAGCTGCCGAAAGTAATAGTGGGGATGGGAGTAACGATAACGGGCTTGGACGTGCTGGCACGGTAAGTATTGGTGATGCTCGAATTTTATTTTTCCCTGTAGCTTCCCAGCAAGGCCCAGTGTGGGTAAGCACGCCCGAAATATTACGTCAAATTTATCAAGATGCAAAAGTGGAACTAAGCTTGATAGAACAACCTACAAATAGCGAATTTGCGATTACCAATATTACAGTTAAAAACGGGATGCTTAACCTGGGCTGGTTGTTACTTGAGGCAAAAACAGAGTTGATATTACCAGAACTACCCGGTCTAACCAAAGACGGTAAAAAGGCTTGGGAAGTCATGGCAAAGCAATTAGTTCTGGTTACACCTAAGATTTTTGGTCAGGTAGTTAATAGCAATTTGGAAGTGCGTACTTCGGTTAGTATTGACCCTGAAACAGGTGCGGCAGCGGACAAAGGTTTATTTACTTATGAAGCCGTGCCGCGGGCTACGTGGTTCTGGTGCGATGTAATCCAGGACGATTATAGAAGTGCTTTTCCTAAAACTGACCAACTCGCAACGAGTGTAACCAACCAGCCAACTAGCCCGCTTGAGGTAGTGGAAGTGGGTTTCAGGCTTATGGAATACCTGGGCGTAGGAGGTATGGGGACGCGTGGATTTGGCCGCATAAAAGTTGTAGCATCACCAATAATTGCACAAGCGTCACTACAGGAAAAAATTGCAGTATCACCAGTAGTCGCAGCAGAAACACCTCAAGAAAAGGCAGGTTAAAAATATGAGCATAACCTTTGTCGAAACCAAGCTTGACTTGTTGGCTGCCAGGAAAGCCCAAGCTATTATTAACCAAACTGTTACCGGAGATACCGATGCAGAGAAGATAAAAAAGGCTGGAAGCGTCGAGATTTTGGTGACAAAATCTTTAGGTGTATTACAGGAAAATGGGGTTTATGCTGGCATACTTTATCTGTATTCAATTACAAGAGCCAACGATAAAGAAATTGCTACTGCAATAAGGCAGTGCCTATTAGCAATGTTGCAATCAGATGATACTCAACATCCAGTTCCGACAGAGCGAACGTCTATACAAGATGCTCTAAAATTTATGACAGAGAATGTTTGCAACGAGTTGGACACGCTTTTTCTGGTCAAGCAAGTATGGGAGCAGACGTTGATTTATGCCCGTTATGGAGCGAAAGCACAAGGGAAATAAAAGATGACCTGGACAGCCTACAAAATAACATTTGAGTTGCAATCGCCCTTACACGTGGGTTGGCGTAAATCTGGCAATTTGCAGCAAACCCGGCCATACCTGACTGGCCGTAATTTATGGGGTGCTATAACGGCGCGTCTTACCCGTGACCAGGATAGCAGCGATTATATCGGAATAGGTAAGCAGGTTGACGACTTTTTAGCTTTCAGCTATTTTTATCCCACCACGTGTAAAGAAAAGGTGGAACTCTGGCCCTGGTCTGATAGTGAAAAATTCGCCTGGGAATTCTTGAATAGTTATGCTAGTACGGCTCTTACTGATGGTCATTCTAAAGAAGATGCCAGCCTACACGAAACCGAATTTATCGCCCCTTGCACACGTAGCGCAAATCCCGTCTATCTGGTAGGTTATATTTTTGAGAAAGACGCTTGCAAGTTGAACTTGCAAGCAGCTATAGCCAGATTACAATTTGGTGGAGAGCGCAACTATGGTTGGGGACGAACTCGTAAGATTCATTGTGCTGAGAATACTACAGAAAAATTTTTTGAGCATTATTCTTTGGATTGTGCTGGTGATAGACCCTCGGTTAGTGCTATTGAAAACAATACGCCACTTTTAGCCCATACTAAAGCTAACTCTACCCAACAAATACAAGGAGTTATCGAACCTTTAGTTGGGCTAACCACAGCAACAGATGGTAAATTCGGCAGAACAACTTCACAAGCAGAAATATGCTGGACACCTGGGGGTCTTGTTGAAAAGGGCAGCAGTTTTTCTATTACGAACAAGGGTGTATGGCAGCAACCGTAAAATGATCTGCTCGTATCATACCTACTAATCGAACAATTAATTAGACTGGAGGCGTGTCGAAGTCCAGCGAGTACCAGCCGTTGCCCTTCGTAGCTTCCTTACCGACGTGGGTAAGCTGTCCCCAAATGAGCAAGGGCAAGAGTTTGTCCACCCGGCCCCTGAAAGTCGCCTCGCCCACGAACCCGCCTAACGACAAATCGCGGCCCTGACGTTGGCTATAACTGCGGACTGGCTCCCATCTGGTACAATCTTCTACCAAAAGCACGTGGCGGGCTTCGTCCATCAACGCCTCAAAGTCCAGGTCAAGCTCGGCCTGTCCATATTGCGCCGATAAACTACTGACCCGCTCAATCAGACGTTGCACCAGCACCGGAAAATCGGGGCGCAGCAAGGCTCTACCGTTTGTAACCAGATGCGTCGGGGTGTGAAAGGTAAAGTGCAGACGGCGTACACTATTGGGTACGGGTGTAGCCGCCAATTGCAAGACCTGGCTATGGGTGATAGGGTTTTCCGGCGCGTCCAGATAACGTTTGCCAATCTTGAAAATGGTTTGCTCCTGGTTAGATAGGCTGTTACGGGCAACTATTTCGCGCACCCGGATAGCTCCCCGTCGCCACGCCCCCGGTGCCGCATCGGGCTGTACGCCCAACCCCTCGCGCTCGATATTTTGCATAGCCACGATTAGATATGGCAAAAAACGCACCGAACGCGCAAACAAAGTCAAGCTGAAATCCAGTTGTTCGCCCACCTGCAAAATATTGGCTTCGTCCAGGGGCGGGTTAATCACGAAAGGGCGCGGCACATCGCTACCCCGTCTGCCTTCGGTATCCACCGTCGCCAACAGAAACGATACCGGACAATCGGCCACCAATTCGCACGGTTTGCAACTGGTAAGCTCCCGATGGCTACACCCCGCCTTCCGCAA
>JBBQZT010000171.1:0-3505 GCA_038207455.1 Chloroflexia bacterium
ACATACCAATGTTGTGCCTGTGGGTTTGACTTGATTTTTACTAAGCTGCTCGTAAAGCTCGTGGTTGGCGGTCATAATGGCCTGGTAAAGAGCCTTCACCGGGTTGTCGAAAGGCGCGGGCTGGTCAGTTGCTACCGCGTAATAATTATCGCGGATAATCTGGCAAGCTCCTTCGCTGGCCTCCTCACCCCGTTCCAGACCGCCTACCCCGTCCGCCACGATGTATAGCAAGCCGCGCTGGTAGATGCGTTTAATCCAGCTACGGGCGTTAGGCGCAGCTAATTCGTGGTTGAGCAGGTAAAAAGCATCTTCCTGGCTAGATTTTTTCTTGCCCTGGTTCAGGGTCGCACCGGCGGTAGTCCAGGTTTGCATTACCTCGCCAGTTTTATTCGGATTATCAGTGATAGCACTACTCATCTTTTTCTCTTTGGCTAGATTTAGATTAGTTTTGTTTCCACCCATTACAGGCGGCATAAGCATTACCCAGCAAGGCAATCGAATAAGTACCGTCCAGATCTTGCTTTAACAAACCGTGTTCATAATATACATAGCTATACGAATCAACGGTAAAAGCTTTCACTCGACTACCTAGCCATTTGTTTTTTTTGTAAGCGTCCGACCGTTCTATTTGGTTGATTTGCTCCTGATCAAGCGGTTGACCCTCACCCGGAAATTCACACTGCTTCTTTTGAGTTAGCAGTTGCAAATAAGCCTTGCTAATGGCCCCTAATGTCACGTTCTGGTCTTGTACTTGTTGCAACCATCCGCGTTCAAAAAATTGAACTGTGGCCGTTTGCTTTCCCTCTGGTAATTGCCAGGTAAAAGCCCCGGAGATAACGTGACCCAAAGTGTTACCGTCGGCCTCGGTTGGCTTCTTATTAAAAAGATTTGTGTATCTCGCCTCAAAAGCAGAGTCAATTGCAACTGGCGCATCACCTGAATTTTTGAAAGCCGCAATATTCAAGTTTATCGCGGGCGTAGGACTAGCACCCCTCACGGGCCTGGCAGTCGGACTAGAAGTTTGGGACGAAGGATTATTAATAAGAATAAAAACTAAAACAACTATTAACGCAGTAATCACTATTACCAAAGGCCAGCCTAAATAGTTTACTTTTGGTTTCTCTGTTTGCTCATACTGCGCTGGAGGCAGGTTTTCATTCTGGATATTCCCACGCCTGTAGTCTTGTGCATCTCTTGTGGGCCTAGATTGCACCTGTGAGTTCTTACTATTAACAGGTGGTCGTCGTAAATTTTCCGATTGAGAGTTTCCGCTAGATATCTGTTTATTTCCTAGAGTATCTGAGGGTGGCTGTGATGGTGGTATTCTAGGTGAACTTTGACGTGGTAGTGGTACTGGCGGTTTTGAAGTTTGAGACTGCCTGGACCAGCTATAACTCTCGGCTGGTTGGTGATAATTATTAGAAATGGTTGGCTGATTAAGCCTATCATCTTTCGGAGTCTGCTCTTGCTCTCGTGGCTTGGGAAGCTGTTGTTGTGGGGTAGGTAGAAGCATATCAGGCGGTGGGCTAATAGGGGCAGACGAGGACGGAAGGGTGTTTTGTCCATTAAAAACCCCTGGTTCAATTTGTTTGGGCGGCGTGGCATTGATAGAGTTTTGTTCTGCCGAAAACCAATCTGGTATTAAATTACGGGTACTTTCGTTTTCAACCCAGGCAGCAGGTGAGGTTTGGGCAGAAACATTCCCCTCAAATTCGCGTGTTTCGATGAAGTCGGTTTGCTGGCTGAACAAGGGAGCCTCGTCCTCGCCTAGCTCGGTTTCAAAGAAATGCTTGCCGTCAGTACCATTAAGAGTGCGGGCCGCTGTGTTGGTGGCCGAGCTAACTCGCGCTACTACCAGAGGGCCAAATTCGGGAGATTGCTGGTCTATGGCATCCACTCGAATAGCCACCACTCCGATATTATCTTTACCTCCAACACCACAGGCTTTTTCAATCAAAACACGGACGGCCTGTTGCGGTTCAGCCTGGGCCAAAGCTTCGTCAGCCCAACTTTCCAACAGCGTTAGATCGTTGCGCTCCGCCATGTCCCACAAACCATCGGTACATAATAGTAGCCAATCTCCCACCCTAAGTGTAACAGTCTCGGCGGTGTAATCGGCCTCATTTGGTTGGGCAAGGTCGGGATTACACACCGAAAAATCCACGTATTCCAGGTCAGCTTGCGGCCCTAGCACCTGCGTCACCCAATGGCGGCGTTTATCGCGGCGCAAATCGTCCAGGGTCAGCTTGCCCGCCTGCACCAGTTCCAGACCTTCGGTTTCGCCCCAACTATGGTCGCGGGTCAGCTTAAAAAGGCGTGGCAACTTGCGATTTTTGCTGGGCCGATAAAGGTAGGCTCGGCTATCCCCGGCATGAGCAATCACCGCCTGTTTGCCCATCAGCAAAGCACAAACAAGCGTAGTGGACGAATCTTTGGTTGCGGGCAGTAGAGATTGCTCGAAAACCTGACGGTTGATTTCCAAAATTGCGTCGTTAAGAGCAGTACGGGCATAGAAAAGTGGGCTATAGTTCTCAAAACTAAGCTTATTACCTAGCTTGTGATAGTACAGTTGGGGCAGCTGACGACAAACAAGTTCGGCAGCCATTTCACTGTGAAAACCTGAACTTACGCCATCGGCCACAATGTATAAATAACCCAGTTCGGGCCGCGCCTTCATCAGGTTTTCAGGCTGGTTAAAGACTCTGTCCTGATCCACCTTCTTATAGAGGCCAAGATTATGTGCGCCATAAGCCTTTAGCCGTAGCGTTTCGGTCCGGGGGGCGGTTTTACCGTTACTTGTGCTAGTTTCAGCCATAACTTTTGCCACGTTTCACTCAAAAGCCAATTCAACCATCCAATTGGGACTATCAGTTTTGTTACGACTAATGCTAACAGCAATCTCAGGAAAATGCAAGACCTATAAAAAATCATCTGACTGACAAAAGAGTGACAACTTCCTGACGAGGTATTAAAATCAGGTTTCTGCGGGCGCAGGTTAAGCTTGCAAATTCGTATATAAAGTTCTTTACAAATAGCAAAAAGAGTGATAAGATACGATCTATCCAATACGCAAAACATTCAGGCTTGAAAAAGTTTGATGGTTTATCTTTTAGGTGGCAATATAATCTCTGTAATTCGGCCTAATATTTTAATACCATCATTTATCTTTGGTATTGGAAAGGCATAAACCTGATTTTGTTGTCAAAATCACCTCTAAGTTTGCCGTTGCTGCTCAACGGTGGACAAACAGAGGTTACGCTTGATTTGTATTGATTTTTCAGATAGTTGGAGATACAAATGCAGCTTTTTAATAGTTCTGAGACACCCTTGAATAGCAGTGGTACGGCTACCGGGTGGGAAGATGCACCGCGTTTAAGCTGTCTGGATGTCAGCACAGGAAAAACACTACCCGAGGTGGTGATTAACAAGTCAAAATTTATAATTGGTAGGCATAACGACTCCGATTTACATCTTGATCACGCACAGGTGAGCAAAAACCACGCCT
>JBBQZT010000172.1:0-3466 GCA_038207455.1 Chloroflexia bacterium
ACAAAAATCCGATTTATCCACAGCGAAACGATGGTGAAAGTCAGGTTCAACAGTCCGGCCAGTGTTTGGAGGGGGCCGAACTGCCAAACCGCGTTGCCAAAGATAAAATTTAGAACGGCCCCCATACACATCCATGTGCCATAGGGGATAAAATCGTGGCTTTTTTTGCGCCCGCCCACATAAATTATCAAGGCCGCGATGCCGCCGATAATCGAACCTAAAAACAACACCGAAACCACCTGTGGGATGCCGCTTTCCGCCCCGATTAGCAGGGCTAAAAGCACATCACCAAAACCCAATGCCCGCACCCGGTAGATGCGTAAAGCCAGCCAGTAGATTAGCAGAAAAAAGCCTGCTCCCAGTACCATTCCCCCACCCACGCTCCACAAATTTCCGGAGACACGGCTGTTTTCGCCTTGCGTGCCGGGCGCGATTAACGGAGCAAGGCAGGCCACCACCAAACCCAGGTAAATCATTATGGGGAAAATCAGCCGCAACCGCCAGTCTATTGCCCCAATCGTGATTAGCAAGACTATAGCGAAGGCGTTGAAAAAATAAGCTCCTAGACCGTACTTGTCATAGATGGGCCACGCTACAAGCAGACATACTAAAATAAGCGATTCCAGCACTATGAAGCGAAGCGGCAGTTTTTTACCGCAATGGCGACATCTGCCAGCTTGAATCAGAAAGCCGAATAGAGGAAAGGTATCGTACCAGCGCAATTTTTCGCCGCTGCGGACACAACGTAAAGGGCCGAACAGGGGGCGGTTTTCGTTGGGCAGGCGTTGAGCGACAACGTTGGCAAGCCAGCCTATGGCTAACCCGCTGAGGCTCACCAAGATGTAGCCGATTACCGCCAAAATGATTTCCTTTAACTGTGGCTATCGCGGGCGGCCAGCGCATTACGGGCGGCTTCTAGCATTAGTTGGCGTGGGGCAGCCAGGCCCGTCCATAATTCAAAGCTTTGCGCCCCTTGTGCCACCAACATGGTTAGACCGTCCAAAACGTGAGCGGCAATAGGTCGGGCCATTTTCAGAAAAGGCGTGTCACCATAAGTCAGGTCGAAAAAGATAGTATGGCGGTCAGGGTCGCGTCCGCTCAGGGCTTCCGGCGAAATAGGGAAAGGCTTGTCCGGCTCAAGCAAACCAAGTGAAGTAGTATTGACGACTAGAGTGCGCGGATTACGATTGCTCGGCCAGGCCGCCGGGTCGAGGGGGGTAGCAAAGATATGTACATTAGGGAATAGCGGCCCGATTTCGCTGACTAGGACGGCAGCGCGTTCAAAGGTACGGTTGGCAACCACGATTTCGACAGCCCCTTCGCTGGCAAGAGCTAAAACCACCGCCCGTGCCGCTCCACCCGCGCCCAAAACCAGGGTACGTTTACCTTTTGGTTCGTAATTGGCCTCGCTTTGCAAAGCTTCCAAGAAACCCGCCGGGTCGGTATTATAGCCAGTTACTACATTCGCTTCCACAAGCAATGTGTTGGCCGCACCAATAGCCTCTACAATTTCGTCCCGCGCATCCAGGTATTGTAACACGGCTTCTTTGTATGGTACGGTTACATTAAGGCCCAGGAAATTTCCAGCCCCTGCCTGCTTCAAAAATAGTAGCAGGTCGGACGGCTCAACATCCCACTTTTGGTAACGATGCGGCAAGTTGTAATGAGCGAAAGCGGCGTTGTGAATGGCTGGAGATAACGAATGTTTCACCGGGTGGCCGATTACTCCCACCTCACGCGGCGAACCGTCGGTATTATATAATCTGGCCGATTGATTGTTAGTATCTGACATAAATTTATCCTAGCTGCCAGTTTGATTCTTCCTGATATTGTCCAGTTGCTCTTGGTAAGTTTTGGAAAAAAGATGAGAGCCATCGCTTTTCTGTGCATCGGCCACAAAGAACAAAAACTCGGTCTGGTCTGGTTTGGCCGCGCCCTGAATCGAAGCCAGCCCCGGATTACAAATTGGGCCGGGCGGCAGGGTTTGGGCCTGGGTTAGATAAGTATTATAGGGCGAGTTGACTTGCTGCAAATCGTCTTTGGTAGGTGGAGTCCACCAGGTATTAAAATTAACGTCTTGATTGTAGCTGTTAGTATCACGCGCATACTGTACGGTAGGGTCGGCCTGGAGTAGCATATTGCGCTTGATCCGATTGTAATAAACGCTGGCAATGGTCGGGCGTTCAGTGGCGAGTTTGGCCTCACGTTGCACAATTGAGGCAATAGTCATCACTTTCCACATTCCGCCTTGCGTCTGGATTTGGGTCAGGAGTTTGTCTCCGACTTTGCTGCTGAAATTGCTCAACATCATTTCAATTACGTCTCGTGTGGTATAGTTCGGCGGTACTTCGTAAGTATCGGGAAACAAAAAGCCCTCAATCGAAACGTTGGGCGGCTTGTCCTTCAAAAAGCTAAATTTCTGGCTAAAATCGCCGTTACGTACCAGTTGCATAAACTCGTCTTGTTTGACGATGTTATTTTGGGCCAGCAATTGAGCGATTTCCTCGGCCCTCCAGCCCTCGATGATAGTCACAGTTCGGGCGATTAACCTGCCGTGCGAAAGCTTTTCCAACACTTCATCTACTTTTAAGTTGCGGCTAAGAGTGAAATCTCCCGACTCGATGGTAGCACCTAGCATTTTGGCCCGCAAGCGGAAAATAAATTCGTTCCTGATGAGATTTTTAGTATGTAGTTCACTGGAAACCTGGCTAAAAGTCTCGCCGGGAGTGATGCTGAACGCCACCGGGTCAGGATTATTGCTAGGCCGCGCCCCCAACTCGGTAAAGAAGAAGATAGCACAGCCAGCAGCCACCACAATGCCCACCATCACCAGGCCAAAAACAATTTTAAGCAGTTTCCCGGCCACGCTTACAGCCAAAACTTTTGCTCCTCTACCGAATGTTATGCCCCAAAAGGTTCGTGGTGTTATTGTAACAAACCGTTCCCAAAACGGCAAGCCCTAAAGCAGGTAGGCACTGCCTGATTCACAAATCAACACTATAATTGTGTTCGTCTCCACATATCAATGCAAAACCCAATGACCGCCGACTGTTTTGTGGCATTAGATTTGCCGTTCTATATTGAAAAGGCTATGGCCCTAACATAAGGAGAAATGTTGATGCAGATAACCGCCCCCGCAACTGACCTTGACCAAACTAAGGTTTTGGAACGGGCTTCCAATGTGGCTGACAAATGTAGAGAGCGGGCCGCTACCGTGGATGTCGCTCAGGCCGATGCGTTTCCGGCCCAGGAGTTTGAATGGCTGACCCAGGCTGGCTTGTTAGCTGCGCCCTTACCCCCCCGTTTGGGTGGAGCGGGTCTCGGTCTCACACCAACCAGCCAACTGGCTCTATTACAGTTGCTCAAGGAGATGGGGCGCGCGAATCTGGCGGTGGGCCGTATCTACGAAGGCCATATCAACGCCCTGCAACTAATCCAAACCTACGGCACACCCGCCCAGGTAGCT
>JBBQZT010000173.1:0-2839 GCA_038207455.1 Chloroflexia bacterium
CGCGTCCCCGCGCCCGCACTGTTGCCAGTGTCATACCGGGCGGGCGCGGGGACGCGCCGCCTACATATTAAGCAATCCCCAACCTTGCTCCGGCTTTGACTTCGGATAGTTCATCAGTTAAAATACAGACGTAAATAATACTAAAAATCAGGATAGTAGCACGGGAGCTTATGCCAGCCAATAACAAACGCGAAAAAGGGCCGAGCCAGGAAGAACGCCGCCGTAAAGCCATTAATCAACCCTTAGTCGGGCCACCTCGCAGCCCCACTAACAACTACGAGGGCCGCCGCAACAAGCGTACTGCTGACCGCAGACTGCGTACCGTCAGCAGCATTATTGCCATAATTTTGCTACTGGCGTTGCTAGTGCCGCTTTTTTCCACCTGTGTCCAGCAACGAACTAGCTCGTCCGGCCTTTTTGATGGGCCGCACAATGTCAGTGCTGCCGAACTGGAAGCCAACACGGGTGTGCCAGCTTTGCTTTCCCAAGCCTGGTACGTCTTAGGTCGCAATGCACCTCTCACCTTAGCAGTGCCGCCCCCAACCGCCGCCTCAGCCAGCGTGACCCAAAGTGTAACGCCCACCACTTCTGGTAATGCCAGCACGGATAGCTCATACTTTGCAAACGAGACGGGGCATTATATCAAAAGCCCTTTTTTGGCTTACTGGAGCAGCAACGGCAAAGACAACGTTTTCGGCTATCCTTTGAGCGAAGCCTTTGAGCAAGACGGCCAGCAAGTTCAACTTTTCGATCAGGCTTTGCTGGTCTATCACCCCGAACTAAAAGGACAAAAGGGCGAGGTGCAGCTGGGTTTCCTGGGTCAGCAACTGGCCGCCGCCCAAAATTTGTTTGCTACCAATCCGGCCTTTGCCCCGCTTGCCCCCATTACCGATACTGCCAATCAACGCTACTTTCCCGAAAGCAACCACACTTTGGCCTACGCTTTCAAGAGTTTTTGGCAAAATAATGGGCTACTCAAATTTTTGGGTCTGCCTATCAGCCAGGAATTTAGTAGCGATGGCCTGACCGTCCAGTATTTCGAGCGGGGACGTTTGGAATATAACCCGCAAACCCAAAAGGTGGATTACAGTAACAGCGGCGACTTATTATTGGCTGCGAAAGGTTGGCCGCTGCCCTCAAAATTCAACTTAGGGCTGAATTTTAGCTCAAAAATTGAGTTGGGTCGTACTTTGGCGGTGCGGGTTTGGAGCGACAACGCCTGGCAACCTGAAACTATAAAGGGTAAGTTTGGGGGCGACGACTTGAAATTCGGTCAGAACGGGCCGACCCTCAAGGCTTTTGAGCCGATTAGCCCGTCGGTTCAGCCCGCCCCCTACCGTCTGACGCTTAGTTTTAATGACCAGACCGGACGTTTGCGCCAGTGGAGTCAGGTTATCACTGTCACTAACCGCGATTTCGGGACGCAAGACTTGATACTCCCGCCCGACCAGCTTTATCTAGCCGACCATAAAGCCGATGACTATGACGATGCCATGCTGGACTCGGTCTATAAAGCCTGGAGTCCGCAACCGCTATGGACAGGGGCGTGGCAATATCCGCTCAAGCTGGATTGGACACTCACGACTGGCTTCGCTCAACGCCGCACCATCAATGGCAAATCCGACACTTTGTATTATCACGGGGGGCTGGATATGGCTCCCAACACCGGCGCAGAAGGGGGGGCAATTTACGCACCCGCCGCCGGAAAAGTGGTTTATATCGGGGCATTACAGGCCAGAGGCACGACGGTAGCCCTTGACCACGGGCTGGGTGTGACCAGCTACTACTTTCACCTGGCTAAGTCCAGCGTCCACATGGGGCAGACAGTCCAACCGGGCGATTTGTTGGGGACAGTGGGGACAACGGGCCGCGCCACCGGGCCGCACCTGCATTGGGAAGTGCGCGTCAACGGCCTCATCACCGACCCGCGCACTTTTATTGAACAAGATTTGTCAAAATAAATATGGCTGCACCAATCGGTATTTTTGATTCGGGCGTGGGTGGGCTTTCGGTTTTGCAAGCTATCCAAAAAATTCTGCCCCACGAGGATGTTTTGTATTTTGCCGATAGCGGCAACTGCCCTTATGGAGTGAGACCAGCGGCGCAAATCTGCGAACTGACCGAACGCGCTACGACTGTGCTGCTAGAACAGGGCGCAAAAGCTCTGGTTATCGCTTGCAATACGGCCAGCACTGCCGCAGTTGCTTATTTACGCCAGCAATGGCCGCAGCTGCCGATTGTGGGGATGGTTCCGGCGGTCAAACCAGCCGCTTCGATCAGCCAGAGCGGGATTATCGCAGTGCTGGCTACCCAGGCGACGGGCCGCGCTCCCGCCCTACACGATGTAATTGACCGTTTCGCGGCGCAACTCGAAGTTTTGATTATCGCGCCGCCCGGTTTGGTGGAACTGGTGGAAAAGGGCCAGGAGGACACACCTTTTACCCGCGAATTGTTGCGCCAGTATCTCGAACCAGCCCTGGATAAGGGAGCGGACGTAATCGTACTTGGCTGCACACATTTCCCCTTTTTGCGTCCGGCCCTGGCTACCATTGTGGCAAAGCGAGCCAGCATTATTGATAGCGGCGAAGCGGTAGCCCGCCAGACCCGCCGGGTGCTGGAAAACGCTGCTTTACTCAACCCTCAAAACGAGGCAGGGCGTTTGCAATTCCTGACTACGGGCGAACGAGGCCAGGCCCGCCGCGTGATTGCCCACCTGCTGCGGCTTGACCCAACCACGCTCAACATACATTTCCTGGAGCTAATACCCAAATAAGTTGTAGGCGGCGCGTCCCCGCGCCCGCATAGTTGTTGGGTCGGCCACATTGCGGGCGCGGGGACG
>JBBQZT010000174.1:0-1957 GCA_038207455.1 Chloroflexia bacterium
CGCTGTCGAAATCGTGCTGGAAAGTATTGCTTCTAAGTGGCAGCAACTATTAGAATTTTCTGCTACGCTTGGTTTAGACCAGGAAAACCAAAATCTTTTACCAAACAGCTTACAAGACCTGAGACACCTTAAAATCTACAAGGCGGGTGGCGACGAAAAAGTGGCCCGACCCATCGCTGTCACTTATCTTGACCCCTGGTATCGGGAACAGGTTAAGGCGGCGTTGGACGGAGAAGTTTTTGAACCAGACAAACCTAAAGCCAAACTCAAAGCCCCCTCTGCCAAAGCCACCCGCCGCAAAGCTCCTCCCCCACTACCGCCAACTCCTCCGCCGCAACTGTTGATAATTGGGGCGACACCCGGCAATCTGTATAACTTGATGAAGGAATATTACGGGCGCGGCAAAACCAAACAAAACCAGGTTTGGGACGAAGTGGACAACAAATTCTTTGATTTGCTGGTGTTGGACGAGGCTAGTCAGATGAACTTGCCTCACGCACTCCTGGCAGCGGGCTGGCTCAAACCTGCCGCGCCCATATTAGTAGTGGGAGACCATCGCCAGTTAGCCCCGATATTGGCGCACGGTTGGGAGCATGAAGAACATTTGCCGACGGTAGGGGCGAAACCATATCGTTCGGTCTTTCAATATTTTCTGGATAGTGGCTGGCCGCGCGTGGCTTTGAGCGAGAGTTTCCGTTTGCACCGCACCCAGGCGGCATTTTTGGCCGAGCATATTTACCAACAAGACGGGGTGAGTTTTCATTCGCGCCGCCAGAATCGGTTGCCCGCCCTCCTGCCTGATGTCAACATGGCTAATCCAGCTTTGGAAGCTTTTCTGGAAGCGGTGCTACACCCCGACTACCCGGTAATCGTGATTGAGCATAGCGAGGCGGCTTCTTTGCAGTATAACGAAGCGGAATTGGATATTATTAGCCCCATCATTAAGGCGGCTATCCAGCGTTTAGGGTTAGAAGGTAAGGATGGTATCGGGGTGGTGGTGCCGCACCGCGCCCAAAAAGCCGCTTTGCGTGAACGTTTTCCGGCTCTGGCCCATGTCGGAGCGATTGATACCGTCGAGCGTTTTCAAGGGGCGGAGCGCGATTTGATTATCGTTTCGACGACGGCCTCCGACCCCGACTACATAGCCTCCGAAGCCGGATTTTTGCTTTCTCCCAACCGTTTTAACGTGGCCTTGTCACGTCCGCGTGCCAAATTGATTGTGGTAGCTTCCAGCAGCATTTTCCAGTTTGTGAGCGCACGTCTGGAACTGTTTGAACAGGCTTTATTATGGAAAAAATTGGCAGCCAGAAGTCGGGGACAAACTTTGTGGAGCGGCCAGGGCAGCGATATATTTGCTTCGCGTTTGCCCCAGCAACCCCACCCTGATACTGACCGCTATAGCCGGGTACAGTTACAGGTTTTCGGTTTTTAAGAGCGTGTCTAATAATTAATTTAAGCCACTAGAGCATAGCCATACCGCGCTGCTACTCGTAACTCAGTTCTGAAAGTGTCGTTAATCGCTTGCCAAATCCCTGCACGTCGCCATTCTTGATAATAGTGCGAGACGGTAGGGTAGGAAATCGTGAGGTAAATCGCGCCAGCCGCCGCCGTGGCGAATTAGATAGAAAATGGCGTTAAGGACTTCACGACGGTCATATTAAATTTTAGGCCCGCGCCGTTTTTGGCCGAGAAGGAGTGTGCAGCTATTTGCTACTCCCTATCATTGACATCAGTGGTGTAAACTGGTTTATTATTGTCCATAGGCTCAGTTTAACACTTTTGGTCGGGCCAAGTTTGAATTATTAGACACGCTCTTAGCTCGACTTTACACATTTTTGAGAGCCGCTACACGCTCACGATAGCTAGGGTAAACCAGGTTTTCAGACATGGCCTCTACCGCCACTTGTTTGAAAAATAAGGTCAGATGTAGCTTTTACGTGAGATCCGAGCCCACATT
>JBBQZT010000175.1:0-1894 GCA_038207455.1 Chloroflexia bacterium
GATGAATAAATGATTGGCTCAATTCTTCTTCCTCGGCTGGTAAATCATAATACTGCACCGTTCGTTCAATGCTTACCGTCATAATCCTGCCCTCACTTGAGATATTTCACCTGATTTCGCGCCAGCCTATTATACCAAGTCGTATCATTTCGTCAATGAATATTTTATTCAAATCTTTCCAGAATAGCGGCAGCCAGCCGAATTTTGTCGGCTTCGCTGTGCATAACAGTGTCCGTCACTAGCGTTTGCAAACCCAACACCTGGATTACGCTCTCCTGGTCAGCATCAACTGTGTCTAACACAAAAACGTCGGCCAGCCCTTGATACAAACGGGCCACACCCAACGCCGAGGCTTCGGTTTCCTGACCCATACTTCGCATTATCGTCATTGGGGGGCCGGACATATTAATCCAGGCAGACTTGACTAACAAACTTGCGTTGCCCATACTCCGCATTATCGCTGCCGCCGGGCCTTTGAGGGCGATGCCACCCACAATAGGGCTGACCACTACGATTTTAGTGCCGCGTGCTTGAGCCGTCTGCAATAATTTTTGCATACCCGGCACGGCTAATATCGGCCAGACGCTCAAGTAGGGATTGCTGGGGCAGATGATAATAAGTCCGGCCTGGCCCAATGCCTCACCTACCGCCGGGCTGACCTGGGCCTGTTCCGCCCCCATCAAACGCAAACCGCGCACGGTATCTTTGGCCTGCCGATGCACAAAATATTCCTGGAAAGGCATTTCGCCCACTTCGTCCGTATCTATTATTGTGCGTACATCGCTGTCGGCCATCGGCAAAAGTTGACACTCCAGCCCCAATTGCGCCGCCTGTTTTGCTATCACCTCGGTCAAGCTGTCGCCTGCGCGTAACCATTGGGTCGTCAGGATATGGGTGGCGAAATCCCGGTCTCCCAGCCAGAACCAGGCATCTTCGCCATAGCGTTTGAGCATTTCGAGCGTGTGGAAAGTATCGCCTTCGATGCCCCACCCAACAACAGGGTTGGCGAGACCACTCAAAGTGTAAAGAATGGTGTCCAGGTCGGGGCAAATTCGCAGCCCGAACATCTCCAGGTCGTCTCCGGTGTTGCCAATAATACTTAGCAAGCTGGCGCGGTTTTGGCTTTGCATCAAGCGGTACAAACCCAATGCCAGTTTCGCGCCGCCCACTCCGCCCGCCAAAGCTACTATTCGGCGGTTCTTATTTTCGTCTAAATTTTCTTGCATCTGGATTTTTCTAGTTCTTTCCAATAAGTTCTGATGTATAATAACCAACATATTATACTAGCTACAAATTTTAGCTACGTGGCTATATAAGGTCAAATTGGATAGCTTTGGAGATTTACTTTGATAGAAAAGACTAAAAAAAACGCTGCGTTGAGTTTTGAGGAGGCTTATAATCGGCTTACCGAAACCGCCGACAAGTTGGAGCAGGGCGGCTTACCCTTAGACGAGTCGCTGGCTTTGTTTGAGGAAGGCACGCTGTTGGCACGCTTGTGCGAAGAACTACTGGCGAAGGCCGAGCTAAAAGTTTCGCAATTGACCCCTGCCGCCCCGGTTAGCGTCGCTTCCCGGTCTTATACTTTCACCACTGCCGAAGCTGACGAGGACGACGAAAGCGACACGACGGGCGACGCTGATGAGGACGACGATTGGAGCGACGACGATTTGCGGAACGCCCTCAATGAACTCAAGTTTTGATAAAAGGCAAGTGTTCAGAGGGTGGGATAAACAAATTGTAGGCGGCGCGTCCTCGCGCCCGCGTGGTACAAAATTCTGAGCAGTTACAAAGAAAGCGTAGTGAAGTATGACCATCGAAAAAACGCCGGGCTTACTTGAAAAGTTAGAGCAGCTTTACGTGGCAGACCAACCAGCCGTAGTCGCAGCCTATCTGG
>JBBQZT010000176.1:0-1745 GCA_038207455.1 Chloroflexia bacterium
ATCTGCCGGGGCTTTGTAATAACAAGGCGGCCCGATTAGTTCCTGTAACAACAAATGGTCTTCAAAATCGGTAGGATAGGTGGCGGTAAGAGCCAGACGTTTGGGCGCAATCGAAAGCCGGGCCGCTTGTTGCCAGACCGCACTCGTCAGGTGATGCACTTCGTCGCAAATCAGCAGCATAAAGCGGTTGCCCAACTCGTCCAGATGTGACGACGCGCTGACGTAAGTAGTGACGGTGATGGGCCGAATATCTTTCTTTTCGCCAAAATACACGCCTACATTGTCCTGCCCATAAATCTCACTCAAATTCTCGTACCATTGATGCAGTAAATCGAGTTGCGGTACGACGATCAGGGTGGGGGCTTGCACATAATCAATTGCCAGGGTTGCTACGATGCTTTTGCCCGCCCCTGTCGGCAAGACAATCGTGCCGCGCCCGTCCAACGCCTTCCACGAGTCAATCGCTTCTTGCTGATAGGGTCGTAGAGCTTGAATTTTTGGCTTGCCAGATGGCTGGGGTCTGGCTTGATAGGCCACGCCGCTTTCGGCTACTTTAGCCTGATTCACGGTGGGCGCGGGATATTGGTAAAGATTAACTGGTAGGTTGGGACTTGCTGGAGACGCGGTTGGTTCAGCAGGGTTGAGGCCGTCGCGCCGCTTAAAGTCGAATTTGGCGGCTCTGGCCTCACCCTCGTTAAGCAACGCCTGATATACATAGCGCGGTATATTGTTGGTTATGTTCTTCCCACCTTCGACCAGCCATTGACGTAAATCAGCATAGCGGTAGGCGGGCGCGACCCAATGCCCGGCGTGCCACACGAAATAATCCGGCAAGGCCAGTTCGGTTTGCTCGTGCCGCACCGCTTTTAACACCAAAGCCCCGTCCTCAAAAATCAGGCGCGGCTGTTCGTAGCGGCCAGGGTCAAGCAGGAGCAGTTGAGCCTCGTGCTGAGTAGCGGTATCGGGGGTTTTGGTTTTTTTGGTACGGGCCAAGCCAGTCTCCGTTTCTAAAGCAGAACAAAAGAACGTATTTACTGGCTTATTTTACCACAAAAAGGGGGGAAGGTACAATACACTTAAAAAGTAACTACTCACCTGTCACGGCCCGTAGGGTTGCGGAACGCAGGCTCTGCCAGCCAGGGGGTACCCAGCGGAAGCTTGCGAAGCAGCTAAAGTTTTGATTCAGGCTGCACGGGTTTATAGCAACAGACTCCTCGTTCCTCGGAATGATAAACCCTGAGTAGTTACCTTAAAAATTGATTTCGTTTCCGGTATCCATTGACGGAGCAATGTCCCACAAAACCTTTTTTAACAGAACAGTGTCCCACAAAAGCCTTATGCGTTTTTGTCAGTCTGAGCATCCCCAAAAGTGTCGGCTGAGGCTGGCTCCGTCGGCGGATTCCGTTCGGGGCTTTCGTCTGGCTGGGCGGCGGCGTTGTCCCCCTCGCCTGGGCCACCCGTGTAGCTCAGGTCGTTCATCAACGAACCGTCAGGCCGCACCACCGCTACGCCAAAATACCACCAGTGCGAACGTTCCGGCGGGGCGGAAGCAACTACCAACGTGTTTGGCCCGGTTTTGAGCTTGACTATGGCTGTTCGCTGCGCCCTCTGAAACTTGTTAAAGACTATACTCTGGATTGGTTCGCCCCCGGTTGGAGTAGTGGGTCGGGCGACTGGCTGCCCGTTGAGCCAAAACTCTAACAACCCGGCTGAACGATATTCCAGCACCGCCTCGCGCTCATCCG